>JAFUYT010000021.1 GCA_017470425.1 Bacteroidaceae bacterium | reverse complement strand
GAACGCTCCCGTGGATGCCCAGAAGCTGCGGCAGCGACCGATGGCTACGGCCTGAATGACACTGTTGGGGTTGAACATCGACAGCTCATCGCCGATCTGGTAGCCGTCGTACCACTTCACCAGCTCGTCGAAATCCGTGCCGTGGCGTTCCGCCAGCATCCGCACCTCCTCCTTCGTGAAGCCGAAGAAACGGGCCAGTTGGCGGGGCTCCACCATCGAGTACTCCAGGAAGTTGTTCAGCGCCGACTGCGTGTTGTACTTCTTGATGGGCAGGATGCCGGTCATATAGACGGCGGCGAAGACACGGGAAGCACTGACACTCTTGAACATACGGCGCATCCAACCCACGTAGTTGTCCATGGCCTGCGATGTGGAGGGAAACTCCCGGCAGAGGGCATCCCACTCGTCCACGATCAGGATGAACGTGTCGCCCGTGGCTTCGTTGATTCTCACCAGTACCTCCATCAGGTCATCATCGCCCTTTACCCTGACTTGTGGATAAGCCTCAATGATGTCCTCACGCAGTTTCTCCTTGATTCTCTCCACAATGTCATCGCCCTTGAAGCGCTCTGTGAAGTCACTCATATCCAAGTAGATGACAGGATACTTGTTCAGATGCTTCTCAAACGATGGATCTTGCGCGATCTGTAGGTCTTCAAACAGCTTGCGTGAATCACACGAGCGGTCGTAGTAGGCGCACAGCATCTTCGCTGCCATTGACTTTCCGAAGCGACGGCACCGCGAGACACAACTGAAGCTGCGCTCTGTAAAGAGTGTGCCGTTGATCACACTGATAAGCCCCGACTTGTCGATATATTCACTGTTACGGACTCTTTGGAACCCGGCATTTCCTATGTTGATATATGTACCCATAGCGTGGCAGATGTTTCTGTTTGTGCCGCAAAGATACGTTTTCTTTCCCGACCCGCCAAAGGAAACAGGAAAACTTTTGTGGTATTCTTTCTGATTACGAACGTAGATGCTACAGGTAGTCCTCGCCGTTGAGGACGTTCTGGGTGTTGGCGGGGTCGCGGTCGGAGGCGCGGTACCAGTCGGAGTACTCGATGTAGTGGGCGGCGTAGGTCTTGTTGAGGGCCTGTGCCTGCTCGGGATTCACTTTCTTGATGAACTTGGCGGGCACGCCGCCCCACAGCTCGCCGTCGCCGACATGGGTATTGGAGAGTACGAGGGCACCGGCTGCCACGATGGCACCACGGCCGATGACGGCGTGGTCGAGTACGGTGGCGCCCATGCCGATGAGGGCGCCGTCGAGGATGGTGCAGCCGTGCAGCGTCACGCTGTGACCCACGGTGACGTCCTCGCCGATCTCCACGGGAGCCTTGCCGTTGAGGGTGTGCACGCAGGAGTTGTCCTGGATGTTGGAGCGGTTGCCGACCTTGATGTAATGTACGTCGCCGCGTAGCACGGCGCACGGCCAGATGGTGACGTCGTCGCCCAACTCGACTTCGCCGATGATGACGGCGCCGTCAGCCAGGTAACAGTGCTTGCCGAATTTGGGCTTCAGACCTTTTACTATTTTTACGATTGCCATGAGGAAGGGAGTTGAGAGTTGACAGTTGAGAGTTGAAAGTTCTTCGCAGGGCGAAGCGTCGCAAGCGCCGAGCGGAGCATTGAAGGGATTTTGGGTGCAAAAGTACATAAAAATACGATTTCATGATGCTTTTATTTGGTAGAATAAGCGAAAGGATGTAATTTTGCTCTCGAAAACGAACTGAACTTACCTATTACAATCCTTTAAAACGGTTAACAACACCATGAAGATTGAAACCATCATGGCCAACCTGGAGGCCAAGCATCCAGGTGAGAAGGAGTACTTGCAGGCTGTCCGCGAAGTGCTCATGAGTATCGAAGAAGTCTATAACCAGCATCCTGAGTTCGAGCGTGCGAAGCTGATCGAGCGCCTCGTGGAGCCCGAGCGCATCATCACGTTCCGCGTGCCCTGGGTCGATGACAAGGGCGAGGTGCAGGTGAACCTGGGCTATCGCGTGCAGTTCAACTCGGCCATCGGCCCGTACAAGGGCGGCTTGCGCTTCCACGCCTCCGTGAATCTCTCGATCCTGAAGTTCCTGGGCTTCGAGCAGACGTTCAAGAACGCGCTGACGACGCTGCCGATGGGCGGCGGCAAGGGCGGCTCCGACTTCAGCATCCGCGGCAAGAGCGATGCCGAGGTGATGCGCTTCTGTCAGGCATTCATGAGCGAGCTCTATCGCCACATCGGCCCCGAGGTGGATGTGCCGGCCGGCGACATCGGCGTGGGTGCCCGCGAGATCGGCTATCTCTTCGGGCAGTACAAGAAGCTGACGCGCGACTGGAGCGGCGTGCTCACGGGCAAGGGGCTGGAGTACGGCGGTTCGCTGGTGCGCCCGGAGGCTACGGGCTTCGGTGGTCTCTATTTCGTGAATGAGATGCTGACGACCCACGGCAGGGATATCAAGGGCAAGACGGTGGCCATCAGCGGCTTCGGCAATGTCGCCTGGGGCGCTGCCACGAAGGCCACGCAGCTCGGCGCCAAGGTCGTCACCATCAGCGGCCCGGACGGCTACATCTACGACCCCACGGGCATCAGCGGCGAGAAGATCGACTATATGCTGGAGCTGCGCGCCAGCGGAAATGACATCTGCGCGCCCTACGCCGAGGAGTTCCCCGAGGCTCAGTTCTTTGCCGGACGGAAGCCGTGGGAGGTGAAGTGCGACATCGCACTGCCGTGTGCCACGCAGAACGAGCTGAACGGCGACGATGCGCGCCAGCTCATCCAGAACGGTGTCCAGTGCGTCGGCGAGATCTCCAACATGGGTTGCACGCCGGAGGCTATCGACGCCTTCATCGAGGCGAAGATGATCTTCGCGCCCGGCAAGGCCGTGAACGCGGGCGGCGTGGCCACCAGCGGACTGGAGATGAGCCAGAACGCGATGCACATCAGCTGGAGCGCCGAGGAGGTGGACCAGCGGCTGCACGGCATCATGCACGCCATCCACGCGCAGTGCGTGAAGTACGGCACCGAGCCCGACGGCTATGTCAACTACGTGAAGGGCGCCAACATCGCAGGCTTCATGAAGGTGGCCAAGGCGATGATGGCACAGGGAATCGTGTAAACGATTGGCATAAGAAAAGCATCGGGGGCCTCGTCAGAGGCCCCCGATGCTTTTCTCTTATACCACGCTGTAGAGCAGCAGGATGATGAGTTGCGCGGTCAGGATGCGCAGGAACATGCAGAGGGGATAGACGGTGCTGTAGCCTACGGCGGGCGCATCGTTGTTCGCCGTCTGGTTGGCGTAGGCCAGGGCGGGCGGGTCAGTGGTGGCACCGGCGATGAGGCCCATCAGCGTGAAGTAGTTGAGCTTGTACTTCAGGCGTGCCAGCACGCCGATGATGAGGATGGGGATGACGGTGATGAGGAAGCCGGCCCAGACGTAGGTGAGGCCGTCGCCGCGCATCACGGTGTCCCAGAACGTGGCACCGGCCTTGATGCCCACGGAGGCGAGGAACAGCACCAGACCGAACTCGCGCAACATCAGGTTGGCAGAGGTCGTGGTGTAGCTGACCAAGTGCGCCCTGTAGCCGAAGCGGCCGATGAGGATGGCGATGATGAGGGGACCGCCGGCCAGACCCAGCTTCACGGGCGTGGGCACGCCGGGCAGCGCGATCGGCATCATTCCGAAGACGATACCCACGACGATGCCGATGAAGATGGCGCTGAGGTTGGGGTGGTCGAGGCGCTTCACCTCGTTGCCCAGCATGTTGGCCACGCGCTCGATGGCGTCCTCGGGGCCTACGCAGACGAGCTTGTCGCCAATCTGGATGCGCAGGTTGCGGTCGGCGAAGAGGTTCATGCCGTTGCGGTGGATGCGGGTGACGTTGACGCCATAGACGCTGGAGAAGTGCAGCTGACCGAAGGTCTTGCCGTTGACGGAGGGCTGCGTGACGAGGACGTTCTTGGAGACCATCTGCACGTCCTGCTCGTCCCATTCCACGTGATCGACAGGTCCGATGAAGGCGGAGATTGCCTCCCAGTCATCTTCGGCGCAGGTGATGTACATCAGGTCGCCCTCGGTGATGACGGTGTCGCGGTTGGGGATGGTGACGTGGCCCTCATGGAGCAGTCGCGAGCATACGAAGTTGCGGCTCAGGAAGTCGCGGATCTGCAGGATGGTGCGTCCGCTCAGCGCCTTGTTCTCGGCGCGCAGCGTCATGCGGTGGGGCTTGGCGTGGGGGTTCTCGTTCATCTCCTGCTCGATCTGCTGCTCCTCCTTCTTCAGGCTGATGCGGCAGATATAGCGGATGGCGATGGTGGCGCCGATGATGCCGACCACGCCGAGGGGATAGGCGCAGGCGTAGCCCGAGGCGATCTGCGGGATCTGGGCGGCACCCTTGTAGATGGTGTTCACGGCCTCGGAGGCAGCACCCAGGCCCGGCGTGTTGGTGATGGCGCCGCAGAGCACGCCCGTCATCATCGAGAGGTTCCAGACGTTCTCGCCGCCCCGGATCTCGGGGTTGTAGAAGAGGATGAAGTAGAGCGCCAGCATCGTCGCCACGTTCAGGCCCACGATGCCCATCGCCAGCATATTCGCCGTGATGCCGCCCTTGGCGAAGCTCTCGAAGAAACCGGGACCCACCTGCAAGCCGATGCAATAGACGAAGAGGATGAGGCCGAAGTCCTGCACGTAGTTCAGCACCTCCGGCGTGCCCGTGAAGCCGATGTGGCCGGCCAGGATGCCCGCGAAGAGCACGAAGGTCACGCCGAGCGAGATACCGAAGATCTTAAAACGGCCGAGGGCGATGCCCACGGCAATCACCAGCGAGTAGAGCAGCACGATGTGCGCGATGGAGTCGCTGTTGGTAAAAAGGTTGATAAGCCAATCCATTTTCAATGTATAATTGACAATGTATATATAATAAATAATAATGTACGCGTAAACAGCGCTGCAAAGGTAGTAAAGATTTATGAATGTCGGATGGATGTTCGCAATTTTCTATGCCTGATGCTGCAAAATAATGGAAGAGGAAGATGGCCGGGTCGCAAAATATGCGTACATTTGCAGCGCAAGCTTGAAGAATGATGAACAACGAGACGCTCACCCTCTACGAACTCAACAATCTCGTGCGCTCTGTGCTGGAGCAGACGCTCGACGGCGAGTACTGGCTCGAAGCCGAGCTCGCCGAGGCGCGACTGGCGCAGAACGGACATTTCTACGTGGAGTTCATCCAGAAGGATGCTGCGGGGCGTGCGCTCGTGGCCAAAGCCCGCGGCACGATGTGGGCGCGCACCTATCATCTCCTGGCGCCCCTCTTCGAGCGCGCCACTGGTGAGCGTCTCCGCGCGGGGCTGAAGGTGCGCGTGCAGGTGACAGTGGAGTTCCATGAGCTGTACGGCTTCTCGCTGAACATCGTGAACATCGACCCGTCCTACACGATGGGCGACATGGCGCGCCGGCGCCGTGAGATCCTGGCGCAGTTAGAGGCCGACGGCATCCTCGAGGACAACCGCTCGCTGCCGCTGCCCACGCTCCTGAGGCGCATCGCCGTCGTCTCGTCGGCAGGTGCAGCAGGCTATGGCGACTTCTGCAACCAGCTGCAACAGAACGAGTACGGGTTGCATTTCGACATCCGCCTCTTTCCCGCCACGATGCAGGGCGCCAATGTCGAGGAGAGCGTGCTGGCCGCCCTGGCGGCCATCGCCGACGAGGCCGAGCAGTGGGACTGCGTCGTCATCATCCGCGGCGGCGGCGCCACCAGCGACCTCTCCGATTTCGACACCTACTCGCTGGCGGCCGCCGTGGCGCAGATGCCGTTGCCCGTCATCGTGGGCATCGGGCATGAGCGCGACGAGACGGTGCTGGACTTCGTGGCCCACACCCGCGTGAAGACCCCCACGGCCGCTGCCGCCTTCCTCATCGAGCACCAAGCCCAGCTCCTCGCCGCCCTGCAGGACTATCAGAGCCGCATCACACAGCTGGCGCGCCTCTGCGTGGAGAATGAGCGGCAGCGCCTCCTGCGTCTCTCCACGCTCCTTCCCCGTTCCTTCGCCCTCGTGCATGAGCGTCAGCTGCGGCGCCTCGAACAAGTCGCGCTGCGCCTGAGCGCAGCACCCCGTCAGCGTCTCCTCGCCGCAGCGCATCGCGTGGAGCTGTTGCAGACGCGCCTCTCACAAGCCTCGCAGCTCCGCCTGCAAAGCGCCCGGTTCCGGCTACAGACCCTCGACACCCGCCTCGCCGCCCTCGACCCCGTCCTCCTCCTGCGTCGCGGCTACTCCCTGACCTACACCTCCGACGGCCGCCTCCTCCGCTCCGTCGCCGACGTCCGCTCCGGCGACACCCTCACCACCCGTCTCGCCGACGGCACCCTCGAGGCCACCGTAAACCATAAAGCCCCCCACAACCCGTCGTAAACATCGGCAATGTACAGGTGTACTACCATCTGCCGAAAGGGCAGATGGTGTTGGCTGATGGGATAGAGGGTGTTGGCTGACGGGACGGGAGGTGTTGGCAGACGGAACGGGAGGTGTTGGCTGAAGGGCTGCGGGCCGTTGGCTGACGAGACAGGGCGTGTCGGGCGGAGGGGCAGATGGTGTTGGGTGGATCACCAAGGTGATCCACCTGAAAGGACACGAGGTGTAGCGCAGAAGGACGCGTCGTTTAGGGTGGATCACCAAGGTGATCCACTTGATGCGTTGTGGGGTGTGGCGGCGCAGGGCTTGATGTGTGTCCCGACAGGACATGGGGTTGTTGCTCAAAGCTTGCGGTGTTCAGTCCGCCTCCTGCTGATATATTTTATTTTATGATGGTAGTAATGATCAATGTTGTTTTGTAGGCTATGCCATCAGGTCGCTCATGATGTCGTCGGAGATCATGAGCGATTGCTCGGTGAGGCGGAGGTGATGGTCGCGGTTGACGAGGCGGGCGGCGTGGAGGTGGGGGGCTGCCTGGCGGAGGAGGTAGCGGAAGCGTTGGGCGCCGAAGCGGGCGGCGAGGCTGTCGAGGTCGATGCCGCGCGCTGTGCGCAGGCCGCACATGACGGCTTCGTCGTAGAGCTCATCGTCGGTGAGGTGCTCGAGGGTGGGAGAGGCATCGCGATGAAAACGCGATGCGCTATCGGCGGGCGGAAGCGCGGAACCAGAGGGGGCGGATGCTGGATTAATGGTGGGGGATGCGGAACCAGAGGGAGCGGATGCTGGATTAGCGGTGGGGGATGCTGGATTAGTGGGAGGGGATGCGGGATTAGTGGTGGGGGAGAGCCAGTGGGCGAGGTAGGCGGTGAGGCTGGGGGGATTGGCGCGGCGGGTGCGGTGGCCGTCGTAGCTGTGGGCACCGGGGCCGAAGCCGAGGTAGGGGACGGCGGTCCAATAGCTGCTGTTGTGGCGGGAGGCGAAGCCGGGGAGGGCGAAGTTGGAGATCTCGTAGTGCTCGAAGCCGGCGCCACGGGCGCGCTGGCAGAGGCGCTGGTACATCTGTACGGAGAGCTCGTCGGTGGCTTCGCGGATGCGGCCTTCGTCGCGCCAGCGGGTGAGGGCGGTGCCGGGCTCGTAGCTGAGGGCGTAGGCCGAGAGGTGCTGGATGCCGAGGGAGAAGGCGGTGTCGAGGTCGTGCTCCCACTGCTCGAGGGTCTGGCCGGGGAGGCCGTAGATGAGGTCGATGCTGATGTTCGCGATGCCGGCGGCTTGCAGATGCTGCACGGCACGGATGGCTGTGGCGGCGTCGTGGCGACGGCGGATGAGGCGCAGGAGGGAGTCGTCGAAGGTCTGGATGCCGAGGGAGACTCTGTTGAAGGCCCCTCTCCCCGCTCCCCCCGTGGGGGGGAGGGCCGCATAGCCTATGTCTTCATTCTTGTCTTCAGAGGTAATGGAGTCCTCCCCCCCACGGGGGGAGTTAGAGAGGGGCCAATCGTCGGGATTCATCTCCACGGTCACCTCGGCATCGTCGGCCACGTCGTAGAGGGCGCGGGCGCGGTCGAGGATGCGGTGGAGGAGGGAGGGGGGGAGCACGGAGGGTGTGCCGCCGCCTATATATATAGAATGTACGCGCGCGTGAGGAAGCTCACAGCGGCGGGCCTCCATCTCGCGGCAGAGGGCATCGACGTAGGTGGCCGCCTCCGCCTCGCGGGTGGTGGAGTAGAAGTCGCAGTAGGCGCAGCGGGAGCGACAGAAGGGGATGTGGATGTAGAGGCCCGCCAAGGGAGTTGAAAGTTGAAAGATATAGGTTCTGCGGCGCAAAGTTACGTGTTTTTCGCTAAAAAAGGTCAAAAGATGAGCGGAGTTTGAATATTTATTGCTAACTTGCGACCGTTTTTGCAGGAAATGAGCCCCGAAAGGGTCTCTGAAGCTGTCAAAACGGGGGCTTATTGCCTCATCCGAAGAGCCACTTATAAACTTATCAACTAAATACCTTTACCGTCTATGAAGACCTATCAGACGAAAGAAATCAAGAACATTGCCTTGCTTGGCAGTGACGGGTCGGGTAAAACCACCCTCACGGAAGCGCTGCTCTTCGAGAGCGGCATCATCTCGCGTCGCGGACGCATCACGCAGAAGAACACCGTCTCGGACTATCTGCCTGTGGAGCAGGAGTACGGCTACTCGGTCTTCGCTACGCCGTTCCATGTCGAGTGGAACAACAAGAAGCTGAACATCATCGACTGCCCGGGCTCCGATGACTTCGCCGGTGCAGCCCTCACGGCGATGGGCGTGACGGACACGACGATCATCCTGCTCAACGGCGCTGCAGGCCCCGAGGTGGCCACGCAGAACCACTTCCGCCTGACGGAGAAGATGCAGAAGCCCGTCATCTTCCTGGTGAACCGCCTGGACGAGGAGTTCGACTACGACCATCTGCTGGAGCAGCTGCAGAGCATCTACGGCTCCAAGGTGGTGCCCGTGCAGTACCCCGTGAAGACCGGTCCGGACTTCAACGCCGTCATCGACGTGCTGCTGATGAAGAAGTATTCGTGGAAGCCCGAGGGCGGTGCGCCCATCATCGAGGACATCCCCGCCGACCAGCTCGACAAGGCTACCGAGATGCATAAGACGCTCGTGGAGGCTGCTGCCGAGCACGACGAGACGCTGATGGAGAAGTTCTTCGAGACCGAGGAGCTCAGCGAGGACGAGATGCGCGACGGCATCCGCGCCGGTCTGGCCAGCCGCGGTATGTTCCCCGTCTTCTGCGTCTGCGCAGGAAAGGACATGGGCGTGCGCCGTCTGATGGAGTTCCTGGGCAATGTGGTTCCCTTCGTGGATCAGATGCCTGTCGTGCACAACACGCGCGGCGAGGAGGTCAAGTGCGACGCGAACGGTCCCACGAGCCTCTATTTCTTCAAGACTGCTGTGGAGCCCCATATCGGCGAGGTGCAGTACTTCAAGGTGATGAGCGGCGTGGTTCGCGAGGGCGACGACCTGACGAACGCCGACCGCGGCTCGAAGGAGCGCATCGCGCAACTCTTCGTCTGCGCCGGTGCCAACCGCACGAAGGTCAGCGAACTCGTAGCCGGTGACATCGGCTGCTCCGTGAAGCTGAAGGACGTGAAGACGGGTAACACCCTCAACGGCAAGGACTGCGATAACCGCTTCGCCTTCATCAAGTACCCCGAACCCAAGTACATCCGCGCCATCCGTGCTGCCAACGAGGCAGAGACGGAGAAGATGATGAACGTGCTCCAGCGCATGTCGCAGGAGGATCCCACGTGGGTCGTCGAGCAAAGCAAGGAGCTGCGCCAGATCCTGGTGAAGGGTCAGGGCGAGTTCCATCTGCGCACGCTGAAATGGCGCATGGAGAACAACGATAAGATCCAGATTGTCTATGACGAGCCCCGCATCCCCTACCGCGAGACCATCACGAAGGCTGCCCGCTCCGACTATCGCCACAAGAAGCAGTCCGGCGGTGCCGGTCAGTTCGGCGAGGTGCACCTCATCATCGAGCCCTATGCCGACGGTCAGCCCGTCAGCGAGGTCTATCGCTTCGGTGGTCAGGAGTTCCGCATCAACGCCAAGAGCGAAGAGGTTATCGACCTGGAATGGGGCGGCAAGCTGGTGTTCATCAACAGCGTCGTCGGCGGTGCCATCGATGCCCGCTTCATGCCCGCTATTCTGAAGGGTATCATGGGCAAGATGGAGCAGGGTCCGCTCACGGGTTCTTATGCCCGCGACGTCCGCGTCATCGTTTATGACGGTAAGATGCACCCGGTTGACAGCAACGAGCTCTCCTTCATGCTCGCTGGCCGCAATGCCTTCTCACAGGCCTTCAAGGAGGCCGGTCCGAAGCTGCTGGAGCCCATCTACGATGTCGATGTCTTCGTGCCCAGCGACAAGATGGGCGACGTGATGAGTGACCTGCAGGGCCGCCGCGGCATGATCATGGGCATGACCTCCGAGAACGGCTACGAGAAGCTCACCGCCAAGGTGCCCTTGAAGGAGATGTCCAGCTACTCCACAGCCCTCAGCTCCATCACCGGCGGCCGCGCCAGCTTCGTGATGAAGTTCGCCAGCTACGAGCTCGTGCCCGTGGATGTGCAGCAGAAGCTCCAGAAGGAGTTCGAAGAGAGCCAGAAGGATCAAGACTAAATGCAATCACAGAGAAAGCCCCGCCGAGCAGGCGGGGCTTTCTCTGTGATTGCTTTTTCTTTTATCGCATCTCTTGGAAGGAGATCTCGTAGAAGCAGGGATAGACGTTGCTCATGGCGTCGCTGTGCCCCTGGGAGTGCGGCACGATGATGCGCACCTTTGCGATCTGTTCTGCCGTCGTCTGGCGCCCGATGCGGATGTAGGTGAAGGGCACCAGCCAGCCGGGAGGTACGCTTGTGGAGCCGTAGGTGCGGTACATGGCACCGCCGCCGTTGTCGGTATTGAACGAGGCCGTGAAGGTGCCATAGGTGTTGGAGATGTCGATGATGTCCGGTGCTGTGCTGTAGTAGAGCGTCTCGCTGCTGCTCTGCAGCGAGTCGCGCAGGATGTTGAACTCCGTGTAGCGGGCGATGACCTGCTTGCTCTGTCCCGGCTCCAGGCGCTCACCCACGCCTTCGCGCACAATCTGCATATAGACACCCGAGTTGCCGAACATCACATACTCGTTCTTCGAGACATCGGTCATGTTGCCCTGCCCCTCGAACTGATCCTCGCTGATGACGTTGATGCGCCCCACGTAGAGGAGGGCGTTGCCGTCGCGGTCGTAAATGGTCACGTCGCGGTTGATGAAGTTGCTGATGGCGTTGCGCTCCTTCTCCTTCTGTTCGGCGTAGGTCTCATCCTTCTTGCATGAGGTCATGGCCAGGGTAATGGCAATGAATAATGTATAAGGTATAAGGTGTAATTTGCTGTACATAGTAGAGCTAAGTTATATCGGAAATTCGTTGTTCTGTTCCTTCGCGGACTCGTAAATCCGCTGAAATCGGCGGCAAAGGTAGGCATTATTTGCGACTTGCAGAATAAAAAAAGTGTGAAAAATGCTTGGCGAATGAGGAAAATGTTGTACCTTTGCAAGCCGATTATTATCAGAGAGCCGTTTAAAAGGCTCACTATCTGCGTGTTAATAGCTTTTCTCATGGCCTGGGAAAGCGGTTAGTGAATCGCAGAAAACTCACAATGGCCGCTTCGCGCGGCACAAAGAAACAAACTTAGTAGTAAAAAATCAATTTCAACGAAGAATGGACACTTTAAGTTACAAGACCATTTCTGCCAACAAGGTGACTGCTCAGAAGGAGTGGGTCGTTGTGGATGCAACGGACCAGGTCCTCGGTCGCCTCGCCACCAAGGTAGCAAAGTTGCTCCGTGGCAAGTACAAACCCAGTTTCACGCCCCACGTGGATTGTGGTGACAACGTCATCATCGTCAACGCCGACAAGATCCAGCTCACCGGTAAGAAGATGACCGATCGCGTGTATCTCCGCTACAGCATGTACCCCGGCGGTCAGAAGGCCAGCACCCCCGCTGACATCCTCGCCAAGCCCAACGGCTACGACAAGCTCATCCGCCGCGTCGTCAAGGGTATGCTCCCCAAGAACAAACTGGCCAGCCGCCTCATCACGAACCTTTACATTTATGAGGGTTCCGAGCACAAGCACGAGGCACAGAGCCCCAAGGCCATCGATATTAACCTCTACAAATAAACAGAAATGGCAGTAGTTAATGCATTAGGTCGCCGTAAGAGCGCCGTCGCCCGTGTTTATGTGACAGAGGGCACTGGTAAGATTACCATCAACAAAAAGGATCTGACGGAGTACTTCCCCAGCTCCATCCTCCAGTTCGTCGTGAAGCAGCCCCTGAACCTGCTCGACGTCGCTGAGAAGTATGACATCAAGGTGAACCTCTTCGGTGGCGGCTACACCGGCCAGAGCCAGGCTCTCCGCCTCGCCATCGCCCGTGCACTCGTCAAGATCAACGCCGAAGACAAGAAGGCCCTCCGCGCTGAAGGTTTCATGACACGCGACTCCCGTGAGGTAGAGCGTAAGAAGCCCGGACAGCCCAAGGCACGTCGTCGCTTCCAGTTCAGCAAACGTTAATCGGCATCAACAGCTTTGCTGGGCTGCATAGATTGCGTTTAGTATCTAAATCGTGCGGACACTCTACTTTAAACTTTAAGCTGAGTTTACCGCATGGTTGGTTAACAAATAACCCAAAAGAAAGTAAACCACACATTATTCTATTTAGACTATGTCAAGAACAAACTTCGACCAACTGCTTGAGGCAGGTTGCCACTTCGGCCACCTCAAGCGTAAGTGGAATCCCGCCATGGCTCCGTACATCTTCATGGAGAAGAATGGCATTCATATCATCGACCTTCACAAGACTGTCGTGAAGGTGGACGAAGCCGCTGAGGCTCTCAAGAACATCGCCAAGAGCGGCCGCAAGATCCTCTTCGTTGCTACTAAGAAACAGGCCAAGGCCGTCATCGCCGAGAAGGCAACGGCTATCAATATGCCCTACGTCATCGAGCGTTGGCCCGGTGGTATGCTCACCAACTTCGCCACTATCCGTAAGGCTGTGAAGAAGATGGCTAACATCGACAAGCTCACTGCTGATGGCACTTATGCTAACCTCAGCAAGCGCGAGATCCTCCAGATTAGCCGTCAGCGTGCGAAGCTCGAGAAGAACCTCGGCAGCGTTGCAGACCTCACCCGTCTGCCCGCAGCGCTCTTCGTCGTCGATGTCCTCAAGGAGCAGATTGCTGTCCGCGAGGCCAACCGTCTGGGCATCCCCGTGTTCGGTATCGTAGATACCAACTCCAACCCCGACAACGTTGATTTCGTCATCCCCGCCAACGACGACGCCAGCAAGAGCGTAGAGGTGATCCTTGACGCCTGCGTTGCCGCCATCGCAGAGGGTCTCGAGGAGCGCAAGGCTGAGCGCGTCGATGCTGAAGCTGCTGCCGAGAAGGGCGAGAAAGGCAAGAAGGCTCCCAAGCAGAGCGCCCGCGTAGAAGACGAGGCTGAAGCCGAGGCCGAGGCTCCTGCTGAGGAGGAAGCTCCCGCTGAGGAGTAAAAGACTCACCCCGCCCTAAAGGGCATCCCTCCCGTGATGGAGGGGAGGCCTGCGGGAAGAAACAAATAAAGTATAATCACATTAAAAAATGACCCTATAAGTCTCCAATAGCTTTGAAGCTCCCCTCCCTCACCGGAGGGGTTGGAGGTGGGTCTTAAAATAAAATGGCTGTATCAATCAAAGATATCCAGAAGCTGCGCGAGATGACTGGCGCAGGTCTGGCCGACTGCAAGAAGGCTCTCGAAGAGAGCAACGGCGAAATCGAACCCGCCATCGAGATCATCCGCAAGAAGGGACAGGCTGTCGCCGCCAAGCGTAGCGACCGTGAGGCCTCCGAGGGCTGCGTCCTCGTGAAGGTCGATGGCAACTTCGGTGCTATCATCGCCCTGAAGTGCGAGACCGACTTCGTGGCCAATAACGCTGACTTCGTCAAACTCACACAGGACATCATCGACGCTGCCGTGGCTGCACGCTGCAAGACCCTCGACGAGGTGAAGGCACTGCCCCTGAACGGTACCACCGTTGCTGAGGCTGTGGTCGATCGCAGTGGTATCACTGGTGAGAAGATGGAGCTCGATGGCTACTGCACCGTAGAAGGTGAGTGCATCGCTGCCTACAACCACCAGAACAAGAACACCCTCTGCACGATGGTGGCTCTCAACAAGTGCGTTGAGGATGTGACCGTCGGCAAGAACGTTGCGATGCAGGTCGCCAGCGCAAGCCCCGTCGCCGTTGACGAGAAGAGCGTGCCCCAGGAGACCATCGACAGCGAGCTCCGCGTGGCCATCGAGAAGACCAAGGAGGAGCAGATCGCCAAGGCCGTAGAGGCTGCCATCCGCAAGGCTGGTGTCAACCCCGCTCACGTAGATAGCGAGGATCACATCGAGAGCAACATGGCCAAGGGCTGGATCACTCCCGAGCAGGCTCAGATGGTTCGCGAGATCAAGGAGAAGGTTGCTGCCGAGAAGGCTGCCAACCTGCCCGAGCAGATGATTCAGAACATCGCACAGGGTCGTCTGAAGAAGTTCTTCAAGGAGAACTGCCTCCTCGACCAGGAGTTCATCTGGGACAAGAACCAGACCGTTGCCCAGTACCTCAAGAGCATCGACAAGGAGCTCACCGTGACCGACTTCAAGCGTTTCACGCTCCGCGCCGAATAAGCAATTGTTCATCATCCATAAAGAAGCCGCCTGCAAGTTCATCGCTTGCAGGCGGCTTTCTTATCGTGTGACGGTCAGCCGTACTCCCGCACCGGCGCACTCGGCTCCCATGGGCGGGTTCTCCTTGAGGAGTTCCAGGTGGATGGCGTTGGCGGAGGGGAAGTGGCGGAGGAGGGCTTGGCAGATGCGTCCGGCGACGTGCTCCAGGAGGCGTGAGGGCACGGCCATCTCCTGTTTCACCACATCGAAGACATCCGCGTAGGAGATGGTGGCGGTGAGCTCGTCGGTCGTCATGGCCTGTGAGAAATCGGTGTCGAGGGCGATGTTCAGGATGAAGTATGCTCCCACGGCGCGCTCCTGCGGGAGCACGCCGTGATGAGCATACAGCCTGATATCTTTCAGTAGGACTTGCATCCTTTCAATGATCAATTGTCAATTATCAACTATCAACTAAGACTACCCGCATCTGCTGGCACCGCAGTTCGTGCATATCAGGCAGCCTTCCTGATAGACAAGGGTCTCCTGACCGCAGTTGGGGCAGACCTGTCCGCGTGCAGCAGTGCCGTCGGTGATGTATTTCTTGAGGGCGCGCTCGACGCCGGATTTCCAAGTGTTGATGGTCTCGCTGTTCAGCTGTAGCTGATCCACGAGGCGGATCACATGGTCGAGCGGCATACGGTAGCGCAGCACGCCGGAAATGAGCTTGGCGTAGTTCCAGTACTCGGGATTGAACTTCTCGGAGAGGCCCTCGACGGTCGTCTTATAGCCGCGCTTGTTCTCGAACTGGAAATCATAGCGCTTCGTGCCGTCGGGGTTCATCTGCTTGATGATGCGTCCCTTGGTGACGCTCTTGGGTAGCATGATGCCTTCCTCGTCGTCCTGCAAGCCGGTGAAGATCTCATAGGGGTAGCCGTTGAGCAAGCCCACGAAGGCCACCCACTTCTCCTTGTTGTTCTGGAAGCGTACCACGTCGCACTCCAGCGCATCGGGTCGCTTTTCTACGACCTCAGGCGGACGGCACTCGTGGACGTGCGGCTCACTGCCCGTCTCCAGTGCAGGCGTCTCCTGCTCGCTGTCAGCTTTCTTCTCCTTCTTCTTGCTGACGCTGATCATCACGCCGCTGCGGGAGCCGTCGCGATAGATGGTGCAGCCCTTGCAACCGCTGCGCCAGGCCTCCATGTAGAGGTCGTTCACGAGCTGTTCATCGACCGAGTTGGGGAGGTTCACCGTCACGCTGATGCTGTGATCGACCCATTTCTGGATGGCACCCTGCATACGCACCTTCATCAGCCAATCGACATCGTTGGCTGTCGCCTTGTAGTAGGGTGACTGCTCCACGAGCTCGTCGATCTCCTCCTGCGTGTAGCGACGTTCGGTGTCGAGGCCGCAGGTCTTCATCCATGTGAGGAATTTGTGGTGATAGACGATGTACTCCTCAAAGGCGTCACCCGTCTCGTCGATGAAGTCCACGTGCACCTCGGGGTCGTTGGGGTTCACCTTGCGGCGACGCTTATAGACAGGCATGAAGACGGGTTCGATGCCGGAGGTCGTCTGCGTCATGAGGGAGGTGGTGCCCGTGGGGGCGATGGTGAGGCATGCTACGTTGCGGCGTCCGTACTTTACCATGTCGGCATAGAGCTTCGGATTAGCGGCTTTGATTCGCTGGATGAAGGGGTTCTGTTCTTCGCGTTTGGCATCGAACATCTCGAAGGCACCGCGTTCACGTGCCATCTCCACACTGCTGGCATAGGCGCTGAGGCAGACTGTCTTCTGCACCTCCACGGCGAAGTCTGTGGCCTCCTGCGTGCCATAGCGCAGTCCTAAGGCTGCCAACATATCGCCTTCTGCAGTGATGCCCACGCCCGTGCGGCGTCCCATGGAGCTCTTGCGCTGGATCTTCAGCCACAGGTTACGCTCGGCCGACTTCACTTCCTCGTTCTGCGGGTCGGACTCAATTTTCTCGAGGATGAGCGCGATCTTTTCCAGCTCGAGGTCGATGATGTCATCCATGATGCGCTGTGCCTTGCGCACATGGTCGCGAAACAGATTGAAATCAAACTTCGCGTTGCGCGTGAATGGATTCTCTACGTATTCATAGAGGTTCACGGCCAGCAGGCGGCAGCTGTCGTAGGGGCAGAGGGGAATCTCGCCGCAGGGGTTCGTGGAGACCGTGCGGAAGCCCAGGTCGGCATAGCAGTCGGGCACGCTCTC
The DNA here is from genome assembly GCA_017470425.1 of Bacteroidaceae bacterium. Taxonomy (GTDB): domain Bacteria; phylum Bacteroidota; class Bacteroidia; order Bacteroidales; family Bacteroidaceae; genus Physcousia. The sequence continues at coordinate 194,310 of JAFUYT010000021.1, read as the reverse complement.
GCGCAGGATGGTATCCCAGAACAGCACGCCGGGCTCGGCGCTCTGCCATGCGTTGTGCACAATCTTCTTCCAGAGTGCGCTGGCGTCAATCTCCTTCTTCACGAGGGGCTCGTCGCTGTCGATAGGGAACTGTTGCGTGTAGGGCTTGCCCTCGGCAGCAGCCTGCATGAAGGCGTCGTCAATCTTCACGCTGACATTCGCGCCCGTCACCTTGCCCTCCGTCATCTTTGCGTCGATAAAGCTCTCGGCATCGGGATGCTTGATGCTGACACTGAGCATGAGTGCGCCGCGGCGGCCGTCCTGTGCCACCTCGCGCGTACTATTACTATAGCGTTCCATGAAAGGCACGAGGCCGGTGGAGGTCAGTGCGGAGTTCTTGACGGGGGAACCGGCAGGCCGCAGGTGGGAGAGGTCGTGGCCCACGCCGCCGCGCCGCTTCATCAGCTGCACCTGCTCTTCGTCGATACGGATGATGGCGCCGTAACTGTCGGCATTGCCTTCCAGTCCTACCACGAAGCAGTTCGAGAGCGATGCCACCTGGTAGTGGTTGCCGATGCCAGTCATGGGGGAACCGGCGGGGATGATGTAGCGGAAGTGATCCAGGAGCTCGAAGATCTCTTGTGCTGTCATCGGGTTTGGGTACTTCTGTTCGATGCGTGCGACCTCATTGGCGATGCGCCAGTGCATGTCGGCGGGGCTCTGCTCGTAGATGTTGCCGAAGGAGTCCTTCATCGCATACTTGTTGACCCATACGCGGGCGGCCAGTTCATCACCGGCAAAGTACTCAAGCGAAGCCGCAAAGGCTTCGTCGTAAGTGTAAGTTTTCTGTTCCACAGTTGGTAAAGGTATGATAACGTGTAAAGTGAATAGCTACGCAGCGGTCTGTGTACAAAAGTTTTCTGTTTAGAACAACTTATTGCGCCGCAAAGCTACGAAACTTTTCCGTTTTGTCCAACTGTTTTGCCGAGAAAAAATAGGTTTTTATGCGGATGCCTCATCAGCTGGCAGATGGGCAAGGGCAGTAGATAGCGTCAGTTCGTGACTTTGAACTGGTAGGGGTACTGCCGGGGTGAGGCATCGTTGCCTGTAGCTTCATCGCCAGGCATCGCGGCGCGTACGTGCTGACGGGGTGCTCCCATGACAATCAGGTAGAGATGGCTGAGTGTCGTGCCACGCGGCACGGTGAAGGTGGTGGCGCCGACGGGGGAGTAGAGACTCTCGCCCTCCGAGGTGATGCCCACAAAGCCGTAGCGCAGGTCGCTGCCCCGTAGGCGCAGGCGGAAGGTGCGTGCGGCGAGGTTGACCTTGTTGTCCAGTAGGATGGCGTTGAAACCGTAATCTTCGGGAACATCCTTCGGGCTGTACCAGCTGCCTTGCTTCTCAACTTCGCTGGCGAAAGTGCAGGCGTAGGGGCGTGTCTCCTGGCGGGCGTGCTGGAAGTCGAAGTTCACGAGATGCTGGTAGCCGCGGAACATCTCGTCGCAGAACGCCTCTTGCGACAAGCCGTACAGCCGCATATACGTCATCGCGGGATCCTCGCCGATGCGTCCTTGACGGTAGAGCTCTGCAATGCTTTTGCGTCCTCGTAAGTCGCTCCACCATTGGATGACATAGGGCGAATGGTAGAAGTTTTCGGGATGCAAAAAGGCTTTGTGTGTCAGATGCTTGAAGGCTTCGAAGTGGTAGTTCTCATCGCGCAGCCACCAGGGATTCACCTGCCAGAGCATCCACTGGCTGGTCATCTCGAAGAACCCTGTGCCGCCCCATGCTTCGCCCACGGAGTCGGCGGGGATCTGCAGTTGGAAGGAGTGACCCAGTTCGTGTGCCATACAGTTCATGGTGCTGTCATGGATGCGGTTGGGAGCCACCCAAAGGGCGCCGATGAAGTCGTCGTAGGTGCCACCGTAGGCCGTCCCGTCAAGGGAGTAGCTCAACATGACCATCATCTTGTAGCGCTCGGCTTTGCTGGGGTGTTCCTGATCCTGTCGGATGAAGCCCAGTGTGTCGCGGAAGAATGTGTAGAAATGCTGTACGCGGTGAGTGAGCACTGACAGGTTGACGCCCATCGGCTTGCCCTCCAGCAATGGCGGATGCTGCAGGTCGTGGCCGAAACCGCGTTCCCACATGAAGATGAGGTCACGTGTCTCCACGCTGCGGACGAATGACCACTGCGAGGTGTCGCTTTCCAGGTTCATGCCCCGTAGGTCCTCGGGGATGTAGATCTGTTTCTGTGCCAGGCAGAGGGAGCAGTGGCACAGAAGAATGCAGAGAATAGGGAAGAGGCGTCTCATGGCATCTGATCAGTTATCAAGATTCAAGTACCAATTATTGCTGTCAGAGAGATGCTGGAGCAGCGAGGTATTCGTGCTGCCTGTGCGACGAGCCACACGGCTGGCCAGATAGTCGGGAGTGCCGCGGCGCAGGGCTACGCGCATGAGGTCATAGAAGCGTTGCCCCTCGAAGGCCAGCTCAAGGGCACTCTCATCGACAATCAGGTCTTCAACGTGCTCAATCTGGTACTGTAGGCGTGCAGCCTCGTCGGTGATGGAGGCGTCGTCGGGCAGTTCGTAGGCGGTGTTGTATGCGCTATATCCGCAGCCGCGGGAGTGGATGCCCATCGTGTTCTCGGTCAGCTGTCCAGCGGTGGTCTCCAGAATGTAGGCGATGTTGGGGAAGTCGAAGGTGCGGAGCCACGCCTCGTCGGCAGGGTAGTAGGGGAGTACCTCGTTCTCGATGACGTTGTTGTTGATGCCCTGTTTCAGAATCTGGAAGGCAAAGCGGGGGAAGCCGGCGCGGTTCAGAGCCTCGGCCAGACGCAGATAGACCATCACGCGACGCAGGACGTGGACGTGTGCTGTCTGGTACTTGGTGAAGGCAGCGAAGTGGTCGATGGTCTTTCCGTTCTTCATCATCTGCCCGTTCTCCTCGCTGTAGGCGGCAGCGAGGCGCAGGTCGCCGGAGCGGTTGCCAGAGAGGTTATCCGGGGCAAAGACAAATTCACCGCCAGTAGTGAACTGGCAGTATTTCTGAGCTTTCGAGAGGTTGATGATAGCCTGGGACGGGCGAATGGCTGCGCGGTAGTTGTTGTTCTCTGTGGTGTTGAAGAGGTCTCGCAGGAGGCTGTAGTTGCCTTCGGAAGGGATGGAGTCGCCGGGAATCATAGTGATGATTTCGGAACTGCTCTGTGCTTCCTCATCGGAGAACATCGGAGACCATGTGTCGAGCATCATCGTCCAGTGGCTGTCGTTGTTGCTGAAGCGCACGGCATTGGTGGAGAGCGGATAGGAGGAGTTGGTGCCGTTGTGCGTGGAGAGGTACTTGTAGTAGTTCTCTGCGGCAGCGCGATAGTTGCCAGCCCACAGGTTGAGATCGCCCAGAAGCACGTAGATAGGGTAGTAGAAGAGGCGTGAGTCGGTGTTGCGGATTTTCTGGTAGTCCGGCAGCTCGATGTCGGCGTAGGGCTCGATGTCGGCAATGAAGTACTGGCAGACCTGCTGCAAGTCGTAGCGCGTGAACTGCTGCTCGGATTCCTCCTCGGCAAGAATCGGCTCGGTGATGAAGGGAACCCTGCGATAGTTGAGGGCGAGCTGCAGGTAGGTCCATGCGCGGAAGGCTTTCACAGCGGCGTATTCCTTGAGGAAGATATGCTTGTTGCGACCGTCGCGCAGTGCAGTGTCGGCGCGGCTCAGGAAGAAGTTACAGTTGTTGATGATGGCATAGTAGTCGCGTGGCTGGTTGTAGGCGTTTTCAGCGGACATATTGAAGTCTGCCATCTGCTGGAGGGCGGCGGGAGCGTCGCCCGTGAGCGATACCAGGTCGGCACGCACCTCGCCCAGAAGGATAGTGCGGTCTGCCACTGCCTGCATCTTGTTCATGATGCCAGTCACGGACCAGAGGGTGTCAGCGTCGCTGTTGAGCGAGTGGTCATCGGCATAGATAATCTGGTCGGAGTCATCGTAGAGGAAGCCTGAGCAGGAGGTGAGGGCTGCGCTAAAAGCGCCGCCTACGCAGAACGCAACCAGGATTTTGTATAGTCTTGTGGTAATCATAATTCTCTTTGTTCAATTGTCAACTATCTCTGTCAACTATCAACTATCAACTGTCAACTATCAACTATCAACTATCAACTATCAACTCTCATTTACAGGTTGATCTTTACACCTGCTACGAAGCTGGGACTCAGCGGGAGCAATCCTAAGTCGATGCCTTGTCCGATGACGCTACCTGTCATGGCGCTCTCGGGATCACCTCCCAGATACTTGCTGAAGGTCAGCAGGTTGTTGCCCTGAATCCAGAACTGGAACCCTTGCAGGAACTGTGTGCGCATGGGCAGTGTGTAGGAGAGGGTGACGGTCTTCAGTTTCAGGTAGCTTCCGTCCTCAATCCATCGGTCGCTGAAGCGGTTGTTACCCATCGGATCCTGGAAGGTGGCGCGCGGCATGTCGGTCTGTTGCTGTTCGGTCTGCCAGCGGCGGTTGACGGCTGTCGTCTGGTTCATGAACCGCGAACCGCTCTCGAGCTGCTGTCGCTGGTAGTTGTAGATGTCGTTGCCGAGCGAGTAGTTGAAGTTGATGTCGAGCTTCAGTCGTCGCCAGTTGAGCGATGTGAAGATGTTTCCGTAGATGTCGGGGTTGGGGTCGCCGATGATGGTGCGGTCGGCGGCATCGATGCGATGGTCGCCGTTGAGGTCGGCAAAGTGTACGTCGCCGGCAGTGAAGTTGTGGTGGTCACTGCCGTTGTCATCCAGGATGTAGAGGGCCGCCTGTGTGGCTTCCTCAGAGGTCGCGAAGACACCCTCGGCGTGGTAGCCGTAGAACAGGTTGGCAGCCTGCCCCTCCTGGGTGCGGATGGTGGCGCCATAGACTTCGTTCTCGATGGCTGTCTGCCCTATGCCGAGTTCGCTGATGCGATTCTTGTAGTGTCCCATCGTGGCACCGACTTCCCATTGCCAGTCTTTCAGTGCCAGCAACTTGGCACGCAGGCTGACATCGAATCCTCGGTTGGTCATCTTGCCGCTGTTGGCCCAGTTGTGCTGCAAGCCGGTGACATAGTGCAGCGGGCGATACAGCAGCAGGTCGTCTGTGACGGCAGAGAAGAATCCCGCGCGCAGGTTCAGACGGTTGTCGAGGAAGTTGGCTTCAGCCGAGACGGTGAAGCGGCGGGTAGTCTCCCACTTCAGGTGTGTGTTGCCGATGTTCTCCAGTGTCAACCCGGAGACATCCTCGAGGAAGTTATGGGAGGCGAAGTAGCTGCGTGCGGCGTGGTAGTCAATGTCATCATTACCTGTGACGTCATAGCCCACGTTTAAGCGGAGGTAGTTGACAGCCACAGGGTGAGCAGCGGTGGAGGCCAGGCGCTGGAACCAGGGTTCATTGCTGATGACCCATGCCGCCTGCACGCCCGGGAAGATGCCCCAGGGAACGCCGCAGAACTTCAGTGCGCCATCGGCATCGCGACCGTAGCGCGAGGAGGCTTCGGCGGTGAGGCTGGCTTGAAGGTAGTAGCGCTGGAGATAGTTGTAGCTGCCTTGGGCGTACCATGCGATGTTGGTCCATTTGTCACTGTTGCCGAAGATCTGTGCGTGGTCAAGCGATGAACTGATGGAGGGCATCTTATCGCTCGTGGTGTTGTAGCCCAACTGCGAGGAGAGCGTGTAGGTCTCCCAGTTGATGCGTGCGCCGCCGAAGAGATGCAGGTCATGGGCACCGAAGCGCTTCTGGAAGTCGAGGCGAGTGTTGCTCATCAGGGAGTTCTGCTTGCCGGCCATCGAGCGGACCTCGTTATCGACGTAGGCGTTGACGCTCGAGACATAGTAGGAGGGTACACCGTTGAGGGGAATATAGAACTTCTCGTTGGTGTTGACAAGGTTGTAGCTGAAATGTTCGCTCAGTGTGACGTAGCGTCCGAAGCGGAACTTAGGCTTCACGGACAGGTTGACCATCGAGTTCTCGAAGCGGTTCTTGTTTTCGGCATCACCGTATTCGTTGATGGCCAGTGGGTTGGCGAGCTTGTAGTTGTAGTTGCTGTAGTCCGCGAGTGCTTCATCGAGGTAGCTCTCATCGGAGACGTCGATGTAGCCCTTCCGGATCTGTCCGCTGGCAAACGTCCTGGGACTGAGCATCGGACTCTTGGCATAGGCGAGGAAGGCTGCCGACGTGGGTGTGCCCTCGGTGTAGTTGGAGGGTGCTCCGTCGTTGCGCAGGTTGCGTGTCTGGTTGGCAAAGGAGGCATCGAAGCGTACGTCGAAACGGTCCGTGAGCCGGATATCACTGTTGAAGCGGATGTTGATGCGGTTCATGGCGTTGTAGTCGAGCGTGCTCTTGTGGTTGATGTAGCCGAGTGAGAGGTTGTAGTCGGCCACGTCATCGCCACCCTCCACGTTGATGTTGTAGTTCTGGGTGACAGCCGTGCGATAGATGTCGTCCTTCCAGTCGGTGTCGTTGTGATATTGCGGATAGTAGTAATAGGAAGGATTCTCGTTGAGGAATTTGAAATCCTTGATGGTCGTGTGGGTGCTTTGCAGCAGGTCGCTGGCGTAGCTCCGATACTGCGTGGCATCCATCATCTTGAAGTGCTTCGGTTCGAGCACCACGCCTGCGGAGAGGCTGGCGGTGATGCGGGTGGCCATGCTGTGGTTGCGGCGTGTGCGGATGAGGATCACACCGTTAGAGCCCTTGGCACCGTAGAGCGCAGTGCCGTTCTGTAGCACCTCTACACTCTCGATGTCAGCCGTGCTGATGTTGCTGAGGATGTCGTTGTAGAAACCGTCGTGGAGGGTGGTGCGGCTGTACTGCTGGTCGAAGATGACGTCATCAATGACGATGAGTGGCTGCGCGTTGGCATTCAGAGAGTTGAGGCCGCCGATGAACATGACACTTCCGATGCCGGGTGTGCCGCTGCGCGTGGTCGTGTGGACGACAGCGCCGAGGCGGTTCTGGATCTCATTTTCGATGCTGACGGCATTGCTGAAGCGGAAGTCACTCATGGCGGAGCTCACGGCGATACTCGTCGCGGCATCGTATTCGGGCGTGAACGTATCGGGGTGGAGGCGTGCTTCCTGCTGCTCTTCGCCAGTGCGGAGTCCGATCTTGACAAGGTTGTAGTCGGGGACTGACACTTCGATGGAAGTGGCGAACTGCGGCACGGTGAGTTCGTAGGTGCCATCATCGGCCGTGAGCGTGCTGTAGCCTTCTATCTCGGCGACTCTCACCAGCGCACCTGCCATTGGCTGGCGCGTGGCAGCGTCGAGCACCTTACCGCGCACGGTGCGCGTGGGGTACTGCTTTTTGGGCGCTTCTTTCCTGACGGCAGCGGGAGCTGTTTCGTCGCCAGTTTCCTGTGCCCACGCCGCCAGGGTGCTGAGCAGCAGGAGGGGGATTGCGAAAATGAATTTTCTATTCATATCGTATGTGTTATGTTTTTAGCGGAGTGTCTCGTTCTGTGGAATCTATTGTGCCGCGAAGCCGCCCAGCTCGGTAGGCCGGAAGATGATGCAGTCGATGCGAAGGGTTCCGGAGTGGGTGGTCGTCTGGTTGCTCTGGATGTTGGACTTGATGCGCAGCTTCACCTGCTCCTCAGCCAGCCCATAGGAGCTGGTGGGGAAAGTCTGCCCGGTGACCAACTGGATGGTGTCCATGACGGCGGTGTTCACGGTCTTCGTCCTCATGCGGTTGTTGCGTCCTTCCTTGCCGTTCTGGTCGAGCCACTGGAGGGTGGGCAGGATGATGTTCGGGCGCTTGGTCTCATCGACCGCCAGTGTGTCGTAGGCTGTTGCCGGCGCGAAGACAGCGTAGATGTCGTATTTCATGCCGGAGAGGATGTTCGGCACGCGGTACTGCACGGTGACCTGTGCGGTGGCGGGGTCGGGTTGCACTTCCACGAAGCTGTTGCCTGACACCTTGCCGTAGAAGGGGTTGTTACTGGCCACTTCGCGGACGATGAGCGGATCCACAGCATCGATGATGGTGTCCTGTGCCAGGATGTTTTCTGCTTCGACCTTGATGGTCTGCGCGAAGGTCTCGAACTTGGAGATGCCCCAAGCGGGGGACTTGAGCACGTGGCCGTTGCTGCACGTGATGTCCTCGGTGCCATAGAAGGCGCCGCCTTGTGCGTAAGGTTTAAAATAGGTGTAGTAGGCATCTTCCCAACCCGTCATGCGTCGTAAGGAGTGGGAGATGGCTCGGGTGGAGACGGCGGAGTCGCGTAAGGCCTCGTCGGAGTTGATCGTGCGGCTGAAGAAGGCTCCGCTGATGATGGCCAGGCGGGTGTTGGCGTAGATCAGGGAGTCGCGCTGGTTGACGCTGTTGGCGTAGTTGAAGAACGGTTCGTACTCGCCGACCAGTCGGCGCCACTCGCTGTTGGTGGGGCAGAGCATCCAGTAGGTGCTATCCTCGGAGTTGATGAGGCCGTAGCGCTGGAGGACCGTGTTGCGGAGCTCCGAGACGGAGTCGAGATAGACGGTCTGTCCATCGACAATCTCGCCCGGCACGCTCTTGGCATCGTTGAACTCATAGACGCTGAAGCTGTTCAGGAACCGATAGACGCTGTCCAGGTCATCGTCGTGGCCTAGGTACTCGAAGACGTTGGGGAAGTAGTCGAGCTGGTGCCCCAGCGTGAAGAGCAGTCCGTTGCTGTAGAGGGCATTGGTGGAGAGCAGCTGCTGACCTGCGAGGGTGGAGGGCGTGAGGACGGCGTACTTATCATTCATCAGCGTGATGCTGTCATTGGTGATGGATGAGACCGGCCATTTGTAGAGTGCGATGTGGTTCTGAAGGAACTGCCTGACGACGGTGTTGTCGTTGACGCGTGTGCCGGCCGCTTGCTGCTGCCGGAATTCCTCTATGAGGACGTCGGCCTCGGCGGTGGTGAGGGCGTCGTTGGTGGGCGCGAAGACCGTGTAGGCCTGGCTGCCGCTGAGGAGGATGTCGTAGCCGCAGGCCTCCACTACGCGTGCGAAGTTGGAGAGGTCTGGTTGTGCGGCGATGGCATCCCACAGAGTGCCGCTCTCTTGGGTGGTGGAGGTGGCGTCGTAGTGGTCGCTCCAGGCATCGTTGCAGGCGGCGAGAGCGAGGATTGCTGCGCAACATACGCAGCCTACACGACAACGGAGGAGGGCATATTTGGAGGGCATGGTAGTTGAGAGTTGATAGTTGAAAGTTGATAGTTGATGGTTAAAGCATACTTTCCATTTCGCCTTCGTCGGTGACGCCATAGACGCTCTTGGGCACCAACTCCAGGTAGTCGAGCATGAACTCGTTGTCGTTGCCTTGCTTGGCTGATACGCAACGGATGCGGAGGAAGTGGTCCTGTGAGGGGTCGATGTGCGTGGTGCAGATGACCATGCGGATGGTGTGAGGCTGTGTGGCGAAGATGGTCTGCTGGGTGCTTCCCTGCGCATAGCGGTAGCCGCCTGCAGCGCCTCGGTAGTAGCCCTTGTTCTTGAGCACCTTCTGGTCGGTAGAGAGATCGACGGTGGACATGCTGTTGTAGTCCGCCTTCCAGTCGGCACCGAGGATGGAGGGGTCGTTGAGTTGCTTGGTCATGTCAAGGGGTATGCCCTGTGGCACTTCGTCGAAATAGAACTGCGCCACGCCGCGTGTGCCTTCAGCAGCAAAGCCCAGGCGGAGCTGCCATTCTCCCTCGTAGGGCACGGGTGGAATCTTGAACGTGATGTCGAAGTCGCCGAAGAGGTTCATCTCGTCGCCCTCGTAGCTGTCGTAGTAGTCGTGGGGACGGCGATATACGAAGTGGCATCCCTCATTGATGGTGACGCCCTTCAGGTAGCCGTTGGGGAAGTAATAGTTGCGGCCGAATTTGCCAGTCTCGTCGTAGTCGGGATCCTGCTGCTTCATGCCTCCGTTGCGCTCATTGAGGCGTATGTCGTTGGTCATGAGTTCGGGGAAGATGGTGGAGAAGTCCATGCGGATGCGGTCGTTGAGGACGATGTCGCGCGTGGTCTCGTCGAAGGCCAGCAGGTCATCGACATAGAAGTAGCGTCCGTTGAGGGCATCCTGCTTGTATTCCGTCTCCACGGTCGGTTGTATCATGGTTCCGGGAATCTGGAAGAGGTCGTCGTAGCGGCGGTTGATATATCGTTGTCCCACGGTGCTGCCTCCCGCCCACTTGCGGACTGTGAGGCGCTCGAACTTCATCAGCGTGTGAGGGAGCATCGTCTCATACCAATCGACGGGGTTCATCACCGTCGTGAGGATGCCTACGTCCTTGTAGGGTGTGAGGTAGTTCCAGCCTTTGGCATCGCGCGTCAGCACGTGGTAGGCCAGGAGCCGGAAGAGCGGGTTGCGGCGGTCCTTGATGTGGTTGAAGTCGTGGTAGGCCGCTCCGGCATCCTCGGGGTAGATGGGGTCGTAGATCTCGCAGGCTTTCTGATAGAGCCCTTCCAGGGTCGTGATGCCGTACTTGGTGCGCAGGAGCTCGTCGGTGGGTGTGAAGACGGTGAATCCCGTCCGCTTCTCATCGGGTACGGTGGCGGTCTCCTTGTTCACGTGTGAGATGTAGCGGTAGCGGGTATATTCGTCGGGATCCCAGGTGGCGTCCTTGAACTGATAGAAGGAATCACGCAGCCCGGTGGCCTCGAACGCCTGCACGAAGAGCGAGATGTTCGGGTTGAGCTTCATCACGTCGATGATCATGCGGTTGCTGCTCTCGAGAACTTCCGTGATGGGCTGTACGATGCCGTTCTCGACGGAGTCATCTTGCAGTGTGAAGATGATATGCGATGTTCCGTTGAGGAATACGACGGCGTTGCCGTTCTCGTCTGTCCCGTGGGTGACCTCGATGTAGCGGCGGTTCATGTTGGCTGTGGAGAGCACGCCATCGTCCATGTCGGCGGTGGTATAGATGTTATCCACGAGGTGCGTGCGCACGAGTGTGTCGCAGTCCTCCCAAGAGAGCTGGTCGATGCTGCTGAGTCCCCGTTTCTGTAGGAATACGTCCACGGCCTCGTTGGTGGGCGGGAAACAGGTGTAGGCTCCGTAGGTGGCCAGTAGCTTCATCATCCCCGTGCGCTCTGCCAGTGCTGTGAACTGGCTGAACTGCTCGTGGCTGTAGAGGTACTCGCTCATCATTTGCCCCTTGAAGGTGTAGAAGTGCTCGCTGTCGGGTTCGTCGCTACAGGAAAAGAAGGTTGCAGCCTGTAGCATGATGCAGGCGGCGCCGAGCACCTTCAGCATCCCGCGCAGGCGGTTGTTCCTCTGTGTTGTCATATCGTTGGTGTGCATGTTTCTGATTCTAACTGTCAATTGTCAACTGTCCATTGTCCACTATCCATTGTCCATCTACTGCGTGAGTTCAATGCTGCTGTTCTCACCGCTGCCGAAGGCGGGGTTCTGGGTGAGATACTCGTTGACGTCGAGCTCGTCGATGTGGTAGGGCCAGAAGATGGCGTCCATGCTCGAGAGCTTGCTGGAGATGGCTGTGCTGCCGCCGGAGCCCTTGAGGGCTACGCGCCCGGCGAGCTTGCCGGTGTTGCCGTCGCGGAGGGAGCGCCGGACGAGGTCGTACCACCGTTTGCCCTCGAACATCAGCTCACGCTGCCGCTCCAGAAGTACCAGGTCGCGCATGACATCCTGGTTGGTGACGGAGTAGCGTGCGGGGTCGAGGTTCTTGTCGGTGGCGGAGCAGTTGGAGCGTTTATAGACGGTGTTCACGATGTCGAAGGCCTGCTGCATCTGCTCTGGGGAGCCCATTTCCACGAGGGCTTCTGCCTTCATCAGCATCACGTCGGTGAGGCGGTAGAGGATCCAGTTGGCGTGGCAGTGGTCGCGGGCATAGGCCGATCCGTAGGTGCCCTCGAGTTCCGCCTTTCCCAGGTTGATCATCACGCTTCTGTTAGCGTATTTGTTGATGCCCGCGAGTGTCTTGGAACCCGTGACGGGCTGCATATTCTCGTAGAATCGTGCATCGTACTTGTTCTCGAAGACGGTGAAGAGCTCATCGTTGATGTCGCTCATCAGGAAGTCTGCGGGTCGTACGCTGCCGACGGTGTTCTCGCTGTTGCCGTAGTAGTTGCTGACGGCTCCGTTGGCGGGCATCTGGTCATCCTCCATATAGATGAGCTCGAGGATGCTCTCGCGGCTGTTGCCGTCGCTGAATATCTCGATGAAGGCGTTGCCGTAGTAGTTGCCGGTGGCGTAGGCATCGCTGATGATGGGGTAGCCGTCGATCATCTGCTGGTTGGCGGAGATGACGCCTGACATCCGGTTGAGCTCTGCCTCGTAGTCGGCGGTCTTCGCCTGGATGACCATGTCGGCGTAGCGCACGGCGTTCTGGTAGTCCTGCTGCCAGAGGTACATGTCGCAGAGCATGGCGTGGATGGCATCCTGGGTGATGCGTCCGCGCTGGTAGTAGTTCTTCGTGGTGGGGTACTTGCGTACGGCGTAGTCCTGCACGCGCTCGAGGTCGCTGATGAGGTGGCCGAGGACCTCGGCAAACGGTGTTGCGGGGATGGCGAGCTGCTGGTTGTCGTCGAGATAGGGCTCGGTGACGTAGGGAACATCGCGGAACGTGCGAATGAGGTAGAAGTACATGAGTGCGCGTATGGCGGTCACCTCCGCCTCCGTAGCGCGGAGCTCACTCTGTGTGTAGTTGGGGTCTTTCTCTGCGACCGACGGTGCGTAGTAGAGTACGGTGTTGCAGCGGTTGATGATGTTGTAGAACTCCCCCCATTTCAGAAAGCTGTTGCTGGCGTTGATGTTCTCCTTGAAGATATTGGAGAGGTCGAGGTTGTTCTCAATGCCCGTTCCGCCGACGATGTTGTCGGACCGGAACTCTCCCCATGCCATCATGCGGCTGACGACCGTCTGGTCCTGCATGGCAGCGTAGCATCCAGCGACGACGTTCTCCACATCGGTCTCTTCGTTCCAGAACTTCTCCAGCACGATGGTCTCCAGGGGCGCTATCTCCAGGAAGTTGCCGCAGGAGGTGAGCACGGGTGCTTGCAGTGCGAGGAGCACAGCGGCTGCCCACGTGCGTGTGCGCCTGTTCCTTTTCAGAATGTTCCGGCTGTTATTGGCGTGATTGTATGTCATGTTGGTCATTTTTTAGAAATCTACGGTGAGGCCGAAGGTGAAGGACTTGGCGCGCGGTGTCTGTCCGCCATCGACGGCAGCGCCGTAGCCGCTGTAGCTCACCTCGGGATCGACGCCCTTATAGCGGGTGAGGATGAAGAGGTTGTTGGCGCTGGCGTAGAGGCTGAGGCGTGCGAGTCCGAGGAAGCGCTTGATGACCTTCGGGTCGAAGGAGTAGGAGAGCTGCAGGTAGTTCAGCCGCAGGAAGGTGCCGTCCTCCACGAAGCGGTCGCTGACGAGCGTGTTGTAGTTGGTCGAGGAGCCGTACATGGCACGTGGGATGGTCGTCACGTCGCCCTCCCTGCGCCATCGGTAGTTGACGGCCTTGCTCTGGTTGTTGTTGGTGCTCATGGCCTCGGCATCGAGTCGTGCCAGGTTGAGGATCTTGTTGCCTACGCGGTAGTTGAACTGTGTGTTGAGCTTCCATCGCCCGTAGTTCAGCGTGAAGCCGAAGCCTCCAGTGAGCTTGGGCAGTGAGGAGCCGAGATAGACGATGTCGAGGGCATTGATGTTGCCGTCGTGGTTCACGTCCTCGTAGATGGCGTCGCCGCCGTTGAACATATAGTTCTTGCCGGTGTTGTCGTGGGAGTAGTTGTAAATCATGCGCACGGGCTGACCCTTGTCGTCGGTCACGATCTCGCCTGTCTCGCTGAGCACGTAGGGCGCGGTATGCCCTGCACTGACGAAGTCGGTGCGCTCCTGAGGCGTCATGGCGGCGAACGTCTCATACTGGTATTCATAGACGCCTTTGTAGCGGAAACCGTAGATGGCGCCGAAGGGGTTGTTGAGCTGCACGCGCTTGAGGACTTCGCGGTTCTCGTAGTTGAACTTGGAGTTGAGCGTCTTCAGCACGGTCTCGTCCATCGTCAGGATCTCGTTGCGGTTGTTGCCGAAGGTGAAGTTGAGGTCGGCGAAGAACTTGCCTTTGCGGATGAGTTTGTTCGTCTGCAGGTTGAGCTCCCATCCGATATTGGTCATCGAGCCCACGTTGCTGTAGGCGAGGGCGTAGTAGCCTGTGCTGGAGGGTATGCTGACGTTCTCCATGAGCATATCGCGGCGTTTGCTGTGGTACCATTCGGCTTGCAGGCGCAGGCGGTCGTCGAAGAACGAGAGGTCGAGTCCGACATCCCATGTGGCGGTGGTCTCCCACTTAAGGTTGGTCAGGCGGATGTTGTCGGGCTGCATGGCACCCATGTCGAGATAGCGTGGTGCACTGCTGTAGATGCTCTCGTAGAGGTAGTCGCGGTTGGGCTGGTTACCGACCTGTCCCCAGCTGCCTCTCAGGGCGAGCATGGAGAGCCAGCTGCGGGTGGGCTGCATCCATTTCTCGTCGATGATATTCCATCGGAGCGAGGCGGCGGGGAAGTAGCCCCAGCGGCGGTCGGGACCGAACTTGGTGGTGCCATCGACGCGCAGCGACACGTCGAGCATATAGCGGCTCTTGTAGGCGTAGTGCGTGGAGAAGGTGTAGTACATCGATCGCCACTGGCTGAAGGAGCTGTTCATGCCTGTGACCTTGCCGCCAGCGGTGGGTAGTGTGATGCCTCCGGAGGGCAACTTGGTGGCGTCGGTGCCCTGTCCGTTGCTGCTGCCGCTGGTGAGCTCGAAGCGTCCCATGGCCATGAGCGAGTGGTCCTTGTTCTTGAAGCTTGGGATGAAGGTGAGCGTCTGCTTCGTGTTGAAGGCCACGCTCTTCGAGGAACCGGTGTAGGCGTTGTTGACGCCGTTGTTCCAGCTGACGGTGACGAGCTCCTTGGGGTAGAACTTATCGACGTACTCGTTGAAGACGTTCATATAGACGCGCCCCTGCCAGTTGAGCTGGTGGCTGTCGTCGTCGGTGCCGAGGAGCTTGTAGTTGATTTCCAGCTCGGGGGTGATGTCGTAGGTGCGGTCGTCGTTGGTGGCCAGGTGTGCGGATGCCACGGGGTTGACGTATGCCCGCTGGTCGTCTTTGAATACATTGGGGGCGGACTGCAGCATGGTGTAGTAGCGGTCGGTGTCCTGTCCTTGGAGGGGATGGCCTACGGGATATTGCTCGTAGATGCTCATGTTGGGCATCTTCTTGTAGGCGATGGCGAGGAGGTCGTCGTAGTTGCGCTGTGTGTCGGTGTAGGTGAGTGCGAAGTTGGTGGAGATCTTGATGCGCTCAGAGACGTAGTAGTCCAATGCCAGTCGCGTAGCGAAGCGGTTCTGCTTCTGCTTGATGACGGAACCTGTCTCGTGGTCGTAGCCTCCGGAGATGCGGAAGGTGGCTTTCTCGCCGCCTCCGGTGACGGAGATGTAGTGGTTCTGCCGGAGTCCCCACTGCGTGACGGCATCGACCCAGTCGGTGTTGTTGTTATACTGCTCGTATTCGGAGAAGGTGGGGTCGTAGTTCAGCTCTGCGAGGTTCGATGCGTTGTCGTTCTGCTCGGGGTTGAAGTAGCTCTCCTTGAGGAGCATGGTGTAATCGTCGCCGTTGAGCATCTTGTAGCCAGGTGGCTGGTAGGTGCCGGTGAGCCGGAGGGAGTAGGTCAGCTTGGGTGCTCCCTTAGCTCCGCGCTTGGTGGTGATTTCGATGACGCCGTTGGCGCCCTGCGATCCGTAGATGGCTGTGGCGGCGGCATCCTTGAGGACGGTGATGGACGCGATGTCCTCGGGATTGACGTTGAGGAGCTGTGCGAACTGCTCGTCGTTGGCATTGGTGACGTCGAAGTTGTTCATATCAACGTTCCAGGTGTTGCCGTTGACGACGATCAGTGGGTTGGGGTTGGTGAGTGTGGAGATGCTGGATGCTCCGCGCAGTCGCATCGTGGTGCCTGCGCCGAGGTTACCGCTGTTGGCGATGATGTCGAGTCCGGCGATACGGCCCTGCAGTGCTTCATCGACGGTGGTCATGCCGAGTCCCTCGAACTCCTTCATGTCGATGGTCTGCGTGGCAAACGAGATTTCGCGCTCAGGGATGGCCAGTCCTCCGCTGTTGAGCTTCTTCTGTGCCGTGACGGTGACCTCCTGCATGGTCTGCGAGACGAGGGTGACGTTGACCAGCTCGGTCTTGATGGCCAGCAGCTGTGGCTTGCATCCCACGTAGCTGATGCGCAGCTTGTCCTTCGGGTTGCGTATGCGCATGGAGAAGTTACCGTTCATGTCGGTGATCGTGGCCTCGATGATACGTCCGGTGCCATCGACCTCGCAGACGGAGGCTCCGGGCAGCTCGCCGTACTCGTCGCGCACGGTGCCGTGGACGGCCTTGACCTGTGCGGTGGCGGTGAGGACGATCAGCTGGAAAAGTGAAAGAAGGAAAATCCTATATCTCATGGTTCAATGCTCTTTATCGTTCGTGTGTTCAAGGCTCGTCAGGGAATCAGCGCCATCACCTCGTCCTCCCATTTGGTGAGCTGCTGGGGCTCGTAGAAGAGGGGCCCGTCGATCTGGTGTACGACGAGATCCGAGGCGTTGTAGAGCTGCGTGTTGTTCACGTTCTGTGCGTTCTGGATCCAGTACTCTCGTCCCACGAGGTTGTAGTTACCGCCTGCGGTGACTACGGAGCGCTGGTTGCCGAGCTGGTCGGTGATGGTGAGCTGGCTGTCGTCGGCGCTGACGGTGAGGCTGAAGAAGCGCTTGTTGACGGGGTTGAGCGTCGATGTCTCGTACTTCACGCCCGCAGTGGGCTGTCCTCCGATGAAGACGGAGTTGTCCTGTATGTGGTACTTCAGGAAGTTGAGGATGCGGTTGGCCACGATGTTGCGCGCCTGCTTGAGGAGGGTGGCGTTCTGCGCGATCTCGCTGAAGCGCGAGGTGGGGTCTGCGAGCGCCTCGTAGTCGCTCCAGGTGGGCAGCACGCCCTGCTGGTGGAGCTGGTCGATGGTGGCGTTCTCGGGGACATAGATGGTGTAGTTGTAGGCATCGAAGAGGGAGCAGTTGTAGTCGGCGCAGGTGTAGCTGCTCATGCGTGCCTTCAGGAGCGTGTTGGCGGAGCCGCCGTTGAGGAGCAGCGAGAAGAAGGATTCGCAGCCATTGCGGCCGTTGAGCAGTGAGTAGAGGGAGCGCCGGCTGGTCATGGGCAGCGTCTGCTCCACGACGTAGCTCTTGCCGTTGCCGTTCTCGGTCTGGTCGTAGATGGTGGCGACGGTGACGGGGCTGTCCTCTTCGATCTGGAAGCCTCCGCTGATGGTCATGGTGCCCTCCTGTCCGGCGCGATCTACGCTGATGACGCTGCCTCCCTTGGTGCGGTAGTAGCGGTGGCCGTCCTCGATGTTGCCGATGACGATGAGGTTGTCGAGGAGGTCGCGCAGGCGGTTCTGCACCTGGGCATCGGTGGCGTCGTTGAGGGGTGTGCCGCCCTCGACCTTCTGGTGGGTGGCGAGGTCGTAGCTGTAGCGTCGTGCGCCCACGCTCTTGCGGTCGGCGTCGTAGTAGAACTCATAGAGCGTGGAGAGGGTGGAGCCGTAGGTGCAGGGGTCCACGTAGGTGAGCATGGCCGTGTTGGTGGGTATGATGAAGCTGTAGTAGGAGTCCATTGAGTTGAGGTAGGGCTCGAACTCCAGCTTCTCAATGGCCCAGTAGATGATGTTCATCGTCTGCTCGTTGACGAGCGCGGGGAAGGAAACGGAACTGTAGGACGCGGGCGTGAAGACGCGGTTGAGGAGATAGACGACGCCGTTGCATCCCATGAAGCAGGAATCCACGTGTGCGGTGGTGATGCCCAGTGGCACCTTCGTGGTGTTATCGACGATGTTACGGAATTTCGAGGGCACGGTCTGCGTGAAGGAGCGTATCAGGTTGATGTCAAGCATCTTCACGAGGACCTTCATCGGCACGTTCTCCCAGGCTCCGTACATATCCTGCAGCACGCGTCCGTCGTTGTTCCACCAGTGGTCGAGCGCGTCGTTGCTCGGCACGAGGAGTGCACCGGCATCGTAGTGGAGGTCGCGCCCGGCGGTGTTGGTGTACATGTACTGGCTCCATCCGGGGTCGAAACTCAGGTAGGCATCGACGACGTTGCCGTCGGGGTCTGTGGTGAGCTCTCCTCCCTCGGAACCTCCGTACTCGCTGGTGTTGCTGTTCTGCGAGAAGTACTTGAGGGTGAAGACGGAGTCCTGGTTGTTGAAGAGGCGGTTGTACTCCTCGGTGGCGGCGCGGTCGTAGTAAGGTGCCGAGAAGCGGTCCATGAGGGATGCGAAGCGGGACATGTTCCGATGGCTGTGCACGATCTCCATCATGTTGTCGGCCGCAGTGGCGAGCCCGTCGATCTTCTGGATGTATCCGTTCTTGCAGACGATGTCGCTCTGGATGACCTTGCGGCCGTTGACCCACGCGTCGGTGATCGAAGTGGATGCTCCGTTGGTGAGGGTGGCCAGGTCGTTGCCGGTGATGAGGTTCGTGCGCATGAAGACGGGCAGGAAGTGGATCATTGGCTTGGCGGTGTTGTCGCGCAGGAGCACGATGCCGCGGGGGCGCTCCTTATACTTCGCCCAGAAGGGCGTGTTGGGCATCTCTGCGGGCATGATGCGTGAGATGCTGTCGAAGACCGATGCCGAGGTGGCGCGGCGCATACACATTCCCTTCTGCGGGGGTGTGCCGCTGACGTTGCTCAGGAGCTCCAGCAGATAGGCGTTGTTGACCATTGCGCTGTTCAGCAGGAGCTTCTTCTGTCCGGCGGAGAGGCCCTCGTAGCGGCTGACGTGCCAGTCGTTCTTCTGGAAGAAGGCGTCATAGACGTCGTCGGAGGCCACGAAGAGGGTCTTGGAGCCCGTCTGGCTCAGCACCTGCTGCTGTCCCAGATCCTCGATGAGTCGGAGGGTGTAGTTGTAGGTTCCTTCCTCCTGCAAGCGCTCATAGATGCTGTTGCCCAGCCATTCGGGCTCGTCCATAAGCTCATCCTTCTCACTGCACGAGACGCTTGCCGTGAGAGGCAGCAGCAGGAGACATGCTGAGCGGAAGAGGCGGCGCGCCCGGTGCCTGATGATATGAATCATAATGCTTTGTGATGTAGTTTGTCGGGTTAGTAGTCTTTATTTCACGACGATGCGCGCGGTGCTCGTCTCGCGGCCGTTGACGCCCTGCAGGATGTAGATGCCGGGCGCGAGGCTGGCGGGAATCTGGTAGAGGCCGTCGCGCAGGAAGCTCTGCGAGTGGAGCTGCCGTCCGCTCTGGTCGAAGAGGCGCACGGGCACCTGCAGCTGCGAGGCGGCGGCGATGTGCAGCGCCACCTGCTCGCCGCGGCGCACCACGCTGCGCTCCGGGTGGATGGCGAAGCGGGCGGGCTCTGCCTCGGGGGCTACGGTCTCAATGCCGGTGATGAATTCCTGGTCGCGGATGGTGGAGCGGTAGTTGTACCACTTGAGCTGTGCCTTGGCGGGCTGGTAGATGTTCTCGCCCATGCGGAGGCGGTAGTCGAAGTGCTTCTTGCGGGTCTCGTCGCCCTGGTAGAGGTAGTCGGTGTTCACGATGACGGCAATGACGACCTTGTTGGCGGGCTCGCCCTGCAGCTTCATGACGACGTCGCCCTCGCCCTCCACGGGCAGTGAGTAATAGACGCGTCCCTGCTTGGTGCGGTAGCAGAGCATACAGACCATGTTCGTGCCGAGGGGCTTGAAGTGGAGGCTGATGACGTCGCCCGCCTGCCCTGCCACGTGCAGGGGCACCTGGTTGGCGCCGCTCCAGCCGGGCGTCGTGCGCCACTCGGGGCGCCACCATCCGGCGCTGTCCACCTCGTTGCAGCGGTACATATTGGCGTAGGGCGTTGCCTGCCAAGGATCCACCTTCTTCCAGTAGGGGCTCCACTCCTGCTGCACGGTAAGCAGCCAGTTGTCGTCGAGGAGCTTGCGGCAGGCGTTGCTCCACTGCCCGACGTCGATCATGGCCTGCCGGGCGCGGTACTCGAGGACGAGGTGGCGCATCTGGCGCTCGCCCAGCGAGTCGGCCATGCCGTCAAGGACGCGGTTGCGGCAGTAGCGCCAGATCCAGGGGATGCTGCCGCGCCCCAGGATCTCGCTGACGAAGTGGGGGAAGAGCTCGCCGTACTGCATGCCGCCCAGGAGGTTGCGCCAGGTGCAGACCTGCTGCGAGCCGTTGTACATGTTGACGCCCTCGGCGGAGGGGCCTCCGAAGGTGTCGTCGAGGAGCCAGCCGGAGTAGCACTCGATGGGCATGAAGGGCGCGATCATGTTGCCGGCGCTGAGGAAGCCCATGCTCTCCGGCGTCTTGCCGGTCTTCACGAGCTCCGCCTCGCCCTGCAGCCATGTGTTGCCCGCCTCCTGGTACCATGCGGAGTTCTTGCAGCCCTCGAGGTCGGCGAAGATGGCGTGGATGCCCTCGTGGACACAGGCGTTCTGCTGGAACGTCTGGTCGGTGACGGTCCACGGCGTGTAGTTCGGGTTGTCGTTGTCGTTGGTGAAGGCGGGGTCGAAGCAGGCGACGGGGTAGTAGCTCAGGTTCACCATCGGCCACGAGGAGCCGTTGTACCACGTAGCACCCTGCCAGCCGCCGCGGTCGTACTTCGTGGCGCCATCGCTGTAGAGGCCGCTACCGTAGATATAGACGGTGGAGTAGTAGCCGTTGCGTGCGCGCTTGTCGGGCGGCCATCCCATCTGGTCGCGGAAGAAGGCGAAGTCCTCGTTCATCTTGGCGAGGAGCCCCTGCTTGGCGGCCTCGGTGACGTGGGCGTTGAGGTCGGGTCCCCAGGCTACTGCCCACCATCCGTCGGCCACGTAGCCCTTCTGGTTGTTGTTCTCGGGGAGCATCTTTGTGGGCGGGTTGAGGGCAGGGTACTCGCTGCGGTAGTCGTAGGAGAGGGTGGGCTCGTAGGCGGGCCACTGGTAGTTCTCCGTCGGGTCGGCGGCGTAGCCCATGATGCGCAGCTCGCGGATGCCCACGGCCTGCTCGCTGCGCAGGCAGATGCGCAGGGCGCGCGTCGTGATGTCGGTGGCGGTGGTGGAGAGGTTGCTCGCGTCGGCTGCTGCCAGGGAGGTGCCGCGCTGCCATCCGGTGCCGTCCCACCAGGCGGCGTAGGCCTCCGTGGGCAGCACTACGTAGGTGCCTGTCACGGCCCAATACGCGCGTACCTCTTTAATAGCGTAGGAGCGATCCCACTGCAGCTCCACGTATGCCTCTGAGCCGAGCGACGCCTCGCCCGTGTAGCTGCTCCAGTAGTTGCTCTGTGCCGTGCGGTTGTCGCAGACCAGCTCCGGGCCGTGCCCTGCCGCGCTGGCCGATGCCGCCACGCGGAGCGCCCTCACGGAGATGTTCGACAGCGCCTGGGCGCCGGCCGGAGCCGTCCCGCACCATGCCAACAGGCACGCCAACAGCGTGCATATCACGTAAGATTTTCTCATTTCGGTCAGTTTTATGCAACAAAGATACAACCTTATGCCCATTCGCGCAAACATTTTCCGACAAAGTTTTTCTTACGCCTCTATTTTTAGACTTCCGAGGCCCTTCGACAGCCCCTTTGCGCAGAAAAAACACCCTTAGCGCGATTTTTTCCTTGCGCTTTTTGGTGGCGTTAAAGATATTTTCGTACTTTTGCGGTGTCATTGACATTCAGCAAGTACATTTTTCCAACAACTAACTAAATTATTTCTATGGTATGATCACTACTACTTTCAAGCGACTTGCTTTCGCAGTCATCGGCCTCGTGGCAGGCATCTCTGCCCAGGCTCAGTTCAGCGGCAGCGCTGAACAGTACCCGACGACGGACTGGTCGGCAGCTCCCATCGAATTCTCCCTCTCGGAGGTGGCTAATGCTCTCAGCACAGACGCTGCTACGCTCGGTGCCGCCATTCAGGAGTACATCACGGCAGAGACACCCGCCACGCTTCTCTTCGCAGCCAATGGCACACCCTGGGCCGCCGCCCTCGAAGCCGCCAACCACGGTTTCTGGATGAGCACCGACGGTATGCCCGTGGGCTACGACGCTGAAAACTGCGCCTTCTATGCCAGCCCCGAAGTCGATGAAGAGTTCACGACGCTCACCTTCGGCGTGGGGCAGAAGCCCAACATGATGGCGGTCGGCAGCAAGGGCGAGACCACCATCTCGCTGTCCTTCAACGAGAAGGTCGTCACCTTCGCCCTGACCCTCAACGTTATCGCTAAGCCCGTCTATGAGGTTCCCGAGCCCCAGCTCTTAGAGTCGAAGCTCACCATCGTGGGCGAGCAGGAAGTCATCGTGGAGCAGTACCCGCGCGGCGGCTACGACAGCGACCCCGTGAAGGTGAAGCTCGGCGACGCCCTCACGCTTCTGGGCATCAGCGATGCCAATATGATGTCCGAGGCGCTGGAACAGTTGCTCTATGCTACCGTCTATAACACGGGCGACGTAGAGTCCGGCGGCGGCATGAAGAAGGATTCCCTCTCCAATGAGGCGACGGCCGGCGGCATCGGCTGGTGGGTGCGTCCCGTGCAGAACGCCGAAGGCCAGGAGACCGGCGAGTGCTCCGCCGCAGGTTGGGGTGATTCAGACCGCTTCTTCGTAGAGTCCTTCGCCTACGATGCAGAGAAGGATTCGCTCACCTGCAACCTGGGTCAGTACCCCGGCTCCTGCAAGGACAACGAGAAGTACTTCACCTACATCTATATCATCTACGGCGAGAAAGCCTACCGCATCAAGTACAGCCTGAACATCCTCGAGAAGGAGGCCGGCAACGGACTCGCCGACTACACGAAGGTGGGCGAGGAGACCGTCGTGCTCGAGCAGGAACCCCTCAGCGACTGGGCAGCCGTACAGGCCAAGCCCGATATGGAGGCCATCGCCGCAGCCCTCGGCTGCGAGGTGAGCGCCGTGGGGCTGGTAGCCCTCGATGACAAGGACAACTTCGGCGCATCCACAGCCAACAACGGCGGCTGGTGGCTCACGGAAGTGGGAACGGTCGTCGCCTATGCCAACGGCGCCTTCTACATCGAACCCGCCACCGCCAACGATTACTCTGTCCTGAATGTAGGCCACAAGCCCGGCACACGCCAGGTGGGTGATGAACTCACGGCCAGCCTCTACTTCACCAACGCCACGAACTACTATCAGTACAACGTCACTCTGAAGATCGTGGAGCCCAAGAAGGTGGACTACGAGTTCGAGAGCGTAGAGACTCGCACCTTCGCCGTGCAGGCTCTTCTGGACAACAGCTACGCACCGCTCGACCTCATCACCATCCCCGCAGAGAATCTTGAGGCTGTCCTTGGCACCGCCACACCGGAGCTCTACGGCCTGAATATCGACAGCGTGGCCGTCGTGAAGGGCGACTATAGCAAAGCCTATTCCTGCGACCCGAAGCCCGGCTTCTGGCTCAACAAGGACGGCCGCGTCAGCGTGTGGGGCGATGCCGATGCCCGCGTGGGCATCTGCTGGGTGGATAACAGCATCCTCCGCTTCTTCCAGCACCCGAACCGCAACGCCATCGGCGATGTCTTCACCACCCAGCTCTTCCTCGTGAACGAAGCCACCAACAAGATGATCACCCTGAACATCAAGCTCTCCTTCGTAGAGAGCCTCGAAGAGAAGGAGATCGTCGGCAGCGAGAACATCGTCGTGCCCTTCGACTTGGAAGACATCACCGTGCCCATCGACCTTGCCAAGGCGGCCGAGGCTCTCGGCGTGGAGACCGCAGACCTGCTCTCGCCGGATAACTACTACCTCCGCGCCCTGCAGTCCGACGGCGTCTATGGCGAAGGTGTCAACTGCGAGAACGGCCTCAGCTTTGCCGCCGATGGCGGTTATGACAGCTATGGTTCATACATCCTCATGGTCGAGGAGGAAGGAGACGGCTTCGTCATCTCCACTTTCTCCAATGATCCTGTGCCAGAAGACTACAACGTCAACGCCCAGTTCTGCTTCGAGGTGAACAACAAGCAGTACGTCTATTACGCGAAGTTCGTATCTACGAATATCTATGTCGGCATCGATGCCGTCAGCGCAGCCACGCCCGCCGCAGCCCGCATCTATGACCTCAGCGGTCGCCAGGTCGCCCAGCCCCGCCGCGGCATCTACATCCGCGACGGCCGCAAGTACATCGTGAAGTAATCCCCGCCCCACTGAGGCGGCCATACCGTCCGCCCAGAGCGGCAAATACAGAGAGCGGTGCAGCCCTTCCAGCTGCGCCGCTCTTTCTCTCGTCTCTGTCCTTGGTACAATCGTCAGCCTAGCTGACTTTCAGCCTCCCATCTTGACAGATGGCGGCGTGCGCTCCCAGCGTGGTGGGCAGTGCCGTGAGTATAGTTACTATCACTTCGCCAATCCCCTTCAGTGTCTTCTTGGTCGATTCTTTCATAATAGGGGCTTTTTTCACGCACCGTGGTGCGTTGGCTTTCGGAGCACGCTGCGAAGGGCGATGCAGCGTGCTGCGTTGATTTTTGATGCTGCAAAGGTTATCACATTGCCATTGCGCTTTTCGAATGTCTGAGGAACTTTTTTCAAGAAATTCAAAAAACACTCTGCTCTCGCTGTTCCAGTGTTCCAGCGTTGCAACACGATGTATGTACACCGTGTCTCTTTCATAAGTGCCAGTGTGCCGCAGTGCCGGTGTGCCGCCGTAACATTTGCTATTTTCGCATCTACTGCGGACGGTAGATGACGAGGTCGCGGAGGCGGACCCAGGAGGGGGTGGCGGTGTAGGTGGTCTGGTAGATGCCTACGGCCAGGCGCCGCGCCCTCACCTCAATGGGCGAGCCGGGCATGTTGCTCCATGTCACGCCGTCGGCGCTGGTGCGCGCGAAGAGCTGCCCGCCGCGACGCTCGAACTGGAGGAGCCGGTCGAAGGCGTAGCCCTTGTAGTTGGGGTACTGCGGGCGGCCGCGGTGGCTGAGGACGGTCAGCATATTGCCGCAGTTGTAGAGCGGGAAGGCGCCGAGGTGGTAGTAGGTGGTATCGGTGCGGTGCACGCCGTCGGTGGCAGGGGTGTCCTCGGGCAGGGCCGCTACGAGGAGGCCGCCTTCGTTGTAGGCCGTGATGCGGTGCTCGGCGAGGCCCTCCATGTCATCTATGGTGACCATCGCCACGAAGTCCCCTTCCATCTTCTGGCAGGCGATGCCGCCGTGGCGGAGGGGGCTGTCGTTGAAGTCGCCGTTGGTGGCAGAGAGCGTCTGCGGCGCGCGGCTCTCGTAGCAGAGCTGCCAGTCGGCGGGGAGCGTAAACTTGCTGTCGGGGTCGATCTCCTCGAAGTCATCGTCGCCCAGCGAGGGCACGGCAGCGAGGCGTTCGGCCTCGTAGCGTGCGCGCGCCTCCTCGGCGGTGGTGGCTGTCGGTGTGATGCGCACGTCGGCGATGTAGCCCATGAAATGATTCGTGGCGCCGCCGTCGGCACCGATGGTGATGTGCCCCTCGGGGCGGAGCATGAGGAAGTTGTTCTGCTCGTGGAGCAGCTCGCCGTCGAGCCAGACGCGCTCCATCCAACCGTCGAAGCTCACGAGCACGTGGTGCCAGGCACCCTCGCACGCCTTCGTCGCCTCCGGCGCGCCGCAGCTCTCGAAGGAGCCATTGTGGTGGAGGAGGCCCGTGGCGGGGTCGGTGCCCAGGCGTAGCTCCGTCGTCGCCAGGTCGGCGCGCGAGGTACTCAGCGAGACGAGCGTGGAGACGGGGCCTACGCGTGTAGGCAGCACCCAGACCGCGATGGTGTAGGGGCTGTTGTAACGGTAGGGTGCGGGCAGCGGAGTGGAGCTGGTGAGCGTCTGCGTGCCGTTGAAGAAGAAAGCCCAGCGCCCGTCCTTCACGCGGGCACGAAGGGGCTTGTTGGCGCGGAAGAGGAGGGCGTCTTCGGCGCCGCCGCTGACCTCGCTCACGTCGAAGGGTGCAGTCCGCTCTGCGGCCACGTCGGCGGCAGAGAGTGTGATGTCCGCGGCCCGGGTGCTGCGCTCAGCGGGCGTGACATCCTGGCGATCCATGCCGGGATAGGAGGATGCCTGCGGCGGGGTGGGGTAGGGCAGCTGCGGGGCCTGCGACCACACCTTCACGTTCCAGATGGCGGGCAGGTGGCCGTTCTTCTGGGTGTCGGTGATGGTGATGCGCAGGTAGCGCGCCTTCGCCTTGCGGCGGTCGATCATTGGGGAACCGGGCGTACGGTTGCCGGTACGGTCGGCGAAGAGCGTCCAGTGGGTGCCGTCGGTGGAGGTCTCGATGCGGTACTGGTAGAAGAAGGTGGCGTACTCGAACTGCGTCCACACCTCCGTGAAGCGCATCGCGCGTCCCAGGTCGATCTGCAGCCACTCGTCGTGGTGCCCGCCGGGGCGGCCCCAGTTGGTGTGGCGTGCGCGCCACAGTGTGGCGTTGTTGTCATCGACAGCGTACTCCGGGCGGAACCATTCGTCGTAGCTCGATGAGGCTGTCACCCGCGCGCCGAAGGCCAGGTTGCGGGGCGCACGGCGGGCGGCACGGGCGGCGAGGAGCGCCACGCCCCGGGCGTCGTGCGACGGTGTCACGGGGAGGATGTCGCCGCTCTCGTCGAAGCGCAGCTCGTCGATGCACACCTGGCGGTTGAAGCCGTGCACGCTACGCGGCAGGTTGTGGCGGTGGTAGATGATGTAGTAGTGGCCGTCGGCCTCCAGGATGGAGTGGTGCCCGGGGCCGTGCACCGTCTGGTCATCGTTGGTGGCCAGGATGCAGCCCTTGTAGCGGAAGGGTCCCATGGGGCCGGTGTCCGAGGTGGCGTACTGCACGCGGTAGGAGGCGTCGTGGCAGGAGCCAGAGGAGTAGGTGAAATAGTAGGTCGAGCCGCGCTTGAACACGAAGGGCGCCTCGAAAATGTCCTTCAGCTCCGTGTTGGGGATGAGGCGGCGCTCCGAGAAGAACGTGTCCGCGGCGATCGGGAACGGCGCGTCCTCGCGCCAGTAGCGGGCATCACCGGATGGAGGCTGGACAGTGGGCTGACGCAGCTTGGCCACGCCGCAGCCGAAGCCCTTGTAGATGCCCCACGTGGTGAAGTAGAGGTACTCCGAGCCGTCGTCGTCCCGGAACAGCTGCGGGTCGAGCGTGATGGCGTTGTGGACGTAGCGGTCGGGCACCAGCACGGCGTCGTCGGCGCCCAGCAGGTTGTGCCAGGGGCCGATGGGCGAGGTGCTCTCGCCGACGCTGATGTTGCAGGGCTCGCAGTAGTAGTAGCGGTAGCGGCCGTCGGGCTGTTGCACCACGTCGGGGGCCCAGACGACCTCCGTCGTGGGCCAGTTCATCACGATGTTCTGCCAGTTCACGAAGTCGCGGCTCACCCACACCTGCGGCGGTCCGTAGCCGTTGCCGGTGCCGTCGGTGGTGGCGTAGAGGTAGTAGGTGTCGCCGAAGCGGCGCAGCGTGGGGTCGGCGAAGTAGCCGGGCACCAGCGGATTGGCGGCGCTGGGGGTGTTCCAGCGTGCGGTCGTCGGCGCGGTGCTCGCCGGCTGAGTGCTGCCCTGCGGCTGGGCACCAGCGATCAGCGGTGCCGACAGCAGCAGGCAGAACAATCTTGTGCGGACAGACATGGGCGCGGACTATTTCACGATGATCTTGCGACCGCCCACGATGTTGATGCCCTTCCGGAGCGTGGCGAGGCGGCGGCCCTGGAGGTCGTAGATGGGAGCCTCGGGCGTGCTGGTTGCGGCGTCGGCGTCGGGGAGGCTGATGCCAACGAGGTCGGGGTTGGTGTAGTCAATCTCGCGCAGGATGGCCGATGCGGTGGAGCCGCCGACGGTGATGTGGAAGATGAAGTTCGCCTGGGCGTACTCGCGAGGGTTCTTGCGGTAGCGCAGTGCCTGACGGATGGTGTAGGTGCTGCCTTCGGCACATTTGCCGGGGCTCTGGCCGAGGGAGAACAGCAGCTGCGAGGGCGAGAACTCGGAGTAGAGGACGCCGTCGGCGAAAGACGAGACGGTGCCCTGGGCGTTGAACCAGTGGCCGTAGCCGTTGGCGGTGGAGCCGCTCGCGGCCAGGCTGCCGTCGGCGTCGGCGGCGTATAAGACGATCTTGCCGTTGGCGGGCCCCTGTGCGCTCCAGGCCTGCATCTTTGCGTTGATGCCGGAGGGGCTCATCTGGAAGGCGGTGCCGAGTGTGGCTGCGGCCTTGCCGCCCACGGCGATGGTGATGCCGCTGTAGTAGGAGGCATCGCGCGGGAAGGTGACATCATAGGTGAAGGTGGCGTCGGCCAGCGCGCGCCCGTCGAGCGTCGGCTCGGCATAGACGGTGGCGCGCGTGCCGATGTCGGTGCCCTGGAGGCGGAAGCGGTAGGGCCACATGTCGTCCTTCTCGATGCTGTCGTCCCACTTATGGACGAAATAGTTCTTCAGCGCTGGAGAGATGACCAGCCACAGGCGGCTGACACCCTCGGGGACGGTGAAGGCGTAGTCGGCCGTGGCGGTGGTGGTGCCCTGACAATAGACGCTGTCCTCAGCGAAGTAGCGGCGCGTGCCGTCCTGCATCAGCGCCACGTAGCCCATGCGGAAGCCGCGGGCGGCGCGGGGGCCGCCGTTGACGTAGTTGCGGCGCTCGATGGTTTCGGCGCGGGAGTCGCCGTTGAGGAACTCGCCCGGGTCGGCATCGAGCAGGGCGCTGCCCACGGGGAGACCCGTCAGCGAGGTCGTCACCTCGGTGCCTGCCGCGGGCACTTCCAGCGGGATGACGTTGAAGCCCGTGCCCTGCGGACAGGAGAAGAGGGCCACCTGGTACTGGTCGTCGTCGGTTAGCACGCAGCGGTAGTTGAAGTCGCCGATGTTGCCGTCGCGGTAAGGGCGGCAGACCTCGATGTCATACGTGGCCATGCGGCAGGCGTAGTCGAAGTAGAGCTTGTAGAGGTCGCGCGCAGAGAGCGACTTCAGCTTCATGAGCGCGCTGTTGAAGTCGGTGGCGTTGCCATCGGACTGTCCCGTCATCGGGGTGCTCCAGACCTGTGCCACGGTGGTGATGTCATCGTAGTACTGACAGAGGTAGTAGTGGAACCAGTAGCTCTGGTAGCGGTGCCACTCGTGGGAGAAGGCGTAGTTGTGGGAGTTGCGGAACACGTTCACGCTCTGGTCGAACATCAGCTCCGGGTAGGCCTGGTTGGCCTGCCACTGCGCCGTCTGCTCCCAGATGGCCTGGCCGTTGCCGCAGGAGAGGTGGAAGCCCGTGTTGTCGGTCGTGGAGTTCTGGTAGCCCGCGTGCTCGGCGAAGCTCATGTAGTGGAAGGAGTGGCCTACCTCGTGAGCCAGCGAATGGCCCGCGGGCTTCACCGTCGCGGGGTTCAGCCACAGGGCACTACAGACGAAGTCGTAGCCGCCGCCGTAGCATGTCCACGTCGTCGTGTAGTTCATCAGGATGATGATCTTGTACTTCTCGCGCATATTGCTGCTCGAGAAGCCCAGACGGTTCACGTTCAGGTCGTAGCACGTCTCCGCCACGCGCAGCACGGCATCCACATCGACCGTCATATCCACGCCGTCCAGGCGCGGAGCCTTCGAGGGGTCGTCGCCGAAGCCTTTCTGCCAGAAGATGATGCAGTTCTCCGACTGCTTGCTGCGGTTGTAGGACCACTGCAGGTCGCTGTTCCCGCCCTCGGTGTATTCCTGCGTCGAGGCGTTGTAGGACCATGACCGCGGAATATACACGGTCTTGTCGGCGAACACAGAGGTCGCCGCGATGCTCACCAGAGCGAGAAGAGTAAAGAGTCGTTTCATATATTCTATTTAGTTAGTAGTTCACTTTTAATTTCTCAATTTTCACCACCATCCGCCACCGGCGTTTTCGATGGTGAAGACCACTTTGACGTTGACCTTCAGGAGTGTGCCGTCGTGGGGGTACTGGTACTGCATGGTGACGGTGTGGCTGTCGTCGTAGCAGTTCCACTGGTAGAGGCCGCAGTTCCAGTTCCAGAGATCCTGGAACACCTCGATGTAGGTGTGGCCGTCGTCGTAGTAGCCCGGGTCGTCGTCCTCATTGAACCATGCGCCATAGGTGCCGTTCGTGTGGTTCTCGCCCTCGCTGCCGTCGGTGTAGAGCGGCACGATGGAGAGGTTCGACTCTTGCAACTCGCTCTCCTGCAAGCCCATGAGGCCCAGCACACGGCTCTTGCTGACAGAGACCTTGTTGCTCTGGCTGTAGCCCGCGTTCCAGTCCATCTTCACCCTGGCGGTGATCGTGCCGCAGAGCTTCTCGCCCACGACCGGCGTCGCGTCCGGCACGGGGATGGCGGCGATGAGGTAGGTCATGTGGCGCTGGCGGTTCAGCAGCCACTGGTGCATCTTCTCCAGCTCGGTGTCGAAGGACTTTCCGGCCAACGGCCACCGCGCGAACTCACGCGTCAGGGCTCCCGAGGCGCGCCACTCGGCGACGTAGCGCAGACAGGCATCCCACGCCACCGTGACAATGCTGTCCTTCACCGCAGCCCACTGCGCCTTGTACTGCTCCACGAACTCCGGGCACCCGAAGAGGTCGGTGAAGAACTGCGGGACATAGTTGTACTGACCGTTGCGCTTCAGCGGGTTCGTGCCCATGACGGTCTCGGTGAAGTCCGTGAAGAAGGTGTGGCCCGTGGTCATGCTGCCCCAATCGAAGTCGTAGCCCGCGTCGAAGTCCCACAGAGGACCCATCACCCAGCGGCCGTCGCCGTCCTTGTGCATATAGATGGAGCGCGGGGCGGACAGCTCTACGTTATAGACAAATTCTTGAAGCTGAAGGTACTTGATCATCGACGGGACGTCGAGCAGCTGCTCCACAGCCGCGAAGTTCTTCGACTTGATGGCTCTCTCGAGCTCCGCGAAGACGGTGCGCACGGAATCCACCGTGTGGCTCGTGAACCATTCATCGTCGGGGTATTTCACGCAGACAGGCATCCCATAGACCTCGCTCCAGAAGTTGTCGCCGGCAGAGGGCGACTCGGCGGGGCCGTCATCGACGTCGAGCGAGATCAGGATGCCGCCCTCGTCGCTCACTGCCACGCGGTTCTTGTTCTGCTGCACCTGTTCCGTGAGCTGGTACAGGCCCTCGTAGCTGCCGTCGAGGAAGAGCTCCACGTAGCGCGTATGGTTGGTGTAGGGGAGCCCCACGTAGTGACCCATCTCGAACACGAACGTGTTCATCAGATCCGTCACGTCGCGGTAGTTGGCCAGCAGCACCCAGCTCTTGGCCTTCGAGAGCCCCAGCACCTTGTGCTTCTCGTTGAGCTTCAGGCGGTACGGCTTCTTGTCGTACCAGAGATAGGAACTGTTGCCGCGACCGCGGATGCCGGTGGCGGCGGTGAAATGGCTGAAGGAGCCCTGCGCGTTCAGCGAGAACCAGGCGTCGGTGTAGCTCTCGCGGGAGTGCACACCCGCCTCGTCGCGCGTCGTGACGTAGAGCTGGAACACCTTGTAGGGGTTCTTCGATTCCTCCAGCGGGTCGTTGAGGACCGTCAGGCTGTCGATATGGCTGATAGTGAAGGGCATCGACTGCCCGTCGGGCATGTTCAGCAACAGGTGACTGAGGTCGCTGCTGACGGTGATGTCGGTGATGCTGTCGATGGTCACGGGGAAGTCCCACTTGCCACCCGCAGCGTTCATGTGGAGATGAGTGCGCTGCTGGCCTGTGGGCTGTTCATCCTGTGCACACAGGGGAAACTGCCAAAGCAACAGGAATGTCCACGCGAGGAGGGCCATCCTGCTTGCTTGCGTGAAAAGAATCTTCATGTCGGTTTCTTCAATTTCGGCTACAAAATTAGTCATAAGTTGTCGAATGACCGCGCCAAATCAGCTGGGAATGTACAAAAAAACTTGAAATTGTTGATAAAATTGCCTCGGAAGAGGTGTTTTTTGGAAACTAACGGCGATATTTGTGCGCTTTTTGACAGGAAAAGGGTATCTTTGCACTCGAAATCAGAAGACAAACGAATTATACAATAGTCGATTGAGATATAACTAAACAAACGAACCATATATGAAAAGGATTCTACTCTGCGTGTCAGTCATCGCGCTCTCTGCCGCTCAGTGCCTTGCACAGGCTGGCTACCCCATCAACCCCGTGCCGTTCACCAGCGTGAAGGTCACGCCAGGCACCTTCTGGGGCCAGCGCCTCGAAGCCAGCCGGAAGGTCACCATCCCCCTCGCCTTCTCCAAATGCGAGGAGACTGGGCGCTACACCAACTTCTCCAACGCTGCAGCCCACATGAAGGACCCCTCCAAGGTCTTCAAGGTCGGCGGCTACTCCTTCGACGACACCGATCCCTACAAAACCATCGAAGGGGCCAGCTATCTCCTCCAGACCTATCCTGATAAGCGACTGGTCCAGTACATCGACTCGGTGATCGACGTCATCGCATCGGCCCAGGAGCCCGACGGATACCTCTACACCTCCCGCACCCAGAACCCGCAGCACCCCCATGACTGGGCTGGCGACAAGCGCTGGAGCAAGGAGGAGGACCTCTCCCATGAGCTCTACAACCTCGGACACATGGTGGAGGGCGCCATCGCCCACTACCAGGCCACTGGCAGCCGCAAGTTCCTTGACATCGCCATCCGCTACGCCGATGTGGTGTGCCGCGAGGTAGGACCGAATCCTGGACAGGCCTGTGTCGTGCCCGGTCACCAGATTGCGGAGATGGCGCTGGCCAAGCTTTATCTGGTCACGGGCGACAAGAAATACCTCGACGAGGCCAAGTTCTTCCTCGACTACCGCGGCAAGACCACTATCGTGCATGACTATTCCCAGGCTCACAAGCCGGTCGTCGAGCAGGACGAGGCCGTGGGCCACGCCGTTCGTGCAGCCTATATGTACGCCGGCATGGCGGATGTGGCAGCGCTGACGGGGGACGAGAACTACGTCCGCGCCATCGATGCCATCTGGGACAACATCGTGGGCAAGAAACTCTATATCACCGGCGGCATCGGGGCCACATCGAGCGGAGAGGCATTTGGCAGGAACTATGAGCTGCCCAACATGAGTGCCTATTGCGAGACGTGCGCCGCCATCGGAAACGTCTATGTCAACTACCGCCTGTTCCTGCTGCACGGCGAGGCGAAGTACTACGATGTCCTGGAGCGCACGCTCTACAACGGACTCATCTCCGGTGTCTCCCTCGAAGGCAACGGTTTCTTCTACCCCAATCCGCTGGAATCAATGGGACAGCACCAGCGCCAGGCGTGGTTCGGCTGCGCCTGCTGCCCGAGCAACATCTGCCGCTTCATCCCCTCGCTGCCCGGGTATGTCTATGCCTATAAGGCCAATGAGGCGAATAAGGCGAATGGGGAACCGGCCATTTACGTGAACCTCTTCCTCTCCAACAGCACCACGCTCAACGTGGGTGGCAAGAAGGTGGCGCTGACCCAGACGACCGACTACCCCTGGAACGGCGATGTCACGCTCTCCGTTGACAAGAACGCTGTCGGGGCTTTCGCCCTGAAGGTGCGCATCCCGGGATGGGTGCGTGGGCAGGTCGTGCCCTCCGACCTCTACCGCTATTCCGACAACCGACGTCTCGGCTACACGGTCACGGTGAATGGACAGCAGACAGCGGACGCTGGACAGCTGACCGAGGACGGGTACTACACCATCTCGCGCAAATGGAAGCGCGGCGACCGTGTGCAGATCCACTTCGACATGGAGGCACGCATCGTGCGTGCCAACCATAAGGTTGCAGCCGACCGGGGCATGATCAGCGTGGAGCGCGGCCCCCTGGTCTATTGCGCTGAACACCCCGACAACGACTTCGACATCATGGGAGCCCTCATGAACCAGGAACCGGTCTTCACGCTCGGCAATGCCGAGGTGGCAAGCACGCCCGTTGTCACGCTGACCACCGACGCGCAGACCCTCGACTTCGACCGCCAGGGCAAGCTGCAGGCTACGGATCGTTCGCTCACGCTGATTCCCTATTACGCATGGTGCCACCGCGGCAGCGGCAAGATGCGCGTGTGGCTGCCCCAGGACCTCAGTGCCACCAGCCCCTCGCAGCCTGCCACGCTGGCTTCCGAAAGCCGGATTACGACTTCCTCGCGGATGCCCGCCCTCTCATCCATCAACGACCGTCTGGTGCCGAAGGACGAGAACGACCGCTCGGTGCCCTACACCCACTGGTGGCCTAAGAACGGCACCACGGAGTGGCTCGCCTACGAGTTCCCGCAGGAGAGCACCGTCCAGATGGCGACCGTCTATTGGTTCGATGACGGTCCCTGGGGCGGCTGCCGTGTGCCGCAGTCCTGGCGCATCCTCTATCAGAGCGCCGAGGGGCAGTGGCTGCCTGTCAGCGGTGCCGATGCCTATCCCACCGACAAGGGTGCTGCCTGCACTGTCAACTTCGACCCCGTCAAGACCCGTGCCCTGCGCCTCGAAGTGGTGCTGCCCGCTGACAACTCCGCCGGTCTCTTTGAGTGGATCGTGAAGTGAAGGAGGCCGGAGCCGTCATGAAACGATTGATCACATTCTTCCGTGAGGGGCGCCTGTGGAGCGCAGACGCAGCGCAGTGGCGATGGCCGCGACGTGTGGTGTTCCACTCATTGCGCAGGATGGTGCTTGCTGTGGAGCTGTTCATCGACCGCAACCTCTCCGGACACGCCGCGGCGCTGACCTATTCCAGCATCCTCGGAGCGGTGCCCATCCTAGCCATCATCTTCGCCATCGCCCGCGGCTTCGGCTTCGGACAGCTCATCGAGGAGAAGCTCACGGCGAGCGTGCGCTTCACGCCGGAGATGACGGAGACCATCATGAGCTTCGTCAACTCCTATCTGGAGCGTGCTCGCGGAGGCGTCTTCATCGGCGTGGGACTGGTGATGTTGCTCTATACGCTGTTCAGCCTGACCTCCAACATCGAGCTGGCCTTCAACCGTATCTGGAACGTACGCACCTCCCGCAGCATCTACCGCCAGCTGGTCGATTACGTCAGCGTCTTCTTCCTCCTGCCCATCGTCATCGTCATCACCTCGGGTCTGCAGATCTTCCTGACCGGCATTGGCAGCTTCCTGCCCGACTTCACGTTTGTGAGTGACAGCATCGAGCTCCTCGTGCAGCTCTCGCCCTACGCGCTCTCCGTCGTGGCCTTCATCCTGCTCTACAAACTGATGCCCAACACGCGGGTACACTGGCGTGCCACCTTCGTGCCGGGACTGCTGGCGGGTGCCGCCTTTCAGGGCCTACAGTGGTTCTACATCCATTCCCAGGTGTGGCTCTCCACGTACAATGCCGTCTATGGCTCTTTCGCGGCCATCCCGCTGTTCATGCTGTGGATGCAGCTCTCCTGGACCATCTGCCTCTTCGGTGCCGGCATGAGCTATACGCGGCAGCACGAGGAGCAGCTGGCAGCAGGGAAGCTGCATGGACACCGCCGTGAGGAGACGCTGCCGCCCACTGCCGACGAGACGCTCCAGCGTATCTCCGACCTCATTGCCCACTATCGGGAACAGCATGAATCATGAGTGAAGTGCGTTTGAAAACGGAGTAATGTATGATGTACTACGGCGAAATCCTCTCCATCATTGTGGCCGTCACATGGACCATCACGGCGCTGTGTGCCGAGGTGGCCAGCCGCCGCATGGGGCAGCTGCAGATGAACGTGCTCCGCATGGCGGCATCGCTCGTCATCCTGGCGGCCATCCTGTGGGTGGCTACCGGGTCTCCGGTGCCGCAGGGGATGGGATGGGTTGCTGCTGCGTGGCTCCTGGCATCGGGGGCTGTGGGGTATCTCTTCGGGGACTACTGCCTGTTCTCCAGCTACGAGATCATCGGCAGTCGCACGGGGCAGCTGTTCATGACCCTAGCTCCGCTCTTCTCGGCGCTGGCCGCGTGGGTGCTGTTGGGGGAGACGCTGAGCGTGCAGGCCATCGCGGGGATGCTGGTGACGCTGAGTGGTATCGGTATTGTCATAGGCCGGGGCGGCCACGCCAAAGCTCCTACTGTCATCCCTCTGCGCGGCATCCTCTTCGGCATCGGTGCCGGCATGGGACAGGGCGTGGGCATTGTGCTCTCGAAGGTGGGCATGGGGCTCTGCGAGCAGACGCCCCTGCTGCCGATGGCGGCCACGATGGTTCGTGCCGTAGCCGGGCTCATTGGCTTCAGCATCGTATATGGTATAAAAGGGAATCGTGCGCGTATGCGTGAAGGCTTGCGTGACCGCACGACGATGACTGCCGCCACCGGTGCCATCCTCTTGGGACCCGTCATCGGCGTCTCCCTCTCTCTGCTGGCCGTGCAGCTGGCACCCGCCGGCATCGCCTCCACGCTGATGGCCCTGACGCCGGTCTTCATCCTCTGGCCCTCCCGCTGGCTGTTCGGACAGCCCATCACAGGAAGAGAAATCGCCGGCACCTGCGTAGCCGTCATCGGCGTCTCCCTGTTCTTCTTGTAGCGCCTTTTCTTACAACATAACATTTGCTACCTTTGCCTAAAATTCAACGTTTATGCCAGACATTAAAGCAGAGTATCTGACCTGTCCCATCAGGCAAGTCATCAGTCGTTTTGGCGACAAGTGGTCATTGCTGGTACTTTATACCATCAACGAAAGAGAAAGCGGAGTGATACGCTTCAACGAGCTCCATCGTCACATGTCCGATTGTTCCCAGAAGATGCTTTCTCAGACACTGAAGAATTTGGAGCAAAGCAACCTTGTCGCAAGAAAGGTCTATCCGGAATTTCCACCACGTGTAGAATACTCTCTGACCCGCACCGGCCAATCGCTGATGCCTGCCATCATGGCCCTTATCGCCTGGGGAAAAGAGCACTTCAATGAAGTCGTAACCCGCTAAACGCCTTTTTCTTCATTCCTCCAAACTTTTCCTTTAATTTTTGTTGCCGAAAGCAAAAGAATTGCTACTTTTGCAACGGAAAAGGCACGAATCGTGTGAAAAACGAGGGTAAAACCTGAGTGCAGGGGGCCGTCTTAATCAGAAGAAAATGGATGCATTAGAACCAATTAAGCGAAAGATTTACGAGATACGTGGCCGTAGAGTGATGCTAGACTCTGACCTTGCAGCACTATATTGCGTAGAAACCAAGGACCTGAAAAGGGCTGTCAAGAGAAATATTGAACGTTTCCCTGAGGATTTTATGTTTGAATTAACGAAAGAAGAGTATGATTCTTTAAGGTGCCAAAATTTCACCTTAAAGACTGCAGACAGTTCTAAGGTATTAGCTTTAACATCACAAAATGTAATCTTAAAGAAGAATGGTCGTGGACAGCACAGCAAGTATCTCCCCTTCGCTTTCACACGCGAGGGGATTGCAATGTTGTCGGGGCTGTTGAGGTCAGAGGTCGCGATTCAGGCTAATATCAGTATCATGCGTGCTTTTTTCCAAATGCAAGAAGCTTTGCTCATCGTAAGCAATACACAATTGCAGTTGGAGCAGATTCGCTCAGAAATCAAACAATTACGCACAGACATGAATGATTCTTTGGCCGATCAAAACGAAATCAATGAGTTAACTCGCGTCCAACTGGATGCAATCAGCGATGCTTTGATAGCGTTGCAGAGTCAGGGAAAGAGTCCGCTTGCACTACCTGAAATCGGCTATACTGCGATTCAGAAACGGAGAGAAAAAGAAGAAAAGTAAGATAATCAAACAAAAAAGTCAGCAAATCCTGCTGACTTTTTTGTTTTTTCTCTACCTTTGCAACGAAAAGGGCACGAAATCGGCTTTATGTCGATGGCAAACCTGAGCGCAGGGGCCCGCAAGAATCTTATTGGAAAAAAGAAAAGCATTTGCTATTATTTCGCGTTAAGCCAAAATGCGTAGGAAACAGATTGGAATAAAAAACGCTCAGAAGTAATAGAGATAAGGGGTGTCAAGTAAGGACATCCTCTATCCTTCCGATTATAGCGATGCATTCGCGCCTAAGGCGTGATGCATTCTTAGTGGAAGGATGGGGTTCCGATTCCTACGCATGCCCTGGCTTAACGCATAAGAGGTGTCACGCTTTTTTGTGCGTTAGCGATTGATAGCCGATGCAATGATTATAAACTGACTATCAATCAATATGGCCAACAAGAACCTTAACGCAGCCAAGGAGGCGAAGAAGGATGAGTTCTACACGCAGCTGGAGGACATCAACAACGAGTTGCGGCACTATCGCGAGCACTTCCGCGGCAAGACGGTGCTGTGCAACTGCGATGACCCGCGTGTGTCGAACTTCTTCACGTACTTCGCCTACAACTTTGAGTTCTTGGGATTGAAGCGGCTCATAACGACGTGCTACAAGAATCGGGATATGGACCTATTCAGCCAGAACGAGAGTGAGCAGGCCATCTATCTGATTTATGATGGCGACAAGAACGGGAATAATATCCCGGACCCCAATGAGATAGGAATCCATCCGTTGAAAGGTGACGGGGACTTCCGTTCCAGGGAATGCATTGAGTTGCTGAAGCAGGCTGACATCGTGGTGACGAATCCTCCGTTCTCACTGTTCCGTGAATATGTGGCGCAGTTGATGGAGTATGATAAGAAGTTCTTAATAATTGGTAGTCAAAATAATGTTACATACAAAGAAATCTTTCCCCTGTTGATGCAGAATAAAATGTGGCTAGGCTACAAGTCTGGTGATATGTCATTCAAAGTCCCTTCAGATTCAGAACCTCGAGAGACACGATACTGGCAAGACGAAACCGGACAGAAATGGCGTAGTCTCGGTAATATCTGTTGGTTTACAAATTTGGACATCAAGAAGCGACACGAAGAACTCATACTATACAAGAGTTATTTACCGAATGAATATCCACTAATAGACAACTTTGGTGCAATCAACGTAGGTAAGGTCGATGACATACCTTGTGATTACGAAGGCTTAATGGGAGTTCCTCTGACATTTTTGGATAAATACAACCCAGACCAATTTGAAATACTTGGCATCACCAAAACTTGGTTCGGTATGGCCAGTAAGACCTATGGCGAGCAAATTCAAGTTGATAAGAATGGGAAAGAAAGCCGAGTAACAAAGTTAAATGATGGTGCCGTGCTTGAAGTTCAAACACCTCCAGAGGGTAAAACGTATTACAAGGTCGATGGGAAACTTTATATTCAAACATATCCAAGAATCCTAATCCGCAGAAAGAAATAATATGGAAATCAAACTGCAATCAATCCGTGTTCGCGACCTTGTAGCAGGCTACGAAAACGATGCGGACAAGGGCGTGTGGGGCTATGGCGGACGCCTTGACATCAGGCCTCCCTATCAGCGTGAGTTCCGCTATGACCTGAAGCAGAAGCAGGCTGTTGTCAATACGATATTGAAAGGTTTTCCGCTCAACATCATGTATTGGAGCGTGGTGGGCGATGACCGTTACGAGATGATTGACGGGCAGCAGCGCACGCAGAGCATCTGCGAGTTTCGCTACCACGATTTCAACATCGTTGACCCTGAACGCGGCGTGCTGTTCTTTGCCTCGCTGACTGACGAAGAGAAGGAGCGCTTCTTGGATTATGAGCTTTCCGTTTATTTCTGCACAGGAACGGATAAAGAGAAACTGGATTGGTTCCGTGTCATCAATATTGCAGGGGAACGGCTGCTCGACCAAGAACTGCTGAACGCCATCTATGTGGGGCCGTTCATCAGCGATGCCCGTCGTCATTTCTCCAAGAACGGTTGTCCTGCATACAAGATGGCTAACGACCTTCTGAATGGCAATGCCATTGAGCAGGCCTATCTATCCACGATTCTGCATTGGACTGCCCGGCGTGATGGTATCAAGGAAGTGAGCGAGTATATGTCGCTGCATCAAAACGATGCCAACGCCAACCAGCTCTGGGCTTACTTCTCTGCCATCGTGACGTGGGTTCGCTCCACCTTTATTAAATATAGGAAGGAGATGAAGGGCCTGGATTGGGGATTGCTCTACGACACCTACCACGAACAGATCTTCGACACCGCCGCGCTTGAACAGCGCATCCACGACCTGATGGAGGACGACGAGATCATGAAGAAGTCCGGCATCTACAGCTATGTCCTCAGCGGCGACCTGCGCGACCTCAGCTTCCGCACCTTCGACAAGAAGCAGAAGCGCGAAGCCTACGAACGGCAGCACGGCATCTGCCCCCTCTGCGGCAAACATTTCGAGCTGGAAGAGATGGAAGGCGACCATATCACCCCGTGGGCAGAAGGTGGCGTGACAACTGCCGAGAACTGCCAGATGCTGTGCAGAGAGTGTAATCGAAGGAAAGGAGTAAAGTGAACCTCATAGATTGCTGACTTTGAGTCTTATTGGGCTGAGAAGAAAGAAGGAAAGAAAAAACAATAGCAGTTGTGCCCGACACGGATAAGGGTAAATGATTATGGAACAGAAAAATGATAATGGAGCGGAGAAGACATTGACCACTTTAGCCACAATTATTCTACTTGTCGGCTCTGTCCTATGTTTGCTGTGCGGCTTGTCATTCATGATATTGTTGGTCAGTCACGAATATTCTGCGATTGTCGCTCTTCTTGCCGCCATTCCTGTGCTCTTTGGAACATTGGTGACATGGAGCATTATGAAAGTGCTTGCCAATATCTCTCTGACCTTGAAGGACATTAACAAGAAATTGGGAAAAGAACCCAAAACAGCTTAAGAAGAAAACATCAAACTTATTCACTAATTTATAAATCACTCATCATGAAAATCAAACATTTCTTTGGAATCATGCTGGCGGCGCTGGCATTATCCTCCTGCACGACTTACGTGAAGTTATGAGTGCCTCGCATCCACTTGCTGATTTCAGCTTCGCTCTTCTAAACGCTCTGCCAGATCCTTTTGTTTAAGCCCTTTTTCCTCCAGTATCTCACGAATCCTATCGACGATGCGGAAGGACAAGGCTACAGAGGCACGCGCCTCTGGCTTCACCTGTTGTCTCCTTTTCTCCAAAATACTACTCCGTTTCATATCGCGAAAAGTTTAAGTTTCCAATTATCTCTTTATCAACCAGAACAATAGTTCCATCTTTTATGCGCGATTGGATGAATCGACTGGTATCCACCAATAGCTTCACATAGGGTGCTAATGTCTCACTCTCTTGCCAACTCCTTGCATCCTTGACACCACCGTTACCGAATACTAGAATCTTGTCAGAAAGACGTAGGCAATATAACCGTAGTTTGTTACCAATATCTATGGGGATTACGCCAACTTTGTGCGAACTACATACAGCTTGAATTCAGGGCGTATAGTGCGCGGGGCTGTCTCACGCGTGAGACACTCCTTCGGATCGTGGGCTTTTCGGTTAACGACTGTTGTTGCTGCACCGCGCGGTGACTGTCAGGATCGTGGCTTGAAGCGCACGAAGCAGATGAAGAGGGCGATGGCGAGGAGGAGGCCGGCGATGAGGGATGGGGTGTAGGGCAGGCGGAAACCTTCGGGGGCGCAGAGGATGTAGCTGGTCACGACGACGGTCATGAACACCGCAGGCAGGAAGGCGATCCAGTAGTTGTGACCGCGGCGACGAAGCCACACGGCGGCTGTCCACAGGAAGCAGGTGGCCAGCGTCTGGTTGAACCAGGCGAAGTAGCGCCACAGGATGTCGAAGTCCACAAAGACCAAGGCGGCGGAGATGCCGAAGAGGGGGATGGCAAGCACCAGACGGTTCATGATGCGGTGCTGGCTGAGGTGCATGAAGTCGGCGACGATGAGGCGTGCCGAGCGATAGGCGGTGTCGCCGGAGGTGATGGGGGCTGCCACGACGCCGAGGACGGCGAGGATGGCACCGATGCGACCCATCCATGTCTTGCAGATCATGTTGACGAGGAGGGAGGGATTCGTGCCGTTGCCTCCGCCGGAGAGGATGGCGGAGAGGGCGTGGTAGGGTTCATTCCCGATATATTCTCCGGGATATGTAGTTTGTGAGGCGGCGAACTTGATGGCAGCGGCTGCCCAGATGAGGGCTACGATGCCTTCGGTGATCATGGCGCCGTAGAAGACTACACGTCCGCGACGTTCGTTCTCGAGGCAGCGTGACATCAAGGGAGACTGCGTGGCGTGGAAACCGCTGATGGCACCGCAGGCTATGGTGATGCAGAGGAAGGGGAAGATGGGGAGACCCTTGGGGTGGTGGCTCACGAAGGGGGCGTCGCTGATCTCGGGGAGCCAGCCGCTCTGCGTGAAGATGCCGTAGCCCACGCCGATGGCCATGATGAGCAGTGCGGCGCCGAAGATGGGGTAGAGGCGGCCGATGAG
The DNA here is from genome assembly GCA_017470425.1 of Bacteroidaceae bacterium. Taxonomy (GTDB): domain Bacteria; phylum Bacteroidota; class Bacteroidia; order Bacteroidales; family Bacteroidaceae; genus Physcousia. The sequence continues at coordinate 152,218 of JAFUYT010000021.1, read as the reverse complement.
CGTGTCGATGGGCAGCAGTGTGGCCAGGATGCAGTAGAGGAAGACCATGCCGATCCACAGCCAGCGCCATGTGGAGAGGTCGAGGCCCCAGATGCCGTTGGTCATCGTGGCGAGCAGGCCGGCGGAGGTGGTCACGAAGACAGTGCCCACGAGCACCAAGAGCACGATGGAGAGCACGCGCATGGCCTGGCGGGCGCCCATGCCCAGCGAGTCGCCGACCATCTCAGGCAGCGAGGCACCATCCTGGCGCAGGGAGATCATGCCGCAGAGGTAGTCGTGGACGGCGCCCATGAAGATGCAGCCGAAGACGATCCACAGGTAGGCGGCGGGACCGAAGAGGATGCCCATGATGGCACCGAAGATGGGACCCGTGCCGGCGATGTTGAGGAACTGGATGAGATAGACGCGCCACGTGGGCATGGGGATGTAATCGACGCCGTCGGTGAGGCGGTACGAGGGTGTCTGGCGGTCGGGCTGGATGCCGAAGGTGTGCTCTACAAAGCGGCCATAGAGGAAGAAGCCGAGAATTAATAGTACGAGGGCAATAACAAAAGTAATCATAATCAGCGGACTCTGTCCCTGCCCTCCCTATGAGGGAGGGTGCAAAATGCTTTGCTGTTGAGAGGTGTTAGAGTCATTATAAAATGTAATCTGTTCTTGTAAGGTAATAACTCCCTCATAGGGAGGGCGGGGGGAGAGTCTGTTGTTGGTTCAGCAGATAAGCATCCAGAATGGTCATGGCGGCCATCGCCTCGACGATGGGTACGGCGCGGGGGAGGACGCAGGGGTCGTGGCGGCCGCGCGGGTTGATGGTGACGGCGTTGCCGTGGATATCAGCGGTCTCTTGCGGACGGAGTAGGGTGGCGACGGGCTTGAATGCTACGCGGAAGGGGATGGGCTGGCCGTTGCTGATGCCGCCCTGGATGCCGCCAGAGTGGTTGCTTTTTGTGGTGGCTTTGCCTTGCGAAGCGGGCACAAAAAGATCATTCGCCTCGCTCCCCCTCATCTCTGCCATCGCGAAGCCATCGCCGTACTCAAAGCCTTTGACCGCGTTGATGGAGAGCATGGCGGCGCCGAGCTGGGCATGGAGCTTTCCGAAGGCGGGCTCGCCGAGACCTACGGGGCAGCCGGTGATGACGCCGGCGATGATGCCGCCGATGGTGTCGCCCTCGCCCTTCACCTGGAGGATGAGGTCTTCCATCTGTTGGGCGATGACGGGGTCTGGGCAGCGGACTGCGTTCGATTCGATGAGGCTGAGGTCGAGCTGTGTCCAGTCGCGGCAGCAGGCGATGTTGCCCACTTGCTGCGTCCACGCCTTCACGTCGATGCCGAGCTGTCGCAAGCAGAGCTTGGCGATGGCACCACCGACCACGCGGCTGATGGTCTCACGGGCGGAGGAACGTCCGCCGCCACGATGGTCGCGGATGCCGTATTTCATATAATAGGTGTAGTCGGCATGGGAGGGACGGAAGACATCGCGCAGGTCGTCGTAGTCGCTGCTGTGCTGGTTCTCGTTGCGCACGATGAAACCGATGGGCTGGCCGGTTGTCTTGAGTTCACCGCTGCCGGAGGGGGACTCTAAGCAGCCCGACAACAGCTCCACCTTGTCACCTTCCTTGCGGGCAGTGGTGAGGCGGCTCTGGCCGGGACGACGGCGGTCGAGCTCTGCCTGGATGAAGTCCAGGTCGAGGGTGATACCTGCGGGGCAGCCGTCGATGACCCCACCGATGGCGGCGCCGTGGCTCTCACCAAAGGTGGTGAGACGAAAGAGAGTTCCGAACGTGTTCATTTGTGAAATGGACAATTGACAATGTTATTTCCCGCAGCCGCCACAGCCGCTTTCGCAGCCGCCGTCGCCACAGCTGCCGCAACCGCCACAGCCTCCACATTCGCCGCTGAGGATCTTGGCGGTCTGCTCGATTTCCTGGAGGGTCGCCTCGCGGTTCTCGTGGAGTATGCCGGTGAACTGAAGCGCTTTGCCTGCTAAGGGGTTGTTGAGATCGACGGTGACTTCCGTGTCTGTGATCTTCGCGATGGTGCCCATGAAATGGTCACCCTCGCTGTTCATGAGGGGAACCTCAGCGCCTGGGAAGATATTCTCTTCGTCGAACTTGCCGTTGATCTCGAAGACCTTACGCGGTACTGGGCGCACCAACTCCTCATCACGCTCGCCGAAAGCCTCGCTGGCTTGCAGGGTGAAGTCGAAGGAGTCGCCGGGCTGGAGCTGCGTGAGTCTCTCCTCGAAGGCTTCAATCATGAGACCCATCCCCGTGACAAACGCGGCGGGGCGAGTGGCCTCGGTCTGATAGAGAAGTTTGTGGCTGGCGGCACTGTTCGTCAGCATCTGGTAGGAGACTTTGATGTATCGTTGGGACATAGTTGAGTTGAAAGTTGATAGTTGAAAGTTGATAGTTGAAAGGGCCTTTGTTGTCATTTTGGCGGCAAAGTTACGTTATTTTCTTCATCTTTCTGCATTAAACGCGAGATAAATTTGTTTTTGACAGCACTTTGCCGTAATTTTGCCGCGATTTTCAACACACTATCACAATGAAACATCAACTCCGCAGCGCTGTCTGCACCGAAGGTCGCCGTATGGCAGGAGCTCGCGCCCTGTGGGTTGCCAACGGCATGAAACGAGAACAGTTTGGCAAACCCATCATCGCCATTGTCAATAGCTTTACACAGTTCGTACCGGGTCACACCCATCTGCACGAGATCGGGCAGATCGTGAAGGCCGAGATCGAAGCATTGGGCTGCTATGCGGCGGAGTTCAACACGATTGCTGTCGATGACGGCATAGCGATGGGTCATGACGGTATGCTCTATTCGTTGCCTTCGCGCGACATTATCGCAGACAGCGTGGAGTATATGGTCAACGCGCATAAGGCTGATGCGATGGTGTGCATCTCCAACTGCGACAAGGTGACACCCGGAATGTTGATGGCTGCCATGCGCCTGAACATCCCTGCGGTCTTCGTCAGCGGAGGCCCGATGGAGGCCGGTAAGGTCAACGGCGAGAATGCCGACCTGATTACCGCGATGATCAAGGGAGGTGATCCCACCGTCAGCGACGAGGAACTGGAGGTGATAGAACACAGAGCCTGTCCGGGTTGCGGAGCCTGCTCCGGAATGTTCACGGCCAACTCCATGAACTCACTGACCGAGGCGCTGGGTTTCTCGCTGCCCGGTAATGGCAGCATCCTGGCCACCCACGTGAACCGTGTGCAGCTCTTCCGCCAGGCAGCCCGGCAGATTGTGAGGAACGCCCTTGCCTACTACGAGGAGGGCGACGAATCGGTGCTGCCTCGCTCTATCGCTACGCGTGCTGCCTTTCTGAATGCGATGACGCTGGACATCGCTATGGGCGCCTCCACCAATACGGTGCTTCACCTGCTGGCCGTGGCGCAGGAGGGCGATGTGGATTTCAAGATGAGCGATATTGATGCATTGTCGCGTAAGGTGCCCTTCCTCTGCAAGCTGGCACCGAACTGGCAGAAGTACTCTATTCAGGAGGAGAACCGTGCCGGTGGCATCCTGGGCATCCTGGGTGAGCTGGCCAAGGGCAATTTGCTGGATCTCAGCTGCAAGCGGGTAAACGGTGCTACGCTGGGCGAGGATATTGCTCGCTACTCGATCATTGATAATGAACAGTTAAAGACGAAAAACGGTGATGCTATGTCGCCTTGGGACATCTACAGCTGCGCACCGGCAGGCCGCTTCTCCACCCAGATGGGTTCGCAGGACACGCATTGGGAGACGCTCGACACCGACCGCGAGAACGGTTGCATCCGCGACATCGCTCATGCCTATACCAAAGATGGCGGCATGGCGGTTCTCTTCGGCAATATCGCGCAGGACGGCTGCGTGGTGAAGACGGCAGGCGTTGCACCGGAACTGTGGCACTTTGAAGGTCCTGCCGTGGTCTTCGACAGTCAGGAGGACGCTTGCGAAGGCATCCTGGGCGGCAAGGTCAAGAAGGGCGACTGCGTGGTCATCACCCACGAAGGCCCCAAGGGCGGCCCCGGTATGCAGGAGATGCTGTACCCGACCTCATATATCAAGTCGATGCACATGGGCAAGGAATGTGCCCTCATCACCGACGGCCGCTTCAGCGGCGGCACCAGTGGTCTCTCCATCGGGCATATCTCTCCCGAGGCTGCGAGCGGTGGCAATATCGGTAAGATTGTCGATGGCGACATCATCGTCATCGATATACCGTCCCGTAGTATCAATGTCCGCCTCAGTGATGAGGAACTCGCCGCCCGTCCCCAGCGTCCGCTACAGCGTAAGCGTGTGGTATCCAAGAGCCTGCGTGCATACGCCCAGAGCGTCTCCAGCGCAGACAAAGGTGGCGTGAGGATAATTAATGAAAAGTGAAAGCCCCTCTCTAACTCCCCCCGTGGGGGGAGGACTCCTTATCCTATGGAGATGTTTCAAGCGGTAACGCAGCTCTCCCCCACGGGGGAGCGGGGAGAGGGGTCTAGATTATAAATTATGAATTATGAATAGCAAGATTACAGGTTCAGAGGCGCTGATGCTGGCGCTGCAGGCGGAAGGCGTGAAGACCATCTTCGGCTATCCCGGTGGCAGCATTATGCCGGTCTATGATGCGCTCTACGACTATACGCGTGGCGAGAAAAAAGCTTTCGACCACATCCTCGTGCGCCACGAACAAGGCGCCACACATGCTGCCGAGGGCTATGCCCGTGTCAGCGGTGAGGTGGGTGTGGCACTGGTCACCAGCGGCCCCGGTGCTACGAATACCCTGACGGGCGTGGCAGATGCCATGCTGGACAGCACGCCCATAGTGGTGATTGCCGGACAGGTTCCCATCTCAGCCCTCGGCACCGACTTTTTCCAGGAGGTAGATCTCGTGGGCGTGGCGCAGCCTATCTCCAAGTGGAGCTATCAGATTCGCCATGCCGAGGACATCGCGTGGGCGGTGAGCCGTGCGTTCTATATTGCCCGCAGCGGCCGCCCAGGCCCCGTGGTGCTGGACTTCCCGAAGAACGCGCAGACGGAGCTTGTGGATTTCAAGCCTGAGAAAGTCGATTTCGTGCGCTCCTACGTGCCGTACCCCAAGTTGGAGATGGATGCGGTGCAGGCTGCAGCTGACCTGATCAATCGTGCCCAGAAGCCTCTGGCGCTGGTGGGGCAGGGCGTGGAGCTTGGCCATGCTCAGGACGAGTTGGTGGCTTTCTTGGAGAAAGCAGACATCCCTGCAGGCCGCACGATGCTGGGGCTTAGCGCACTGCCCAGCACACACCCCCTGAACGTGGGGATGCTGGGAATGCACGGCAACTACGCCGTCAACCTGAAGGAGCAGGAGTGCGATGTGCTCATCGCCATCGGTATGCGCTTCAGCGACCGCGTCACGGGGAGCCTGAAGACCTACGCCAAGCAGGCGAAGGTCATTCATCTGGACATCGACAAGAGCGAGATAAATAAGAACGTGCGCGCGCACGTAGCGGTCGTAGCCGACTGCAAGGAGTCGCTGCCTGCCCTCACGGCACTCGTGAATAAGGGTGATCACAGCGCATGGCGTGAGTCCTTCAAACCGCTCGATGCCCAGGAGCGCGCGAAGGTCATCGAGCCTGCCATCCATCCCACGGAAGGCCCTCTGCTGATGGGCGAGGTGGTGAATGTGGTGGCCGAGGCTACGCAGGGGGATGCTGTGCTGGTGACCGACGTAGGTCAGAACCAGCTCTTCGCCACCCGCTACTTCAAATACCCCAAGCGCCGCAGTATCTGCACCAGCGGTGGCCTCGGCACGATGGGCTATGGGATGCCCGCAGCCATCGGCGCCACCTTTGGAGCCCCCGACCGTACGGTCTGTTGCTTCATGGGCGACGGTGGTTTCCAGATGTGTATCGAAGAGCTCGGCACTATCATGGAGCAGCAGGCTCCCGTGAAGATGATTCTCATGAACAACAACTATCTCGGCAATGTACGTCAGTGGCAGGATATGTTCTGGAAGCGCCGCAAGTCGTTCACGCGCATGATGAATCCCTGCTACGAGTTGATAGCCAAAGGGTATGGCATCCCCTATGAGGCTGTCACCGACCGCGAGGAACTTGCCGCAGCCGTCGGGCGGATGCTCGAAGCGAAGGGGCCCTACATCCTGGAGTGTGCCATCATGGAGGAAGATAACGTCCTGCCGATGACGCCGCCGGGCATGAACCTTGACGATATGATGTTGGAGATCCAAGTATAAGCAATCATGGAAGAACAGAAACTATATACCATTCTCGTCTATTCCGAGAACATAGCCGGTGTGCTCAATCAGATCACGGCGGTCTTCACGCGTCGGCAGGTGAACATTGAGAGCCTGAACGTCTGCGCCAGCTCCACCCCCGGAGTGCATAAATACACCATTACGTGCTACTGCACAGAGGAGATGGTGAAGATGCTGAAGAAGCAGATCGAGAAGCGCATCGATGTGCTACAGGCCCGCTACTACACCGATGAGGACATCTTCATGCTGGAGAGCTCGCTGCTGAAGATCTCGGCACCGGCCGTGATGGAGAACTCCGAGGTGTGCCGCATCGTGCGGCATCATGGTGCCCGCATTGTAGAGGTGAACCCCACCTATGCTGCGGTCGAGAAGACGGGTACTACAGAGGACATCCTGTCACTCTATGAAGCTTTGAATCACCTTGGCGTGGTTCGTCAGTTTGCCCGTTCGGGACGTATCTGCATCACACGCGGTACGCGTGAGCAACTTGATGACTATCTGGCAGAGCGAGAAAAGGAGAAAAATGGATAAGATTGAGACCTATCATTTTGCAGTGGAGCCTTTCCACGTGGATTTCACGGGGCATCTGTTCCTGGGTGTCTTGGGCAACCATCTGCTGAACGCTGCTGGCCGCCACTCGCACAACCGCGGATGGGGCATCGACCAGCTGAACGAGAACCATTATACGTGGGTGCTGTCCCGTCTGAGCATTGAGCTGACGGAGATGCCTGCGCAGTACGAACATGTGGAGGTGGAGACATGGGTGGAGAGCGTGATGAAGCTGTTCACCGAGCGTAACTTTCTCATCCGCAACGCCGACGATGGCCGCATCTATGGCTACGCCCGCTCCATTTGGGCGATGATTGACGTGGAGACGCGGCATCCGGCAGACTTGATCGCTCTCCACGACGGCGACATCCTCCGTTATGTCCTCACGGCCGAGGAGAAGCCCTGTCCCATCGCGAAGTTCGGCCGTATCAAGCCTCTGCTGGGAGGAGATACGGTGGTCGTGGCGACGCACTACAGCGATGTCGATATCAACGGCCACATCAACAGCATCAAATATATCGAGCACATCCTCGATCTCTTCCCGCGCGAGCAGCACGAGCAGCACCGCATCCGCCGCTTTGATATTGCGTACAAGACCGAGAGCTACCTCGGCGATGACCTCGCTTTCTTCTGCGAAGAGACGGCGGGCGAGCACCACATAGAGATCCGCAAGCATGTGGGCAGTTCAGAAAAGCCTGCCGGCGAAGTCGTCGTGCAGGCTAAACTGGTCTGGGAATGATCTCCTATCTGGCAGGCAGCTTCCTTCATAGTAGCTCTTGGCTGCTGCTGGGTTACTGAAGGACGACTTTCTTCCCGTTGATGATGTAGATGCCTTTCCGTGGAATCGCCTGGCGTCCGGACAGGTCGATGTACGTGTTGCTCGCTGTTGGCTGGTTTCCTTCCTTCAATGCCACGTCGTTGATGGCTGTGGCAGTCTCGAAAGCGGCGACGCTCTCGTAGAAACCGATATGGCGGATGACACTGGTTCCGGTGGTGCTCGTGAGGCCGAAGATGGTGTGTCCCTTGCAGATGCTGAAGCGGTCTCCTGTGTTGTTGCCGCTGAGGCCGCTGCTGTTCATGTTCCATGCCACGATGATGTCGCCGTCGCTGGCGACCTTGGTGCTCGTGGGGGCGACCTGCGAACCTTTGTTCACGCCATTGAGCCACCAAAGGTAGCTGGCGCCGCTGGTGCGGGCGAGGTTACTCCCCTTGACGATGAGGAACTTCTGTGCGGCATTGATCTCGTAGTCGAGGTGCGCCCAGTCAATATTCAGTGCCACGTTGTTGGAGCCTGTCGCGTGCACCGTGAGCGTGTTCGCCTGGTCGTCGTAGCTGATGTTGGATTGGCTGACACGTCCTGCATCGCCCGTCACCCAGTCTCTGGCATGGAATACATAGTCGTGGTTGTTGTAGCCCTTGACAAGGCGCAGGTAGTAGAGGCCGGGGATGAGGGTGGTGGCGCTGGCTGTGAGGCGCACGGTGATTTCAACCTTGGGCGTGCCATCGTCATTCAGGAGAAGCGCCGTGGGGATGGGGAACTCCGCGTTATAGAAGCCTTTGGCGTCCTGTGTCTTGACGCTGGCCGCTACGGTGACATCGGCAATCTTCGTGCCATCCACGGTGAGCACGCCCTGACGGCCCTTGTCGGCCGTCGTCAGTCGCAGCATAACGGCTACGCCCTCGGTGATGCCCTCGGGGTTGGCAAGCGTGTATTGGATGTAGCCATTGCGCTGTGCATCGCGGTAAGTCTCGCCATTGTACGTTCCCACGCTGGAGTCGCTGCTGTATTCGTAGTTGTGCCCGGCTTCGCTCTGCTGCTCGCCGGTAGCTACGAAGTCCAGCGTGCGTGCAGCCAGCGCTGCCGCCTCGGCATCGGCCTTGCCCATGTCGCTCTGTGCGTAAGCCTCAGGGGTGGCTGAGTACCAGTAACACATATAACGGCCGTGGTGAATGGTGAAGAAAGGAACCAGACGTAGTCTTGCCCATTTTCTCTTGGATTGTTCGCTGGAAGCGTCAATAATGAATTTTAATTTCTTCAACTTGTCCCAGGTAATGCGACCCAAGGTTTGGCTGCGGTCTGCATCAATAAGGAGGGGTGCTTCTGTAAGGTCCTTCACGCTGGCACGACTGCCAGGAGCGTGGTCCATGCGTCCTTCACCACCATATTCATTCTGTAGCGTTTCTTTAGGATATTGGATTGTCCATTCCTTTGCCGTTTCATCATTCCCCGCAATTGTCATTGCTCCCAAGAGGATGGGGCCTGCCTTGAAAGCGATATACTCAGGCAGTCCCGGACATTCCTCGTAGTATATATTCATGGGCAGGTTGACATCAATGACGTCCCCGACTTGCCAAGTGCGGCTGATGTGGACATAGGAGGCTTTCCCTTCAGTAGCGGTTGTGTTCATCTCTTCGCCATTGACCTTTATATAGAACATCTGGCGGCTGCTATTGGTAACCCATGCGGGGTGGCGAACGGCAATCGTATAAGTACCTGCGCGCGTGACGGTGAGTTGCGTACTGGCGACCAAGTCAGAGGTGGCAGGGTAGGGGAAGGTGGTCTCCTGTCGGATGCCGAAGGTCTCGTTGTCGAGTTCGCTGGCGACGAACAGATTCACGTAAAGCGTTGAGCTGCCATCGTGCGTGTAGATGAAGTGTCCGTACTTCGAGTGGTTCTCCATGCCTGTACCCACGCAGCACCACATCGACTGGTTTACCGTCGAATAGATGCGATAGCCCTGCGGGCGCAGTGTGGTGAAATAGACATAGCCGCCCGTGTCGGGATCACGCGTGGAGAGGATGTGGTTGTACATCGTCTGCTCGTAGAAGTCGGCGTAGCGTGCGTCATGTGTGTCATCAAACAGCGCCTCCGAGAACTTCAACATATTGTTGGAATTACACGACTCGGGGCCGTCGAGGTCGTTGATGTATCGCTGTCCGTTGGCGGGGTCGAAGAAATGTTCCGAGGTGCTGTTGCCGCCGATGCATACGGTGCGGTGCGTGGCTACGTCGTCCCAGAAGTTCAGCGCTGCCGTGCGGTAGGCGCTCATGTCTTCGCTGGCCTTCGCCTTCGCGTAGAGTCTCCAGACACGCTCGAAGCCGATGTACTTCGGTACCTGCGTGTTGGCATGTTGGTTGTCCAAGAAATGTGCGTTGTAGGGGTTGCCCTGCATCCCGTTGATCTCATATTTATGGCTGTAGCGCTTTGCCGCTTCCAGGTATTTCATGTCGCCGAAGAGGCAGAAGGCGTCGGCGATGACCTCGTTCATGCCGCCGTGCTCCCATCCCAGCACCGTCTCCATGTCAGTGTCGGAGAGCTTCGAGATGACCTCCACGCTCCAGTCCGCCAATCCGCGGAAGCACTCCCGGGCGGTCTCGTTGCCGGCGTAGATCCATGCGTCGCGCAACCCCGCCAACACCTTGTGCTCGCAGTAGAAGGGCACCCAGCCGCCATATTTGCGGAACTCCGTGAGGTCGTTGGCGTAAAGCCCCGTCCAGATCTGGTTGATAGGCTGTCCGCCAATGAAGCCCTTCAAACCCTGTGTGTTGGTGGCAAAGGCATCCTGGCAGTCCTTCAGCACGCTGACGCAGTAGTCCAGGCGCTCTTTCAGCTGCTGTCGCAGTGCCTCATCGCGTTCGGCGGCGTAGGCCAGGGCGAGCGCCGTCAGGTAGTGTCCGCCGACGTGTCCTTCGAGACTCCAGCTGGAGAGCCCCCAGTTAGAGAAGGAGGGATGTGCTGTGAGCCAGCCATAGTACTTGCTGCCGCTCTTCGTGTGGAGGCCCGCCTGACGGATGAAAGGTGCCAGCAGACGGTCGGCATCATACTGCAAGAGCAGGCGGGCATTGCCGTCCATAGCTGTCTTCAGCGGGCTGTCCAGGAGGGTGACTTCGGTGAGGTCGAAGTGTTGGGGGTAGAGTTCGCTCTGGGCGAGGGCGCGGCCGTGCAGCAGCATGGCCAGCAGGAGGAGAGTCAGGTTGCGGATGCGCATATAGGAGATGTTTAGAGATAGTTAGTCGAGTTTCGAGGGCAAAAATACACTTAATTTCCCAAAGCACCGCATCTTTTCCTGTTTTTTTTGATTTTGAGCCGCTCACTGCACGCTTCGGGCATTTTTGTGCATTATTAACGCGTTCTGTTTGGCTGTTCCGTGGAAAAGGTGTACCTTTGCGGCGTTTTTGAAAAAAGAAGGATTCACGAACCAAACGATAATAAGCATATTATGGCATTGAAAATCGTAGTGCTGGCCAAGCAAGTGCCAGACACCCGTAATGTGGGCAAGGATGCCATGACGGCCGAAGGTACCGTCAACCGCGCCGCCCTGCCTGCTATTTTTAACCCCGAAGACTTGAATGCGCTCGAACAAGCGCTGCGCCTCAAGGAGCAGCACCCCGGTTCGACCGTGGGCGTGCTCACGATGGGGCCTCCCCGCGCTGGTGAGATTATCCGCCAGGGCCTCTACCGCGGCGCCGACACAGGCTGGTTGCTGACCGACCGCCTCTTTGCCGGTGCCGACACCCTCGCAACCTCCTATGCTCTCGCCACCGCTATCAAGAAGATCGGCGACGTGGATATTGTCATCGGCGGACGTCAGGCTATCGACGGTGACACGGCACAGGTGGGACCGCAGGTGGCTCAGAAGCTGGGCTTGAACCAGGTGACCTATGCTGAGGAGATCAGCGTGAAGGACGGTGTGGCTACCATCAAGCGCCACATCGACGGCGGCGTGGAGACCGTAGAGGCTCCCCTGCCCGTGGTCATCACCGTGAACGGAAGTGCCGCTCCCTGCCGACCCCGTAATGCCAAACTGACAATGGCTCACAAGTGGGATCATTGCCCGTTGGAGGTGGCCCCCCCTGCCCCCCCGGTGGGGGGAGATGCCCAGGCTGCTGAAATGCCCCCCGCCGGGGGGCTCAGGGGGGCCGTCCTCAACCAGTGGAGCGTGGCCGATGTCGATGGCGACCCCGCCCAGTGCGGTCTCGCAGGCTCTCCCACGAAGGTGAAGGCCGTGAAGAACATCGTCTTCCAGGCTAAGGAGTCGAAAACTTTGACGGCTTCCGATGCTGACGTTGAAGGAATGATCAAAGAATTGTTGGACGAAAAGATTATTGGATAACGAGATATGAATAATGTATTTGTTTATGTTGAGATAGAAGGTACACAGGTACAGGAAGTATCTCAGGAGCTGCTGACCAAGGGTCGCAAGCTCGCCAATGAACTGAAGGTGGAATTGCACGCCGTGGTGGCCGGAACAGGCATCAAGGGGCAGGTCGAGGATCAGATCCTGCCCTACGGTGTAGATAAGCTCTTTGTCTTCGATGGCGAAGGTCTGTTCCCTTATACCAGCGCCCCCCACACCGACATCCTCGTGAACCTCTTCAAGGAGGAGCAGCCGCAGATCTGCCTCATGGGTGCTACCGTCATCGGCCGCGATCTGGGTCCCCGCGTTTCCTCTTCTCTCACCAGCGGTCTCACCGCCGACTGCACAGAGCTGGAGATTGGCGAGTACGATGACAAGAAGAGTGGCAAGCACTACGACCAGCTGCTCTATCAGATTCGTCCCGCCTTTGGTGGTAACATCGTGGCTACTATCGTCAACCCTGATCACCGGCCTCAGATGGCCACCGTGCGCAGTGGTGTGATGCAGAAGGCAGTCTATGTGCCCGCAGGGGAGAACCCTGCGGCGCGAGGCGAGGTGGTTTATCCGGCTGTCGGTCAATATGTCTCCCCTGAGGCCTTCGTGGTTCGCGTGCTCGATCACCACGTGGAGGCAGCCAAGCACAACCTGAAGGGCGCGCCTATCGTCGTGGCCGGTGGCTACGGCATGGGCTCCAAGGAAGGCTTTGATATGCTCTTTGAACTGGCCAAGGTGCTGCACGGCGAAGTCGGCGGCTCGCGTGCTGCCGTGGATGCAGGCTTCTGCGACCACGACCGTCAGATTGGTCAGACGGGTGTCACCGTTCACCCGAAAGTGTATATCGCCTGCGGTATCAGCGGGCAGATCCAGCACATCGCCGGTATGCAGGACTCTGGCATCATCATCAGCGTTAATAGCGACCCCGATGCCCCCATCAACCGCATCGCCGACTACGTCATCGTTGGCACAGTGGAGGAGGTCGTTCCCAAGCTGATTAAGTACTATAAGCAGAACAGCAAGTAATGTATGTGGTGGAGATTTATGTTGCTCATTGGAGATGCTATTATTGTTGTATATCTTGTATATTGGATGTTTATAGACACTCTATGGTGGCACGAAATCCTTAATGCTTTATTACTAATTTGTGGCGTAAATAGTTTCTACGAAACATATAAGAAATTGATTAAAGAAAAGAAATATGGCAAACTACTATAGCGATCATCCCGAAATAGCGTTTCATCTGGCTCATCCTCTGATGAAGCGCATCGTTGAGCTCAAGGAGCGCAACTACGAAGACGCCAAGAACTTTGACTATGCCCCCGTGGATTTGGGCGATGCCATCGAGAACTACAAGCAGATTCTCGACATCACAGGTGACGTGGCTGCCAACATCATCGCTCCCAACTCCGAGAGCGTGGATCTCGAAGGTCCCCATCTCGAGAACGGCCGCATGATCTATGCCTCCAAGACCGTCGAGAACATCGATGCCACGCGCAAGGCTGGCCTCTGGGGTGTCTCTATGCCCCGCCGCTACGGCGGTCTGAACCTCCCCAACGTCGTATTCTCGATGTTGAGCGAAGTCATCTCCGCCGCCGACGCCGGCTTCCAGAACATCTGGAGCCTACAGAGCTGTATCGACACCCTCTATGAGTTCGGCAGCGAGGAGCAGCGCCAGAAGTATATCCCCCGTGTTTGCGCCGGAGAAGGCATGTCCATGGACCTCACCGAGCCCGATGCCGGCAGTGACCTACAGCGCGTGATGCTCAAGGCCACCTTCGACGAGAAGGAGAACTGCTGGCGTCTGAACGGTGTGAAGCGCTTCATCACCAATGGTGACAGCGACATCCACCTCGTTCTGGCCCGCTCCGAGGAAGGCACGAAGGACGGCCGCGGCCTCTCGATGTTCATCTATGACAAGCGCCAGGGGGGCGTCAACGTGCGCCACATCGAGCACAAGCTCGGCATCCACGGCTCGCCCACCTGCGAACTTACTTATAAGAACGCGAAGGCTGAGCTCTGCGGCAGCACCCGTCTGGGTCTGATCAAGTACGTGATGTCCCTCATGAACGGCGCCCGCCTCGGCATCGCCGCCCAGAGCGTAGGTCTTTCGCAGGAAGCTTACAACGAAGCGCTGGCATACGCTAAGGAGCGTGCGCAGTTCGGACAGAAGATCATCGAGTTCCCCGCTGTCTATGATATGCTCAGCCGCATGAAGGCGAAGCTCGATGCGGGTCGTGCCATGCTCTACCAAACTGCAGCCTATGTTGATATCTACAAGTGCCTCGAAGACATCGAGCGCGACCGCAAGCTCACCCCCGAGGAGAAGCAGGAGCTGAAGAAGTTCCAGCGCTTGGCCGATGCCTTCACGCCGCTGGCCAAGGGCATGAACTCCGAGTATGCCAACCAGAACGCCTACGACGCCATCAGCATCCACGGCGGCAGCGGCTTCATCATGGAGTACAAGTGCCAGCGTCTCTACCGCGATGCCCGCATCTTCTCCATCTACGAAGGTACGACCCAGCTGCAGGTTGTCGCCGCCATCCGCTACATCATCAATGGCACGATGCTCCAGAATATCAAGGAGATGATCGACGAGCTTACCCCCGAGATAGCGTGCAGCGATTCTGTCGCTGCATTGAAGACCCGCGTGGAGAAGCTCATTCCTGTCTATGAGCAGGCGCTGAACACGGTCAAGGCACTCGACAGGCAGGAGGCCATCGACTTCCTCTCCCGCCGTCTCTATGACATGACCGCCGAGATCGTCATGTCGCTGCTCATCATTCGCGATGCTGCCAAGGCACCCGAACTGTTCGAGAAGAGCGCAGTGGTGTATGTCGGAATGACCGAGGAGAATGTCCTCGGCAAGGCCGCCTACATCCAGAATTTCGACCCCGCATCCCTCGACAGCTTCCGCGCAGCCGAGAAAGTTGCTGAGGCATAAGACAACATCCTGATACCGAGGGAATCCCATTGGCTTCTCGCCCTCATAAGTCCCTCTGCCGAGTCATTGGCAGAGGGACTTTTCTACACCCATGAAATGTTAAAAGCAGGCACGCCACACACTTTTTCCACGGAAAGATTTGGTCGGCTCGCAGAAACTCCTTAGCTTTGCACACAGAATTCGTGCGGACTGCCGTGCGGATGGAAACATTCAAAGACGCGATAACAGCTTCTTGGGAAAAGCGAACAACGAAAAACACCTGAAGGCCTTCGCGCAACCAACATTCAAGAAATACAAGTAATAGGGCAGCTGACAATCATGTTAGCTGCTGATGTCTCACCCGCTAAATTTGTCTAAGCGCCATGGACTTGTTGACGAGATTCAGTGCGCAGGACCAAGACACCATCTGGGCTTTCCTGCGCAAGATTAGTGACCAGAAGCTGATGTTCATGAACGAAAGCCCCTGCTTGAAACACGCCTTTGCGAACAACGGCGTCTATCTCTATGTGCAAGAGGGGCAGGCCGTACTGCTCGTGATGGATGCGCTGCAGTCTCCATCCGGCGAACTCATCGACGAAGAACCCTTTGCGGGTGAGGATCCGATGTGGTTCACCGAGCAATCACACCGCACCAGTCCTGTCTATCGCCTTCGACAGTTGATGAAGCTGTTGGAGGACAGCTGCCGCAAGGAGCACATCACCCAGCCCCAGCTCATGGGCGTGTTGCTCACCAGCTCCCGCCTCATCAACCTCGATGACTACGAGGAGAATCTTGCTGATTTGCAGGTGAAGATCATCGACCGCCTGTTGCCGGAGGAGATGCCGCTGAAGCTGCGTGCTGTCGAACTCCCCTCCGACGGTGCTGCGATGCTCGCTGCCATTGATGAGATGTACGATCACCTTCACCGCCGTCTGCCTCATGTGGAGCCGGAGTGGGTGCCGACGGCGGAGACGGAGGAGGCCGAGGCGCAGAAGAGCAGGGAAAAGGGTATGCGCTCCCGCCACGATGAAGGAGCGGCCGTGAAGGATCCGTTTCAGCAGGGCATGGAGGATCTCTTCGGTCCGCTCTCCGATGATGATAAGCCGTATAGTCTCCCGCCCGAAGACCAGGACGATGATCAGGACGACGACCTCGACCTTGACGAGCACGACTTCGGTGACTATGACAGTGACCCCGAACCGTTCCCCCCCTTCGGCAAGCCCCTCACGGAGGAAGAGGCCTTCTTCAAGCGCTTCGACGAACATATAAATAAGGTACGCGCGAGCCTGGACGAGCAGTACCCCGACACGTTGGGCTCCTGCTCCATCCCCTCGCGCGTTGAGGTGCGCCGTCCCACCTACCATCCCGATGAGGACTTCGACCGGCTCGTGGGCTGCCAGAAGATCCGGGCGCAGATCGCACAGCTCACCATCCTCTCGCAGTACAACCAGCGCCGTCTGCGCCTGGAGCCGCGGGCACTGCGCCATGAGCTGATGCTCCATGCCATCTTCACCGGCAACCCCGGTGTGGGCAAGAGCACCGTGTGCAAGCTCTATGGCTCGCTGCTGCGCCAGGCGGGTGTCCTGGAGTACGGTCATGTCGTCGTCTGTGACCGCAGCACCTTCGTAGGCACCCACTGGGGCGACGAAGAGAAGACCGTGCGCGCCGTCCTGCAGATGGCACGCGGCGGTGTCCTCATGATTGATGAGGCCTACCAGCTCCTGGGCGACCTCCACCCCAACGACCCCGGACGGCTGGTGATGCCGCTGATGATGAACGTGCTCGCCGATCCCGCGTGGTGCGATGTCGCCGTGGTGCTCTGCGGCTACCCCGAGCCTATGCAGCAGCTGCTGAAGCAGAACATGGGCTTGTTCTCGCGCTTCCCCAACCGCTTCTTCTTCCCCGACTTCACGATTGAGGAGCTGGAGCAGATCACCCTCAAGAACGTGGCCACTTACGGCTACCACTTCAGCCGTGCCGCGTGGGCCAAGTACCGTTGGTTCCTGCGCGAGGCCTACGACCAGCGCACCGACCGCTGGCCCAACGCCCGCTTCGTGACGAACTGGCTGGATCAGATCTATTTGCTGCACGCCCTTCGCAGTGAGCGCGACAACCTCACGACACTGCGCCAGCTCCATATCCTCACGCAGGATGACATTAGTCTGCCCGCGACGGACTACTGCTGATGCACTTTTTTGCGGTTTTATTTGCTGCTTTCGCCTTTCCTCACTATTTTTGCAGCAACAAATCGTTTACCGGACTATGAAACTAACCGCACTCCTCCCGCTATTGGCTGTCCCCGCCGCAGCGCAGCAGCGACCTAACATCCTGTATATCATGTGTGATGACATGGGCTATGGCGATCTCTCGTGCTATGGCCAGCAACGTTTCCGCACGCCGAACATCGACCGTCTGGCTTCGCAAGGTATGCGCATGACATCGGCCTATGCCGGCAGCCCCGTCTCGGCACCCTCGCGTGCCTCCTTCATGACGGGGCAGCACTCCGGCCACTGCCATGTGCGCGGTAACAAGGAGTACTGGCTCGGACAGGTGCAGTACGGACAGAACACCGACTACGCCGTCGTGGGGCAGGAGCCCTACGATGTCCACCACGTCATCCTGCCCGAGATCTTCAAGGCCGAAGGCTACCGCACGGGTATGTTCGGCAAGTGGGCCGGCGGCTACGAAGGCAGTGCCTCGACGCCCGACAAGCGCGGCGTCGATGAGTACTTTGGCTACATCTGCCAGTTCCAGGCCCACCTCTACTTCCCCAACTTCCTAAACCGTTACAGCCGCGAACGTGGTGACACGGGTGTCGTGCGCGAGGTGCTCACCGAGAACATCAGCCACGCCATGTACGGCGACGACTACGACCGTCGCACCGAGTACAGCGCCGATATCATCCACCAGCGTGCCCTCCAGTGGCTGCGCGCCCAGAAGAAAGGGAAGCCCTTCTTCGGCATCTTCACCTACACACTGCCGCACGCCGAGCTGCGCCAGCCCGACGACTCGCTTCTCCAGTCCTACCGCGGCAAGCTGCTGCCCGAGCGCGAGTACCGTGGCAACCAGCCCTCCCGCTACAACCCGACGCCTGAGGCCCACGCCCAGTTCGCGGCCATGATTGCGCGACTGGATGAGCAGGTGGGCGACATTATGCGGGTGCTCGAAGAGCAGGGCCTGGCGCAGAACACCGTGCTCATCTTCACCAGTGACAACGGCCCCCACGAGGAGGGCGGCGCCGACCCCGCGTACTTCAACCACGACGGCAAGTTCCGAGGCTTGAAGCGTAGCACCCACGAGGGCGGCATCCGCATCCCCTTCATCGTGCGGTGGCCCGGCCGTGTGGCAGCAGGTAGCGAGAGCGACCAGCCCTTTGCTTTCTACGACCTCATGCCGACCTTCTGCGACATCGCCGGCATCCGCGACTACGAGCGTCGCTACCGCCGTCCGCAGCCCGTGCGGACCATCAGCGGCCCTGCCCCCCTCCAGGTCTCCGCGCCCGACTACTTCGACGGCATCAGCATTCTGCCGACGCTCACAGGAAAGGGCACGCAACGCCAGCACGACCATCTCTACTGGGAGTTCCACGAGACCGACATGATCGGCGTGCGCCGCGGCGACTGGAAGCTCGTCGTGCTCCACGGCAAGCCCAGCCTCTACAACCTCGCCGCCGACCCGCACGAAGACCGCGACCTCGCTGCCGAGCATCCCGACATTGTGCGCGAGCTCGTCAGTAAGATCTACGAAGACCACACCGATAACGCCCTCTTCCCGATTACGTTGCCCGCGTGGCATTGACATAGGAACTGAATACAACTAACTAACCATATCATCATGCGAAAGAATCTCTTCACCCTCAGCTTGCTGGCCTTCGCCCTGACAGCGACCGCGCAGCGCACGCCTACCATGGGCTGGAGCTCATGGAACACCTTCGCCCTCGACATCAACGAGGAGCTCATCAAGTCGCAGGCCGATGCCATGCACACCACCGGTCTCCAGCAGGCAGGCTATCAGTACGTCAACATCGACGACGGCTACTGGGACGGTCGCGGCGAGGACGGCCATCTGCGCCTGAACACGAAGCGCTTCCCCTCGGGGATGCGCGCGCTGGTCGATTACATCCACGGCCTCGGGCTGAAGGCCGGCATCTACAGCGATGCGGGCGACAACACCTGCGGCTCCGGCGGCAAGCACGCCTGGGGACTCGGCGTGGGCTTTGCCGGGCATGAGGAGCAGGACTGCCGCCTCTACTTCGACGACTGGGACTTCGACTTCATCAAGGTCGATTACTGCGGCGGTGCCCACATGCGCCTCGACGAGCGCGAGCAGTACACCAAGATATCCGATGCCATCAAGAGCTGCCGCAAGCAGGGCATCGTCTATAACATGTGCCGCTGGGCTTATCCCGGTACGTGGAGTGCCGACGTGGCCGACTCATGGCGCACGACGGGCGACATCTACGATGCCTGGAAGAGCGTCAAGGGAATCCTCGCAGAGAACCTCTACCTCAGCGCCTACTGCCATGACGGACACTACAACGATATGGATATGCTCGAAGTAGGACGCTCAATGACGCAGACCGAGGACGAGACACACTTCGGGATGTGGTGCATCATGAGCTCGCCCCTCCTCATCGGCTGCGACATGGCCAAGATCCGGCCCGAGTCGCTGAAGCTGCTCTGCAACAAGGATCTGATCGCCCTCAACCAAGACCCGCTGCACCTGCAGGCCTACGTGGCCGACAAGCAGGGCGAGTGCTTCATCCTTGTGAAAGACATCAAGAAGCTGCAAGGCAAGGAGCGTGCCGTAGCCATCTACAATCCCAGCGACGCTGAACAGCGTGTAGTGCTTGATCCCGCCACGATTGATCTCAGCGGTGCCGTGCAATATTACGACTGCTTTGCACAGCAGGACTACCTCTATGACAAGAACCCCGTCACCCTCACCATCCCGGCCCATGGAACCAAAATCTTCCGTGCGAAAGGCCAGAAGCGTCTGGATCGTACCCGCTACGAGGCTGAGACCGCATACATCCCCGCCTATCAGGAGCTGCGCAACAACCAGACGGAGCGTTCCGGCATCTATATGGATGCCGACAAGGCTGCGGGCGGCTATGTGGCCGGGTGGCTTGGCAACCGTGAGGACAACGACCTCCAGTGGCGCAATGTCTATCTGAAGGAAGCTGGCGTGCGCCGCCTGACCATCACCTACTTCTGTGCTGAGGACCGCGACATGGAGCTGGAAGTGAACGGGCAGCACATCACCGCCTTGCACACCCATTCACGTGACTGGAACACCCCGGCGCGCATCTCTGTCAACGTGGCATTGCAGAAAGGCAACAACACCATCCGCCTCTACAACGCCGACGGCTGGATGCCCGACATCGATGCCTTACAGGTGTCAGAACTGCAGTAGTCACTCCCCTGTCCAGAGCGCTTCCAGCGTTTCGGGGAAGTGCGCCATCTCCAGCACGTGTACCTTGTCGGCAATCGTCTCGGGCGTGTCGTCGGGGGAGAGTGCCGTACGGAACTGCGCGATAATCTCGCCGCCATCACAGACGGGCGTCACGTAATGAATCGTGATGCCCGTCTCTGTGTCGCCCGCCGCCTTCACCGCCTCGTGGACATGATGGCCCCACATCCCCTTGCCGCCGTGCTTCGGCAGCAGGGCAGGGTGGATGTTGACGATGCGGCGCGGGAACGCCTCGATGAGGTAGTCTGGCACCATCGGCAGGAAGCCCGCCAGCACGATGAAATCCACCTGCGACGCCTGCAACAGTGGCAGCACGATCTCCGGCTGCTGTAGCTCCGCCTTCGGCACCACTGCCGAAGGCACGTTCAGCCGTTTCGCACGCTCCAGTGCGTAGGCGTCGGCGCGGTTGCTCACGACCAGCACGACATGAAATCGTTCAGAACCCTGGAAATAGCGGATGATGTTTTCGCAGTTGGTGCCGCTTCCCGACACGAAGATAGCTATATTCATTTCTGTAACCATTTAGCGGTAACTATTCAGTCATATTTTGTGTACAAAGTTACAAAAGATTGTCTTTTCTACACGCATTATGCTTGAATAAACAACCTTTTATTGTCTGTTTAACGTTATTTAGCAAATCGGGGGGGTGAATTGAAGCTTTTTTAATATCTTTGCAGACCATATGAGTCGTAATCCCAATCATTTAACCATAAAACTCCACATGAAACAGAAAACCATTCAGTGTCTGTTGACCTTCGTATGGCTGGCTATCGGCCAAGCGGGGTGGGCGCAAGATGTGTACCACCCAGACCAGAACGCAGTACTCATGGAGATAGCTGACCGCTATGGGGACAAGAAAATCGTCCCGCTCACAGACGGCGTTACGCTCTACTGGCCTCAGAGCCGTAAATCCAGTGGCTATGAGCTTCGGCCATCCTTTGGCGTGCTCACCGACAAGGACGGGGCGCCAGTCTATAGCTTCCCCATCGGTTATGAGGATTTGAGCTGTATTAAGTTCCTGAACTCGCCTGCCAGCTATACCAGCCCAGACATGAGCGGTTATCAAGCGCCTGCTATGAGTACTTTGGAATGGAACAATACGTATCCCTTACGCTTCGACATCGATGGTAAGAGCTATTGGATGGCGGAGCCTGGCGAACTGCGCTTCTCCAGCCCTATCGGAACCTACGAGCTCATCACCGCCGATGGTCAGCACTACACCATCCCGATGGCATCCACACAGCTTATTCACTTTCAAGACTCTGTGCAGGGCATCGGTGGCTATCTGTCACGTCTTGCAGAATCCTCGCTGATATACTATTGGAGCTTTTTTGATGGCCAGTCCGGCTCTACCAATTATCTCCACGAAGATTTCTATGCGATGATTCCCGACGGCACCAATCACAATATCTCGTTGCTCATGCCATCGGATGAGGCCCTTCAGTATGTGCCCAATATCGTCAGCTATGTATCTCGGAAACCGCAGGCTTTTAAGTTGACCATGTGGTCAGGCTCATTCCCGTTCACTACAGGTAGAATATGCTATTCATATGATTTCTTAACAGGTGAAGTGGCGAATATGTTTAATACGGAACAAATGTCACAGTGGCAGCTCACAACATACCTCGCCACGCTGCTCCGCTCACACACAATTCTGCATAACCGTCCTGAAGACTTTGCCAACGGCCTGAATAGTGGTAACGACTACTACCTCGCCTTGGATGGCAGTCCCGTGCGTGTCATCCGGGAGGGCGGAAAGGTGGTCGGCGTGCAGGGTGCTTACCATCTCTGGAATCAGGCACACGGGCGCACAGCCATGAGCGGCGGTAGCTCTGCCAGTCTGGTTCGTGCCAATATCACCAACCAACGTACCAAGGGCAACGGAACCATCTACTGCATCGATAACACCTTGGAAGCTACGCCCCGCACTATATATAATGTACTCTCTGGCGAGGAACTTGCCGAGGGTGAGTCGAATCCCTACCAGCGGTTCTTTGATCTCTGTAGCATACCACAACTCTTCACGTCGAAGATCGGCGGGTTGTCGCAAGGGCTGGATTTCCTGACGAATATCCCGTTCACGCTGTTCGTGCCCACCAATGAAGCCATCGAGCAGGAGGCCGCCCTTCATGGGTTACCGCTGGCTGAAGAGCTTGAGGCGCTTCAGGAACAAATCTATGAGACAGAGGACGATGCCGTAGCACAGGAACTGCAGCTTACACTTCAAAAGAAGCAGGCGCGCATTGCCGCTTTCGTGAAAGCGCATTTCCAGTTCGGTATAGAGATTGCCGACCAACTGCCCTTTGACCGTGAACATCACTCTATGCTGGTGTTGGAGGAGACGTTACAGGCACCCAAATTGCGCGTGCAGGGACTGGGGAACGGACGGATGACCGTCACTGGCGAGGACGGCAACACCCGCCATGTGGTGGATGCGCATAAGAATATGTTCGTGCGCGAGGTGAGATGTATTAGAGATCAAGGCGGTACAGGGGACGGCCCCTCAGTCTCTCCTGTCGGATTGGCATCGCTTAATAATCTTGTCATCCAGAGCTACGCTACGGGTGTCATCCACCAGATCGACGGCGTGCTGCGCTCCTATTAATCTTCGTCACCTTCAAAGCATTACAACGATGAAACAGAAAACCTATATTCTTCTTGCGCTCTGTCTCGCTGTCAGTACGGTGGCGGTAGCGCAACCCGACGAGCCCATGGAGGAGCCCGTCGTCACCTTGGATCAGGAACTCCGCAATGCGCCGGACTACACCGTCTTTGCCCGCCTGGTGGAGGCCTGCGGCCTCAATGAGGTGCTGAGCCAGTGGCGGGATGAGGCCTACGAGCAGGCAGTCCGCAGCGGACAACTCGAAGACCTCCCACAGCATCCCACGGAACAGATTGGTACGATTCCCCTGCACCGCAACTACGGTTACACCATCTTCGCAGAGACCGATGTCGTTTGGGAGGCCTTGCTGGGTAAGTCGGCAGCGAACATCACTGTGGAGGATGTCAAGAGCTATATCACCGCGCACGGGTTGTATGCCCAAGCCACTACGGACAACAACTACGCTGACCCGAACAATATCATCAATCAGTTCACGACCTACCATATTCTTCCAGAAAAGCTGTCGCCCGAGCAACTCGTGTTTCACTACAACGAGAACGGCTACTATTGGAAAACTTCCGGCATGAACTTCACCATCCCCGTGGAGGAGTTCTACCAGACGCTCGGACTGCCGCGCCTGCTGAAGATCTATGAGAGCCGTGAGAGCATGGGCATCTTCCTCAACCGCTTCCCTGAGCTTCGCAATGGCCGCGGGCGCTTCACTGCGGCAGCGTCAGGCGGGGATCCCAACCGCAACGACTACCACGAGTCCGGCGACTTCAGACCGCTGATAGGCGATGCGCTGAGCGCCGACGAGAACCTCGGCATCATGGTCTTGGACAGGACGCAGGAGGAACATCCCTATGTGTCTGTTGTCAATGGCTTCATCTATCCTCTTCAGCAACTGCTGGCCTATACCGAGAACGTGCAGAACCAGTTAGGAACTCAGCGTCTGCGTTTTGATGTGGCCTCGCTGTTGCCCGAGATGATGAACAACGGCTTGCGCCGTCCGCTCACCCAATATTCTGATGGAAGTACTCTAACCCGTGGTTTCCCCGTCACGCAGGATTATCCTTACTTCGAACGTCTGACCATCGAGCCAGGTTCCCAGTTCTATTATATGAGCGGACTCGATCGCGGCTGGTCGAACTGCCAGGGCGATGAGTTCAATGTCGTTGGGCGTTATGATTTCACGCTCCAGCTGCCGCCGGTTCCCAAGAATGGTGAGTACGAGCTTCGCTTTGGCGTCTCTGCCAGTTCCTGGGCACGAGGTATCGCCCAGTTCTTTATCGGCTCAGACAAGGAGAACCTGCAAGCCACAGGTTTGCCACTGGATCTCCGCATAGGAGGAAAGAACAGGCGCTTTAGGACTGGAAACATCGTGAGCAACATCGGCTGGTCTCAGGATGTTGATGATGACGTGCAGAACCGCCTCGTCGATTTGCGACTCTATGAGCGAGGTTATATGAAAGGCCCCAACGCATATTTGTCAGGAGCTTCTGCAACGGCTACACCACTCCGCAGCGGAGAGTGGTGTCTGCGCCGCATCGTCTGGAGAGGCTATCTGGAGGCGGGCAAGACCTACTTCCTGCGTGTCAAGAATAGCATGAACGATACCACCCTTCAGTTCTATATGGACTACATCGAATGGTGTCCGTGCGAGGTCTATGACAATCCCTCGACGCCCGAAGATATATGGTAAACGCAGCAATCACAAAGCTTAAAAGAACGAATCCATCATGATGAAAAGATATCTATCACTTTTGCTGCTCGGTCTCGCTACGACCTGGAGCAGCATGGCTCAGGAAGCCTTCACTGAAGGGGACTTCAGCTATCAGCCTACGGGGAGCGCTACGGTGAGTGTCGCCGCCTGCACTCTGGGCGAAGGTGCTTTGGCCGTCATCCCCGAAACCGTCACCCATGAGGGCACGGCCTATACGGTCACGGCCATCGGTGACGAAGCATTCAAGGACAGCCCTGTGGCCGCCGTTTCCATGCCCGCCACCGTCACCGCCATCGGCAACAATGCGTTTGCGAACTGCGATGCAACCTTTATCAACTTGTCCCCCAACGTCAAGACGATGGGTGAAGGCGCCTTTGCACAGTGCTCGGTCATGGGACATCTCAACCTGCCTCCCACCGTGGAACGTCTGGAAAGTTCCCTCTGCAGTGGAACACCCCTCTACAGCCTTGGCGGCGCCGAGCTGCCCCGCCTGACCTACGTGGGTGACAACGCCCTCGCCGGCACCCACCTGCGTGCATTCCCGCTGTCGGATGCGGTCACCTATCTCGGCGCCTACGCTTTCAGCGGTTCCCGTCTTCAGAATATTCATCTTCCGGCAGGGCTCACCGAACTGTCTGATGGTGTGCTTAAAGGTTGCTATGGCATCACAGAGGTGGCGCTTCCTGCAGGTATTACGCGCATCGGTAAAGAGGCGCTCGCAGGGACGGCCATCCGCACCATCGACCTCGCCCACTATCAAGGCGACATTGACATCCTGGCCTTCAATGGCTGCAGACTCCTCGACCGCCTCACCTTGCCCGCCGATAATCCCTACTGCTACACCTCAGACGACGGCAAGGTGCTCTACAGCCGTGCAACCAAGGATTTGCTGACCGTGCTGCCGACGGTGGAGCGCCTTACGGTGCCTTATCCCGCCGCGGGTGTCTATTCTAAGCTTGTGACGCACGAACTCATGTTTACAGACCCCGAGACAGGTGAAGAGTTCTATAGAGACGAATACGATACCAGCTATTTCCTGGATGGAGAATTCTCGAAGCTCCGACAGCTGGAGCTCCCACATTCTTGGTGGGCACCATTGGACAAATGCTACTTCCCGCAGTTAGAGGAGTTGACGCTGCGCATGTCGGAGACGGGAATGTTTTGGTCGTACAATGCGCCTAATATAGGTTCATACGAAAAGCCCTGTGTGGTTTCTGTTTTCCCCTACGCGAGAGAACGGATGCAGACTAATTCCCCGTGGAAGAATCTCATTGCAAATAACTGCATCACGGTCGCAGACATCGACCGACCCACAGAGGAACTGTACGTGGAAGAGGTGCTACCGATGTACGACAAGGAGTCCTGCACCGTGGAGGATGGAAAGGTCGTGGTTTACGACGGTGACTGGAACACCATCATCGAGGAAGCCTATCCGCAGTACTACACCAGCAATCCGGTGAGCACATCCAGATACGACTTTAAGCAGCTTTTCCGTGACTACCTCTTGAAGCAGTACATGACGCCTGACCACTTCCGGGCCTATGACCGTCCCGACGACACCGTCCTGAAGTGCATCAACGGCGAGATACACTTGGCCACCGGTTTCGATGCCGGCAACTTCACCAACTGGTTCCTGCAGTCGCCGTTCATTCCCGCCAGCGACTATGTTGGTGCCAATGAACTGCCTATTAACACGGATACCCAGACGACCGCCGAGCCGTTTGCAGCAGATCCAGCATGGGGCCTTCCTGTAGAGAATGGATACCTGTTTAGCGTACAGACACTTTATCCCTCTGCTTATTTCGCTCTGCACATGGTACCGAATGTCACCTACGACATCTATGCCATCGTGCCGCCCGTGCATCCTACACCATTTACGGATGACAATGGGTTGGAGCTTCAGTCCTACCGCAATCGCATTCGTTCCTATCTGACGTATGTCGCAGCGTTCGATGAAGAGACAGGGGTAGGGAAGACTAGTATCATGTCAGGCGGTAACATTGACCTCCTGTATGAAAGCGAAAAAGTGGACACTGTCCTCTTGTTTGAGGGCGTGCAGGTCATCTCGGATGTGTATAATGTTTTGGAGGTAGCATCTGTAAGGATCACGAATTCACTCCGCCGTCAAGGTTATATTACTTCCTTTCCCCTCCTTGGCATCCTCTGCCAGCCTCGCGAGGAACTGCCCGTCTGCCCCGATGCCGTCGATGGCATCCAGTCTCCGACACTCTCCGTGGTGGCCCGCTACGACCTGAGCGGTCGCCGTCTGACGGCTCCGCAACGCGGCATCAATATCTTGCAGATGAGCGATGGCTCCACTCGCAAGGTGATGGTGAAATAGACCTTTTATAGCCCCTTTGTTTATCGTCTTTTTGTGCCGTTTCATTGAGAAACGGCACTTTTTTTCGTCCTATATGGGATTAATTGCCTACTTTTGCAAGCGCAAATAAGAGATTATTCACATAATGAAGAACAATATGAAGAAGTACTTGTTGACGATGTGCGCCGCGATGGTGGCCCTCGTCATCTTTGCTGAAGACTACACCTATCCTTATCTGGTGTTCACGGGCGCCAACGGCACGCAGAGCGCTGTGGCGGTGGATCAGCTCGTCATCACATTCAGCGACGGCAAGCTCGTGGCCACCAACGCCACGGGCACGCAGACGACACTGGAGCTCTCCGACCTGGCTGCCATGCAGTTCTCGACCGCCGAGGAGCTGCCCACCGGCGTGCAGGCCGTCAATCCCGCAGCACTGAACTCGCAGCGCGACACCTACTATGACCTCAGCGGCCGTCAGGCGGTGCGCAAGAACGAGCGGACGCTGGTGCGCAAGGGCATCTATGTGGTCCGTAAATCCGATGGTTCCACCTCTAAAATCGCAGTGAAATGAGACGGCTTGCTTCTTTCCTCATCGCCGCCGTGGTCACAGTGGCCGCGATGGCGCAGACGCTGAACGTCGAGGTGGGCAGCGTCACCTATCAGATTCCCGCCGCTGACGCCGGCTCGATGCTCTACGCCGACGGCACCAGCCTCACGATCGCCGACAACACGTATGCAATCGCCGACATCACGCGCATTTATGTCGATGACGCTGTCGTGGGCGATACCGCGGTCTATGTCACCTACGACGGCAACGCCGCCCGCGTCCTCGTCGATGGCCGCATCGCCAAGTACGTGAGCGTCGCCGTCAGCGGTGCCCACGTGAGTGTCATGCAGAGCGCCGAGGTGGCCGACGACACGACGGGTGAGATCACCTACAGCCTCTCGGGCAGCAGCACCGACGGCGAGTTCTATCTCTCTGGTTCCTACAAGGCTACCGTGGAGTTGCGCGGTCTCACGCTGACGAACCCCACCGGCGCCGCCATCAACATCCAGGACGGCAAGCGCATCGCCGTGAGCGTGAAGAACGGCACCGTGAACACGCTGTCCGACGGCAGCGCGAGTACGCAGAAGGCAGCCTTCGTCAGCAAAGGGCACACCGAGTTCAAGGGTAAGGGCACGCTCACCGTCAGCAGCGCCGTGGGCCACGGCATCTGGAGTGGTGAGTACCTCGAGATGAAGAACTGCACCATCAACGTGGCCAAGGCGGCCAAGGACGGCATCAACTGCAACGAGTACTTCCTCATGGAAAGCGGCACGCTCACCATCACGGGCGTGGGCTCCGACGGCATCCAGTGCAGCATCGACGGCACCGAGAGCACCGGCACCCTCGCGGGTCACGACGGCGAGGACTCCGGCAGCATCTACATCGAGGGCGGCACGCTCGACCTGACCCTCACGGGCGACGCGGCCAAGGGCCTCAAGGCCGACGGCGACATCAGCATCAGCGCAGGCTCCGTGACGGTCACGCAGTCCGGCGGCATCGAAGTGGAGGGTTCCGACATCAGCTACCCCACCAGCATTAAGGCCGACGGCAACATCAGCGTCACGGGCGGCACGGTGAACATCACCAACACCGGCGCCGGCGGTAAGGGCATGAGTGCCGAGGGCACGCTCACCATCGACGAGGCCAGTGCCGACGTCTCCACCAACGTGACCATCAAGGCCAACGGCAAGGGCGGCACCGCCGAGACCACCGGCGGCGACGACAGCGGCGAGCAGACTTCTTCCTATAAGGTATATGTCAGCCTGCCCACCTCGGGCGGCGGTGGCATGGGCCCCGGCGGCAGCAGCAATGCCTGGACGACGCTCTACCTCTACAAGAGCGACGGCACGCTCGTGCAGCAGCTCACCTCCACCGTCAGCAAGTCCAGCGGCTACTCCACCGTGACCTTCTACTACTACGACTTCAAGGCGGCCACCGACGGTACCTACTACTTCAAGAGCGCCGACTACACCAGCCGCGGCGGCGGTTGGGGCGGCGGCAGCGGCACCACCTATGCCATCCAGTCCGCCACGTTCTCGGCACCCACCTCGGGCACCGACATCTACTACAGCATCACCAACAGCTACTCCACGAGCGGCACCACCCGCACCTACTCGCTCACCAACGTCACCAGCACCTACGGCGGCAGCAGTGACATCAGCGAGGATGAGGGCACGGCCTACAACGCCATCGGCATGAAGGCCGACGGCAACCTCACCATCAACGCTGGCACGGTGAACATCTCCAACAGCGGTGCCATGAGCAAGAGCATCAAGAGCAAGGCCACGACAACCATTAACGGCGGCACGACGACGCTCACGCCCTCTGGCGCCATGCAGGTCATCAACAACGACGCCAGCTACAGCTCCGGCGTGAAGACCGCCGACTTCGTGCAGAACGGCGGCACGCTGAAGATCACGGCTTCCGGCAACGCCAGCCGCGGCATCACCGCCACCACCGTGACCACCAACGGCGGCACGCTCACCATCGACAACAGCGGCGCCGGTGTGCAGGGCACGGCCGACAGCTACACCGCCAAAGGCATCAAGGCCGACACGAGCCTGAAGCTCCTCGGAGGCACCATCACCATCACCATGTCCGGCACCGGCGGCAAGGGCATCAAGAGCAGCGGCACCTACACGCAGGGCGTCAGCGGCGGCGACGGTCCCACGCTGACCGTCACCACCAAGGGCAGCTCCCTCGGCGGCAGCAGTGGCGGTGGCTGGGGCCAGCAGTCCAGCGGCAGCTCCGCCAAGGGCATCAAGGTGCAGGGCACCATCTACATCTACGGCGGCACCAGCGAGATCTACACCAGCACCAACGGCGCCGAGGGCCTTGAGTCCAAGACAGCCATCTACATCGAGGGCGGCAAGCACTACTTCAAGTGCTACGACGACTGCATCAACTCCAGCGGCAACATCTACTTCAACGGCGGCGTCACCGTCTGCTACGGCTACGGCAACGACTCCGTAGATAGCAACGCAGGCCGCACGGGCGCCATCACCATCGGCAACGGCGTGGTCTTCGCCTACACCACCCAAGGCTCGCCCGAGGAAGGTCTCGACTGCGACAACAATTCTTACATCCAGATCACCGGCACGGGCATCGGCATCAGCGCCGGCGGCGCCCAGGGCGGCGGTGGCGGCGGATGGGGCGGCAGCAGCTCCAGCAGCACCATCAGCAACGCCAAGCAGGGCTACGCCTTCGTCACCAGCAGCATCAGCTACACCAGCGGCCGCTACTACACCCTCGCCAACGCCTCCGGCACCAATCTGGTCACCTACAGCTTCGAAGGTTCGTGCAGCAGCACCCTCGCCCTCTTCACTGCCACCGGCATGGTCAAGGGCAGCAGCTACACCGTGAAGTACAGCACCTCGGCACCCACCGATGCCACCACCGCCTGGCACGGCCTCTACCTCGGCAGCTCCGCCGCCGGCACGACCTCTGTCACCTCGTTCACGGCCCAGTAGGATCTTATTGTCTCGCTTGAAAGTCCACATCGTGTTGCTCGTAAGAACACGATGTGGACTTTTTATGATGCTTAATCCGTTGGTCATTCCATCATGATGGAATGATTGTTCCATCATGATGGAATGATGATTCAATCATCATGGAATAAGCGTGGCACCTATAATCTTTGGGGCAGAGGATAGGGAGGCATGGGGTAGAGGATAGGGAGGCGTGGGGCTGAGGATTGCGAGGTGCGGGGCTGAGGATAGTGGGGTGGAGGGGGGCGGAAGGGGCTGTGGAGCGCGAAAATTGCATGAAAATGGAAGATTCGGTGCAATCTGTTTGGGGCGTGCGCAGACTTTTGCTATCTTTGTCGCGGATTTATACTGAATTTGACACGATGCAACATATCTACCAGTTCTTGCAGCAGATAGCGGAGCATAACGACCGCGAGTGGTTTCATGCTCATCAGGCGGAGTACAAGGCGGCGCGGCAGTCGTTCGAGGCGTATGTGCAGGAGATGATCCTGCGGATAGCGGCTTTCGACCCGGGCGTGGCGTACCAGTCGCCGAAGACATGTATATATAGGTTCGCGCGCGATACGCGGTTCTCGGAGGATAAGTCGCCGTACAAGCGGCACTTCGGCGCTTTCGTGTGCTCGCACGGCCGCAAGAGCTACCGCGGCGGCTACTACCTGCACCTGCAGCCCGGCGACTCGATGGTGGCCGGCGGCTCGTGGTGCCCCCCGGCACCGTTGCTGAAGCACATCCGCGAGGCTATTGTGGAGGACATCGACCGCTTCCGCGACATCGTGGAGGAGCCGGAGTTCAAGCGCCTCTATCCCGTCGTGGGCACCGACCCCGTGAAGACGATGCCCAAGGGCTTCCCCCGCGACTTCGCCTACCCGGAGTACCTGCGTCCGCGCCTCTACACCGTCTGGTCGCCCATCCCCGACTCGCTCGTCAGCGAGCCGGACAGCCAGGACCGTCTGGAGCACATGTTCCGCACGATGGCGCCCTTCAACGGGTTCCTCAACGAGGTCTTCGACGAATGGGAGTAGGGCCGAAGGCGACAGAAGCTTCTAAGACTCCTAAGACGACTGAGGCCACTGAGATAACGAGAGCTGGAGCCGAAGGGCTTTCAAGCTGATTGAAGAAACTAACTAACAAGAGAATCAAGGAAAAGATAATTAGGTACAAGATAATCAGGACAAGACAATCAAGGAAAAGATAATCATGCACAAAACAATCATGACGAAGAAACTATTTGCTATTGTAGCCCTGTTGATGGCGGTTTGTCCGCCATCGCTGCTCGCCGACCCCGTGGATGTCCGCTGGCCGATGGGCGATCCGGACAACCTCGCCGCCAGCACGCTGACGGCAGGCGCCGAAGACCTTCTCACCCCCGCGCTCACGCTGGGCGGCCGCCTGTCGGTCACCGGCGTGAAGACCGCCTCGGATGCCGATGCGGGCTATACGGCCGTGACCTACGACCCGCAGCTGGTGCTGCTGACGCCCTCCACGCGCGTGGAGACGAAGACGGCCGGGCACAACGTCCTCTTCAAGGTGACGCCCAAGACGGGGCACACCTTCAAGCCGCTGCTCATTGAGTTCGACGCTGCCAAGTGCGGCACCGACGGCGGCAACTTCGACGTCTATATCAAGAACGGCCTCGGTGCCGAGATCCCGCTGGAGACGGCCGTGTCGCCTCTGCGCAACAAGGTGAGCAAGGACAACAGCACGGGCAAGAGCCACCACGCCTATCGTATCTCCGACCAGCTGGTGCAGGCCGGGCGCACGTTCCAGCTGATCCTCTACGCCTATAACTTCAATGGTCAGGACACCGAGAACCCGAAGAGCATCGCCTTCTCGAACGTCACCATCAGCGGCGCCACGGACGAGCCCATCTACGATGCCTCGCACTACTTCACGGCCGCTTCCTGCTCGGCGGGCGACCTGCTCGCTGCCGTGGGCAGCCTGAAGGACGGGGAGAGCTACGCGTGGCCCACGAAGCTCTACGAAGAGCCCACCGACCTCAGCGTCACCGCTGCCGAGGGCTACACCGCCACCATCACGTATGCCGACCGCTGCATCACGCTGACAGCGCTGCAGGACGGCCATGCCGTCTTCTCGGTCACGATCCGCTTCACTCTGGCGCGCCCCGGCGCGAAGCCCCTGAACCGCGGCCTGCTGGCGGTGAAGACCAGTGCGGGCGTGCTCGTCAGCTGGCGCCTGCGCGCTGCCGACAATCCCAAGGACATCCGCTTCCGCCTCTATCGCGGCAAGACGCTCCTCACGAAGACGCCCGTCATGGGCAAGACCAACTACCTCGACACCAGCGGCTCCGCCACCAGCGTCTATACCCTGGAGGTCGTGGATGGCAGCGGTAACGTCATCGATCGTCAGGAAGGCGTGAAGGCATGGGACAGCCAGACGATGTACATCACCCTGCAGGGCGGTGCGCCCACCGATCCGACCTCTGCCGGAGCCACCTACACGCCCAACGACGCCTCGTTCTGCGACATGGACGGCGACGGCGAGTACGAGATCATCATGAAGTGGGCACCTTCCAACGAGAAGGACGCCGCCAGCAGCGGCACCACATCGCCCGCCTTCTACGCCTGCTACAAGATGGACGGCACGCGCCTGTGGATGCTCCATACCGGACAGAATATGTTCAATTCGGCCCACACGGCGATGTTCATCGCCTGGGACCTCGACGGCGACGGCTATGGCGAGTTCATGGTGAAGACCGCCCCCGGCGCCATCGACGGCGAGGGCAAGTATATCCTGCTGGGCAACGACAACCCCAATGACAACCTCAAGAGCGGTCGCGGCAAACAAGACCACGGCGGCGAGTACATCACCGTCTTCGACGGCACGACGGGTGCCGAGCTCAAGACCATCCCCTATCACACCGCCTACGCCGACGAGACCACCAGCTTCTGGGGCGACAGCAGCCAGAACCGCTCCGAGCGCTATCTGGCCGCCATCGCGTGGCTCGACGGCGAGGATGCCAACCCCTCTGCCATCTTCGCCCGCGGCTACTATAGCGGCTGCAAGATCGGCGCCTACGACTGGGACGGCACGAATCTGACCCTGCGCTGGCTGCACCGCGGCACGGGCGCCAACAGCGGCAGCGTCACCTACGCCGACGGCACGGTGAAGAACCTCTCGAAGTCGGTCTATGGCGAGGGCTGCCACTGGATCAGCATCGGCGATGTCACCGGCGACGGCAAGCAGGAGATCCACTACGGCTCCGGCGCACTGAACTCCGACGGTACCACGCTCTACCGTACCGGCCTGGGACACGGCGATGCCATCCACCTCAGCGACTTCATCCCCTCGCGCCCCGGACAGGAATACTTCATGGTCCACGAGCACAGCCCCTACGGCAGCGACCTGCGCGATGCCCGCACGGGCGAGATTCTGCTGCGCCGCACTGCCGGCGGTGACACGGGCCGCGGCATCATGGCCCACTTCAACCCCGAGGCCGAGAACGCCTACTGGCAGAGCAGCGCCGATGCAGGACTCTATGATACCGACGGCAACACTATCCTCGCCGACTGCAGCCACGGCGGCGGTGCCGGCCTGAGCTTCCGCATCTATTGGAACGACGACCTCGCCGACGACTTCTACGGCAAGAACGTCATCGAGTTCTGGAACGCCTCGGCGAACGGCTTCTGGCGTATGCAGATCAACGGCACCAACTACGTGCCCGGCAACTACAACAACTCCTCGAAGCAGAATCCCTGCGTCTCCGGCGACCTGCTCGGCGACTGGCGCGAGGAGATTGTCACGTGGGACCAGTCGGGCAGCGACTACCGCCTCGTCGTCAGCGCCACCGACTATCAGACACCCTACGGCGTGCCGCACCTCATGGACGATGCCGCCTATCGCGCACAGCTCATCAGCCAGAACGTGTGCTACAACCAGCCGCCCCACCTCAGCTATGACCTCCGCACGCGCTACACCATCGAGCGTACGGCGCCCGCGAGCGGTTGGGATGTGCTCTACACGTCCTACCCCGTGCGCCTGCCCGAGGGCGTCACAGCCTATAACCTCACGGGCATCAACGCCGTGGCCGACACCGTGCGCATCACCAAGCTGGCGGCGCGCGCCACGCTGCCCGCCGGAGCCTCGGTCCTCTACAAGGCAGCGCCCGGCGCTCAGCTGAAGTTCGTGCCCACCACCAACACGCCGGCCACCGTCTCCTCCACCTATCTCAAGGGCTGTGCGGTCGATAGCGTCGTGGTGTGCAATGAGGACACCTACGAGTACTTCTACACGTTCCGCTCCGATGCCACGACCGGCGCGCTGGCCTTCTACAAGCTGCAGGATGCCACCAAGATGCCGGCCGGCACGCCCTGGTTGCGCGTGAAGGGCACGGCCGCCAATCCCCCGTTGCCGCAGTACTTTGTCACGAAGGAAGGCATCCCCACCGCCATCCGTGAGCTCCCCGCCTCGCCCTCCGCGTCCGCCCTCCCGGCAGAGCCCACCGCCTATGACCTCGACGGCCGCCGCGTCCCTGCTGCCGCCATGCAACGCGGCCGGGTCTATATCGTGAACGGCGAAAAGATCATCTACTAAATCACACATACATCACAATGAAAACCAGACACATCCTCCTCGCCCTCGCCCTCCTCGGCGCAGGCCATTGTCCATTATCTACCGCCTCGGCGCAGCAGACCGTCATCACCGTCAACGCCAAGAAGGCGGGGGCGCCGGTTCAGCCGACGATGTACGGCATCTTCTTCGAGGACATCAACTACGCTGCCGACGGCGGCCTCTACGGCGAGCTGCTGAAGAACCGCTCGTTCGAGTTCACCCCCGACCACCTCATGGGCTGGCAGGCCTTTGGCAAGGTGGAGATCCGTGATGACGGCCCCTTCGACAAGAACCCGCACTACGCCCGCCTCTCCTCCATGGGCCACCGCGACCTGTGGACAGGTCTGCAGAACGAAGGCTACTTCGGCATCGGACTGCAGAAGGATGCCGAGTACCGCTTCAGCGTGTGGGCACGTGTGCCCGATGGTCAGCCGCAGTGGCTCTGGATCCAGTTCGTCGATCAGAACACGATGGCCGAGCACCAGGAGTTCACCAACACCGAGCTGAAGGTGGATTCGAAGGAGTGGAGGAAATATACCGTGACCATCAAGTCGCCCCGCACCATCGCGAAGGCTCAGCTGCGCCTGTTCCTCTGCAATGAGAAGCGCCGCTCCGGCAGCGGTGTGATGGATGTGGAGCACATCTCCCTCTTCCCCGTAGATACCTACAAAGGTCATGAGAACGGTATGCGCAAGGATGTCGCCCAGGCCCTCGAGGATCTGCACCCCGGCGTGTTCCGCTTCCCCGGCGGCTGCATCGTGGAGGGCACGACCCTCGACCTGCGCTACAAGTGGAAGAACACCGTAGGCCCCGTGGAGAACCGTCCCATCAACAAGAACCGCTGGGAGAATACCTTCACCTACCGTTACTTCCCCGACTATTTCCAGAGCTACGGCCTCGGCTTTTTCGAGTACTTCCAGCTCGCCGAGGAGATCGGTGCCGAGCCGCTGCCCGTGCTCAGCGTGGGCCTCAGCTGCCAGTTCCAGAACGACCATGACAACCAGCACGCTCCCTGCACGAAGGAAGGCCTGCAGGAGTTCATCGACGACTGCATCGACCTCATCGACTTCGCCAACGGAGATCCCGCCACCAACGAGTGGGCCAAGCTGCGCGCCGACATGGGGCATCCCGCGCCCTTCAACCTGAAGTTCCTGGGCATCGGCAACGAGCAGTGGGAGAGCCCCTACTTCG
Organism: Bacteroidaceae bacterium; assembly: GCA_017470425.1. Classification (GTDB taxonomy): domain Bacteria; phylum Bacteroidota; class Bacteroidia; order Bacteroidales; family Bacteroidaceae; genus Physcousia. The sequence continues at coordinate 115,968 of JAFUYT010000021.1, read as the reverse complement.
ACCGCCTCGCCATCATCGCCCCCGAGGTGCGCAAGGCACACCCCGAGATCAAGATTGTGGGCACCAGCGGTCCCAATGCCGAGGATGATCACTTCTTCAACGGCTGGAAGGCGATGCGCGAGCTGAAGGCCGATCTCGTGGATGAGCACTACTACCGCAATATCGACTGGTTCAAGAAGAGCATGAACCGCTACGACGACCGCAAGTTCTACACCAAGGACGGTCCCCGCGTCTTCGCAGGCGAGTGGGCGTGCCACGACAAGGGCAAGAAGTACAACCACGCCGGTGCCTCCATCTACGAGGCTGCCTTCATGACCAACATCGAGCGCAACGCCGACCTCGTGCACATGGCCACCTACGCCCCGCTGTTCTCGCACGTCGAGGGCTGGCAGTGGCGTCCCGACCTGATCTGGTACGACAACCTCTCCACCGCCCGCACCGCCAGCTACTACGTCCAGCAGATGTATATGCTCAACCGTGGCACCCACGTGCTGCCGACCGCCATCAGCATCAACGGCGCAAAGGGCGTGGTGAATCCCGTTCCCGAGGGTGAGGACGGCGTCTTCGCCAGCGCTGTCATCGACAAGCAGAAGAACGAGATCATCGTGAAGGTCATCAACACGAAGGGCGAGGCGCAGTCCGCGCAGATCCAGATCACGGGTCTCTCCAAGAAGCAGCTGGCAGCGCTCTCGACGGTGGAGCTCATGACGCTCGACTGTTCCGACTACGATGCCGAGAACATGCCCGGCTGTCCTGAGGTCGTCTGCCCCGTCGCGGGTGCCGCCTCCATCGCTGACGGTGCCATCGCTGCCGTCATCCCCGCCAAGACCTTTGCGCTCTACCGCGTGAAGCTGTAAACAGCAGAAAAGAATAAGGGGCTATGCCGAGCATGATGGCATAGCCCCTTTTTTAGTTGCCTGATGGCTTAGGCGTTCAGTTTCTCGCTGAGCTTCTCGAGCATGTCGCGCGTCATGGTGGCGAGACCGTACTCGGGCCGCCAGCCCCATTCCTCGCGGGCTGCGGTGTCGTCGAGGCTGTCGGGCCAGCTCTCGGCGATGGCCTGCTTGAGCGGATCCACGTCATAGACCATCTTGAAGTCGGGCATCCGCTTGCGGATCTCGGCGTAGATCTTCTCGGGCGGGAAGCTCATGGCCGTGACGTTGAAGCTGTTGCGGTGGATGAGCTTGGTGGGGTCGGCCTCCATCAGTTCGATGGCAGCGCGCAGGCCGTCCGGCATGTACATCATATCCATGCGTGTGCCCTTGGCGATGGGGCATACGAACTTCTCACCGCGCACAGCCGCATAGAAGATATCGACGGCGTAGTCGGTGGTGCCGCCGCCCGGAGGGGTCACGTAGCTGATGAGGCCGGGGAAGCGCACGGAACGCGTATCGACGCCGTACTTCGTGTAGTAGTAGTCCGAGAGGAGCTCCGTGGTCACCTTCGAGACGCCGTAGATCGTCCTGGGGCGCTGGATGGTGTCCTGCGGCGTGAGCTCATGGGGCGTGTTGAGTCCGAAGCTGCCGATGCTGGAGGGCGTGAAGACCGCGCACTGGTTCTCGCGAGCCACTTCGAGGACGTTCCAGAGGCCATCGATGCCGATCTTCCACGCCAGGCGCGGCTTCTGCTCGGCCACGACGCTGAGGAGAGCGGCGAGGTTGTAGATGGTATCAATCTGATGTTCGCGCACGATGGCTGCCAGCTGCTCGCCGTTGGTGACATCGGCGATGGCTGAAGGACCGCCCTCTGCCAACTCGCCCTTGGGCTCCGCGCCGGGGATGTAACCGGCAACAACGTGTGCACCGCCATAGCGCTGACGGAGTTCATTCGTGAGTTCCGAGCCAATCTGACCCGTAGAACCGATCACAAGGATGTTCTTCATTCTTATGTTTAAATGTTGAAAGTTGTGTGTTGAAAGTAAGTAGTTAGGTGTTTTCTGCGACAAAGATAGGGAAAAGTTGAGAGTTGAGTGTTGAGAGATGATAGTTTTTTTGCCAAAAAGCTATAAATAATGTGGTTTTTATCCCTTCTATGTGCTTTCGCATCGCAAAAAGCATTAACTTTGCCACGAAATACTTTAACCTCTTACATGAAACTTTAAACCTTTAAACTTTAAACTATACAACAATCATGTACGGTAAAATGCAAGAACATCTTCAGCAGACGCTGAAGGAAATCCGCGAGGCCGGCCTCTACAAGGAAGAGCGCCTCATCGAGAGCCCGCAGGCCGCCGCCATCGAGGTGGCCGGGAAGGAAGTGCTGAACTTCTGCGCCAACAACTATCTGGGCCTGAGCAACCATCCCCGCCTCATCGAGGGAGCCAAGAAGATGATGGACCGCCGCGGCTACGGTATGTCCAGCGTGCGCTTCATCTGCGGTACACAGGACATCCACAAGGAGCTGGAGGCAGCCATCAGCCGCTTCTTCAAGACGGAGGACACCATCCTCTACGCCGCCTGCTTCGATGCCAACGGCGGTGTCTTCGAACCCCTGCTGACCGAGGAGGACGCCATCATCAGCGATGCCCTCAACCACGCCTCCATCATCGACGGCGTGCGCCTCTGCAAGGCCAAGCGCTACCGCTACGCCAACGCTGACATGGAAGACCTGGAGCGCCAGCTGCAAGCTGCTCAGGAACAGCGCTTCCGCATCGTCGTCACCGACGGCGTCTTCTCGATGGACGGCAACGTCGCCCCGATGGACAAGATCTGCGACCTGGCCGAGAAGTACGACGCGCTGGTGATGGTCGATGAGAGCCACTCGGCAGGTGTCGTGGGTGCTACGGGCCGTGGCGTCAGCGAGTTCTACAATACCTATGGTCGCGTGGATATCTACACGGGAACGCTCGGCAAGGCCTTCGGCGGTGCGATGGGCGGCTTCACGACGGGTCGCAAGGAGATCATCGACCTGCTGCGCCAGCGCTCACGTCCCTATCTGTTCTCCAACTCCGTGGCTCCCGGCATCGTCGGCGCTGCCCTCGAGACCTTCAAGATGCTCGACGAGAGCAACGAGCTGCACGACCGCCTCGTGGAGAACGTCACCTACTTCCGCGACAAGATGATGGCCAGCGGCTTCGACATCAAGCCCACGCAGAGCGCCATCTGCGCCGTGATGCTCTACGACGCCCCGCTCTCGCAACGCTTTGCTGCCCGTCTGCAGGAAGAGGGCATCTACGTCACCGGCTTCTACTATCCCGTGGTGCCGAAGGGTCAGGCCCGCATCCGCGTGCAGATCTCTGCCGGCCACAACCGCGCACAGCTCGACAAGTGCATCGCTGCCTTCATCAAGGTCGGCAAGGAACTCGGCGTGCTGAAGTAATCGGTGCTACGACATAAGGAAGGGGGCAAGTCATTGACTTGCCCCCTTCCTTATGTCGTGACGCCTGCCGCTTTAGAAGTGGCTGGAGCCGTCGAAGCAGTGGGTGCAGACCTTGCACTTGGGGAGTCCGATGGCGCGGACGAGGATCTCGAGCGTGTTGAACTGCAGGGAGGTGAGCCCGAGGCGGCGCCCCATCTCCTCGACCATGGCGCGGTACTTCTCGGAGTTGGTCTTGGCGTACTCCTGCAGGATCTCGTTGGGTGTGGAGGCTTCGCCGCCGATGCCGCCGGGTGTCTTGTCGTGGTCGTTCTCGAGGTCGTGGATGACCTGCCGCGTGAGGAGCTCCATATCGCTCTTCGATGCCGAGAAGTTGATGAAGGGGCATCCGTAGATGAGGGGCGGGCAGGCGATGCGCATGTGCACCTCCTTGGCGCCGAGGTCAAAGAGCCCTTTCACGTTGTCGCGCAGCTGTGTGCCGCGGACGATGCTGTCATCGCAGAAGAGGCAGCGCTTATCCACGAGGGCATCGCGGTTGGGGATGAGCTTCATCTTGGCCACGAGGTTGCGGGTGAGCTGATTGCCGGGCATGAAGGAGCGCGGCCATGTGGGCGTGTATTTCGAGACCGCACGGCGGTAGGGTGCCCCGATGCCCTCAGCGTAGCCCGTGGCCATGCCGACACCGGAGTCGGGGATGCCGCTGACGGTATCGACCTCTGTCTGGTCCTGCTCGCCCATGAGGACGCCGCAGGTGTGGCGCATGGCCTCGACGTTGCGACCCTCGTAGTTGGAGGTGGGGAAGCCGTAATAGACCCACAGGAAGGAACAGACCTGCATCTCCTCTTCGGGTGCGCGCAGCTGTTCGATGCCGTCGGCCCTGAGGCGAAGGATCTCGCCGGGGCCTACGTATTGGGTAATCTCGAAGTCGAGGTTGGGGAAACTGCTGCTCTCGCTCGTGGCGGCATAGGCGCCGTCCTTGTGACCGATGATGATGGGGGTGCGGCCGAGGCGGTCGCGGGCGGCGATGATGCCGTCTTCGGTGAGGATGAGCATGGAGCACGAGCCTTTCACCTTGCGATAGACGTTCTCAATGCCATCCACGAAGTCCTTGCCGCGCGCGATGAGGAGGGTGATGAGCTCCGTGGGGTTGGTCTTGCCGCTGGACATCTCGGAGAAGTGGTCGCCGCTGGCCAGGAGCTCGGCGGTGAGCTCGTCGATGTTATTGATCTTCCCGACGGTGACGACGGCCATCTTTCCCAGATGGGAGTTGATGACGATGGGCTGCGGGTCCGTGTCGGAGATGATGCCGATGCCGCTGTTGCCCTCGAAGTGGTTGAGCTCCTTCTCGAAGCGTGAGCGGAAGTAGTTGCTCTCGAGGTTGTGGATGCTGCGGAAGAAACCCTTCTCGCTGGAGAAGGTGGCCAGACCGCCGCGCTTGGTGCCGAGATGGCTGTTGTAGTCCGTGCCGTAGAAGAGGTCGGTGATGACCGGACGTGTAGAGATGGTTCCGAAAAAGCCGCCCATGAGCTATTTAATGATGAATGAATAATGATGAATGAATAATGAAGAATGAACACAGCTGTTGCCGTAATTATCATTCTAATTTTTTCATTCTTATTTCTTATTTATTATTTCGAATTCGAAGCAAGCACTTCGCGGGCTCGCTGCAAGGCGAGATTGATGTGGGGCAGGATATTCTCCTCGCCCACGATGGTGCCGAAGTCGTTCTTCATCAGCACCTCGTGTACCTTGGGGTTGACGCCGGAGAGGATGACGTGGATGCCCTGGCTCCGGGACATCTCCACGAGGTTCTGGAGGTTGTGCATACCCGTGCTATCTACGAACGGCACCTTACGCATACGGATGATGCGCACCTTCGGGCGGTGTGGCATCCGTCCCATGATCTCCTCGAAGCGGTTGGCAATGCCGAAGAAGAAGGGGCCGTTGATCTCATAGACCTCACAGCCGTCGGGGATCTTGAAGTGCTCGAGGTTGGTAGCCTGGAAATCGACTTCGCTGGCCGGGTCTATCTCATCGGTGAGGACGCTGACCTGTGTGGTCTCAGCCATGCGCCGCATACAGAGCAGGCAGGCGAGCATCAGGCCGACCTCGATGGCCACGGTGAGGTCGAAGATGACGGTGAGCAGGAAGGTGATGAGGAGCACGGAGATGTCCGACTTCGGGTTCTTCAGCAACTGACGGAACGTGCGCCAGCCCGACATGTTGTAGGCCACGATGACCAGCACGCCGGCCAGACAGGCCATGGGGATGTACTGCGCGTAGGGCATCAGGATGAGGAAGATGAGCAGCAGGACGACGGCGTGGATGATGCCTGCTACGGGCGTGCGGCCACCGTTGTTGATGTTGGTCATCGTGCGGGCAATGGCGCCCGTGGCGGGGATGCCGCCGAAGAGGGGTGAGACGAGGTTGGCAACGCCCTGAGCGATGAGCTCCTGATTGCTGTCGTGGCGGTCGCCGATGACACCGTCGGCCACCGTCGCGGACAGGAGTGACTCGATGGCGCCCAGCACGGCGATGGTCACTGCGGGCGCAAAGAGCTGGCGCACGACCTCCCATGACAGCGCGGGCACCTCGGGCGAGGGCATCGACGCATTGATGCGGAAGCGGTCGCCGATGGTATCGACGTGCTCGGCGAGGCCGTAGTACTTGAGGATGAGCACGCCGATGGTCATCACCAGAATGGCAACCAGCGAGCCAGGAATCTTATTGAGCGCCGAGAGGTGGCCGTTCACGTACTTCACGCGGTTGATATAGGGCCAGCAGGCGATGATGATGACGCTGCCGATGCCCACGATGGCGCTCCAGACGTCGATGCTCGTGATGTTCTGCGCATAGCACACCCACTTCGAGATGAAGTCGGCGGGCACCGCACCCTCGATGGTCAGGCCCAGGAGGTCCTTCACCTGCGTGGTGAAGATGGTGAGGGCGATACCGCTCGTGAAGCCCACGACGATGGGGTAGGGGATGTACTTGATGATGGTGCCGAGGCGGAAGACGCCTAATAATATAAGGAACGCGCCCGCGAGGAGCGTGGCAACCATCAGGCCCTGCGTGCCGTACTGACTGATGATGCCGGCTATAATAACAATGAACGCTCCCGTGGGGCCGCCGATTTGTACGCGCGAACCGCCGAGGAGCGAGATGATGAGGCCGGCTACGATGGCCGTGATAATACCTTGTTCTGGGGTGACGCCCGACGCGATACCAAACGCGATGGCCAGCGGAAGGGCTACGATACCCACGATGATGCCCGCAAGCAGGTCTTTGACAAATGTTGCTTTGTCGTAACTCTTGAGGCTGGTGAGGAGGGTTGGCTTCATACTATTGCCTGTTTTGAGGCCGCAAAGTTACGGAAAAGTTTAAAGTTTTAGGTTGAAAGTTGGAACTTTTTGCGCCCCTGGCAATGTTTTTTTATCAAATTTGGATTCCTGCAGCAACTTTCAAAGTGAAACGTGAAACGTGAAACAGAATTATTCGTAACTTTGTGCCCGAAAGCGTGAGAAGTAAATTGTTAAATCATATAATCGTAAAACTATGTTTGAAAACCAACCTAAAGGCCTCTGGGCGCTCGCCCTGGCCAACACGGGCGAGCGCTTCGGCTACTACACCATGCTCGCAGTCTTCGCGCTGTTCCTGCAGGCCAACTTCGGTTTTGCCACGGGCACTGCCAGCACCATCTATTCCACGTTCCTCATGCTCGTCTATTTCCTGCCCGTGATTGGCGGCATCGCCGCTGACCGCTGGGGCTTCGGCCGTATGGTCACGACGGGTATCATCATCATGTTCGTGGGCTATCTGCTGCTTGCCTTCCCGCTGGGCAGCGGCACGCCAGCCATTCTGGCCATGTCTGCAGCGCTGCTGTTGGTGAGTCTCGGCACGGGTCTGTTCAAGGGAAACCTACAGGTCATGGTCGGTCGTCTCTACGATGAGGCACGCTTCTCGGACCGTCGCGATGCCGGCTTCTCGCTCTTCTACATGGCCATCAACATCGGTGCCATGTTTGCCCCCACGGCAGCCATCGCTATCATGAACTGGGCGCAGACCGATTTGGGCATCAGTGAGGCCGACAGCTATCACTTCGCCTTCGGCGTGGCTTGTGTGTCGCTGATTGTCAGCATCGCTATTTATTATGCCTTCAAAGGTTGGTTCAGCCATGTCCTCGAAGGTGAGGGCAAGAAAGCCGACAAGGCTCAGGTCGTGGATACGCTGACGCCTGCCGAGACCAAGGAGCGCATCATCTGTCTCTGTCTGGTCTTTGCCGTGGTCATCTTCTTCTGGATGGCGTTCCACCAGAACGGGCTCACGCTGACATTCTTCGCCCGCGACTATACGCAGACGAGCTCCACGGGTGTCCAGTCGATGATGTTCGATGTGACGAACCTCGTGGCCTGCATCTTCATCGTCTATGGTCTCTTCGGTTTCTTCCAGAGCAAGACGGGCAAGGGTAAGGGCCTTTCAGTGGTTCTCCTGGCTGCGGCTGCGGGCTATCTCGGCTGGCAGTACACGAGCCTGAGCGGCGAGGTGGCCGTCTATGCTCCTATCTTCCAGCAGTTCAATCCCTGCTTCGTGGTGATGCTCACGCCCGTCAGTGTCGGCATCTTCAGCTGGCTGGCCAAGAAGAAGCTGGAGCCCTCGAGCCCCAAGAAGATTGGTCTGGGTATGCTGGTAGCTGCCTGCGGCTTCTTTATCATGATCGGTGCCAGTATCGGGCTTCTTGCTCCCGATGCTCAGACGGCAGCTATCGAAGCCGGTGGTGATGTGACGCGCGTCAGTGCCAACTGGCTCGTGAGCACCTATCTCGTACTGACCTTCGCCGAGCTGCTGCTCTCGCCCATCGGCATCTCCTTCGTCTCGAAGGTAGCTCCCCCGAAGTATGCGGGTCTGATGATGGGTCTCTGGTTTGCCAGCACCGCCATCGGCAACTTCCTCGTCCAGATCCCCGGCCTGCTGTGGGGTGCCAACGTGGAGCTCGTCTATATCTGGGCCGTCCTCGCCGGCATCTGTCTGGTGAGTGCCCTCTTCATCTTCTCTATCCTGAAGAAGTTGGAGAAGGTGGCCTAAGCCACATCTTTACTTCAGCATCATCCGCAGCAGCAACTGCACATCCGCCTTCCACGGCGAGCCGATGCGGAGGATGCCACTGGAGATCTCATTACGGTCGGTGTAACGCGTTACACCGACTTTTGTTTGTAGGGTCCAGCGTTGGTTGCGGCTGCGAAGGCGTAGCGTGGCAGCGAGACGGCCGCCGCGACCGTAGAGCTGTAGCATCCCGAAGGTCTGGAGCAGCGAGGGCTCGTAGAGATAAAGGCGGCTGTCGTAGGCATCGGCATGGAACCAGGCACCCATCAGGGACACGCGCAGGCGCTGGTCGCGGCTGCTGTAGTGGAGGCGCGGCGCAAGGGCATAGCCCGATGTGGAGGTGCTGCCGGGGGTGGCGACAAGAGTGTAGAGGGCGGTGGCCTGTGCGCTCCAGGCGGTGGAGAAGGTGTGGGTGTAGGTGGCGCGCAGGCGGTGCGTGAGGTGGCGCTGATTGCTGCGTTCCTTGCTCTTGACGCGGTACTGCAACAGAAGTTGGCGGTCGCGCCGTGGGGCATAGGTCGCTTGCAGGAGACCTTCCCAACCGTCGGAGGTGCGACTCATCGAATAGCGCGGCCACGGGGAGTAGAAGTAGTCGAAGAAGGCGCGGAGCGCTATCGGACCGAGGCGCTCGGCGTCGAAGAGCAGGGTGAAGCCGCTCTCGTTCTGCACCCGGCTGTTCTCGCCGTAGGCAGAGGCGTGGGGCGAGAAATAGTTCATGGAATAGAAACGCTGGATGACGCTGAGGCTGGTGTTGGGCGAGAAGCGCCAGGCGGCGCGGTTCAGGGTTGCCCATCCGCCGCGGTCGCCGCGAGTGTTCTGCGAGAAGCTGCGCGCGGTCTCGCCGCTGAAGGTGAGGTGTGCGGCGCGCAGACCGTAGTCGATGCCGATGTTCCCGAATTGGTAGCCAGTGGGGTAGAGCTGGCGGTAGAGGGCGGTGCCCTGACGGAACTGATGGTCGTAGTATTGGTACATCGCCGTGACGCCCAGGCGGAGGGCTGACGGCAGGAAGCGATGGCTGCCCGCAGCGAGCCGGAACTCCCCTGTGGCATGAAGGGCGGTGGTGTGGCTGCCCAGACTCCCTTTGCGCTCGCGCTCCGTGGCGGTGCGGTGGAGCCCGGAGGTGTTGATGCTGCTGACGCTGTTGTCGGCGGCGACGTTGGCGTCGAGCTGCCGGAAGGAATAGAGGGCTGTCAGCTTCCACGCCTGTCCGAAACGGAGGGTCGCCGCTGCGCCGCGCAGGAAGTTGGCTTCGTCGAAGGAACGGTGCGGGCGGATGTCATTGGTGGTGCGCCACGCTGCGGTGGTCTGCTTCCCGAAGCGGAGCCCGTTGTTGAGCACCAGACCCTCGCCGAAGCCCGCCTTGTAGTCGCCGACGATGGCCTGGCTGAGCACACCGATGTTCTGGAGTCGGACGTGGCCGCCGTAGCTGTCCCAGAAAGGAGCCTCGCGCGTGAAGAGCTGTTCGCCAGCGTCTTTCTCCATGCGGAGGCCTGCATCGAAGCGGTCTCCCTGTTGCCAGCTGTAGCGCAGGCGGTGGGCGATGCCACGTGCCCAGGGCCAGCCCGCACGGGTATAAAGAGGAACGTCTGCGCGCGTGAGGAGTTCGTGGCGGGCACCCCGAAAGGTGTTCTTCCGGGAGGTGGAATGTTCATCGGCGGGCGTGCTTACTACAGCAAAGGCCCGCAGCCACTCCCGTTCCCGTGCGGTGAGCTCCGGGATGAGCAGGAGCTCGCCGAGCGTGCGCATGGGACTGTTGAAGAGCAGATAATGGAGAATCCCCTCCACGGCTTCCTCGCTCAGGAAGGGGAGCGCGAGCAACTGTTCGCGCGTGACGCTGTTGAGGTCAATGGGGTGTTCGTGGAGGTCGCTGAGGAGCTCCTGTTGTGCCTCCCACTGCGGGTCGTCCTCTTCATCGGGGGATGCTTCCTCCGCCATCTCCTGCATCAGCTCCTCCCAGGCGCCGGTGGCCTGCGCGTGGAGCTCGGTGGAACAGGCGGCGAGGAGGAAGCAGATGAACGCCGTGTAAAGGAGGAGTCTGTCATGGAGGACGATCACCATTGCTCATCTACATATTCTGCAAGGCGGCGGTAGAACGGCATACGGCATATCGTGCTGCGGTCGCCTATAATAATAAGTTTCATGCGTGCGCGCGTGATGGCCACATTCATGCGGCGCAGGTCGCGCAGGAAACCGATGTCGCCCTGCTCGTTGCTGCGCACCAGGCTGATGACGATGACGTCGCGCTCCTGTCCCTGGAAGCCATCCACGGAGTTCACGGTGATGAGCGAGCGGAAGGGCTTCCAGTAGCGGTCTTGCTTCAAGAGGCGCCGGAGCAGTTGCACCTGTGCCTTGTAGGGTGAGATGATGCCCACATCGACGCGCTCCTCCAGAATCCTGTCCTTCCCGATCTTCTCGAAGTAGCGCTGGAGTGTGGCGAGCGTGAGTTGGGCTTCGGAAATATTGATGCGAGAGAGGCCGGCAAGCCCCTCTCCAGCTCCCCCCGTGGGGGGGAGAGTAAGCCCCTCTCCAGCTCCCCCCGTGGGGGGGAGGGCTTCGTTTCCGCTTGTCGTCTTAGTTCCTTTGCCAGAGGACAAGGAGTTCTCCCCCCCACGGGGGGAGTTAGAGAGGGGCCTGTTCTCCCCCCCACGGGGGGAGTTAGAGAGGGGCTTATCCACCCACTCCACAGCCGTATCCCAGTCCAATATCCCGCGGTACTTCACCTCTGGCGCGCTCTGCAGCTTCCCTTCGTAGAACTCGCGGTTGGGGAACTGCATAATCGTGTCGCACATACGGTACTGCACCGTCAGCAGCGAGACAGCTTTCGGCTTGTTCTCTACGATGGCTTCCATCAGCGTCTTGTCCAGCCCGCCGTGCATCGCCTCGGGCGACTTGATGGTAGGCGGCAGCTGGCGGTGGTCGCCAGCGAGGATGACGCGGTGTGCCTTGCGGATCGCAATCCAGCACGCGGCTTCCAAGGCTTGTGCCGCCTCGTCGATGAACAATGTGCCGAACTTCATGCCTGTGAGCAGACGGTTGGCAGAACCTGCAAGCGTGCTGGCGATGACCTTGGCATCGTCGAAGAGCGCCTGGTTGATGGTGTACTCGAGGTCGGTGGCACGGTCTTTCAGACGCGCAATCTTCTGATGGCGGCTCTCGCTGCTGCCGCTCTTGCTGGCGTAGATGTCGCGGATGGCTTTGCGCACGCCCCACAGCTCGGTGTAGAGCGGGTGGCTCTCGAAACGGCGCTCATAGGTGAACCCCAGCATCTTATCGGTCACACGCGTGGGGTTGCCGATGCGCAGCACGCTGACGCCCCGATCGACAAGTTTTTCCGCAATCCAATCTACCGCCATGTTCGACTGGGCACACACCAGCACTTGGTTCTCGCGTCGCAGCGTCTCGTAGATGGCCTCGACCAGCGTCGTCGTCTTGCCCGTGCCCGGAGGGCCGTGCACCACGGCTACATCCTTGGCCCAAAGCACCTCGTTCACAGCTGCCTGCTGGCTCGTGTTCAGCCACGGGAAGCGGACGGGCGCGAAGGTGAACCTGCCGCAGGGTAGGGTAGAGTGGAACATCTCGCGCAGGTCAGCCAGGCGGCCCGTCTTAGCGGTGATGACATCATCCAGTGCCTCGAACATCAGGCGGTAGGTCTGCTCGTCTAAATACAGTTGCACGCCGAGTCGATACGCATCGCGGATTTGTTCTAACGCATCGGGTGAGGGCAGTGCTATCACCATCCGGTTGTCTTCGACGTAGCTTACCTGTGCCACGAACTTATAATAATGTAGCAAGCCACCCGTGCCGTGGCGATCGCCGCTGGCATCCTGCGAGAAGAAGCAGACGGGCTTGCCGGGCTCGAAGAGCGACGGCTCTTCGGCCCCTCTCCCTGCTCCCCCCGTGGGGGGGAGGGCTGCGTTTCCGCTTGTTGTCTTAGTTCCTTTGCCAGAGGACAAAGCGTCCTCCCCCCCACGGGGGGAGTTAGAGAGGGGCTTTACCTCCACCACCAACTGATCCAGCGAGTTGTGGTAGCTCCTACCGAGCGTCAGCGGATACCACGCCACGCCGCGGCGCACCTTCTGTTCGATGCCCGTGGCTTCCGTGAGACGTTGGAACTCAGCTTTCTCGTAGGCATACTCTGTCTGCAAGAGCGCACGCTGACGCTGGAGAATGGTGATAGGACTTTCTGACATGGCCTGTTATTTGGCCGCAAAGGTAAGCAAAAAGAAGCTAAAAAAAAGGGCGTTGACTAAAAAACTTTCAACGATCAACTTTCAACGATCAATTTTTCATTATCTTTGCACCCGAAAACACGAAATAAATGCTAAACGTCAAGACTTTCATAGACCGTCCGATACTTGCTGGAGTCATCTCCGTGATGATTGTCATTGTGGGTGCCATTGGCCTCACACAGTTGCCCATTGAGCAGTTCCCCGACATCGCACCACCTACGGTGAGCGTGGGGGCCAACTATACGGGCGCCAATGCCGAGACGCTGCAGAAGTCGGTCGTCGTGCCGCTTGAGGAGGCCATCAATGGTGTGGAGAATATGCTCTACATGACCTCCAACGCTTCCAACAACGGTTCGGCACGCATCAATGTCTTCTTCAAGCAGGGCACCGACCCCGATATGGCGACGGTCAACGTGCAGAACCGCGTGGCACAGGCGCAGGGCTTGCTGCCAGCCGAGGTCACCCGAACGGGTGTCACCGTCATGCGCCGCCAGACCTCTACGCTGAAAAGCCTTGGTCTCTACAGCCCCGGCGGCACCTACGACCTCGCTTTCCTGAACAACTACTTCAAGATCAACATCGAGCCGCGCCTGTCGCGTGTGCCGGGCGTGGGCGAGGTGGATGTCTATGGCAGCAACTACTCCATGCGCATCTGGCTCGATCCCGCTAAGATGGCGCAGCACCATCTGATGCCCTCCGACATAACCGCTGTGCTGGCCGAGCAGAACGTCGAGAGCCCGGCAGGCACGCTGGGCGAGGAGAGCGAGAACACGTTCCAGTACGTCCTGAAGTATCGCGGCCGCTACGAGGAAGAGTCCGACTACGAGAACCTTGTTATCCGCGCAGATGCCGACGGCACCGTGCTGCGTCTGAAGGACGTCGCCCGCGTGGAAATGGGCCTCCAAGGCTATGCCATCGAGGGTGAGATCAATGGTCACCCGGGATCTACGTGTATGATCTCGCAGACGCCCGGCTCCAATGCCAACGAGATCATCATCGCCATCGACAAACTCGTCGAGGAAATCCGCAAGGACCTGCCTGCCGACATGGAACTGATCGACCTGATGTCCACCAAGGACTTTCTTGATGCCAGCATCAACAGTGTCGAGCGCACGCTCTTCGAAGCTGCTATCCTTGTCGTGCTCGTCGTGCTGCTCTTCCTGCGCTCATGGCGTGCCACGCTGGTTCCCCTCGTGGCCATCGTCGTCTCCCTCGTCGGCACCTTCGCCTTCCTCTACATCGCTGGCTTTTCGCTCAACACCCTGACGCTCTTTGCCTTGGTGCTGGTCATCGGTACGGTGGTGGATGATGCCATCGTGGTGGCAGAGGCTGTGCAGGCGAAGACGGAAAAGGGAGCCGCGAGCGGCTCCTCAGCCACCCTCGCCGCCATGAACGAAGTCACCACCGCCCTCATCACATCGACGCTTGTCTTCATGGCCGTGTTCATCCCGGTCTGCTTCATGGGCGGCACCAGTGGCATTTTCTATACGCAGTTCGGTCTGACCATGGCCGTGGCCGTGCTCATCTCATTGATTAATGCCTTGACGCTCAGCCCGGCGCTGTGTGCGAGGCTGATGAAAAGACCCACCCCTAACCCCGCCCGTGAGGGAGGGGAAAGGCTGCGCGGGGTTGCTTCCTTGTGGTCAAAGGTCACTTCAAGCCTCCCCTCCCTCACGGGAGGAGTCCGGGGGTGGGTCAGTTGTTTTATCCGCCGTCCCTGGCTCACCTTCCTGCTTGTAGCCGCTGCCCTCATCAGTTTCTTCTACCTCCTGCGCACCACCAAGACGGCACTCGTGCCCGACGAGGATATGGGCGTCATCTATGTCACCGTGCAGACGCAGCCCGGCAGCACCAAGGACGCGACGCATCAGATGATGAACCGCGTGGAGGAGCGCATCGTGGATTTGCCGCAGATCAAGGCTTACTCCAAGAGCGTGGGCGTCAGCCGTATGGCAGGGCAGAGTTCCAACAACGGTATGTTCCTGCTGCGTCTGAAGAATTGGGACGAGCGCAAGGGCAAGGGCGACGACTTGAAGAGCGTCATGGCTGAGGTCAACCATCGGCTCGCGGACATCAGCGAGGCTAAGATTATGGCTTTCACGCAGCCTATGATCAGCGGCTACGGCGCCACCAATGGCTTCGAGTTGCAGGTGCAGGACCATCAGGACCGCGGCGTCGATTCACTCATGGCTGTCACCAACCGTCTGATAGCAGCCCTGCAGGCCCGCCCCGAGATCTCGCGCTCGCAGACCTCCTTCAACAACCGCTATCCGCAGTATCGCCTCACCGTCGATGCCGCCCGCTGCAAGCGGGCTGGTGTCTCGCCCTCCGACGTCCTCGCGTGTCTCTCGGGGTACATCGGCGGCTCGTATTCGTCCAACATGAACAAGTTCTCGAAGCTCTACCGTGTGATGGTGCAGGCAGAGGTGACGGCGCGCCTCGACGAGCAGTCATTAAATAATATGTACGTGCGCGCGAGCGACGGCTCCATGGCTCCCGTCTCGGGCTTCGTAGAGCTGAAACCCATCCTCGGCACGGCCAACCTCACCCGCTTCAACCTCTTCCCCGCCATTCAAGTCAGCGGTATGCCTGAGAAAGGCTTTAGCTCTGGTCAGGCGCTGCAGGCGGTACGCGAGGAGGCTGCCCGCATCCTGCCCGAAGGCTATGGCTATGAGTTTGCCGGCATGAGCCGCGAGGAAGCATCTGCAGGGCAGAACACGGTGATGGTCTTCGCCATCTGCATCATCTTCATCTATTTGATTCTTTGCGCTTTGTACGAGAGCCTCTTCATACCCTTGGCCATCATCCTCAGCGTGCCCTTCGGCCTGATGGGCTCCTTCCTCTTTGCCAAGATGTTCGGTTTGGAGAACAATATCTACATGCAGACGGGCGTCATCATGCTTATCGGCCTGCTCTCGAAGACCGCCATCCTGTTGACCGAGTACGCTTCGGAGCGCCGTCGGGCTGGAATGTCCATTCCCCGTGCTGCCCTTTCAGCGGCCAAGGTACGCCTGCGCCCGATTCTGATGACCTCGCTGACGATGGTCTTCGGTCTGCTGCCCATGATGTTTGCCACGGGCGCCGGTGCCAACGGCAATATCTCGCTGGGCGTAGGCACCGTGGGCGGTATGCTCATCGGCACCCTCGCCCTCATCCTTTTCGTGCCCTCGCTCTTCGTTGTCTTCCAGACGATTGAGGAGAAGGTCTTCAGGAAATGAAGCGTGCGAATGCTTCGTCGTAGGCTGATGTGCGTGCCAGCTGCCCGTTGATGAGGCACACCAGCGTGATATCGCCCTTGAAGCAGAGCGCCATGTCCGACTCGCGGTAGATGGCCTGATGGAAGATATACTTGACCCCGTCCTTCTCCAGCGCCAGACGCGAGACGAAACGGTCGTCGCAGCGCAGCGGCGTCTTGAAGTCCAGTTTCATGCGAGCCACTACGGCGTCCTGCCCCTGTTCGTGCAGCTTGGCAAAGCTCACGCCGATGGAGCGCAGGAACAGGTGGCGCGTGTGCTCGGCGTAGTGGAGGTAGTTGGCGTTGTTCACGATGCCTTCGATGTCGCACTCGTAGTCGCGCACCTCCATCGTGGTCTCAAAGATGTAGTCCATATTCGTGTCCTTTTGGGCGACAAAGATACTGCTTTCAGCGTGAAAAGAGAAAGACGGACCGTAGAAAAATGAAAGAAACGTGAAAAATGCATGGCGAAGGAGGAAAAACTTTCAACTTTCAACTTCCAACTTTCAACTTTTTCCTATCTTTGTCGCATGATATTAACTGTCAACTGTCATCTGTCAACTGTCAACTCTCAACTGTCAACTATATATGACCGGAAACTACATCAAACGCATCGAGATTGATTCGCTCTGGAAGGGCGTACGCCATATCGTCTGGGATCTGCAGCCGGGCGTCAACGTCCTCAGCGGCATCAATGGGGTGGGGAAGAGCACCATCCTGCGTAAGACCATCCGACAGCTCACCCGTGGCAAGGACGAGCTGGAGCGCGACTACAACAAGCTGGGCGTACATCTGACCTTCTCTCCCGAGGAGGCCGACAGCGTGCGCTTCGACGTCATCCGCGGTGTCGATCGTCCGCTCGTCAGTGCCGACATCCTCGCGCGGGTCACCGAGGCGCGCCTCACCACCGAGCTCGACTGGCAGCTCTACCAGCTCCAGCGCCGCTTCCTCGACTACCAGGTGAACCAGAGCAACCGCATCGTGGCCCTCTTCACCGCTGCCGATCCCGAGGCGCAGGCCAAGGCCGCCGAGATTGCTGCCGAGAAGGGACATTTCCAGGACCTCGTGGATGAACTCTTCAAAGCGACGGGTAAGCGCATCGACCGCTCGAGCAACGAGATCTTCTTCCTGCATCTCGGCGAGCGCATCACGCCCTACCTCCTCTCGTCCGGCGAGAAGCAGATGCTCATCATCCTGCTGACCGTCCTCGTTGAAGACCGCCAGCCCTATGTCCTCCTGATGGACGAACCCGAGATCAGCCTCCATATCGAATGGCAGCAGCGCCTCCTCGAGCTCATCACCGACCTCAACCCCAACGCCCAAGTCATTCTCACCACCCACTCCCCCGCCGTCATCATGAGCGGCTGGGGCGACTGCGTGACGGATGTCGAAGACATCATTGTCAATTCATAATGCATAATTCATAATTCATAATTCATAATTCACAATTCATAATGCATAATTCATAATGCATAATTCATAATGCACAATTCATAATTCACAATTCATAATGTACAATGCACAATGCAATGAGATATGGTTACGAGATACTCCAATTATGAATTATGAATTGTGAATTATGAATTCTCAAAGAATGAAGCGCCTGACACATAACCTCAACTCAGCCTACTTCGAAGCTGCCAACCGCCTCCGCCCGTCGAAGGCGCGGCGGCGCATTGTGGCTTATGTGGAGAGCTATGATGATGTGGCGTTCTGGCGACAGATCCTGGATGAGTTCGAGACCTCAGACCTCTACTTCGAGATCCAGCTGCCCGGGCGCAACTCCTTGCAGAAAGGCAAGCGGCAGGCGCTGATGAACCTCTTCTCCTCCCAGCAGTTCGGTCAGGCGATGATTGCCTGTGTGGATGCCGACTACGACTACCTCATGCAGGATGCCACCGAGGCGAGTCGCGAGTTCAACGCCTCGCCCTATATCATCCACACCGTCGTCTATGCCATTGAGAACTACCAGTGCTACGCCCCCTCGCTGCACCGCGCCGTGGTCACGGCGACGCTCAACGACCGTCTCGTACTCGACTACGAGGCGTTCCTGCGGGAGTACAGCCAGATCATCTGGCCCCTCTTCCTGTGGAATATCTGGGGCTACCTCCACGAGAACTATAAAGGCTTCACGATGACCGACTTCTGCGGCTTCATCTCCCTGCACGACGTGAGCCCGTCGCACCCCGAGGAGGCGCTCATGAAGGTGCGCCGGCGCGTCAACCAGAAGATGGCGTGGATGCAGCAGCACCACCCTGAGGCCAAGAAATCCTACGCGCAGGTCAAGCAGAAGATGCGCGACCTCGGCGTGACGCCCGACACCACCTACCTGTATATCCAAGGGCATACCCTCTTCGAGAACGTCGTCGTGCCCCTACTCGAACCCATCTGCACGCAGCTCCGCAAGGAGCGTGAGCGCGAGATCAAGCAGCTCGCCGTCCATGCCCAGCAGCGCCAGTGTGAACTCTCGGCCTACCAGCACGCCGTCATGTCCATCGACACCGTCCTCAAGAAGAACACCGCCTTCAAGGACTCCGCCCCCTTCCAGCAAGTCCGCGCCGCCCTCCACCGCCTCCTCGCCCTCAACCCCTCAGCTCCCTCCTCCTGCAACCCCTCAGCTCCCTCCTCCTGTAACCCCTCAGCTCCCTAATCCCTAATCTCTAATCTCTAATCTCTAATCTTTAATCCCCAAATAATCCCCAATAATGAAGCGTCTCCTCCCCCTAACTGCCGTTCTGTATGCGTTGATGCTATCAACGCTCCCCCTCTCTGCGCAGACCGCTTACGACTACTCCCGCCTCCAGCGCGAGCGCCTAAACCGCGGCGTGGTAGCTTTCCGCACGACACCCGACAGCGTATGCATCCAGTGGCGCTATCTGCCCAGTGAGCCCGAAGATGTCAGCTTTGAAGTGTTTCGCGACGGCCGTCTCATCGCCACGCGCGGAGCCGACGAGCCAACCTTCCTCATGGATTACAACCCCGAGAGCCTGGCTGCCGAGTATTCCGTGCGCCCTGTCTATAAGAACGGCCGCGTTCCCTCCGACCTGAAGAAAGAGACCCTGCCCTTATACACCGGCAAATGGACCCTCCCTGCCCACGCACCCCTCGGCTACATAGATATACCCCTCACTCCGCCCGAAGGCACTGTGTCCGCCGGTTCGTCCGGCGGATCCGTCACCTACAACGCCAACGACGCCACCATGGCCGACCTCGACGGCGACGGCCAGCTGGAGATCATCCTCAAATGGGATCCCTCCAACTCCCGCGACAACAGCCAGAGCGGCATCACCTCGCCCACCATCCTTGAAGCCCTCCGCCTCGACGGCACCTCCCTCTGGCGCGTCAACCTCGGCCCTAACATCCGCAGCGGCGCCCACTACACACCCTTCATCGTCGCCGACCTCGACGGCGACGGCCGCTCCGAGCTCCTCGTGCGCACCTCCGATGGCACCATCGACGGCACAGGCACCGTCCTCGGCGACCCCAAGGCCGACCATGTCCGCCACCCCGACACCGGTGAATACCAGGCCAACGGCAACCCGCGCGAGCAGTTCCGAGGTCCGGGATGGCCCGATAACATGGACCGCAAGGCACGTCGTGGCGGCTTCATCTATAAAGGTCCCGAATGGGTCACTTGCTTCGACGGCCGCACGGGTAAGGCCCTCAGCACCGTCGATTACATCCCTGAGCGCGGCGAACTACGCAGCTGGGGCGACAACTACGCCAACCGCAGCGACCGCTTCCTTGCCGCCTGCGGCTACCTCGACGGCGAGCACCTCTCCGCCATCTTCTGCCGCGGCTACTACACCCGCACCGTCATCGCCGCCTACGACTTCGACGGCAAAGACCTCTCCGTCCGCTGGGTCTTCGACACCAACGACGAAGACAAGCGCAGCTACGCCGGACAGGGCAACCACAACCTCCGCATCGGCGACGTCGATGGCGACGGCTGCGATGAGATTACCTACGGCTCCATGGCCGTGGATCACGACGGCTCACCCCTCTACAACACCGGCTTCGGCCACGGCGATGCCATCCACCTGACGGTGTTCTATCCTCCAACACCATCAAGGGTGGTAGCTGATACAAAAAGCTTACAGGAATCTCTGGTAGAGGAGGATACCAAACGTTCACAGGTATCTACTCCCCTCCCTACAAGGGAGGGGCAGGGGGGTGGGTCTGCTGAGTGTGGGTCTCCCCTCCAGGTCTGGGACTGCCATGAGAACAAGCGCGACGGCAGTGACTTCCGTGACGCCCGCACGGGCAAGGTTCTCTTCCAGATTCTCTCCAATAAGGATGTCGGTCGTTGTATGGCCGCCGACATCGACCCCACGAACCCCGGCCTTGAGATGTGGTCCTCTGCTTCCGGCGGCATCTGCAACGTCCGCGGCGAGGTCATTGACAGCACCGCCCGCATACCCATCAACTTCGGCATCTGGTGGGACGGCGACCTCCTAAGAGAGTTGCTGGATCACGAGAGGGTGACAAAATATAAGACCTATGGCCCCTCTCTAACTCCCCCCGTGGGGGGGAGGACTCTTCATCCTCAGAAAGAGAGTCCAAAGGATTTGACGCTCTCCCCCCCACGGGGGGAGATGGAGAGGGGCTTACCTTTCGACTTCACCGGCTCCTCCTCTGTCGTGGAGCTCTTTAAGATGGAAGGCTGCGCCTTCAACAACGGCACCAAGTCCAACCCCGCCCTCTGCGCCGACGTCCTTGGCGACTGGCGCGAGGAAGTGCTCTGCCGCACCGCCGACAACCAGCACCTCCGTCTCTACATCACCCCCATCCCCACGAAGTACCGCTTCCATACATTCCTTGCCGAACCAGTCTATCGTCACAGTGTGACCATGCAGAATGTCGGCTACAATCAGCCCACCAACGTCGGCTTCTACTTTGGCGCCGAACTCGAAGGCAGCGGTCTCCTCTTCCGCGGATGGCAGTTCTAGAATAATAAATGATAAATGATAAATATTAAATAATAAATGATATGGTGCAGAATAATGTCCTTGCAGAGAAGAGTATAGACTTTGGAGTTCGCATGATCAAATGCTATCAATTCCTTTGCAAGGAAAAGAAAGAATATATTATTTCTAAACAAATTTATCGCAGTGGAACAAGTATAGGGGCTAATATCCACGAGGGTATTTATGCACAGAGCAAACCTGATTTTCTCTCAAAATTAGGTATAGCGCTTAAAGAAGCAGGAGAAACTTCATACTGGCTGAGGCTACTATACAGAACAGAATATATAGAAGAGAATGTGTTTAGTTCACTCTATAAAGATTGTGAGGAGCTCATAAAAATATTAACGGCAACTATTAAATCATCAAAAGATAATGCATAAAGTTATGAAGCAAGTAGCAAAATTATCATTTGTTATTTATTATTTATTATTTATCATTTCTGCGCCAGCGATGGCGCAGTCTCACCGCGTCCTCTCCCCCGACGGCCTCACCTACCTCGACGTGAAGCTCACGGACGGCAGGCTCTCGTACTCCGCCGGTTATCGCACCGTAGTGAAAGCCAAGAAGAAAGGAGCGAAGGCAGATACGCTCGACGTGCCTGTACTCCTCGACTCGCCTCTCGGCGTATATACCGACGTGGCCGACTTCTCCAAGGACCTGACCCTCGTGGAGACACTGCGCCCCGACGCCACCATCAAGCACAGCTACCGCCTCCGTCAGGGCAAGCAGAGCGAGGTCAACAGCGAGGAGAACGGCCTCGGCCTCGTGCTCACCACGCCGAAAGCCAAGAAGAGCGGCGTGCTGATGACCGTGCAGTTCAGCGTCTTCAACAATAACATCGCCTACCGCTACCGCTTCCTGCAAGGCGGCGAGGCCGGCTCCATCGTCGTCACCGGCGAGGCCACCGGCTTCCGTCTGCCCATCGACGCCACCGCCTTCATCTGCCCCCAGAGCGATGCGCAGATAGGGTGGAAGCGCACGAAGCCCAGCTATGAGGAATACTACATCTGGGATGAACCCATCACCACCCGCAGCCAGTACGGCCACGGCTGGACCTTCCCGTGTTTGTTCAAGATAAAGCCCCTCTCTAACTCCCCCCGTGGGGGGGAGGACTCCTTATCCTCGGAATTGAATGACGGCAAAGGCTTGGCGGCCCTCCCCCCCACGGGGGGAGCGGGGAGCGGGGCTTCTTGGCTCCTCATTTCCGAGACCGGCACCACGGGCGATTACTGCGGCACGCACCTCTCTGACGCCACCTCCGACGGCCTCTTCACCATCGCCTTCCCCATGGAGGGTGAGAACAACGGCTTCGGCAGCACCGGCGCACAGTTCGGCCTCGGCAACTGCAAGACCAACGCCTACGACGACCACGCCGGCTTCACCCCCTGGCGCACCCTCACCTTCGGCCCCTCGCTGAAGCCCATCGTGGAGACCACCGTCACATGGGATGTCGTCGATCAGCTCTATGAACCCTCTATCAATTATCAAGGCTCGCGCAATACGTGGTCATGGATCCTCTGGCAGGACGAGAGCATCAACTACGACGACCAGGTGCAGTTCATCGACCTCGCCGCCGCCCTCGGCTGGGAAGGCTGTCTGATCGACGGCGGATGGTACGAGCACATCGGCCGTGCAGGCATGGAGAAGCTCTTCGCCTATTGCAAGCAGAAAGGCGTGCGCCCCTGGGTGTGGTACAACAGCAACGGCGGCTGGAACGATGCCCCGCAGTGTGCCCGTCAGGCCATGCACAACCCCATCGTGCGCAAGCAGGAGATGCGATGGTTGCGCGACGGCGGCGTAGCCGGCATCAAGGTCGATTTCTTTGGCGGAGACAAGCAGGAGACCCTGCGCCTCTACGAAGCCATCCTCTCCGATGCCAACGACTACGGCATTCAGGTCATCTTCCACGGCTGCACGCTGCCGCGCGGCTGGGAGCGTATGTACCCCAACTACTGCGGCTCTGAGGCTGTCCTCGCCAGCGAGAACCTCTACTTCGGACAGGCGTTCTGCGATATGGAGGCGCGCCACGCCACGCTGCATCCCTTCGTGCGCAATGCCGTAGGTTCGATGGAGTACGGCGGCACGGTGCTCCAGCGCCGCCTCCACCGCCAGCCCGGCAAGGGCAACACGCGCCGCACCAGCGACATCTTCGAGCTCGCCACCGCCATCGCCTTCCAGTGCAGCGGCCAGAACTTCGCCCTCACGCCCCGCAACCTCACGGAGCAGCCCCAGTTCGAACTCGTCTTCATGCGTCAGGTGCCCACCACATGGGACGAGACCCGCTTCATCGACGGCTATCCCGGCAAGTACATCGTCCTTGCCCGTCGCCACGCCGACCGCTGGTACATCGCCGCCATGAACGCCGAAGCCACGCCCAAGACCCTCACCCTCGACCTGAGTGCGCTCAGCGATTCAGTCGCTGAGTCCTTTACAGTCCTCCTCCACGACGGCGCCGACGGCCAGACACCCCAGCAGTCACCCCTCAAGACCGATAAGCGCGGCCGCGTGCAGCTGACCCTGCAGCCCCAGTGCGCCGCCGTCATCTATTAAGACATCATGCAATGGAACTATTCCTAATACGCCACACGAGCGTCGCCGTCCCCCGTGGCACCTGCTACGGGTGGACGGACGTGCCCGTCTCGGAACATTTCGAGGAGGAAGCCGCGGCGTGCCGCGAGCAGCTGCAGGGCATCACCTTTGACCGTGTCTATACCTCGCCCCTCACTCGTGCCCGGCAGCTGGCCGCCTTCTGCGGCTACCCCGACGCCATCGAGGAACCGCGCATGAAGGAGATGCACATGGGCGACTGGGAGATGCTGCGCTTCGATGATATCCACGACCCCGACCTGCAGAAGTACTTCGACCACTTCCTGGACCATCCCACGCGCAACGGCGAGAGCTTCCGCGACCTCTATGCCCGCGTCACCGCCTTCATCGAAGAGCTGCGTGCCGACCCGGCAACTGCCGACGCCCGCGTCGCCGTCTTCTGTCATGGAGGCCCCATCATGTGTGCCCTCGCCCATGCCGGCGTGGTGCCCCTCCAGGAAGTCTATAACCATATCCCTGACTACGCCAGCATCACGCGCCTCACGCTGTGAGGCTCTTCCGTGAGCGCTCTCTCCGGGGATGTCGTAGCGGCTCTGCCGTCAGAGGCAGATGCCGTATTCGTGCTTGACCTCGCCCATGACGAAGGAGCTCTTGAGCGAGCCGAGGCTCTCGATGGTTCCCAGTTTCTCCAGCAGGATCTGCTGGTACTGCGCCATGTCCCGCACGTTGATCTTCAGCAGATAGTCGTAGTCGCCGGAGATGTTGTAGCACTCGGTCACCTCGGGGATCTCAGCGATGCGGCGGTTGAAGTCGAGGGCGATGTCGTGGTTCATGCGGGAGAGCTTGACACTGCAGAAGACGATGAAGGCGCGGTCGAGCTTGGCAGCATCGAGCACAGCGATATACCCCCGGATGATTCCCTGCCGCTCCAGGCGCTTCTGCCGCTCGAAGACGGGCGTGGAGGTCAGGTGTACAGCTTCTGCCAGCTCCTTGGTGGTCAGCTTGGCGTTCTTCTGCAAGGTGCGCAGGATGGCGATGTCGGTGCGGTCGAGGGTCTCGTTCATGGGAATTTCTGTTTGTGAAGTGGTTGATGACGGTGCAAAAGTACAAAAAAGGAAGGGAATGTGGTGCCGTTTGCCGTGTTTTTTGTACCTTTGCCGCCGAAAATAACGAAATAGAACATGGTATCCTTTCTCATCAGTCTTCTCGCTCTCTTCCTGGGTTATATGCTGTACAGCCGTGTGGCAGAGCGCGTGTTCGGTCCCGACGACCGCGAGACACCCGCGCTGCGCAAGGCCGACGGTGTCGATTACATCGTGCTGCCCGGGTGGCGCATCTTCATGATTCAGTTTCTTAACATCGCCGGCACGGGTCCCATCTTCGGAGCCATCATGGGGATGTGGTTCGGGCCTTCGGCTTATCTGTGGATTGTCTTCGGCTGCATCTTCGGCGGCGCCGTCCACGACTACATCAGCGGGATGCTCTCGCTGCGCCACGACGGCTGCGGACAGGCCGAGCTGACGGGGCTCTACCTGGGTTCCGCCGCCCGCAAGGCGATGGTCCTCTTCACGATGATGATGATGGTCCTCGTGGGCGCCTTCTTCGTCTATTGCCCCGCCATCATCCTCTCCGGCATCTGGGGCGACCGCATGATGTGGGTGCTCATCATCTTCCTCTACTATGTCGCCACGACGATGCTGCCCATCGACAAGGTCATCGGTCGCGTCTATCCCGTCTTCGCCCTCTCGATGTTGTTCATGGTGCTGGCGCTGGGTGTCGTGCTGTGCATCAAGCAGCCCGTGCTGCCCGAGGTGTGGGATGGGCTCTCCAACTGGGGTGCCAAGCGCTTCGGTATGCAACAGCAGATCTTCCCCGCCCTGTTCGTGACCATCGCCTGCGGCGCCGTCAGCGGCTTCCACGCCACCCAGTCCCCCATGATGGCGCGCTGCATGAAGAGCGAGCGGCAGGGCCGTCCCATCTTCTACGGTGCCATGATCACCGAGGGTGTCGTGGCTCTCGTCTGGGCCACCATCTCCAGCTATTTCTTCTTTGCCGACGGCTGGCGCGAGGTGTGCTCCCCCGATGTCGTGGCGCAGTTCAGCGCCTCCGCAGCAGGCATCCTCACCGATGCCGACGGCCACACGCTCATCCAGCACTTCGATGCCCCCACCGTCGTCAACATCGTCTGTCACAGTTGGCTCGGCACCTTCGGCAGCATCCTGGCGCTTCTGGGCATCGTCGCAGCCCCCATCACCACGGGCGGCAGCTCCTTCCGCAGCGCCCGCCTCATCCTGGCCGAGGCCTTCCATCTGGGGCAGTCCTCCGCGCGCTCACGCCTGCTGCTGAGTCTCCCCGTCTTTGCCGTGGGCATCGCCCTGCTGGCGTGGCAGATTGGCAACCCGTCCGGTTTCGGCACTGTCTGGCAGTACGTCGCGTGGGGCACCCAGCTGATGGCCGCCGTGACGCTGTGGGTGTGCACCGTCTATCTCGCGCGCGAGCACAAGTGCTACTGGCTCACGCTGCTCCCCGCCCTCTTCATGACGATGGTCGTCACCGACTTCTTCCTCACCTCACCCACCACCCTCGGCCTTCCTGCCACCCCCTCCCTCCTCGTCGCTTCCCTCCTCACCGCCGCATGTCTGGCGCGCTTCGTCTGGTGGATGCGGCAAGAAGCACGCCAGCTGTAAGCTTTCTGATACGGCCTTTGGGCGTTACACGCCGTAACGTGTGGAGTGGATCACCTTGGTGATCCACTCCACACGTTGCGTCCTTCGACGTTAAAGGTCGCGTGCTTTAAGGTGGATCACCTTGGTGATCCACTTCGTTCGTCGTGATGTTGTTGGATGAATCCCCCGGCTTGTTGCCCGATACGTCGTGCCCTTCAGCCTTCCACCCTGCGGTCTTTAGCTTTCTACCTTGCGTTCTTCAGCTTTCTACCCTGCGTTCTTCTGTCTTCAGCCTGCTGTGTTGCTGCTTGCAGCTGGCTGTGTCGTTGTTTGCAGCTAGCTGGATTCATTTTTTAACAATGCGGTTTGTGATCTTGCTTAGCCGCGGAGGCCGGCTTCGATGTCGGCGATTTGCTGGCGGAGCTGGGGGTCTGTGGCGAGGCGGTCGGTGATGACCTGACAGGAGTGGATGACGGTGGCGTGGCCACGGCGCCCTACGGCCATGCCGATGCGGGTGGTGCTCAGGCGGGTGTGCTTCTGGGCGAGGTACATGACGACCTGACGGGCGAGGACGACGGGTGCCTTGCGGCTGGAGGAGAGGATCTCGTCGGTGTCCTGCTGGAACTGGTAGCCGGTGTGCTCGATGATGCGCTCGACGGTGATGGGCTCGGCCTGGCGGATGCCTACGGTGCGGCTGATGACGCGCTGGGCGAGCTCGATGTCGATGTCGCAGTTGTTGACGACGCTGTGAGCCATGAGGGATGTGACGACGCCCTCGAGGTCGCGGATGCTCTGATCGACGTGCTCGGCGATGTACTCTACGACGGGTGCTTCGATGTGGAGGCCGTCGCGGTGGATCTTGTGCAGGAGGATGTCGCGGCGCAGGGCTTTGTCGGCTTTCTCGAGCTCGGCGAGCATACCCCACTTGAAGCGGGTGAGCAGGCGTTCTTCCATGCCTTGCAGGGCCACGGGCGGACGGTCGCTGGTGAGAATGAGCTGGCGGCCGTTCTGGTGGAGATGGTTGAAGATGTGGAAGAAGGCGAGCTGTGTCTTCTGGAGGGTGGCGAACTCCTGAATGTCGTCGATGATGAGGACGTCGATGCTCTGGTAGAAGCTGATGAAGTCGTTGACGGTGTTGCGGCGCACGCTGTCGGTGTATTGTACCTGGAAGAGGTGTGCGCTGACGTAGAGGACGCGCAGCTCGGGGTGCAGCTCTTTCAGGCGGAGGCCGATAGCGTTGACGAGGTGTGTCTTGCCAGTGCCGGAGCCGCCGTAGATGAAGAGGGGGTTGAAGGTGCTCTGATGGGGGTTCTGTGCGATGGCGAGGCCTACAGCGCGGGGCAGCTTATTGGTCTGGCCTTCGATGAAGTTGTCGAAGGTGTAGCCGGGTCGCAGCTGTGAGTCGAGCTCCTGAAGGGGCCGGGGTGCCTGGTTGAGGGGGCTGGTGGCGTTGACTTTCGGGGCTTGGGCCTTGGTGCCTTCCCACTCGACGGTGAGGTCGTTGGTGGCATCGGTGGTCACCTTGTACATGAGCCGTACGCCTTCACCATAGACGCGCTTGAGGACGAGCCGGAGGAGGTTGACGAAGTGCTCTTCGATGTATTCATAGACGAATGGGCTGGGCACGCTGAGCGTCAGCTCCCGCCGCTCCTCGTCGAAGCCGGAGGAGTGGATGGGGGAGAACCAAGTGTTGAACTGCTGCTCGGAGATGTTGTGGCTGATCATCCGTAGGCATTCAGTCCATCTTGGGTCGGCGATGGGTGCGTGGCTTTCCATTCTTTTGGGTAAGTGGTCTATATATATATAATGTAAGAGCAGGTTTCGTCCGGAGGCGAATTGCGGTGCAAAGTTAGAGCTTTTTCGCGGAATGGCCAAATGGTCGTCTGAAAAAAGATGTGGGCATGGGTTCCTAAGCGGCACGTTTTCACCCTCTTGCGCACCACTCTTTGAAACATCTTGCGGCGGAGTCTTGCATCGGTCTAACTCGCTGATGAAAAAAGACTTGGCTCTCGCGGTGATGCGCGGGAGCCAAGTCTCTCATTCGGGGTATAAGCGGCCTAAATTAAGAGGGTTAGGCGCGGGCGGTTGTTGTTCTCTCCGAAGTGGGTGCTTATTTGGAAAATTTTCTTATTACGTGTTATTTGTCCTTCTTTCCGAAAACGGAGAAGTGGATGTAGCGTTTGGGGTGTGCCTTGAAGTCCTCGAGGAGGTCGGCGGCTCCCGTGGCGGTGCGGTTGAGGTCGTGGTAGAGGGTGGTGTCGTTGAGCAGCAGGCCCACATTGTTGTCCGTGGAGGTGAGGCGTGCGGTGGTCTGGTTGACGTCGGCGAGGGTCTGGTTGACACGGCTCATGGTGGTCTCGAGGTCGAGGTGGTTGAGGTTGTCGGTGAGGGTGACCACGTTCTGTCCGGCCTGGTTGAAGGTCTGTGCCATCTGCGGGATGTCGCGGCTCAGGAGCTGGTTGAGCTGTCGGCTGCTTTGGTCGAGGTTGGCGGTGAGGGCCTCGGCGTTAGCCAGGACTTGCTGGATGTGCGGGTCTCCGACGACTTTGTTGAGGGTTGTCAGTAGGGTATCTACCTTGGCAAGGGTGGCCTCGAGCTTGGGGATCATCTCTGCGGCGCGGGCCATGAGCCCGTTGTTCTCTGCGGAGGGGATGGTGTCGCCGACGCTGTAGCGCTCCACGGGGCTGTTACCCATGTGCAGGTTCAGTGAGCAGCCGCCGAGCATGGCCTCATCGAGGACGGCGGTGGTGCCTGCGGGGATGCGCATACCGTGCTCCACGGCGATCTGCACGATGACGCCCGTGCCGGGGTGGTCGTAGTCGTAGCGGATGTCGGCAACGATGCCCACGTCGTAGCCGTCGGCATAGACGGGGCTGCTCTTGGCGAGCGCCTTGGCGTTGCGGAAGTTGATGTAGTAGGTGTCCTGTGTGGAGAACAGGTTGACACCCTGTAGGAACTTGATGGTGGCGTAGAGAAGCACCAGGGCGATGACGGCCGCCACGCCGATCTTGGCTTCGCGGGGGATTTTCATTGTTGTGTGGCTTTATATTTCTTGATTGCTTGATAGATGCTCATGGCCAGCTCGTTGACACCGCGGTCGCTGGTCAGGTAGGCCTGCTCGGAGGCGGTGGTGATGTAACCGAGTTCCACGAGGCAGGAGGGCATGGAGGTGGCGCGCAGGACGAGGAAGCCGGCCTGGTGCACGCCCTTGTCGATGCGGCCTGCGGCACGGAACTGCTGCTGGATGAGGGTGGCGAGCTTCACGCTCTGTTCCATGTTCTTGTCCTGCATGAACTCGAAGATGATGTAGCTCTCGGCGCTCTTGGGGTCGAAACCCTCGTAGCGGCTCTCGTAGTCTTTCTCGAGCATGATGGCGGCGTTCTCGCGCTTGGCCACGTCGAGGTTGTCGGCGGCGCGGTGCATACCGAGCGTGTAGGTCTCGGAGCCGCGTCCCTGTGCTCCTTTGGGGAGGGCGTTGGTGTGGATGCTCACGAAGAGGTTGGCCTTGGCGCGGTTGGCGATGGCAGCGCGCTCGTCGAGCTCCACGAAGACGTCGGTCTTGCGCGTGTAGATGACTTTCACGTCCTTGAGGTTCTGCTCCACGAGCCGTCCCACGGCGAGTGCCACGGCGAGGTTGATGTTCTTCTCCTTGCCCGCAGTGCCGAGTGCGCCGGGGTCTTTGCCGCCGTGGCCCGCGTCAAGCACGAGGGTGAAGGGTTTGGCAGACTGTGCCCGTGCGGTCTGCACAGCGGCAGACCACACGAGCATCAGTGCCAGAAGGAATAGTAGCTTTCTCATTTCGGGCGCAAAATTAGTGATAATTTATGACTTGCGCCCGACGAAAGGTGAATTATTTTGTGCTGAACGGTGAGAAAAGTGTTCTTTAGAACCTCACCCGTGCTCCGGCGAGCACGACGATGCCGGGCTGCGGGATGTTGCCCAGGTCGTAGTAGGTGTGGTTGGTGAGGTTCGTGCCCTCGACCCACACCTCATAGTGGCGATCCGTCCAGCGCAGCTTCAGGTCCAGCGTGGCGTAGGGCGAGTAGCTGACGAGCTGCCCCGTGGAGCGCCCGTCCTCGTAGAGGATGTAGTCGCCCATGCGGTCCTGCCAGCGCACGCACCACGAGGCGCTGAGGTGCGAGACGATGCGGTGATCGAGCGTCGCCACCAGCTTGTGGCGCAGGTACTCCATGGCGTAGTTCGACTTGTAGATCTCCGTGTCGTCGCGCCGCTGCTGGTGGAGATAGGTGTAGCCCACGCTGAGGCGCTGGAGGTAGCTGTCCGCCTTCCCGAAGAGCGGCGCAAAGCGCACGGTGGCCTGTGCCTGCACGCCCATATTGTCCAGGTCGAAGTTGGCGCTGTGGAAGACATCGTCCGCCGTGTACATCACCCAGTCGATCATGTTCGTGCCGCGGTGGTAGAAAGCCTTCACGGTGGCATCGACGGCCTCCGTGCGGTAGGTGGCGCCGAGCTGCACGCTGTGGCTCTCCTCGGCGCTCATGCCCTGGTTGCCCTCGTGGGTGGGACTCTTGTAGTAGAGGTCGGTGAAGGTGGGCAGGCGGAAGCCCTTGTTGTAGGACGCGAACAGGCGCCAGTGGGTTGCCGGCGTGTAGGCCAGATCTACGCCGGGGTAGAAGCGCAGGCGGCTGTCGAAGCGTGTGTTGTAGTTCGCCAGCACGCCGATGCTGGCCGTGAAGCGGGGCAGCAGGATGTTGTGCTCTGCGTTGATGCTGAAGTTGGTGCGGTTGTCGTGCTTCGCGTAGAAGAGGTCCTCGCCCGGCACCTTGTGGGTCGTCGGGTTGTTCAGTGGCAGGCCGAGGGCGGTGCTGTAGATGCCCTCCTCGCGCACCTCTGCGCCGAGGGCGGTGCGCCCTGCTGCCCAGCGCAGGTCGGCGCTGACGCGAGCTCCGTGCACGTCCGAGCGGTGGAAGTTCTCGCCCGTGGGCGTGTCGCGGATGAGCTCGAAGTTGTCCAGGAGGCGGTTCCAATAGACTTCCGGACGCACGCGCACGCGCCCTTTCGTCTCGGCGCCGAGGCTGACGAAAAAGCGGCGGTTGCGCTCATACTGATTCGGGTAGGCGGCGCTGTAGAACGTGTTGGCGCCGTAGGCCTTCTGGCTGTAGCCCGCCTGCAGGTCGATGCGGAAGCTCTCGGCATCGTAGCCGCCGCTGAGGTAGGCCTGGCCGCGCTGGAAGTCGGAGTTCGTCGTGGCGCCGTCGCTGCGCTGGTAGGTGGCAGATAAAGACCCACCCCATACCCCTCCCGTCAGGGAGGGGCTTGACGGACGTGCAGACAGTGCCACGCGTGCATCGCCGCCCAAGGTCAGGTAGCTGCCGCCGTGCACGCCGGCATCAACGGAGAATAAATGGTTCTTGCCTCCCTCACCGGAGGTCTCCCCTCCCTCACGGGAGAGGTTGGAGGTGGGTCTTTTTGTCACGATGTTGATGGCTCCCCCGAAGGCGGAGGCGCCATAGACGCGTGAGGCAGCGCCCTCGAGCACCTCGATGCGCTCGATGTCGGAGAGGCTGACGGGGAAGTCTGCGGCCAGATGGCCTGTGTGGGGGGAACTGATGTTGACGCCGTTCAGCAGAAGAGTGATTTGGTCGAACGTGCCGCCATCAATGCTGATGTCCGTCTGAATACCAAAGCCGCCGCGCTGCCGGACATCTACGCCGACGGCTAATTTCAAGAGGTCGTTGACGCTTTGCGCCGCCGACGATTCAATCTCCTGGCGGGTGATGACGCCCACGATGCGGGCGGACTGCAGGGCCGTCAGCGGCGCCATCGTGCCCGCTACGGAGACCTCCGCGAGTTCCTTCTCGTCGGCGCTGTCCTCGGTGTCGGGGTGGGTGCTCACTTGCAGCGCCTGTGCCTTGGGGATGTTCACGCTGGCCAGCATCCCTACCGTGAGCACGCCGATGCGCACTTCGCGGTGCAGGCTGGCAAAGATGGCGTAGCCGCCGCGCGAGAACCGGCGGAAGGTGGCCGTCCGGCCTCTCACCCTCCCTGCGAGGGAGGGTGCGTTTTGTCTTGAATTCTTCATTCTTTTCTTTTTAAGGGTGAATAAATAGGTGTATAAAAAGGGTTTTCCTTTAATGGAAGATGGAGAACAGACCGCCCTCGGGCTTCTTGAAGAAGCGGTCCAGCTGCTTGAACAGCGCCGTGCGCGAGAACACCACGACGCGGTCGCCCGGCATGATCTGCGTGCTGCCGTTGACGAGGAACCCCTCGCCGCCCCGCACGATGCCGCCGATGGTGATGCCCTTCGGCAGACCCAGCTTCATGACCGGCTGCCGCGTCACGAGGGCGCCCTCGCTGACATCGAACTCCGCCACGTCGGCGTCGGCGATGGTGAGGCTCTTCACGCTCGCCACGTCCGCCGCCAGCAGCATCTGGTAGATGTGGCCTGCGGCGATGGCCTTCTTGTTGATGATGGTGCCGATGTCCAGCTTCTCTGCCATCGTGATATACTCCGAGTTCTCCACGAGCGCCACCGTCTTGCGCACGCCCATGCGCTTGGCGGCGAGGCACGCCAGGATGTTCGTCTCCGTCTCGGCCGTGAGGGCGCAGAAAGCCTGCGTCTGTCGGATGCCTTCCTCCAGCAGCAGCTGCGTGTCGCGGCCGTCGCCGTTGATGATGAGCACGTTGTCGTTGTCGAGCAGCTCCGTCAGCTTGCGGCTGCGGTCGGCGTCCTGCTCGATAAGCTTCACGTCCATGTAGTCAGGCAGCCGGTGGCAGGTCTGTACGGCGATGCGCCCGCCGCCCATGATCATGACTTTCTTCACGTCGGGGTAGCTGTCCTTGCCCACCAGTTGCCGGATGCTGGGCACGAACTTCTTCGTTGTCATGAAGTAGGCGATGTCGCCCAACTTCAGCTCGTCGAAGCCGCCAGGGATGATCGTCTCTTCGTCGCGCTTGATGGCCACGATGTGGTAGGGTGAGTCGGGTTTGCACAGGTCCTTGAGCGGCTGTCCGAAGAGCGCCACGGCCTCCTCGCGCAGCTTGATGCCCAGGATGACGAGGGCGCCGCCGTGCACCTCCCACCATTGCCGCACCCACGAGCGTTGCACGCCCGCCACGATCTCCTGCGCTGCCAGCACCTCGGGATAGATGAGGGAGCTGATGCCCAGCGAGGTGAAGAAATCGCGGTTCGCCGGCTTCAGGTACTCGGCATTGTCGATGCGCGCCACGGTCTTCTTGGCGCCCAGGCTGTGGGCCAGCATGGAGCACGTCAGGTTCTTCGTCTCGGAGGGTGTCACGGCGATGAACAGATCCGCCTGCGGCGTCCCCGCTTCCTTCAGGCCGCTGATGCTCGTTGGCGAGACGTTCAGGGTCATCAGATCCAGCCCGTCGCTGATGGCGGCCAGCTTGGCGCTGTCCTCATCCAGCAGGACGATGTCGTGGTTCTCTTTCGTGAGCAGGGCTGCCAGATGGCTGCCGACCGCTCCTGCACCGGCGATGATTATTTTCATGTCAATTCATAATTCATAATTCACAATTCATAATTCACAATTCGCAATTCATAATTCACAATTCATAATTCACAATTCATAATACCAGCGCACGCTTGATGCCTTCGATATCGATGCCGCAGAGGTGGTGGAGTTCTTTCAGGGAGCCGTGTTCCACGAACGCGTCCGGGAGCCCCAGCCGCGTCACGGGGATGCTCATGCCGTGGTCCGAGAGCCACTCCAGCACCGCTGTGCCTAGGCCGCCCGTGCGCACGCCGTCCTCCACCGTCACGATGCGGCGGAAGCGTGCGGCCACCTCCGTGAGCAATGTCTCGTCCAGAGGCTTCAGGAAGCGCATGTCGTAGTGTGCCACGCTCCAGCCCGGGTGCTCCGCTTCGGCCTGGCGGATGGCTTCCCGTGCGGCCACGCCGATGGGACCGATGGTCAGCACGGCCACGTCGTGGCCGTCCTTCAGGCGTCGCCCGCGGCCCACGGGAATCTCGTGCATCGGACACTCCCAGTCGGCGAGCGAGCCGCGGCCGCGCGGGTAGCGGATCACGAAGGGACCCTTCTCGGGCAGCTGGGCTGTGTACATCAGGTGGCGCAGCTCGTGCTCGTCCATCGGCGAGGCAATGGTCAGCCCCGGGATGGGGCGCAGGTAGGCCAGGTCGAAGGCGCCATGATGCGTGGGGCCGTCCTCGCCGACGAGACCGGCGCGGTCCAGGCACAGCACCACATTGAGGCGTGAGATGCAGACGTCGTGGATCAGGTTGTCGTAGGCGCGCTGCGCAAACGAACTGTAGATGTTGCAGAAAGGTATGAGGCCGTCCTTGGCCATGCCTGCGGAGAAGGTCACGGCGTGGCCCTCGGCGATGCCCACGTCGTAGGCACGCTCGGGCATGGCGTTCATCATGATGCTCATGGAGCAGCCCGTGGGCATGGCGGGTGTC
Source organism: Bacteroidaceae bacterium (assembly GCA_017470425.1). Lineage (GTDB taxonomy): Bacteria > Bacteroidota > Bacteroidia > Bacteroidales > Bacteroidaceae > Physcousia. The sequence continues at coordinate 81,508 of JAFUYT010000021.1, read as the reverse complement.
ACGCCGACGATGCGATCGTTCGCGCGCGCGAGTTCTAATAAGGTGTTACCGAACACGTCCTGGAACTTCGGCGGGAGCCCTGTCTCGTCGCATTGCAGCCGCTCGCCTGTTTGGGGATCGAACTTGCCGGGGGCGTGCCAGACGGCACCGCCGTGCTCCGCAGGCTCGAAGCCCTTGCCCTTGACGGTGTGGATGTGCAGCAGCTTCGGGCCTTCCATGTCCTTGATGACGCGCAACGTGCGCACGAGCTCGATGACATCGTGGCCGTCGGTGGGGCCGAAGTAGCGGATGTCCATGCCCTCGAACACGTTCTGCTGGTGGTTGATGAGGCTCTTCAGTGAGTTGTTGAAGCGCAGGATGCTCTTCTTGCTCCGCTCGCTGATGAATCCCCACGAGAGCAGCTTGCGTGCCGCCTTGTAGCGCAAGCGATTGTAGGTGGGATTGATCTGCAGCTGGTGCAGCAGGTTCTTCATACCGCCGACGCTGCGGTCGATGCTCATATTGTTGTCGTTCAGGATGATGAGCACGTCGTTGGGCGTGTTGGCGGCGTTGTTCAGACCCTCGAAGGCGAGACCTCCGCTCATGGCACCGTCGCCGATGACGGCCACCACGTGGCGCTTCGTCTCCCCCTTGGCCTTGGCGGCGAGGGCCATGCCCAGCGCGGCGCTGATGCTGTTGGAGGCGTGGCCAGCCGTGAAGCTGTCGTACTCGCTCTCGGCGGGCGACGGGAAGGGACGCAGGCCGTGGAAGTGGCGGTTCGTGGAGAATGTGGCGCGGCGGCCTGTCAGCAGCTTGTGGGCATAGGCCTGATGCCCTACGTCCCAGACGAGGCGGTCGTAGGGCGTGTCATAGACATAGTGCAGCGCCACCGTCAGCTCTACCACGCCGAGGCTCGACGCGAAATGGCCGGGGTTGTCGGAGAGCTCCGCAATCAGGTTCTGCCGCAGCTCGCGGCACACCTCCGGCAGTTGCTCCAGCGGCAGCTGGCGCAGGTAGGCGGGCAGTGGAATCTGCTCCAGCAGCGGGTATTCTTGTAGGTTCTTTTCTGTCATGAGTCAGTTTTTCGCGGCAAAGATACATTAAATTCATGATTTGCGTGCTCAAATTCCAAAAATAATGTACCTTTGCAGTATGAAACTCATGACTCCCGTAGAGATTCCGTCACTGGAACATCCCCTTGGACTTCATAACCGCGTGGCGTTCATCGGCTCCTGCTTCGCAGAGTACATCGGCGCCAAGATGCGGCAAAGCGGCCTCCCCGCCCTCGTGAACCCGATGGGCGTGCTGTACAATCCGCTGAGCATCCTGCAAGTGCTCACGCAGGACCCTATGTGCAAATCCCTCTATTTCGAGGACGAGGAGCAGCGCTGGCACTGCTGGCTCCTCGACACCCACTTCAGCGCCACTACGCTGGATGCCTGTCGCTCGGCGTTCCTCGCCGCCCGCGGACGGCTCTTCAGCTGGGCGCCGGACACGCTCGTCATCACGCTCGGCACCAACCGCTACTACGAGCGCACCGACAGCCGCCTCATCGTGGGCAACTGCCACAAGCGGCCGCAGGCGGAGTTCACCGAGAAGACGATGGGGCTGACGCAGTGCACGGCGACGCTCGAGACCCTCTGCGAGCTCTTCCCCCGCGCACGCATCATCTTCACCGTGTCGCCCTTCCGCTATGTCAAATACGGGTTTCATGACAGCCAGCTCGCCAAGGCTACGCTGCTCATGGCCGTGGAGGCCGTGCGACAGAAGTTCCCGGCACAAGTCTGCTACTTCCCTGCCTACGAGATCCAGCTCGACGAGCTCCGCGACTACCGCTTCTATGCCCCTGACCTCCTGCACCCCTCGGAGCAGGCCGTTGATTACATCTGGGAGCGCTTCTCGGATCGCTGGTTCGATGCCGAGACACGTCGCTACCTGGTTGATTACGAACCTATCCGCAAGGCTCTCCAGCATCGTCCCGATGATCCCGACTCTCCCGCTGCCCGCCGTTTCCGCGAGCAGACGCAGGAACGCTTACGCGAGCTCATGACTAAATACAATTTAGAACCATGACCTATTCCATCGTCACCATCGCCACCCTCATAGGTGCCCATCGCATCGGTACGGCTGACAGCCGTATCAACTGGCTGCTCACCGACAGCCGTTCCCTCGTTTTTCCCGAGGACTCGCTCTTCTTTGCCATCCGCACGGCGAAGAACGACGGTCATCGCTATATCCCTGAACTCTACGGCCGCGGCGTGCGCAACTTCGTCGTCAGCCAGCTCCCCGAACACCCCGAGGCGGATGCCAACTACTTGCAGGTGCCCTCCCCCCTGAAGGCGCTACAGCGCCTGGCAGAGCGCCACCGCGAGGAACTGAACATCCCCGTCATCGGCATCACCGGCTCCAACGGCAAGACCATTGTCAAGGAGTGGCTCTACCAGCTTCTTGCCCCGGACTTCAACATCACGCGCTCGCCGCGCTCCTGGAACTCGCAGATTGGTGTGCCCCTCTCCGTGTGGCGCCTCTCGGAGCAGACGCAGCTGGGCATCTTCGAGGCCGGTATCAGTGAGTCGGGGGAGATGGACGCCCTGCAGGGCATCATCCAGCCTACTATCGGTGTACTCACACATCTTGGTTCCGCCCACGACGAGAACTTCGCCGACCGTCGCGAGAAATGCATGGAGAAGCTGCGCCTCTTCCGCGATGCCGAGGTGCTCATCTACCACGCCGACGATGAGCTCGTCAGCGACTGCATCGCCCGCAGTGGTTTCAAGGGACAGCTCATCGGGTGGAGGACTCTCCCCCCTGCCTCTCCCTCTGAGGGAGGAGAGTATATACTTTCCGTGACAGACAGCGTTCAGGGGACAACAGTGACTACTCCCCTCCCTTATAAGGAGGGGCTGGGGGGAGAGTCCCTCGCTGGAATCGAGAACGTCTGCACGTGCATCTGCGTCTGCCGCTACCTTGGTCTCCCCGACGCAGTCATCCGCGAGCGCATACAGCGCCTGGAACCCGTCGCGATGCGCCTGGAAGTGAAGGAGGGGCGCAATGGCTGCACCCTCATCACCGACACCTGCAACAGCGACCTCGGCTCGCTCGAGATTGCCCTCGACTTCATGCGTCGCCGCCCCGAGGCCGCCGGCCGTCGCCGCGTCCTCATCCTCTCCGACATCAAGCAGACGGGTCTCACCCTCACCGACCTCTACCGTCAGGTCGCCGACCTCATCCGCCAGTACGGCGTGGATGAGTTCATCGGCATCGGACCGGAGGTCAGCGCGGGCATGGCGAACGTGGACAATGGACCATCTACCTTGCCCACTCATACCTTCTCAGGCATCGACACCTTCCTTGCCTCTTCTCTCGTCGGAGACTTGAAGGACTGCATCGTCCTCATCAAGGGTGCCCGTCAGGCCCGCTTCGACCGCATCGCCGACGCCCTCGTGCAGAAGGTCCACGAGACCATTCTCGAGGTCAACCTCTCGGCCGTCGTAGATAACCTCAACTACTATCGCGCCTTCATGCGTCCCGAGACAAAGATGGTCTGCATGGTCAAGGCATCGGCCTACGGTGCCGGAGCTGTGGAGATTGCGCGCACGCTGCAGGACCACCGCGTCGATTACCTCGCCGTGGCAGTGGCCGATGAGGGCGTGGAGCTGCGCCGCGCCGGCATCACGGCCAACATCATGGTGATGAATCCCGAGATGTCGTCGTTCCGCACCCTCTTTGAATATGGCCTCGAACCGGAGGTATATAGCTTCCGCCTGCTCGATGCGCTCTCCCACGCAGCGGAGCGCGAGGGCATCACGAACTTCCCCATCCACGTGAAGCTTGACACGGGTATGCATCGCCTCGGCTTCGAACCGCAGAAGGACCTCGACGAGCTCATCCGACGCCTGCAGGCGCAGAAGGCGCTCATCGTGCGCTCGGTGTTCTCGCACTTCGTGGGCTCCGACAGCGACGACTTCGACGCCTTCTCTGAACACCAGTGGACGCTCTTCAGCGAGGCTGCCGACCGCTTGCAGGCTGCCTTCCCGCATCGCATCCTGCGCCATATCTGCAATAGCGCCGGCATCGAACACTTCCCCGAGCGCCACTGCGACATGGTGCGTCTCGGACTGGGGCTATATGGCATCAATGCCCGCAACAACGAGATGCTCTCCTGCATCTCTACGCTCAAGACCACCATCCTGCAGATCCACGACGTGCCGGCCACCGACACCGTGGGCTACTCCCGCAAGGGCCACCTGTCGCGGGACAGCCGCATCGCGGCGCTCCCCATCGGCTATGCCGACGGACTTGACCGCCATCTTGGCTGCGGCAATGGCTATTGTCTCGTGAACGGGCAGAAAGCGCCCTACGTGGGCAACATCTGCATGGATGTCTGCATGATCGACGTCACCGACATCGACTGCCGTGAAGGCGACACCGCCGTCATCTTCGGGCCGGACCTGCCCCCGTCGGTGCTCTCCGATGCCATCGGCACCATCCCCTACGAAATCCTCACCTCCGTCTCGCCGCGCGTGAAACGAATCTACTATGTGGACTAATAAAACTCAGCGGGCGCCTCATTGAGAGGCGCCCGCTGATGTGATTCAGATAAGCTGGAAACCGGCAGCGCGGCACTCCGCTCGCATCGCGTCTGGCCAGATGCTTGACTGCGTCTCGCCGATATGTGCCTTGTGCAGAAGGATCATGCACAGCCGGCTCTGCCCGATACCGCCGCCGATGCTCAGGGGCAGCTCGCCCTTCAGCAATCGCTGGTGGAAGAACAGCTGCTTGCGGTCTTCCTTGCCCTGCAACGCCAGCTGGCGCTCCAGCGCTTCGCGATCCACGCGGATGCCCATCGACGAAAGCTCGATGCTGCGGTTCAGCAACGGATACCAGACGAGCAGATCGCCGTTCAAGCCCTCGAAGCCGTCCTCGTTCGGCGTGGACCAGTCATCGTAGTCCGGCGCCCGCAGGTCGTGCTCCTTGCCGTCGCCCAGCTTGCCGCCGATGCCGATGATGAACACTGCGCCGTACGCCTTGCAGATGGCGTGCTCGCGCTCCTTCGGCGTGAGGTCGGGGTACTGGCGGCGCAGTTCCTCGCTGTGCACGAAGTGAATCTCCTCCGGCAGGAAGGGCTGCAGCTGCGGGTACATCTCGCTCAGATAATATTCCGTGCGCAGGATAGCGCCGTAGATGCGCTCCACCGTCTTACGCAGGAACGCCAGCGTGCGTTCCTCGCGCGACATGGTGCGCTCCCAGTCCCACTGATCGACATAGATGCTGTGGATGTTGTCCAGTTCCTCGTCGGCGCGGACGGCATTCATGTCCGTGATGATACCGAAGCCGCTGGGGACATGGTACTCAGCCAGCGTGTTGCGCTTCCACTTAGCCAGGGAGTGTACGATCTCGGCGGGCGCGTCGCCCATGCACTTGATAGGAAACGTGACGGGACGCTCCACACCGTTCAGGTCATCGTTCAGGCCGAGGCCCTTCAGCACGAACAGCGGCGCCGTCACGCGGCGCAGGCGCAGTTCCGATGAGAGGTTGCTCAGGAAGAAGTCCTTGATTTTCTTGATGGCCAGCTCCGTCTGCTGGAGGTCGAGCACGGGGGTATAGCCTTGCGGCTTGATGAGTTGCGACATGTTTTCTATTCCTTGTTTTGTCATTTTGCGCGGCAAAGGTACAAACTTTCTGTCAAATGGCAAACAAAAACAGGAAAGAAAACGGCAATGTGTAACGGAAATTGACGAGCGACTTGACGTGGTAGCGCGTGAAAAGCAGGCGCCGTGACCCCGAAATCGCCTGCAAGCAAAAATATTTTGCCCGAAAACTTGGCATCCTCAACAGAAAAGACTAACTTTGCAGCCGCAAAGCTGAATGGCTGTTGCTTCTTTGGCTCCGTAGCTTAGCTGTATAGAGCGTCAGATTCCGGTTCTGAAGGTCCTGGGTTAGAATCCCAGCGGGGTCACCATTGTTCAACCAAGGCGCGCGAGGGGATAACAGTCCTCTCGCGCGTTCCTTATATAATATAGGCACATGAAACGGATTCTGAACACCCTCCTCCTCACCGTCGCCTGCGCCCTCGGCGCACAGGCACAGACCACGACCTCCTGGACTGCCGACAACGGCAACGGCACCTTCACCAACCCGCTCTTCTACGATGAGTTCTCCGACCCCGACATCCTGCGCGTCGGCGACGACTACTACCTTGCTGGCACGACCATGCATGCCGTCCCCGGCCTCGTCATCCTGCACTCCAAGGATCTCGTGAACTGGGAGAACATCAGCTACTGTTTCGACCGCTTCGACTTCGCCGACGATGCCTTCTCGCTCCGCAACCATCAGGAAATCTACGGACAAGGCATCTGGGCACCTGCCATCCGCTATGCCAATGGGCAGTTCTATGTCTTCTCCAACATCAACGGGAAAGGGCTCCAGTGCTACACTGCCAAGGACATCCGGGGCCCTTGGACCCACCACAACATGCAGGGCAATATCTACGACCTCGGCGTGCTCTTCGATGACGATGGCAAGGTCTATGCCATCCACGGCTACGGCAACGTCAAGTGCACCGAGCTCAAGCCCGATATGAGCGGCCCCGTGGAGGGCACCGAGCGCCTCATCATTCCCGAGGGGAATGGCGTTGGCGAGGGGCATCACATGTACAAGATCGATGGCCGCTACTACCTCATCTCCACCGACTACAAGCCCAACGGCCGCACGCTCTGCTCGCGCGCTGACAACATCTGGGGACCCTACGAGACGCGCGTCATCACCGCCGATGAGACCTACGGCTACCATGCCGCCTCTCTCACCCAGTTCCGTGGCCGCATCCAGCCCGACGGCTACCCCTTCCGCCTCGGCCCTGTCAATCAGGATGCCACCGCCTGCACCAACGCCCATCAGGGCGGCATCGTCCAGTATGCCGACGGCTCATGGTGGGCACTCTTCATGCAGGACTTCCACAGCATCGGTCGCACCGTCTGCCTGATGCCCATGACCTGGGTCGATGGCTGGCCCATGGTCGGCCTCCCCGGCAACCTCGGCCGCGCCCCCCGCACCTGGTTCAAGCCCGGCCTCGCCCCCTCCCCCGTTTCTTCCCCCTCTTCCATATCTCCCTCTTCCTCTTCCATTTCTTCCCCCTCCCCCTCGGCCGTCGTAGAGCCTGCGATATCATCGCAGGCAACCTCCCCCTACAACCGCAGCGACAACTTCGACGGCAAGCAGCTGGGCCGCGTATGGCAGTGGAACCACAACCCCGACGACAAGATGTGGTCTCTCAAGAACGGGCGCCTGCGCATCCAATCCTCCCCCGCCGAGCAGTTGATGTGGGCTCGCAACAGCCTGACACAGCGCGTCATCGGCCCTACATCCGTGGCCACCGTTGAACTTAGCACCAAGGGCCTCAAGGACGGCGACGTCGCCGGCCTCGGAAATATCAACATTCCGTGCTCGTGGATCGGCATTGTCAAGAGCGGCAAGGCGCTCACTCTTCGTTGCTTCGAACAACTCACCAACGATACCACTGATGTGCCCGTCGGTTTGTCCGACGGGAAAATCTGGCTCCGCTGCATCGGCGACTACGACAACAACCAGGCGCAGTATGCCTATAGCACAGATGGAAAAGAGTTTACGACCCTCGGCCGCATGATGCCTCTGAGCTACCAGCTCACCACCTTCCAAGGCTCGCGCCATGCCCTCTTCGCCTTCAACGTAAGCGGCAAGAAGGGCGGCTATGCCGAGTTCGATAACTTCACCGTCGAGGAACCCGATGCCGACCGCAGCGGCAACATCCCCTACGGCAAGACCTTCCGCATCATCAACCTTGCCAATGGCCGCCCCGCCGTCTGCGATCCCCACGGTGTCCTCTATGACACCCGCACCGACGACATGAGTGCCCGCACCCAGTTCCGCATCCTTGACCGCGGTCAGGGAATGGTCTCCCTGCAGTGCCTCGACGGGCGCTACCTCAAAGTCTATGGACAAGGGCTCCCCGGCGATGTCCGCTTCACCGACAAAGCAGAAGAAGCCGAAGTGTTCCTCTGGCAGGACTACCTCGGCGGCGACTTCATGCTCTTCTCGCTCCGGAACCACCGCTATATCGGCAAGTCACCCACCACCGGCAGCCCCTACAGCATGGACTATCCCGGTGCGGATCCTGCCCGTCGCAACGGCGCCGTACTGCATTGGGAAGAAGTCAAGTAACTTCTTCCCAATGCGCAGTAGCTTCTTTTCTCTGTAGGATTAAATCCCCAAGTACTCCAGCGCCTGCCGCGGCCAGTAGTTCATCACCAGCTCGTCGGGGAAATCCGTCTCGGCGAGCAGGGGGAGGGCATAGCGGTAGTCGGCGATGGAGTGGGCGATATGAGCGTCGCTGCCCAGGATGACGGGGACGTCGTACTTGCGGCAGAGGCGCAGGATTTCCAGGTTATTAGGGCGTGCCACCTCCTTGTGGCGCGAGGGAATCATGCTCGAGGAGTTGATTTCCAGCAGTGTCTGCGTCTCGCGGGCTGCCAGCACGATGGGCTCGAAGAGGAGCTCCGCCGTGCCGTCGCCGGGGTGGCTGATGATATGTGTCCAGGGGTTGTGGATGGCCGCCAGCATGGCGTCGGTGTTCTGGCTGCGTGTGCCGCCCTGCCAGCATAGCAGGTGCATCCCCGCGATGCGGATGTCGCAGCAGCGGTAGTGGTGCTCGTCGAGGTCCAGGCGCCCCGTGGTGTCGAGGATGTTCAGCTCCACGCCCATCAGCAGGCGCACGCCGTACATCTCGCGCGGGATGACGTGCATATTCCGGAAGTAGATAGGATCACACGTGCCCGGGATGCCGGGCGCGTGCTCCGTGATGCCCAGCACCTCGATGCCTTTCTGTGCGGCCATCTGCGCCATCTCCTGAATCGTGGAGTAGGCGTGGCCGCTGGCGATGGTGTGGGTGTGGGGGTCAAAGAGAGGTTGCATGGCAGGCTTGTTCAAGAGCGGTGATGTCTTTCTCCTCGCCTACGACCCAGATGATGTCTCCGGCGTGGAGCGGTTTCTTCGGGTTGGGGGAGACGAGGCTGGGGTTGTCCTCCGCTTCGAGGCCTACGACCAGGCAGCGGTACTCCTGTCGGATGCCGCTCTGCTGGAGGCTCTGTCCCACGAAGGGCGATGCCGCATCGATGACCACGCGGCGCAGCTTCATCTCCTCCTCGCTGCGCTCCTCCACGCGGGCGGCTTCCAGCGACTTCGTCTCCAGTGCATGGGCGAAGGTGGCCAGCTGGTCGTCGCTGCCGATCACCTGCAGGCGGTCACCGGGCAGGATGGGCGTCTGCCCCGACGGAATATTCAATCGCTTGTGGCCGCGGAGCACGGAGGCTACGTGGACGCCGTAGCTGCGGCCCAGATTCAGCTCGGCAAGCGTCTTGCCCGCCCAGTCGATGCCCACGGGGATGGTGAAGTCCGAGAGGTGGACGTCGCGCTCCACCAATCGGCCTGCGTACTTCGGACGTTGCCGCTGGCGTGCGGCCTGCCGCTCACGCTGGTTCAGGTTGGCCGTGAACGTCTCCTCCATGCGCGCCGACTGCTTCCGCAGGCCGCGGCTGGAGATGATGGCGAAGACCACGCAGACGATGACCAGGATGCCCAGCGTGCCGCTCCAGTTCACGGTGCGGCCCAGCACATAGCTCACGACCATAGCACCCAGCAGGATGCGCAGCAGCTGCACGGCCACGAGCGGAGCGCGGTTGAAAGTGCTGTCGTTCCAGAGTGCCTGGAACTCTGCGCTATGATTCTCCTTCATCATCAGCGGACGCAGGAAGGGCGAGACGACGAGCAGCGTCAGGATGGCCGTGGCGAGGGCGAGCCACGAACCCGGGATGAATGACTCCAGGGTGGGCTCCACGATGCCCAGCATCACGCTCACGACGGCAATGCACAGCACGCCGTAGATGAGCAGCACGCGACCCACCTGCACGAGATAGGCACGCCAGTGGCTGTCGTGCTCCGCCATGCTCGGTGTGCCGGAGGCGTAGCGGTCCAGGAAGCTCTTCCACCGGTCGGGGAGGTGCTTGTAGAGGACGTTGTAGGCGGGCACGGCGAGGCGGATCATATAGGGTGTCGTGAAGGTGGTGAACACCGACACGGCCACGACAATCGGGTAGAGGAAGTCGCTCGTCACGCCCAGCGACGTGCCCAGCGTGGCTAGGATGAAGGCGAACTCGCCGATCTGCGTCAGCGAGAAGCTGCACTGCATCGACGTCTTCAGCGACTGGCCGGAGAGCAGGAAGCCCAGCGTGCTGAACACCGTCTGGCCCACCATGATGGCCGCGATGATGCACAGGATGGGTACGATGTACTGGGCAATCAGCTGCACATCCACCATCATGCCGACCGACACGAAGAAGATGGCACCGAAGAGGTCCTTGACGGGAGAGACCAGATGCTCGATGCGCTCCGCCTCGACCGTCTCGGCCAGGATGCTGCCCATGATGAAGGCGCCGAAGGCGGGCGAGAAGCCCACCGTAGAGGCCAGCACCACCATGCCGAAGCACAGGCCGAGGGCCACGATGAGCATCGTCTCCTCGCTCATGAGCGACTTCGCCTTTTTCAGGAACAGCGGAATCAGGTAGATGCCCACCACGAACCACAGCACCAGGAAGAACACCAGCTTGGCGATGCTCGTGACCATCTGCATCCCCTCGAACTGCTGGCTCACGGCCAGCGTCGAGAGCATCACCATGAGCACGATGGCCAGGATGTCCTCGATGATGAGCACGCTCAGCACCATGCTCGCGAACTGCTGCTGCCGCAGCCCCATGTCGTCGAACGCCTTGAAGATGATGGTCGTGGAGGACATCGCCAGCATACCGCCCAGGAAGATGCTGTCCATCTGGCTCCATCCGAAGAGGTAGCCCGTCGTGTAGCCCACCGTCATCATGCACGCGATGATGGTGCCGGCGGCGATGATGGGCGCCGAACCCATCTTCATGATTTTCTTGAACGAGAACTCCAGGCCGAGGGCGAAGAGCAGGAAGATGACGCCGATGTCACTCCAGAGATGGACGCCGTCGAGGTCCGAGACGCTCGGCATATACGGCATATTGGGCGAGGCCAGGAAGCCCGCAACGATGTAGCCCAGTACGAGGGGCTGCTTGAGTTTCTTGAAGATGAGGGTCATCACGCCTGCGCAGATCAGGATGAGCGCAAGGTCGGCAATCATCGGTTCCATAGGGATGCTGTATCAGAGGTGTTTACTTTTCGAACAGGAGACGGATTTGCAGGTCGATGTCGCGGAAGTGGGCCTGCGTGGCGGCGTCGCCGCCGGCGCTGCGGGCGCGCTGCTGGATGAGCTGCAGCGCCTGCGTGATATAGGGTCGTGCCTCCACCGTGGAGCCCGTTTTCCAGGCTTCTGAGAGCACAGCCACCGTGCGGGCCTGCACGTAGCGGTGCCAGCGGCTGGGGCGCAGGTCGCTGAACAGCAGGCGCACCACATCGCGGGTGTAGTCGGCAGGCTGGTAGGCGTTGGCGGCATAGCTGTAGCGCACGACGTTGTTGAACGTGGCGGCAGAGCAGAGTGCGGCTACCGCCTGGTCGGCGAGCGGGCGGATGGTGGCTTGCGGCTCACTCGTCAGGCGCTGGATGTAGGGCACGTTGATGAGCCAGGTGGGCTCCGTGAGCACCTGCTCGTCGAGCCATCGCATGGCGCGCTGCACGCGTTCCTTCTCTTCGGGCACGAAGACGTCGCCGTTCTCCTCCACGCTCTTGTAGGTCCGGTAGAGGCCGCCGATGTTGCGGCCTACGTGGCCCACGTAGCGGCGCATCTGTCCTACGACGCTGCCGTACATCTGGCTGAGGTTCAGGTCGAGGTCGCCCTCCTCGCGCACCCATGCGGGCAGCTGTCCGATGATGCGCTTGAGGTTCTGTATGCCGTAGGTGTTGGCGCGCATCTGGTCGTCGCCGAGGTCCTCGGTCTGTGCGCGCGGGTCATTGTCGTTGCCCTCTCCGCCGAACCAGTAGCGGCGGCTTGCTGCCAGCTTCCTGACGGTCATCTCGTTGAGCAGCAGGCGCTCTGCATCGGCCGCTGCCAGGCGCGCCTTTTCTCCGCCTTTCAGCTCTTCATCCACCTCGGGGAAGTAGCGGTAGCCCCATTCGATGGCCCACTTGTCGTAGGTGTTGATGCGGGGGAAGATGCCGCTGGTGCCGATGCCGTCCTCGGGCTGTGCCACGTAGTTGAAGCGCGCGTAGTCCATGATGCTGGCCGTGTGGCCGTTGGCTTCCACCCACGCCTTGTCGCGCAGGCTATCCACGGGCGTGGCCGAGCTGGCACCCATATTGTGGCGCAGGCCCAGCGTGTGGCCCACCTCGTGGCTGCTGACGAAGCGGATGAGCTCGCCCATCAGTGCCTCGTCGAACTGCATCTGGTGGGTGCGTGGGTCGATGGCTCCGGCCTGTGTCATGTACCAGTCGTGGATGAGCTGCATCACATTGTGGTACCATCCAATGTGCGTCTCGATGATCTCGCCCGAACGGGGGTCGCTGACGTGGGGGCCGTAGGCATTGGAGATGGGCGATGCGAGATAGCGGATGACGGAGTAGCGGGCATCCTCGAGGCTCATGCCGAGCGAGTCGGCGTTCTCGGGCCACTCCTCAGCGCGGATGGCATTCTTCCAACCGGCCTGCTCGAAGGCCACGTTCCAGTCGTTGACGCCCTGGATCAGGTACTTGCGCCACTGCTTCGGCGTGGCGGGGTCGATGTAATAGACGATGGGCTTCCGGGGCTCCACGAGCTCGCCACGCTTCATGCGCTCGATGTCTTCCTCGCTCTTGGGCTCCAGGCGCCAGCGGGTGGCCATGCTGCGGCGGCGCACCTGCTGCTGGCGGTCGCTGTATTCGCGGTGGCTCTCGGTGAAGTAACCCACGCGGCTGTCGAAGTAGCGCGGGCGCATGGGCTCCTCCGGCAGCAGCACGAAGGAGGTGTTCAGGCGGAACGTCACCTGTCCCGTCAGCATCCCGGCCAGGTTCTGGTTCTGCTGGCTGGCGGCGCGCGCGCCGAAGGTCTTCACGGTCTGGATCTCCGTGTTGATGGGGTAGGTGTGCACGGAGGCGATGTAGCTCTGGTCCGCTTTCAGCCCCGTCACGCCGTAGCGCTCCTTGCTGCGCTCGGGGATGGCGGTCACGAGGTTGTCGCCTCTGAGGAAGTCCGTCATCTTCACGCTGATGTGGCGCGGATGCAGCGTGTCGGCAGTCTCCTTGTCGATCTTGAAGCTGGCCACGATGGGGTTCTCCGTCGATGCCAGGATGGCACGGTGAATCTGGTCGGTGCTGTCGGCGGTGGCGTCGTAGGCCATCGCGCGCAGCATGATCTTGTCGTCCTGTCTCTCGAAATAGAGGACATGGCTGCTGACGAGCTCGCCGCCGTAGGTGCCCATGTTCACGGGCGTGGCCACGAAGCGCGTGGTGCACAGGAAGGGGCGCCCCAGCAGCGTGTCGGGGATCTGGAAGAACCAGTCCTCCTTGAACTTCTGCACGTTGAACAGTCCTTCCACCGGTGCCGGCCGCGGTTCCTTCTTGGCTTCGGGCTTGGCGGGTGTCTCGGTCTTGGCTTTCTTCTTATTCTTCTTGAACAGGCCGGCCTCGCTCGTGGCGGGCAGCAGGAAGATGGCTGCGAGGGCCATCAGGCAGATCCGTTTCGTCATGATGTGGTGGGGTGTGTAGTGTGTTGTGGGTTATAGGATGACGGGCCGTGTCTCTTCCGTCCCGCTTTCCACGAGGACGGCTCCCTCCAGGCGTGCGCCGCGCAGGAAGTCCGCTACGGGCATCCGCCGCTTGCCGGCCAGCTGCACGTCGGTCAGGCGGAGGCGGCCGCCGGGCAGCGCTACTGCCATGCCGGCGCCTTTCTCATGGTTCATGGCTCCCTCGGCGTGCTCTGGTGCTTTCTCGGCGAAGAAGACCTTGAGCTGCGTCTCCTTGCCGTCGGCTGTGCGCAGCGTGGTCCATGCGGCGGGGTAGGGCGAGAGGCCGCGGATGAAGTCGTAGGCGCTCTTCACCGTGTGCTGGCTCCAGCGGATCTCGCAGGTCTCCTTGAAGAGCTTCGGCGCGGGGCGGAGGGGGGACTCGGCGACACAGTCGCCGAGCACCGAACACTGCTCACCGGGCTGCAAACAGGGGGTGCCGGGCAGCGGGCAGGGGCTGCTGGGCTCTGAGCTGGGGGCGGGGAGCAGCGAGCTTTGTTCTACGGGCGCGATGCGACCAGCTTCGATGTCATCGACGGTCTTCACGACGAGGTCGGCACCGAGGTACATGAGGCGGTCATAGACATCGCCCACGGTGTCGCGCTCGCCGATGGGCGCCGCCACGCGGTGGATGATGCGCCCCGTGTCGATGTCGTGGTCGAGGAAGAAGGTGGTGACGCCCGTCTCCGTCTCGCCGTTGATGACGGCCCAGTTGATGGGTGCCGCGCCGCGGTACTGCGGCAGCAGGGCGGCGTGGAGATTGAAGGTGCCCTTCGGGGGCATCGCCCACACCACCTCCGGCAGCATCCTGAAGGCTACGACCACCTGGAGGTCGGCCTTGTAGCTGCGCAGCTCCTCCAGGAACTGCTCGTCCTTCAGCCGCTCGGGCTGCAGGACGGGGATGCCGCGCTCGGCGGCATATTGCTTGACGGGCGACGCCTGCAGCGTGTCGTGGTGGCGCCCCACGGGTTTGTCGGGCATCGTGACGACGGCCACGACCTGGTAGCCGTTCTCTACCAGCTTGCGCAGAGACTCTACCGCGAACTCGGGAGTCCCCATGAAGATGATTCTCAAATCTTTCATCAGGTCTTATTCTTCACTTAAATCGTGTAACATCGTGCGGTACATCGCAAAGACATGGCTGCGGCGGATGAAGCCCACGAACAGCCCGCCCTCATCGACCACCGGCAGCGTCCACGCCTTCGTGCGGTCGAAGGCGCTCATGACCACGTCCATCGGGTCGCGCGTGGTCAGCCGTGCCGCACACTGCGACATCAGATCGCTCACGTGGAGGCGGTGGTACAGCTCGGTGCGGAACATCACGTGGCGCACGCGGTCCAGCACCAGCACTGCCAGCAGCCGTCCCGCGTCATCCACGACGGGGAAGATGTCGCGCTCCGAGGAGGAAATCTGGCGCACCACCTCGCCCAGGTCATCGCCCGGGTGCAGGTGTTCCTCGTAGCGCTCGATGACGGAGTCCATCGACATGAGCGTCAGGATGGCGTGGTCCTTGTTGTGGGTGACGAGCTCGCCCTTGCGCGCCAGGCGCATCGTGTAGATGCTATGAGGTTCGAAGATGATGATGGTCAGGTAGGAGGCCACGGCCACGATCATCAGCGGCAGGAACAGGCCGTAGCCGCCCGTCAGCTCCGCAATCAGGAAGATGCCCGTCAGCGGGGCGTGCATCACGCCGCTCATCAGGCCCGCCATGCCCAGGAGCGAGAAATTGTTCTCAGGCACGACAATCGTGTTGCCCGGCAGCAGGTTCCACAGCGAGGCGAAGAGGAAACCCGCCACGCAGCCCAGGAACAGCGAGGGCGCAAACGTACCGCCGCATCCGCCGCCGCTGTTCGTAGCCGTCGTGGCGAAGACCTTGAAGACGATGATGCCGGCCAGATACAACAGCAACAGCTGCGGCGCGCCGTAGAAGAGGGAGCCCTCGAGGACTTGGTTCCAGTCGGCAGTGCCCCGGCCGTTCAGGAGCAGGCTGATCATCTCGTAGCCTTCGCCGTAGAGCGAGGGGAAGAGGAAGATCAGTACGCTCAGGATGGGGCTCGCCACCAGGAAGCGCTTCCACGGGCCGCCCACGCGGCGGAACTGGTCCTCGAGCCAGTTCATGACGCGCGTGAAGTACAGCGAGATGAAGCCGCAGAACACCCCCAGCAGGATGTACGCCGGCAGGCGCTCGATGGCGAAGGCATTCGTCAGATGGAACTCGAAGAGGTTCCCCGTCCCGGAGATGGCGAAGGTGACGGCAGCCGCCGTCACGCACGACACCAGCAGCGGCAGCAGGCTGCCCAGCGTGAAGTCGATCATCAGGACCTCCAGCGTGAACACCAGACCCGCAATCGGTGCTTTGAAGATGCCCGAGACGGCACCCGCCGCGCCGCAGCCCACCAGCAGCATCAGCTGCTTGGAGTCCAGACGGAACAGCGACCCCAGGTTGGAGCCGATGGCGGAGCCCGTCAGCACAATCGGTGCCTCGGCACCCACGGAACCGCCGAAGCCGATGGTGATGGCCGAGGCGATGACCGACGACCACGTGTTGTGCCCCTTGATGCGGTTCTGCTTGCGGGCGATGGCGTAGAGGATCTTCGTGATGCCGTGCCCGATGTCGTCGCGCACGACATAGCGCACGAACAGACCCGTCAGCAGGATGCCCACCACCGGATAGAGCAGGTACAGCCAGTTGGCGCCCGTGATGGAGAAATGATGCGTCAGCAGGTATTCAATCTGGTGGATCAGCCACTTCAGCAACAGGCCCGACAGCGCCGTCAGCACGCCGATGACCAGCGCCAGCAGCAGCATGAACTGCTTGTCCTTGATGTGTGCCGCCCGCCAGCGGAGGATATAGGGGAAGATGTTCATCGGTTTACCGGTCGATGTCGATCAGTTTGTATTTCTTCGAACCGAAGCCGATCTGCTCGGCATAGTCCGTGATGTAGGTGCCGTGCTGGCGGTTGATGCGCTGGATGAGCGGTTTGTTGTCATCGCCGGGGCGGCCCTGATAGTTGAACACCTTGTCCAGGCAGGCCTGATCGACCGCCACGGGGTCGAGGCTGGCCATGATGCCCATGTCCTTCAGCTGCGGCTTGGCGGGGTGACCGTCGCAGTCGCAATCGACGGACATATTGTTCATCACATTGATGTAGATCACGTGGCCGCCGAAGTAGTTGTGCACGGCCTGGGCAGCGGCTGCCATCGACTCCAGGAAGAGGTCCTGCGTGGGACCGGCGGCGATGTAGTCGGGAGTCCACGTCAGCTTCGGGTCCGTCGTCTTGCCGGCGGAGTGGATATAGGCCTTGCCGCCCGTAGAGGCGACGCCGATGGAGGCGTTCTTCATGACACCGCCGAAGCCGCCCATCGCGTGACCCTTGAAGTGGGCCAGGTTGATCATGAAGTCGTAGTTGGCCAGATGCGCGCCCACGATGTCATATCTCAGATGCTTGTGGTCCTTGACGGGGATGCGGATCTCGCCGAACTCATCCATCAGATCCACGGCGAAGATCGAGTCGAAGCCGTGGTCGTGGATGGTCGCCCAGTGCTTCCTGGGATCCTGCCGCGTGCCGCCGTAGGCGGTGCAGCACTCCACGATCGTGCCGTTCACCTCCTCCACCAGCGGACGGATGAACGGAGGCTTCAGGTAGTGTGTGTTGCCGCCCTCGCCGGTCGAGATCTTCACTGCCACGCGCCCTGTGGGCTTCACGCCCAGCGCCTTGTAGATCCTTACGAGTGACTCCGGCGTAATCTCCTTCGTGAAATACACCTTGCTCTGTGCTGAGGCCATCAGTGAGGCCATCAGGGCACACGCGATAAACAGATACTTCTTCATAGTGATCCTCTTTTGTGTCATTGTTGTTTCAGTTTTCGAGCGCAAAGGTACGCAAAAATCCCGAAAGACAGCTGCCTCCTTCCGTTTTTTCTGTAAATAGCTCAATCTTCCCCGCCTTTTTGCTGAAAAAACTTACGCAGCAGGCTGCATCGGGTGATGCAGCCTGCTGCGTAGGGTGATGGAGCTTGCTGTGTGCGGCGTGGCCGGTGGTGGGCAGGGCTCAGGCCTCGGGCGGGGCGTCGGGGACGAGGCCCTGGGCCTTCAGGCGCTGGTACTCCTCGTAGGTCACGGCGCCTTGGGACATCTGCTCGCGCGCCTGGCGCTGCTCGCGGCAGATCGCTTCGTAGAGCTCGCGGTTGCGGGCGCGTCGGGCGGCCTGCGCATCGTGTTTGGGCGAATAGGCGTTGTAGTCATCGTAGATGCCCTCCACGACGCGGGGGAAGATGTTGGGGCGCAGCAGCCAGTCGATGTCGGCGTGCCAGCCCGTGGCACCGCCGCCGTTGAGGAAGAAGCTGCGCGAGGCGCGCTCCACCATGGCCACGACGGCGCTCTTGCCGTACTCCCGGCAGCGGGCGTGGAGGCAGCTCAGGCGGCTGCCCCGCACGGTCACGATCTTAGGGATGCCGCCCGGGGGCATACGGCTGTTGAAGAATTGGATGAACCGGCCGACATCGATGTCTTCGGAGCCTGCCGGAGCGGACACGGTCTCCTCGCGCGCAGGTGCGTAAGCTTTGTCGTCGTCGTCAGAGTCGTCCCTTTCTCTTTCTTTATTTTCTTTCTCTTGGGAAGAGAAGAGTGCAGGGAAGAGGAACCCTTCGCTTTCGTTTCTTTCGTTCTCTTTCATGATAGACGGGTGGTGGTTTTCGTTCGTTTTCGTGATGGCTTTCGTGGTTGTCTGCGGGCGCCTTATCGCATCGTCACTTCCGGGAATGTCTTCCAGGCGCGGGCGCGGTAGTGGGGGTAGAGGGTGACGGGCTGGTTCATCGGCATCGTCGTGGGCAGGGTGAGGTCGCAGGGCAGTTCGTGCGTGAGGTCGGCGGCCGTGAGCGGCAGCGAGGCCTCCAGGAGGATGGAGAGCAGCGGCGTGTCGTCCGTGGGGCGCAGGCGCAGGAAGAGCTTCAGCGTGGGGCGCGAGAACTCCACGTTGTCCGTCACCCACACCTCCAGCGCCGCCACGCTCCACTCCACGGCGTTCACCGTCCACACGGTGCCGTGGCACAGCCGGCGGCGGAAGGCTCCGGCGAGGGCTTCCTGCAGGGTTTGACATGCGGTGGCGAGCGTGCGGTGCGCTTCGGTGGCTTGCAGCTCCGCCTGGCGGGCGGCAAGCAGGAGAGTGTTGATCTGTGGTTTCATTGCTGTCTGTACGTTGTTTGGTGAGACAGCGCAAAGGTAGTGCGCCCCGCTGGCGTGGCAAAGCATCCACGCAGCGGGGCGCACTTACGGGCGCGGCGCGCTCGCTTCCGGCCGCAGCGGCGCACTCACGGCGCACTCTCCGGCGCTGTTCCCGTGCCCGCCGTGGCCCACGCGATGAACGTCTCCGCCAGCGTCGTGCGCCGGCGGCGCTCGTCGGCGTTCTGCCCCTTCGAGTCCCCGAACTGCCAGTTCGGCAGGTGGCCGCGGACCTGGTTGCGGAAGCGGTTCACCTGCGACTTGCAGGCGTCCGCCTCCACGCCCTCGGCGCGGAGCCACGCGATGAAGTCGTTCGTCAGCGCGAAGTGCGGCATGTCCGGCCGCTCGTTCATCGCCGCCATCAGCCACGCATGGTCATAGCTGAAGCGCAGCAGTCCCTCCTCCTTCAGGCGCCGGATGGCCCCTGCGATGCGGTCTCCCGGGAGCTGCCCCGGCGCCCCGTCCGCCGCCGTCCGCGGTGTCGTCGCCGTCCCCATCTCCGCCAGACCGTCCTCGCCGTCGGCAGTGCACTCCGACTTCTGCTTGCGCTTCTTGTTCGCGATCTCGGCCGCCCAGTCGCTGCGCTCCTTGTTCAGCTGCGCGGCCGTGAGCAGGTCCATCCAGTGGCCGATGCCGTGGCTGTCCTCGTCCGGCCGCGGCCGCAGCATCTCCTCGATGGCCGAGGCGCGGTAGTACTCGTTCACGTAGATCCCCGGGAACTTCTGCAGGATGGCGCCATACACAGGGTGCTCCCAGAGCAGGCGCCGGAACGTCTCGTAGTGGCGCTGCTCCGTCAGCTGCACGCCCTGCCGCGCACACTCGTCGAGCACGCTGGCGCGCACCCGCGAGAGGAACGCCACGCGGCGCTCGCGGTAGAAGCGGCTGGCCGAGAACACCAGCACCTGGTTCTTGAACTCCTTCGGGCTCGTCTTGCAGGCGATGTCGCGCAGCAGCGTCTCCATCTGCTGCAGCAGATCCTCCAGCGCGCTGCACACCTGCATCCGCATCTGCGTAGGCGCCGCTCCCAGGCGTTCGCTCAGCGCGCGGCGGTTCATCATCAGGCGGTCGCACTGCTGCTCCAGCTCCCGCATCTGCTCCTCCAGCAGATGGCGGCGGTTCGCCCAGATCACCGGGCGCACCGTCACCAGGCGCTCGCGCACCTCCTTCACGCGGCACAGGCACAGCTCGAAGGCCGCCACGTAGGCTCCCGCCATCGCCTCCGTCTCGGCGGGCGACGTGCTCGGGATGGGTCGCGAGTGCAGGTAGTCCAGCGTCTCGCAGATCCGCGCCAGCTGCGCCTGGTGCTCCTCGAAGCGCTGGCTCATGGCATCACACATGTCATAGATGTTGTTTCCGTTCGTGTCCATTGCATCCTCCTTTCTTTTCTATCGGTTTTCACTTTCGGTCCTGAAAAACGGGGCGGCGTCTGGCCTCACGGCTCCACCGCCCCTCTTACTCTTATAACCAAATTTACTCCATCACCGGTCCCGCACGCTGGCGCGCCGATGAACGGAAGCAAATTCGGCAAACGTAGTTTGATCCGGCGGACCACTTGCGTTTGCGGGGGCAAAGTTACACAAAATTCACATTTGTAAAAAAAAAAGAACACTTATTTGCTAAATATTTTCAAAAGGTGTACCTTTGCACCCGATTTCAGAAACCCGCGATCTTTCTAAACTCAAATAACAACTAATTTCTTACTCTCATGATTCAAAAACTACTTAACAACTTCAAGCTACGAGCAGTCATGCTCGTGGCACTTATGTGCACGGCGTTTGCCGGGCAGGCGTGGGCGGATGGCGACATCGCATTGTCATCTAGTACCGTGACAATAGACAATTTCTCTGCTGTAGGTTCATCGTACATTACGACAGCGAACACGACTAAAACTATCGGCGGATATACCTGGACTGTCTATCAGTGCATGAATCTTGGAAAGTACAGTGGCACAACATACAACAACCTCCAGATGAAAGCGTCGACTGGCACTTTTACCTCACCGACGATTACCAGCTCGAATGGTTTCAAAGTAACTGTAACCTATAGTAGTAAGGCCGCCCTAACCCTTCAGATTGGCAGCGAAGATGCAGTAACAGGTAACACTACAGTGGCCAACGCTCAAGCAGGCACAGGCGCAACGGTCACTGCAACGACAACTTCAACATCTACTTCTTTCAAGCTTTCTGCAGGAAACCAAGTTACCTATGTCAGCAAGATTGAGATTGAACCAGTTGCAGCGCCCTCCAGCTTCTCCGTCACTTATAACGCCAATGGTGCCACTTCTGGCTCTGTCCCCACAGATGCGAACACCTACGCATCTGGTGCATCTGTGATCGTATTAGGCAATACTGGCAATCTGGCCAAGGTGGGTTACACCTTCGACGGCTGGAACACAGCCGCAGACGGCAGCGGAACTGACCGTGCCGTGGGCAGCACGTTCTCGATTACGGCTGGCACTACGCTCTATGCCAAGTGGAGCGCCAAGACGATTTCAACTCTTGCCTATACGGGTACTCCTACCACAACAACCTACTATGCTGGGCAGAGCTTTGACGCGACGGGGTTGACGGTGACGGCCACATACAGCGATGACAGCGAAGAGAATGTCACGAGCTATGTGACCTGGAACCCAGATCCTCTGACTCAGGGCACGACTTCCGTGACCGGTACATTCCTTGGTGAGGAAGTGACGGTTACAGGGCTTACTGTTACAGCTGCTCCCGGAACTTTGGAGAATCCCTATACTGTCGCAGCCGTGACTTCCTACATCACCGGTGGCGGAACAGGCAATAAATACACAAGTGGTATTATCTCAGAAGTAGGTTCTACTTACACAAGCGGGACTAACACCTATCTCACTTACTACATTTCCGATGACGGTACGACTACTGGCCAGTTGATGATTTATAGAGGTAAAAATCTGGGGAACACCAATTTCTCTGCCGCTTCCGATTTGAAGGTCGGCGACCGCGTTATTGTGTATGGCCCTGTAACCTACTATAACAGCACTACTCCAGAATATACAACAGGAAACTATATTTATTCTATCAGCCGTGACTTCACCCTCACCCTTGATGACATGACTAACGGCAGTGCAGCTGTGCAGGTGAACGGCGTAGCACAGGTGCCCGATGGTAGTGGTAATGTGACGGTTGCTTCTGGTGCTACTGTTACGCTGACAGCCACACCTGATGACGGTTATACGTTCGGAAAGTGGACAAGCATACCCGATGACTGGGATAACAGTACGGAGAATCCCCTGGTGTTCACCATGCCGTTTGACGATGTGATGTTCGGTGCCACCTTTGCCGATGCTGCGGCAAAATACGATATCGTAGTGGATGATGCAGTGGTCGGCGGTACCATTTCTGCCGATGTAGCCGAGGCGAAAGCCGGTGAGACGGTGACTCTGACAGCCACGCCTGATGCCAACTACGTCTTTGGCTCTTGGACTGTAGAGGATGAAAGCAGCAACGCCGTGACCGTCATCAACAACCAGTTCACGATGCCCGCCAGCGACGTAGCGGTCACGGCTACATTCCTGCCCATTTACACCGTGAACTATTACATCGGTGGCGTCAAGAACACCACGACCCGCGTCAGTGGTGAAGAGCTGAACCTCGATGCACCCTCCACGGCCTTCGCTGGCTGGTCAACAGCCAACAGCGCTGCCAGCCCCGTGTTTGTGGCTAACGATGCAGCCGTGACTTCTAACCTCGACGTCTATGCCGTCTTCACCTCCAGCTACAGTGCTGACTATCGTCTTGTAGAAGCTGATCAGGCTGACTGGCGCGGCGATTATCTGATTGCGTATAGCGATGATACATTTGCAGATGGTCGCGTTGGCGGTACTGATACAGGCGGAATGGGTGCATCTGGTGTAAGCGTGAATCCTGGTGCTAATTTGTCAGGAAAGGTCGTTGATTTATCTTGGGGTGACACATATAATGTTACTATTGAAGCAGTTGACAACTCTGACTTGTCTGAGGGCTATCTAATGAAGACGAAGGATGGCAAATATAATTATCAGTCGTCTAACAGCAATGGTCTTTCTGCAACAGCTACAAGAGCAACTGCCGCTAACTACCCACTATCCATCACTTACAATTCTTCATCAAATATAGACATTGCTATCTCTGCTGGTGCGGTATTCCATTACAATGCAAGCGGCTTCTTCCGTTTCTATAAGAATGGTGGCCAAGAAAATGTCTATCTGTACAAGCGCACGCTGACTGCCACCTATTCTCTCGATGTGCATGAGGCTGTGACCGTGGGCTCTGCCGAATACACGACATACGTCACGAAGAACAAGGTCTCCCTGCCCTCTGGCGTAAAGGCATATATCGCCGTCTCCACGTCTGCAAGCTCTGTATCCCTGACAGAGGTGACAAAGATTCCTGCTGATGAGCCTATCATCGTGAACGCCGAAGCTGGAACATACTATCTGCCCGCTACTACCGATGCAGCTGACGATGTCTCCAGTAACCTCCTCCAGACCTCCACTGGCTCTACTACCGGCGACGGCTCCACCATCTTTGCCCTCGGCGTAGGCAAGAGTGGCGACAACGAAGGAAAGGTCGGCTTCTATCTCGTGGGCAACGGCGTGACCATTCCGGCAGGTAAGGCTTATCTGACTGTCGCTGCAGGCGTCAAGGAGTTCCTCACCTTCGACTTCGACCTGCCTACGGGCATCGGTACGGTTCAGGGTGAAGGGTTAACGGTTCATGGTTCTGAAATCTACAACCTCGCCGGGCAGAAGATGAGCCGCTTGCAGAAGGGCGTGAACATCATGAACGGCAAGAAGGTGCTCGTGAAGTAACAAAGAATTCGTGAAAAATTGATGGCGTAATTCATGGTTAATTCATGTAAGAAAGAACATGACAACCACCAAGGGGAAGTGACCTATTTTACATGAATTAATCATAAATTAAATCACGAATTAATCATAAATTATAATAATGTATCTGACAATGAAAAAGACATATATGCAGCCGCAGGTAGCGGTCGTCAAGACAACGCCTGCCACCATCATCGCCACCTCGACACCCCTCGACAGCAGCGATGCCAACAAGCTCAACGATCCCAACGACATCCTCACCAAGGACCAGCAAGACTGGAACATCTGGGAATAATTGATGCCCCGCTACACGTCCGCGCCCCGCAGCTCAGAGAGAGCCTGCGGGGCGCGGTGTGTAGGTGGAGATGTCCAAGAGGACGGCGTCGGTGGTGGCGCATATCTCGGCGGCGAGGTCGTTCAGCCGATGGAAGCGGGCATAGTCCGAAGGGGTGTCGGTCTGCAGTTGCTCGTCCAGTCCCCACGGCGAGAGGATGAGGAGAGAGCCACGGGCGCAGGCCTCGAAGCGGCGGCGCTCAGGCTTCCAGTAGCGGGTGATGGGCTGCTTCTGCAGATGGATGACTGGCAGCCCCTCGTCGATGGCGGCGTTGATGACCAGGCTCTCGCCCTTCGAAACGGCGGGTGAGACGAGGACCACGCCGTCGCGGGCGTCCTCCAGCTGGCGGTCGCGGCTGCGGCGGAAGGCCTCTGTGGTCTCCGTGGGGGCTCCTGTGGCCTTGTCCTTGCGGTGGTAGAACACCTGCTCTTTCTCTGGCCATTTCAGCAGGAACAGGCCGCCGAAGGCGGCGTAGTCATGCGCGCCGATGCGGAGGTGGAGGCGCCGCTCCAACAGGTGAGGCAGCTCGCGGCGCATCACTGCGCGCAGCGGGTTGTCGGCCATGTAGCGCTTGATGGTCTCCAGCTGGCCGGGGCGTTTGATGATGCGGTCATGGTAGCCGGCCTCAAAGAGGGGGGCGCGCGGGGAGGGGACCGCGGCGGGGGAGGAGGAGACCGCGGGGGAGGAGGGGACCGCAGTTGACACTGCGGGCACTGCGGCGGTGGGCACTGCGGCGGTGGGCACTGCGGCGGTGGGCATTGTAGCTGGGGTGCCCGTGGCTGGGGTGCCCGCGGCTGGGGTGCCCGCTGCGTTAGCGGCGGTCTGAATGGCGGTCTGCGCGGCGGCGGGATCGGTCATTGTCCACCAGGCGCGGGAGCAGCCTCCTTTGAAGCTGGCGATGACGTGGCCGAGGTGCTTCCCGGGAGGGAGGGGCTCGCGGATGTAGAGGAGCAGGTGGAGGTGGTCGGGCATGATGACGGCCTGCCAGAGCTCCACCATGGGGAAGGTGTGGTGGATCTTGGGCAGCTCCTTGTCGTGGATGACCTGGCCCAGGGGGCTCAGTCTGGTGTGCGGGGCATCGGCGGAGCCGCGCGGGGCGCGCATCTGGCCTGCCAGCTCGCCGAAGAGGGGGCGGCGCCCTTCGGTGCACAGCGTGATCATATACAGGCCCGCCACGCTGTAGTCGCGCCAGGCGGCACGGCGGTGCTGGTTGTGATTGATGTCATGGGGCGTGAGCCCCATCCTGATCATTTCTTCGCGTGAGGTAGGCATGGTGATGTCTTGTTCCGCCTGCAAAGATACATCTTTCTTTCGGCATAGCGAGAAAGAAAGTAATACTTTTTTTAGGGCGTTCTCTTTTTGCAATCGTCGATGTGCTTGATAATGAGCGCGGTAAAGCATTTTATACAAAACG
Source organism: Bacteroidaceae bacterium (assembly GCA_017470425.1). GTDB lineage: Bacteria > Bacteroidota > Bacteroidia > Bacteroidales > Bacteroidaceae > Physcousia. Next base: position 56,026 of record JAFUYT010000021.1, on the reverse strand, counting down.
GCGGGGCGGGGGAGGGCGGAATCGTTGGTGGTGTGGGGAAAAGGTCGTATCTTTGCAGTGTCAAAAGAGATGAACCACGGCCGTGAACACTCCCGCGACAAGAGAACCTAACCTAATTTATTCACAACACAAACACAAAATCAAACACCACTATGCAACAGACCTGCAAGTACAGCGTTTACAAACAGCGCAACCCCATCCACCCCGACGAGCCTGAGAAGTTCTACGCCCGCCTCCAGCACGAGCGCACGCTCGGCACCAGCGACATGGTCAACCACATCCGTTCCCACGGCTCCAACTTCACCAAGGGCACCATCAAGGGCGTGCTCGAAGACCTGGGCGTCTGCATCCGCGAGGCCCTTCAGGAGGGCAACGACGTTCAGCTGGCCAACCTGGGCATCTTCCGCTCCTCCCTCAGCTCCGAGGGCACGCAGCTCCGCAGCGAGTTCACCGCTGATAACATCAAGGCGCTCAACGTGAACTTCGAGCTCGGAGAGGATCTCACCAACCTCATGGAGGGCGTGATCTTCGAGGAGACCATCACTCGCAAGGCACAGGCTGCCGCCAAGAAGGCTGCCAAGCTGGGCATCGATGTCGAGGCCATCCTCGCCGAGGCTACGCCCGACACCACTCCCGAGACTCCCGAGCCCACTCCCGAGGACACGCCTTCTGACGGCGAGTAAGACCCCACCCCGCCCGTTGGGCACCCCTCCCGGAGGGAGGGGCCTCCGGGTGGGGGGCAGAGGGGGTGAAGAAAACAATCAGTCCTTACCCTTTAAACTCTCAACTCTCAACTATCAACTATCATGAATCCCAACACCAAGAAAGTGCTCCGGCAGATCGGAGAAATCATCATCACCATCATCACGGCACTGCTCACCACCCTCGGTGCTCATGCCACGAACCTCGTCAACTACTAAGACTATGCGACGCATCGACCTCATCATCCTGCACTGCTCGGCCACCAAGGCCGGGCAGCACTACAGCTTCCGCCGCTGTAAAGAAGATCACCTGCTGCGCGGGTGGGCGGACATCGGCTACCACTTCTACATCACCTGCAATGGGCAGGTCCATGAGGGCCGTCCGCTCTGGATGGCAGGCGCCCACTGCCGCGGCTACAACAAGCACAGCATTGGGATCTGCTACGAGGGCGGCATCGACGCTACCGGCCACGCCGCCGACACGCGTACGCTGGAACAGCGCCAGTCGCTGCGCGCCCTCCTCACGCGTCTCCACGACCAGTATCCCGCAGCGGTCATCATGGGCCATCGCGACCTCTCGCCCGACCGCAACCGCGACGGTCGCATCACGCCGGACGAATGGCTGAAGCAATGTCCCGCGTTTGATGCCATCGAGGAGTACATCGACCTGCAGCCCGCACGGCTCGTAGATGCCCGCAGCGACGCGTTTTGAACGACCATCACGATGACAAGGAAAGCCCCGCTTCCACACGGAAACGGGGCTTTCCTTGTCATCGTGCGTAGGTCAGCGCGTTAGCGTGAGCTTCAGGTTGAAGCCGAAGTCCTGGGTGATGGTGGGGTAGGCGTTGGAGGAGAGGAGGGGCTGGTTGCGCTGGCGGTCGTAGTAGAGGGAGAAGGTGACGTAGCGGCTGATGGCGTAGTCGGCAGCGAAGCTGGCCTTGACGGCGCGGTTGCCGGAGGTGGCCTCGGAGAGACCCGTCTGGATGTTGCGAGTGAGGGCGTTCTGGTCGCGGTAGGAGAAGTCGAAGCGCAGGTTCAGGGAGTGGGCGAAGTTGCTCTTGCTGCTGGACTTGCTGGATTTGCTGTTCTTGGAGGTGGAGGCTTTGTCGTCGTCGGTGCCCTTGGCGCTCTTGCTGCCCTTGCGGTTGCGGGCGGATGCCTTCTGGCTGGTGCTCTTGCTCTTGAAGAGGCTGCCCAGGTTGAGGTCGTTGATCTTGTAGCCCCACCCGAAGACGATGTCGGCGGAGGTGGCCTCGTTGATCTGCGCGGCGGTCATGGAGAGGGTGAGGACGCGCGTCTTGCGGTACTCCAGCTTGAGCGTCATGTTGTTCTGCATCGTCACGTTGAGGCCGATGAGGGGCGAGAAGGCTTCGTTGATGCTCACGGTGGAGATGTCGTAGGCGGAGGAGGGCACGTAGGTGCCGGTCGTCGTGTTCTCGACATAGCCCATGTCGCTGTTGCTCATGTACTCGATCCATGAGGAGTAGCTGTTGAAGGAGCCGATGGCATAGACGCTCTTGTAGCCGTGGGTGAGGGTGACGCTCTTCAGGTGGTCGCGCACCCAGGGGAGGTTCGAGAGGCCCTTGTAGCTGAGGTTCCAGTTGGGGAGGATGCGGGTGATGGCGGGGAAGATGTCGAGGGGCGTCGTGGCAGCACGTCCGCCGGTGTAGGCGGCCAGGAAGGCGGGCACCATCACGTCGGCACCGTACTTGTTGACGGTTCCGTTCTCGGGATTGAAGGTGCCGGTGTAGCCTACGCCCTCGGGGTAGCGCGTACCCTGGTAGCGGTTCTCCACGCGGCGCTGGATCACGTCGAGGTAGTCGATGAAACGGCGGAAGGGCTCGCTGTCGTAGCCGTTGTCGGCATTGCCGGCGCTCTTGAAGGCGGTGGCGATGCTGATGGTGGTCATGTTGAAGGAGCCGGTCTGGGTGGTGGGGCTGCCGGCGTACATGAACTGCACGCTCTTCGTGCGGTTCATGGTGCGGCTGGCGCTGAGGTCGATCTTCAGGTCGGGGAGGGGTTCCAGGGTGGCCTTGATCTGGATGTCCTCGGTCTTGTTGGTGGTGGCGGGGGATGCCACGCTGTCGCTGTTGAGGAGCCAGCCGCGCTCCTGGGCACGGTCGATGTAGCCGTCGCCGACGAAGCCGAAGGCGAAGTCCAGACCCGGTGCCATCAGCCCGTTGTTCTTCTTCTGGCCGAGCATGTTGCCTACGTAGGGCATGAAGCTGGGCAGGCCCATGGCGTAGGTGTTGCGGTAGCTGACGCTGACGTTGCGCAACATCATCAGGAAGCGGGCACCCGCCTGCGTCCACTGGTACCATTTCTCGTCCTCGAGCTTGGGTTTGGCAACGACGTTGACGCGCAGCTTGGTGGTGTCCTGGAGGCCGTTGATGCGGATGGTGTTCTCGTCGATGCGCTTGTAGCGGATGGGCACGCTCTTGCCGTGCTCGTCCTTGGCGGTGACGATGATGCGCTTGCTCTTCTGGTTGTGCTTGACCTCGACGGCGCTGTCGGGCACGAGGGTGACTTCTCCGGCGAAGCCCTTGAACTGCTTGTCCTTCTGCTGGCTGATGCCGCGCGCGTTGGTCTGCGGCTTGGCCTTGGTGGGGTCGAGGAGAGCCTTGAGGGCTGTGCTGTCGCCCGCGGCCGCCTTCTTCTCGGCGTCGGCACGTGCCTTGGCGGCTGCTGCCTCCTCCTTCTGCTTGGCTTCCTTCTCCTTCTTCTTGGCCTGGTCCTTCTTCTTGCCTTCGCTCTTGATGGTCGAGGTGGAGAAGCGCTTGTTGGCCTCCTTCAGGAAGGTGGAGTGGTTGTAGAGCGTCTCGAGGTTGAGCTTGCCGTTGAGGTTGACGGTGCGCTGGTTGCGCACGCTGTTGCCGAGCGTGCTGCCGTCCTCGAGCTCGGCGCCGCGCTGCCAGCCGTAGGTGCCCTGATAGGTGCCATCGACGCTGATCCAGTCCGTGGCGGGGATCTTCTCGAAGGGCACCTTGTAGGAGGCCTGCACGCTCTGGTTGTAGTCGAGCGGTGTGCCGAAGTTGCGGATGCTGTGCATCACGCTGTCCTTCCACGCCGTGTAGCGGTCGGGGTAGAGGTCCTTGTTGACGGGCGTGTAGGGCTCCTCGATCTCCGCGTGGGTGCCGCTCTGGAAGGTGAAGTGCAGCGACTTCGTCAGGTCCCATCGCAGGCTGAACTCGCGGTTCCAGAGGAACTGGGGCGTCCAGCGCACGGGGATGGCCGTGGGCGCTTCGAGGTTGTCCATGTCGCGCTCCTGGATCTCGTAGTAGCTGCGCACGATGTCGGTGTTGAAGGTGAGGCTCTGCGGGGCGAAGTTGAAGTTCTGGTCCTTGATGAGCTGCAGCCACTTGCTCTTGGACTTCATCTTCTTGAAGGGTTCCCATGCCTTCCAGTTGGGTGTCCAGCTGTAGTTGAGGCCTCCCTTCCACGTCTTGTCGTGCTCATAGACGGTGGTCTCGCCGGTGTTGTAGGTGTGCTGGTAGCTGTAGTTGAAGGTGAAGTTGGCGGGGTCGTAGGGCATGGGGTGCTTGCGCGACTGGATGTTGACCTTGACGCCGGTGAAGGAGAGGTTCTTGGTGGTCTGGCGGCGTGTGGTGAGGCTGCTGATGCTGTCCTTCTCCTGCTTGCTGGCGGCGGCGTCGAGGGCATCGCTGAGGAGCATGTCGGTGTCGAGCGGGTTGTACTTGGGCTTGACGTGCTCGTTGGCGTAGCTGTAGTAGAAGGGCACGGAGACCTTTGCCTTCGGCGGCAGCAGCTTGCCGAGCTCCATCTGCGTGGTGATGTTGTACTCGTAGGTGTCCTCGTTGGAGCGCTCCGCTACCGTCTGCTCGATGCCGCCGAAGCCTGCTTTCTCGATGTGCCCCGTCACGTTGACCGAGCCGAGGTCGGAGAGCTGGATGTTCAGCGCCGCCTGTGCTGCCCAGCCGCCTTCGTTGGAGAACTCCTGGAGGCGCAGCTCGTTGGCCCACACCTCGACGCTCTTCGTGGTGCGTCCGTTGTTGCGGACACCGATCATGATGGTCTTCACCTCGCCGAGCGTCGGGTTACCCATGACGGTGATGCGGTTGCTGGGGCGGTCGCTGTCGAACTCGCTGTACTCGCGGTTGAAGCTGGCGTTGCCGAGGCTCTTCTCGTGGTTGCGGTTCTTCTTGACGGCGGTGAGCTTCGAGAGATCGACGTCGAGCATATTCTCCTCGGGCCATACCGCGCGGCAGCCTTCGGCGCTGTAGGTGTCGTAGTGGCCGGCGGGTGTGAGGTGGAGGGGGATCTCGTACTCGTAGAAGTTGCTCCTGTAGTCGGAGCCGAGGCGCAGGAAGATGGACGCCTCGCCGTCCTGCAAGCCCGTGATGTCGTTGGCCAGCGCGTTGGCGTGGACGAACATCTGGAGGTGCTTGTACTGGCGCATGTCGTAGTTGCTGTTCTTGAAGACCGCCTTGGCATCGCCGGGCGCCAGGTTCTTGGCGATGAGCGAGAGGGCCTGCTCGTTGCTCTCTACGAGCTGCGTCTGCGAGGGGTCGGTGACGCGGCTGACGCCCGGGGGCAGGACGTAGTTGACGGGCTCCTTGTCGTTGTTCTCCTCGATGTTGACGGCGCTGACTTCCATGGTGGCTCCGGCGGCCGCGTTCTGTCCCGCGTAGAGGCTCTGCTCGTAGCTGCGCCAGTCGGCCTGCACCAGGTCGAGGGTGGCGAAGCGGAGCACGATGGGCTTCTCGAAGCCGGTCAGGTACATGCGGATGAAGCGGATGCTGGTGAAGTCGGTGATGCCGTTCACGGCGCGCTCGAACTCCTCCAGGGGCACGCGGAACTGGTACCACTTGACCATCTGCGTGTCGCCGTTGCGGAGCTTCACGCTGGCGTGGCGCACGTCGGAGATGTAGTTGGTGCCCACGAGGGTGTCGCCCGGGTGGATGCTGATGTGGTACTGGAAGTATTTCTCGTACTCGTTGAGGGTGTAGTCCTGGTTGATGTCCTCCACGTCGGGCGTGGTCTTGTAGGCCGTCTCGTAGCTCTCGGGGGAGTTGTCGGTGTCGGGGGAGTTGCCCTCCGGCATGTTGATGCGCTTGTAGCGGTCGAGGATGCTGCGCTGCTGCTGGTCAAAGTCGGTGCCGCGGTAGTAGTGGTAGTCATCGCCGGCGGGGTCGGCAAAAATGCTGTCGAAGACCTCGGGCGAGACCTTGCCCTGGATGTCGGCCAGGTACTGCGCGTAGGCTCCGAAGGTGCGTTCCTGCTCGGAGTTGAGACCGTTGAGTCCCACGTCCTGCTTCGTGCGGGCGCCGCTCTCGTTGTTGAAGGCGTAGGTGACGCTGGTGCCCACGGGCACGCGGCCCCACGCCGTCTCGGTGTAGTAGGCGGGGTTGTCGTCGAGGGGCAGGCCGCTCTCGTAGAACTTCTTGCCGTCCTTGAGGACATCCTCCGAGACCTCGCCCAGATTGATGTAGAGCTCGCCGCCGTAGCTCTCGTCGCTGCCCGTGTAGGCGAAGGGGTCCATCATCCAGAACTCCATGTACTCGATGTTCTGCGCCTCGAAGTCGGGGTTGTCCATCTTGCGCATCATGCCGCCCCAGTTCTGGGCGGGGTTGAGCAGACGGCCGCGCTCATCGACGTCGGTGCTGAGGTTGTAGGCACCGCGCTCGGTGGGGTAGTAGGCCAGGTTCAGCACGTTCAGCGAGGCGGCCTCGGAGTAGCTCGTCTGTGACTTGTTGGGGTAGAGCTCGCGCTCATAGACCTCGCGCACGAAGTGGTTGGAGAGCTGCGTGAGGTCGCTCTTGATGTGGGAAGGTGTGAGGGAGCTGCTGCGGCGCGTGAAGATGGGGTCGATGTAGTACCATGCGAGGAGGGCACGCTGGTAGCCACTGCGGACATCGTTGGTGAGGCGTGCCGCGTCGAAGGAGTAGGGCACGCTGGACATCATCCACGACGTCGGCGCGGAGATGCTCATGCGGTTCTTGGTGTTCTCGAAGTCGTCCATGTACGAGGCGCCGCCCTGCACCTTGTGGTTCTGCCCGGCGATGAGCTGCGCGAAGTCGGCGCTGAAGGCGATCTGCGAGGGTGCCGTGAAGTGCAGGAAGGGGATGGCATTGAGCATATTCGTCAGCCACTGGCTCTCCTTCTTCCAGTCCATGTGGAGACCCCAGAGGGTGTTCTTCAGCGGCTCGGTGCCCATGTTCACCTTGGTGGTCATGGGCTGCTCGTTGAGGAACTGCAGCGTACCGCCGATGACGAAGTTCTTGGAGAACTCGTAGTCCCAGTTCACGCCCAGGAACGTCTTGCGCTGCATCCCATAGACCTCGTTGGACTCCACGCTGGCGCTGATCTTCGTGCCGGCATCGATGAGGCTCTGGTTGAGGATATAGACGGTACCCATCGAGTAATCGACGCGGTAATCGACGTTCTCGGTCAGCTCCACGCCGCCCGCCGTCACCTTCACCGACCCTTGTGCGATGTTCGTGGCACCGAGGTCGATCTCAGCGCCGTTGGTGCCTTTGTAGCGTCCGGCGAGCAGGAACTTGTTCTGTTCGGCAATCTGCTTGGCGATGGTCTTGGTGCTGTCGTAGAGGGCGTCGAAGCAGTATTTGTCGGCGATGGCGTCGTTGCCGATCCAGGCGCGCAGGTGGTCGCCGAAGGGCTCTGCTACGGGGAAGATGATGCGGCCGTTGCGGATGGTGTAGCCCTCGACGTAGTCAAACTGGCCGTCGGCGTTGGAGCGGTTGTTGTTGTCGAGACGGTCCAGGTTCATGGCGCGCAGCAGCGGCGTGGATTTCAGGCTGGCCTCGGGAAGGTAGGTGAGATAGACGCCGGTGGAGTCGCTCTGGTACTTCACGTCGAGGCGGAACTTCTCGCGCTGCGTGGAAGTGGCACCGAGCGAGTAGATATTCTTCATCATCAGCGGCCAGTTGCCCATGCGGGGCGAGGCGGTGGTGCTCTTGATGGCTTTTACGTAGAGGCTCTGCGTGTTGTCCGTGAGGTCGGCGGAGAACTCACCCACCTGGAAGGTCTGGCCGCCGTAGGTGTATTCGTAGGCTACCGCCAGCACCTCGTCGGGTTCCAGCTGTGCCGTCAGTGAGATGTAGCCGAGGGCGCTGTTGAGGGTATATTCGCTGGAGGAGAGCAGGCGCGCCGACTGCAGCTTCTCGTAGTCGCTGCCGCCCGCGAAGTCCGCGATGCCGTCGAGGACGGTTGTCGCCTGGCTGATGTCGCGTGCCTCGGGGTAGTTCGTGACGATGTAGTCGTAGAGCGTGTTGGACCGGTTCTGGGGCGTCACGCTGCTGCCGGTGCTCTGCCAGATGCGGTTCGAGATGTGCGTCGTCTCGCCCAGGTCGGTGAAGGCGATGAGGTTGCGGTTGTTCTGTGTGGAGGCGGCACGCTTGTTGGTCACCCACACCTCAATGCGCTTGATGGTGACGCCGCTGGCAATGGTGGGCAGCGTCTTCATCCAGCGGTCGTAGTTGTCGCGGAAAAAATGGGAGAGCCAGTAGTGGCGGTTCTCTTCGTAATCGACGGCGGAGATCTCGTAGTTCTGCGTCTGTGCACCGCCCTTCGAGGAGGCGGTCTTCGAGGCGGAGTTCTTCTGCGACACCACCGCCTGCATCTTCAGCTTGCCGAACTGCAGGTCGGTGCGCAGGCCGAAGAGGCTGCTGACGCCGCTGATGAGGGTGGAGTTGGAGGGCATCGACACGTTGCCGGCCTCCACCAGCTTCACGATCTCATCCTCCTTGCCGTCGTACTTCAGCTTCATCTGCTGGGCATCCACGTTGAAGGTGGCGTCGGTGTTGTAGTTGATGTTCATGTTCACCTTGTCGCCTACCTTGCCGGTCACAGAGAGGTTGATCTTCTCGTCGAAGTCGAAGCCGAACTGCTTGCGGCGGTTGGCGGCGAGCGACGGGTTGTCCTGCTTCTTCAGGTTGCCGCCCACCTTGATCTCGGCGGAGCCCTGTGTCTTGATGCTGATGCCGCCGGGGCCGAAGATCTTCTCTGCGGGACCCAGGTTGAAGTGCATGTCGGTGAAGTCGAACTTGCTCTTGCCGCTGGTCTCAAAGGCTTCGCGGTTCTTCTGGCGATAATAGGCGCCCATCGACTGCCGCAGCGTCCACTGCTGGTACTCGTCGGGTGTCATCAGGATGGGCGTGTTCAGGTAGCCGCCCGTGCCGAGCTTCATGCCTACGCGGTAGTTGCCCGTCACGGAATCCAGCTCAGCCTCCTGCTTCAGGTTGTCGGGGCGGCGGAGGCTGACGGCCATCGTGTCCAGATCCTCGTAGGTCTCGGGGGTGGTGTGCTGGGGGCGGACGCGGAGAGAGTCAGGAGGAGCGGATTGAAGATTGAAAGTTGAAAATTGAAAATTGGCTGCGCGCAGTTCGCCCAGTCCCCCAATAACTGCTGCCCAACATATAAGGGGAAGCAGGTGATGGAATATGTGTTGACTAATTTTCAATTTTCAATCCTCAATTTCCAATTCTCAATTGCCTACAGCATCTTCAATGCCAACTTGATGACCCGCTCCACGGTCGCATCCGGCTCGGCGCGCAGGATGGCGAGGACGGCTTTCTGGGAGGGCGCCGGCGAGAAGCCGAGCATGGTGAGGGCTGCCACGGCCTCGTCCTGGAGCTCCTTGTTGGCGGCGCTGATGGGTTGTGCGGCGGGTGCCCCGGCGGCAGCGTCGATGCCGAGCGCCACGATCTTGTCCTTCAGCTCCACGATGATGCGCTGGGCGGTCTTGCCGCCGATACCTTTGGCCGACTTCAGCAGCCGTTCGTCGCCGCGACTGATGGCGTCGCACAGCTCACGCGGTGTCATCGAGGAGAGGATGACGCGGGCGCTCTGGGCGCCGATGCCGCTGACGCTCGTCAGCAGCAGGAACAGCTCCCGCTCCACCTTTGTGGCGAAGCCCCAGAGCTGGTAGGCATCCTCGCGAATGCTCTCATAGACAAATAACTTCACGTCGCCCGTCAAACCCTGGATGGCGGTGTAGGTGTTCAGACTGATGCTGAGGCCGTAGCCGACGCCATTCGCGTCGAGTACGGCCAGGGTGGGGGAGAGCTCCGCAATGGAGCCGCGGATATATTCTATCATAGTCGCTTACACGAAAATTACCACAATAATAACGCGCGCGAAGCACTTTTATTGTACATCGCGCGCGAGAAATGCGCGCCAGGCCTCATTTCAGGTACTTCGCCAGCGGGCTGCCGATGCGGCGCAGACCGATGGCGATGCCGATGGCGTTGAGCTGGGCACCGTAGAGCGAGGTGTGGGTGTGGTCGTTGTTGTAGTAGGCGCGGGTGGCATCCTGTCCGATGCCGTCGAGGGCGTCGGCGGTGATGTTGTGGAGATCCACGAAGTCGCACCCTGTCTCCTCGGCCACGGCGCGGTACCACTGCCCGTAGGTGTCGTTGCGACGCTCAATCCTTCCGTCCTGCCATTCGTTGCGGGGTGTCAGGCTGACGATGATGGGTGTGGCGCCTTTCTGACGGCAGTCGTCGATCATCTTCCGCAGGTACCATCCGAAGCTATATACCACTTCGTTGTAGGCCTCGTCCTTGAGCACCACGCGGCTGACGCAGCTCGTGTCCGCCACGCCGGGAATGTCGCCGCGGTGCTTGCCGCGATGCAGCTCGCCGATGTCGTTGTGCCCGAACTGGATGAGCACGTAGTCGCCTGCCTGCAGGTCGTTATATACCTTCTCCCAGCGTCCCTCGCGCAGGTAGGTGCGGAGGCTGCGACCCGCCTGTGCGCAGTTGATCCATGTGATCTTGTCGGCATCGAAGATGCGGGCCGCCTGAGAGCCCCAGCCCCACATGCCGGTGGAGTCGCGGTCGGTGTTCTTCACGGTGGAGTCGCCGGTGATGAACACGACAGGTTTCCCCTTCTCGCGCTTCACGCCTGTCGTGGGCAGTGCGAGGTTGACCATCATCGCCTGCAGCGGCTTCAGCTCGCTGTGCTGGCAGGCGGCCAGCCCCTCTGCGGCGCTGCGGGCGTTGAGCTCGGCACCGAACTTGCTGGTGTGAATGTTGTCGAGATAGAAGTGGTAGTTCAGCTTCCACGAGGACATCTGATCGTACTTGCTGGCTGAGAGCTCGTTCAGGTCAATGAAGGGAACGTTCAGCTCCTCGGCCACCTGCCGTGCCCAGCCGCCGAAGTTGTCGGCTACGCGGACAGGTTGCCAGGAAAGCCCACCCCCTGCCCCTCTCTGGGGAGAGGAGTTCTTACCAGCTTGCCTGCCGCTTGTTTGTTCTCCCCTCCCTTGGGAGGGGCTGGGGGTGGGCTGCTCCTTCTTCCGCGGCGTGAGGCTCATCAGAATGGGATGAGCGCCCAGTGCCCGTGTCTCTCGCACGAAGCGGCGCAGGTACTCGCCGTAGCTATAGACGGTCTCCGTCTCGCCTTTGTGAGGACCTTCCTTCAGCGTCACCACGAGGGAGTCCGTCGATGAGATTCCGCGGATGGTGGCGCGGCAGCGACCGCTGTCGAAGGGGCCGTTGTCGTTGTGCCCGAGCTCGATGATGACATAGTCGCCGGGGCGGATGCCAGCCTTCACGTCGGGCCACAGCTGGCGGTAGAACGTGCGCGAGCTGGTGCCGCCCAGCGCCTGGTTCTCTACGGTGATGCGGTTGGCGTCGAAGTAGTGATGGGCAAAGAAGCCCCAGCCCCACTGGCCGTTGTCGCCGTTGCCCTTGGTGCCGGTGCGCATGGTGCTGTTGCCGACCAGGAACAGGACGGGATGGTCGCCTACACGGCTGCTGCCCGCCACGGGGCGCGCCGTCTTCACCTTCTCCAAGCTGTCCAGCGTGAGATCCACGACTTTGTTCACGTCTTCCATCGGGCTGTAGCCCGTGTCTTGTGCCTGTGCGCCCGTGGCGCCAGCGAGCAGCAGGAGCGCGCTCAGCGTACTCCGCAGCCCTTCAAACCGATTCTTTTTCATATCTGATATGCCTTTGTGACCTATGATGAAGATATAATCGCCGCAAAGGTACGCATTTTCTGCGAAAGAACCGGCTTCAAGGCCGTAGAATTTTTATTTCTCAGGCGTGAGAGGTGGCCAGCGCCTCGAGAAGGCGCACGGGGGTGCCGTCGGTGATGACGTCGAAATCGGCCTCGCAGGCAGGGAGGAGGCACGACATCCCTTGGTGCAGCGACAGGGTGTGGTTGGCGGTGCGGATCTGGCAGGCGCCCTGGAGGCAGGAGAGGGTGACGAAGCTGTCTTTGTCCTGCAGCTGGCGGTGCAGCGAGGACGAGGTGGCGAGGAGGCTGACGGCGAAATAGTCGCATGAGACGATGGTGACAGCACCCTCGTCGGTCGGCGTGTAGCGGGTGCGGTAGTCATCATAGACGCGGAAGTCGATGGCGTCGAGGGCCTCCTCGGTGTGGAGCTGGCGCGGCTTGCCGTCGAGGCCGAGGCGGTGGTAGTCGAAGAGACGGTAGGTGACGTCGGAACTCTGCTGGATCTCGCAGAGCAGGATGCCGCTGCAGATGGCATGGACGCGGCCTGCGGGGATGAAGAAGACATCGCCCGCGTGAACCTCGTGGCGCGCCAGGGCATCCACGATGCTGCCGTCGGCCACGCGCCGCCGGTAGTCCTCGCGGCTGACTTCCTCGCGGAAGCCTGCCAGCAGCGTGGCGCCGGGCTCGGCGGCCATCACGTACCACATCTCTGTCTTGCCCAGCTTCCCGTGGCGCGCCTGGGCAAGGGCATCGTTCGGGTGCACCTGGATGCTGAGGTCGCCCTGTGCGTCGATGAACTTCACGAGCAGGGGGAACTCATCGCCATAGGCGTGGGCGATGTGCTTGCCCACGAGGGCGGCGCCATACTCCTTCACGAGGTCGCCCAGCGTGCGCCCTTCCAACGGGCCGTTCGCGACGATGGATTCACTCGTGGGCACGGCACTGATCTCCCAGCTCTCGCCGATGGCGCGGCCGTCGCCGGGGAGGTCTTTCAGCGGTTCCAAACGATGGCCGCCCCACACCAGTTCGTGGAGGTTCGGGCGGAACAGAAGAGGATAGAGTTGTGTGTTGTTCATCTGATCTTGAATGGAAATCGGCGGCAAAGGTACGACATTCCTGCGAGAGGTGATGTCTGTTTTTGTGCAAATCGTGACTGATTTGATGACTTCAATTCTCAATTGTCAATTACCCCCGTAGGTGTGGACGCTGCTTCCTTGTGCAGAGGGCAGGTAGTTGATGCCCCACCACGTCACCTGCAGAAAGATGAAGGCGACGAGGAGTCCCACGAGTGCGAGGCGCGGCCGGTGGCTGGGCAGCAGGCGGTAGTGGATGTAGGCGAGATAGGCCAGCCACGTGATGGCGGCCCATGTCTCCTTGGGATCCCACGACCAATAGTGCCCCCATGCCTCTTTCGCCCAAAGGGCTCCGAAGAGCATCCCGAAAGTGAGGAAGGAGAGGCCGGCATGGACGAGGTTGTCGGTGGTCTCCAGTTCCTTGTCGATGCCATCCCGACGTTTGAAGAACAGCAGATAGATGGCCATCAGCGTGGCGGCGCCCATCAGCGCGTAGGCAAACATATACACGATGACGTGGGGCGCGAACCAGGGACTCTGCAATGCCGGCATCAGTGTCTTGGAATGGATCTCTGGCTTGAAGAGGTTGACGCAGATGAACACGACCGAGAGGAGGGTCGAGAAGGAGAGGATCCAGCGGTACTTCCAGCGTGAGTAGATGATGAGACCCGTCAGCGGCAGGAAGAAGGAATACCACAGGCGCGTCTCGCCCATCGTGCGCAGGGGCGGACGCTCCAGCGACACCCACATCAGCAGGATGAACGTGAAGAACACGGCCAGACCGGCGCCCGTGGTGGCGTAGGCCACGCGGCGGTGATTCCGCCATGCGGCCCATGCCCCCGTGCACCACAGCACAACGGCTGCAACGGCGTAGTAGATAAAATGCTCCCAGGTCATAGCTGTCAGTTGACTTCGATGAGTACCTCGGAGAGGGTGGGGTGGATGTGGATGGTGTCGCGGAGCTGGCGCAGGGTGGCACCGAGTGTGATGTAGGCGGTCACCTCCTGCACGAGGTCGGCGGCGTGAGCGCCGAAGGCGTGAGCGCTGAGGATGCGTCCTTCGCCGGGCTCGGTGCAGAGCTTCACCATGCCTTCAGTCTCGCCCATCGCCAGCGCCTTACCATTGGCGCGGTAGAATGCTTTGTGGCACTCGAAGGGCACGCCGTCGGCTTTCAGCTGATCCTCTGAGGGACCCACGTTCGCCGCCTCGGGCACGGTGAAGATAGCACCGGGCATGACATCGAAGCGGATGTGATCTTCGATGCCGAGGATCTGGTTGACGACGTGATGCCCTTGGTACTCTGCGGCATGGGCCAGCATCTGACGGCCGTTGACGTCGCCGATGGCAAAGATGCGAAAGCCCACCCCTGACCCCTCCCTAAGGGAGGGGGATTCGTTCCCATTCGTGTCCTGCCTGATTGAGCTCCCCTCCCTTAGGGTGGGGGTGGGCTTCTCCCCTCGGGGGGGACGGGAGGGGGGCACCTGGAAATGCTCATCAACGGGGATAGTGCCATTGGGCGCCAGGGTGATGCCTGCGGCTTCGAGGTTCAAGCCCTCGGTGTTGGCCTTGCGCCCCGTGGCGATGAGGACCACGTCCGCCTCTACGCTCTCCTCCTTTCCTTTCCGCTCGAAGTGGACGGCGACTCCATCGGAGGAAGGGGAGTCCTCCCCCCCGCGGGGGGAGTTAGAGAGGGGCTGTATGCTCTTCACGCCGCATTGCATCTGGAACGTCACTCCGCGCTTCTCCAGTTGCTTGCGCAACCGCTTGGCGATGTCGCTGTCCAGCATCGGCAGACATTCCTTCAGGAACTCAATCACGGTGACCTCGGAACCGAAACGGCTGAAGACGCTGGCGAACTCCATGCCGATGACGCCTGCGCCTACGATGCAGAGGCGGCGGGGCAGCTCGGTGAGCTGGAGGAGCTCGGTGGAAGTGAGGACATGAGGGTCATCGATGCCGGGGATGGGCAGCATCTTGGCGCTGCTGCCTGTGGCGATGATGATATTGTCGGCCGTGAAGGTAGCGTCTGCTGCGACAGAGTCGCAGCCTACACAACGAACGGTGTGGGCATCCACGAAGGAGGCTTTGCCGCGGATAAGGGTGATGTTGGGGTGGGAGAGCAGCGTCTCCACGCCCGCGCGCAGCTGTTCCACCACCTGCGGTTGCCGCTCGATAGCTTCGGCGAAGGAGGCCGAGTGCACGTAGGTCTTGGTGGGGATGCAACCCACGTTGAGGCAGGTGCCGCCCACATGGTCCGCTTCGAAGATAGTGACTTTCAAACCGTGCTTGGCGGCATGGACCGCAGCCTGGTAGCCGCCAGGGCCGGCGCCGATGATAATGAGGTCTGTCATGAGGGTATTCACTGAATTGGTGCGACAAAGGTACGCATCAAAGCGGTTATGGCCAAATGATGTGAACGTTTTTTTATAGTTTCCGCATTTTATCTTTATTTTCTTTGGTCGGATGGCGATTATCCGTTACCTTTGCCGCCGTAATAGCTTTTATCTATCATTCATCAACTTAATGTTCAAAATGAAACACTTTCAATCTCTTTTCTCTCTCGCTGCCATCGCTTTGGTAGCAGGAATGATGTTCACGGCGTGCAGCAAGGATGACGACGGCAACGGTACTGGTGGCTCCACACCCTCTGCAGTCCTTCCCCAGGCGGGTTCCGATGCACGCTATTCCATCACCAGTGAAAACAGCAACATCGACTTCATTGAGCTCACCAGCAATATGACCTATATCGTGGCTCAGAAGGGTGCGATGCAGTACAAGACCAAGTCTGTCGCTGATCCCCTCATCACCGAAGGGAACTACACGGTCAAGGACGGTGTTTACTACCTCGAAGGCTGGGGAACCATCGTCATCAGCACCTCTGAGGACGGTCAGATCACGCTCGATGTGACCCCTGAGGGCAGCACAGAAGCGACTACGCTGACCGCCGACTATGATAAACCCGTCCTCACCGACGGCAATGCCAAGAAGCTCTGTAAGTCCTGGACGTTCGGCACATATCGGATCATGCTGCGTGTCCTGACGAAGAAGTTCGACAAGGAATACACCCCCGAGCAGATGAAGAATATGCCCTACGACGTCAAGGCTTTCCTGGTGGATGCCGCACCGCTGGGCTTGGGAGAGTACTTTGAGAATATGTCTTTGGATGAATTAGGGTTCTCAGAAGAGGACTTTGAGGATGTTCCAGAGAAATTCGTCTTCACGTCCTATGGTACTGTTCTGTCGTACTACCCGTCCGATACAGAAATCGACTATTGGAAGTGGGTAGATCAGAAGAAGGGTATCATTCAGATTGGTGATGAAGAAGATTTTAGTGATGAAGAGTTTACGAACTTTACCGTCAGCTATCGCGGCAGCCAGCTCTACCTCGAATTGGTGATGCCTGCCTTAGATGAAATGTTGGATGGTGATGTTCCTCCTGCCGTCGTAAACCTCTTGCAGAGCGGATTAAGCTTCGGCGGTGGCTATTACTTCAATCCTGCCAAGTAAGAAACCTAAGGATCGTCCCCTCGTAGGGCGGACCCATAAAGAAGCACCCCGGAAGCTTTTTTGCTTCCGGGGTGCTTCTTTATGGGTGATCGCAGAGAACTTTAATTCTGAGTTGTCTGCATCTTCCAGTAGGTTGTGATGGGGTTCTTGGCTGCCAGCACGTCATCGACACGGCCGATGGGTGTGTTGTGGGGTGCGCTCTTTACCAGCTCGGGGTCGGTCTTGGCTTCGTCGGCGATGCGATGCATGACGTCGATGAAGGCATCGATGGTCTCCTTCGACTCGTTCTCCGTGGGCTCGATCATGAGGCTCTCGTGGAAGAGGAGGGGGAAGTAGATGGTGGGGGCATGGTAGCCATAGTCCAGCAGGCGCTTGGCGACATCCATCGTGGTGACGCCGGTGCTCTTATCCACGAGGCCGTCAAAGACCACTTCGTGCTTGCATAGACCGCTGATGGGCAGGAGATAGTCGTCTTTCAGGCTCTCTTTGATGTAGTTGGCGTTGAGCGTGGCCAGCGGGCCTACGTTCTTCACGTTCTCGCGACCGAGGCTGAGGATGTAGGCGTAGGCCTTGAGCATGACGCCGAAGTTGCCGAAGAAGGAGCCGACGGAGGAAGTGATGGCCCCCCCTACTGCCCCCGAGGGGGCTTCGTTACCCAAGTCAATTGTAAACAGGGGAGTAGTGGACTGAGGTGTTGTGTCCCACTCGGGGGACGAAAGGGGGACCAGCGTCTCCATCTTGACCCTCGGATAGGGCAGGAACTGTTCCAGGCCCTTGCGGACGCCGACGGGGCCGCTGCCGGGACCGCCGCCGCCATGAGGCGTGGAGAAGGTCTTGTGGAGGTTGATGTGCATGACGTCGAATCCCATGTCGCCCGGGCGGCACTCGCCGAGGAGGGCGTTGAGGTTGGCACCGTCGTAGTACATCAGACCGCCTGCCTTGTGTACCATCTCGGTGATCTCCAGGACATGGGGCTCGAAGATACCGAGGGTGTTGGGGTTGGTCATCATCATCGCTGCCACCTCGGGACCTATCTCGGCCAGGAGCTCGCGGAGGTGATCCACATCGACCGTGCCGTCCGGCAGGCTCTTCACCTCTACGACCTCAAGGCCGCAGACGGCTGCCGAGGCGGGGTTGGTGCCGTGGGCGGAGTCGGGGATGAGGACTTTGGTGCGGGCCCCCCGTGGCCCCCCGGCGGGGGGCGTTACATTGCTGCTAAGGTCGCCCCCCTCCGGGGGGCTAAGGGGGGCTTCATGATATGCCCTAATCACCATCAACCCTGTCAGCTCGCCGTGGGCACCGGCGCAGGGATTCAGGGTGAACTCGCTGAGTCCGGTCAGCTCGGCCAGGGACTGCTGGAGGTTGTAATAGACTTCAAGGGCGCCCTGGCAGGTCTCGGCGGGCTGCAGGGGATGCAGACCGGCAAAGGCCTTCATGGCAGCGATCTCCTCATTGATAACGGGGTTGTACTTCATCGTGCAGGAGCCGAGAGGATAGAAGCCGTCGTTCACGCCGAAGTTGTTGTGGCTGAGGTTCGTGTAGTGGCGCACCACGGTCAGCTCGTCGCACTCCGGCAGGCGGGCAGCCTCTTTGCGGCGCAGCGCCTCGGGCAGCTCGGCTGTGGTGTGCGTGCGGTCGTAGTCCTGAGGCAGTGAGTAGCCCCGGCGTCCTTTCTTCGAGAGCTCGAAGATCAGGTTTCCATATAACGTTCTATTCATTATCTTGAATGTTTGGAATCTATTTTGTTAATGTGAAACCCAGCATAACGGCAAAGACGCCAATGGCAACACTTCCGAATACATATAAGGAAAAGGAAGTATAGTTATCGGTCTGCAGCAGCAAGAGGTTTTCTTTGGCAAAAGTGGAAAACGTGGTGAAGCCACCGCAGAATCCAACGCTGAGAAGTAAACTCAGTTGAGGTGGAAAATTGGGGAACCTACTTGTCAATCCCCATAGGAATCCTATCAGAAGACAGCCTATGAAGTTGATGATGAATGTGCCCCAGGGGAATCCGCTGCCAAAGGAAGAGACGAAGGATGAGACGAGATAACGCGTAGCACCTCCGATGAAACTTCCGGTTCCTACCAATAGTAGTTCTTTAAGCATTATGCTGATTTTCAGTTTCTATTTTCCAAGAATCTCGCAGAGTTCGTCTATCTCCTCGGGTGTGCGCTGCTCGGTGACGGCCAGCATGAGGGTGTGCTCGCCCACCTTGACGCCAGCGAGGTAGCCGCATTCGGTGGCTTCGGCCAGGAGGGCGTCGAGGTCGCCGTCGTAGTCGACGCAGAACTCATTGAAGAAGGGCTGGTTGGGGAAGGTGAGACGGAACTTGCCTGTGGCGAGGAGCTTGTCGCAGAGGCTGTGGGCACCGGCATAGCTCATCTCGGCGGCTTCGCGCAGGCCTTCCTTGCCCATGACGGCGAGATAAATGGTCACGTAGAGCGCCATCAGGCTCTGGTTGGAACAGATGTTGGAGGTGGCTTTCTGGCGGCGGATGTGCTGCTCGCGGGCTTGGAGCGTCAGCACGAAGGCGCGCTGGCCGCGGTTGTCGAGCGTCTGGCCCACGATGCGGCCAGGAAGCTTGCGGATGAGCTTCTCGGTGCAGGCCATGTAGCCCACGCCGGGACCGCCAAAGGTCATGGGGATACCCAGGCTCTGGCCTTCGCCCACGGCGACGTCGGCGCCCCACTCACCCGGCGTCTTCAAGATGGCGAGGTCGCTGGGGTTGGCGTTGATGACGAGGATGCCCTTCTGGTCGTGTACGGCATCGGCGATACCCGTGAAGTCCTCCACGATGCCGAAGTAGTTGGGCTGCTGGAGGATGACGCCAGCCACGCCGCCGTCGGCCAGTTCTTTGTCTAAGGCTTCACGGTCCAAGGCGCCGTTCTTGGCGGGGATGAGCTGGAGGGGTACGCCGTGGAAGTGGGCGTAGGTATCGACGACGCGGCGCACCTTCGGGTCGAGGGTCTCGCTGACGAGCACGCGGGTGGCTTTCTTGGCATTGCCCCAAGCCATCATGACAGCCTCAGCGGTGGCGGTGGCGCCGTCGTACATCGAGGCGTTGCTGATGTCGAGGCCCGTGAGCTCAGCAATCATCGACTGGTATTCAAAGATGTAGTGCAGCGTGCCCTGCGAGATCTCGGCCTGGTAGGGCGTGTAGGACGTCAGGAACTCGCTGCGCTGGATGATGTTCTGCACTACGCTGGGGGCGTAGTGGTCGTAGCACCCGGCACCGGCAAAGCAGATGAGCTGCTGGGCGTTGAGGGGGTGCGTGAGCTGCTCGAAGAAGAGGCGCAGGTCGGTCTCGGAGAGCGCCGACGGCAGGTCGTAGTCACGCTGGAAGCGCGCTGCCTCGGGCACATCGGCAAACAGGTCGTGGACAGAAGAGACGCCGACCGTAGTCAACATCTCTTTCAAATCCTCCTCGGTATGGGGAAAAAATTTAAAATTCATAAATTATAAAAAGATAAAATTATAAAAGGAGAGGTGAAACCTAATTAGTCTCACCATTCTCCTTTGTTTTCTTGATGATGTTAATAAGTGTGCCAATGATGATATTGTTGTCATTCACAATGGAATCAAATTGTGTTTCTGTGATGGTCTCAGACTCATGCAACAATTCTAACCAATATTTGGTTTCGCGAGCTTCTTTCAAAGCAATTTCAAGTTTACTTATAAAATCAGCTTTGCTTTGAGCATGAATACTTTCAGAAACATTTGCTCCAATGCTGGTTCCAGACTTGTATATCTGATAAGACATTAAACTTTCATGCTTTTTTTCTTTCAAGAATCTGTTTAGCTTAATCATTCTCAATGCAAAAGCCTTGCTTAATTCATATATCAGATTATCACGTCCCACTGCGCACTTATAATTTTATAATCTTATATTTTTATAATTTTATTCGCAGTGTGCCTTGTAGGCTTCCACGTCCATGAGGTTGTCAAGTTCGCTCTTGTCGCTGAGCTCGACCTTGATGATCCAGTTGGCGAAGGCGTCCTTGTTGAGGAGCTCGGGTTCGTCCTCGAGAGCCTCGTTGACCTCCACGACGGTGCCGCTGACGGGTGCGATGAGATCGCTTGCGGCCTTGACGCTCTCCACGGCGCCAAACTCCTCGCCTGCGGTGACTTCGTCATCGACCTCGGGCATATCGACGTAAACCACGTTGCCCAGGGCGTGCTGAGCGTAGTCGCTGATACCAATGTAACCAAATTCGCCTTCTACGCGAACGTACTCGTGTGACTCACTGTAGTAGAGTCCGGATTGAAATGTTGCCATAATGTATTCTTTTTAATTCACAATGCACAATTCACAATTCATAATTGGCTGCGCATAGTTGCCAGATTGAAAGAGAATTGAGCATGTGAGGAAATAATTGTGAATTATGAATTATTAATTATGAATTGAAAACTATTTCTTATAATGTTTATCGTAGAACTTCTTCTTCACGACCACACCAGGGAAGGTCTTCTTGCGGATCTGCACCAGAAGCTCGGTGCCGAGTTTGGCGTGCTCGGTCTTGACGAGTGCCATGCAGACGCTCTTATCTACCGAGAGGCAGTGGTAGCCGGTGGTGACTTCGCCCACGGGTTCGCCCTCGGGAGTGAGGACGGCGTAGCCGTGGCGGGGGATGGCCTTGTCGGCGAGCTCGATGCCTACGAGGCGGCGTGCCACGCCATTGGCCTTTTGCTCAGCGAGGGCTTCTTTTCCGATGAACTCTTCCTTGTCGAGCTTCACGAAGATGGAGAGACCTGCCATGACGGGGGAGATGTCGGCGGAGAGTTCGTCGCCGTACAACGGCAGACCTACTTCAAAACGGAGGGTGTCGCGGCAGCCGAGGCCGCAGGGCTTGCAGCGTCCGCTCTCGATGAGCTTATCCCAGCACTGCTGCGTGAAGGCGTGGGAGCCGTAGATCTCGAAGCCGTCCTCGCCGGTATAGCCGGTGCGGGAGATGATGATGGGAGCAGCGGCCCCCCCTACGGCCCCCGAGGGGGCTTCTGTTGCTTTGTTGGCAGTGGACGAAAGATCAGTGTCCCCCTCGGGGGACGAAAGGGGGGCCACCTTCGCTGTATAGAACTTCAGCTCTTTGCAGGGCAACCCCAGTACTTCTTCCACCACGGCTTCTGCCTCGGGACCTTGCACGGCGAGCTGGCCGTAGTATTCGCTCTGGTGGTCGAGGACGATGTCGAAGCCTTCGGTGTGCTCCTGCATCCAGGCTACGTCCTTGTCGATGTTGGCGGCGTTGATGACGAGGAAGAAGTCGTTGTCGCCCATCTTATAGACAAGCAGGTCATCGACGGTGCCGCCGTCGGGGTAGCACATCATGCCGTAGTAGATCTGGCCGATGGGCGCGCCGGCGACATCGTTGGTGAAGATATGCTGGACATAGCGCTCGGCGTCGGGGCCGGTGATGCGCACTTCGCCCATGTGGCTGACGTCGAAGACGCCGCAGTGCTGGCGCACGGCGTTGTGCTCATCGGTGATGTTACTGTACTGGATAGGCATGATGAATCCGCCGAAGGGCGACATCAGCGCGCCGAGTGCCACGTGGCGGTCATAGAGGCAGGTTTTCTTTTCCATAGATAAAGTTGGGATTGAGGTATTCTTGTTCGATATGATTGATAGCTGCTATTTCCTCTTCGCTCAGCACGCGCTCGCTGTCGCAGAGATGGCTGACGGCGAAGCGCTTGAAGGCGTCGATGGTCAGGTCGGTGTGCTCGCGCAACAGGGTGATGCGCTGCCGCACGCTCTCCACGCCGTGCTTCGAGAGCTTCGCCTGCGGCGGCGTGATGGCGTGGAGCATGTGCTCCATGTCGGTGTCGAAGAGCATGGTGCCGTGCACGATGCTGTGTCCGGGGATATGATAGAAGGCGTTGCCGGAGACCTTGCGGTCGCCGATGAGGACGTCGTTGTTCTGTGTCGAGGTGGCCTTGAGCCCCAGCTCGCGCAACATCTTCACGACCATCTCCATATATCGGTAGAAGGTCGTCGTGACCTCGTCCGAGCGCGTGATGTAGCTCAGCATGACATTCGACCAGTCGGCATACACGCAGCCGCCCCCGCTCTTGCGGCGGTAGAACTGGATGCCGTGCTGGTGGCAGTAGTCGAGGTTCACCTCGTTCTCAATGATCTGGTTGCGGCCGAAGATGACCGTAGGCTCCACCTGCCACATGAAAAACAAATCGTCGCCCCCGTTCAGCGCGCGCGCCGCATACTCCTCCATCGCCAGATAGAAGGAGAGGCGGCGAACCTCGTCGGTGGGAAGTGCGAGATGGGTCATTACGATGCTGTCGAAGGGTTGTCAGTATGCCATAACGTCGGCAAAGGTAGTAGAATGTTTCCGAACCTCAAAATATTCTCTGGCATAAAGTTTGTTAATCGTGCATTTTTTCATCAGGGCGTGAATTGCCGCATCACAGCGTCGCTATCCATACGGTTGCTGGGGCGATGGGTTTTCTCACGCGTGAGAAAAGTTTGTCTCACTGGTGAGACAAGTGTGTCTCACGCGTGAGACAGCCTCTTGCACTATATTCTATGTTACGGTGATCTCGCCACAAAGGGGCCGGTTCATGCGGTCGCGGATGACGGCGGGGTCGGTGGTGTGGCCGAGGAGGTGCATGAGCTTGGCGATGGCGCACTCTACGGTGCCGTCGTAGCCGCTGATGACGCCGGCGTTCTTCAGGAGGAAGCCGCCGCTGTAGCGGGCCATCTCCACGGGGCCTGCGGCGCACTGGGTGATGTTGATGATGGTGATGCCGCGGGCGGTGGCGGCGCTGAGGGCTTGCATGAGCCAGGGCTGCTGGGGGGCGTTGCCGCTGCCGTAGGTGCGCATGACAATGGCGCGCAGGCCGGGAGTCTCCAGGAGGTGGCGCACGGTACGCTCCGGGATGCCGGGGAAGAGGGTGAAGACGACGACGCCGGTGTCCATGACGAAGTGCGGTGTCATGGGGCGGTCGTAGTCGGGATGCAGGATGAGGTCGTCGCGATAGGAGATGTTGACGCCGGCCTCGGCCAGGGGCGGGAAGTTGAAGGAGTCGAAGGCGTTGAAGCCCTCGCTGTTGATCTTCGTGGAGCGGTTGCCGCGCAGGAGCTTGCCGCTGAAGTAGATGCAGACCTCGGGCACGCGTGGCCGCCCGGCAGCCGTGTGGGCAGCGGCAATCTCGATGCTGGTGATGAGGTTCTCCTTGCCGTCGGTGCGGAGCTGGTGGATGGGGAGCTGCGAGCCAGTGAGGATGACGGGTTTCGTCAGGTTCTCGAGCATGAAGCTCAGGGCCGAGGCGGTGAAGGCCATCGTGTCGGTGCCGTGGAGGATGACGAAGCCGTCGTAGCGGTCGTAGTGGCCCACGATGATCTCCACGATGCGCCGCCACAGCTGCGGGTTCATGTCGCTGCTGTCAATGGGCTGCGGGAACTGGTGCACGTCGATGCCCACGGGGATGGCCTGCAGCTCGGGCATCTGCTGGACGAGGTGGTTGAAGTCCAGGGGCTCGAGGGCGTCGGTGGCAGGGTTGCGGCCCATGCCGATGGTGCCACCGGTGTAGATGAGGAGGACGCGGCTGGTGGTCAAGTTGAGAGTTGAAAGTTGAAAGTTGAAAGCGGAGAGTTGAAAGTTTAACGAAGAACCTTTTGTCCGTTCTGGATGACGATGCCCTTCTGTGGCATCTGGGACAGTCGGCGTCCGCTGAGGTCATACATCGCGCCAGCCCTCTCCCCTCCCTGACGGGAGGGGTCGGGGGTGGGTCTTTCGATGCCCACCGGCACCACTTCCTTCTGATGCCAAAGCCGCACGTTGTCGATGTAAAGGCGTGTCTGATTGGCAGCGCCCAGGTTGGCGGTGGTGCGGAGGCCGAGGCGGAGGGTGACATCCTTGACATCTGTTGTATAGGACAGATCGAAGGGCACGGTCATCTGCTCCCATGTGCCGGCGGTGGCGGGAAAGGGGGCGTAGTACTCATGCCCCTCTGCCACCACGCCGCAGAGGAGCGTGTTGATGTTGCCGCCAGTGGTGGCGATGACGTTGGGAGCCGTGCGGCGCCCCTCGTTGGCACAGTCGTAGCGCAGGTCGAAGGTCAGGGCAAAGTGTCCGCTCGTGGGGATCTGCATCTGCTGGCGGATGGCATTGGTGCCTACGGTCCATGAGTTGAGGATGCTGAGGCAGCGCGTGCCCGCTTCCTCCTCGAAGGCGGCGGGGACGGCCATGATGCTGGCGCTGTTGCCCACGTTGGAGGGCGAGACGCAGTACTGCGTGAAGCTGTAGGGCATCGAGTAGAGGAGGGCGAAGTTGGATGCGGGCGAGACGCTGGTCTCGGCGGTCCATCCCTGCACGGGCAGGATCTGCGGATAGCTGCTGTTGGCGGCCTTCACCGACTGCGTGTAGCAGGGGTTGTAGGTGGTGCCGTTCAGCGTGATGCTGCCTGTGGTGCCCCATGTCTGGTCCTCCTCGAAATTAGGGTTTACGAGATACTGCGCCGTGACATCAACCCATTCGTAGGTCTCTGCCTCCTCGACGTAGGCTGTGATGTCGCCGTCGTCGAGGCGGACGACGGTGGTGCCCTCGATGGTGAACTCCTTGCTCACGGTCTTGCCTGCGGCGACGACGGTGATGGTGACGGTCTCAGCCTTGTCGCCCAGCGTGCGGATGTAGAACTGCTGATCGTCGTAGGGGTTGAAGCCCTTGGCGGCGATGCCGCTGCCCTTGATGAACACCTTCAGCGGCTGCATCAGCGCGTGGTTCTCGTCGAGGCGGACGATGGCGCAGGCCTTGTCGTCGGTGATGAAGGTCTCGGCCGTGAGCACGGGTGCGCCGTACTCGCTGGTGAGGTCCTTCAGCTCGGCCTTGTTCGTGCTGCCGCCGGCGAGGTTGGCGAGGACGAGGTAGCGGGTGCCGTCGGGGTCGGCGCAGATGAGGCCGTTCCAGCCGTCGGGGAGTGCGTCGGCGAGGCTCACGACCTGCCCGGCGAGGGCGCGGGTGGCGGCGCTATCGACCTGGCTGTAGTAGATGACAGCGGCGCGATCCACGACCTTCCCCTTCGTGAAGGCCTCGCTCTGTGCGGAGTACATGGGATAGAACTTGGAGCAGAGGATGCTGTTGTTGTTGGCCTGCTCGCCGAAGGCCATCTGGCCTGTGCCGCCGACGGTGACCACGCCGACGCTGTTGTCGATGTTGGCCCATGCGCCGTCGAACTGCGTCATCTTCTTGCCGTCGGTCTGCACGCGGCCGGTGGCGTAGTAGAGCGTGCGCTGCGGGCGCGTGAACTCGTCGGTCGTGATGGCGAGGAGTCCGCCGCGGCGGCCGGTGATGGTGCCGCTCTGCAGGCCCTTCACGTTGTTCATGTAGATAATGGCATTGCCGGGAGTGGCGGCGAGCACGAAGCTGTTCTCGAGCGTGGCATCGTTGGTGTTGAGGCGGCCGTTCATCGTGAAGGCGTTGCCCTGCAGGTCGTAGATACCGCTGACGACGGGCGTAGCGTTGGTGCCCTTGCCGCTGACGGTGTACCAACCGAGGAAGTTACCCGTGTTGTTGGCGCGGAAGGGGCAGATGATCTTGTTGCGGTCGGGGGTGGTATCGGTGAAGTAGCCGGTGTAGCTGCTCAGGCCAGTGCTCCAGGAGAAGGTCACGAAGCGGTCCTTCGACGAGGCACGCACGATGTTCTGGCTCCGGAAGAGGTGGGCGTCCTGGTACTGCCGGCTGAACTCCTGCCACGTGGCGGGCGTGAGGTCGGCGGTGGAGGCGACGGCGTGCATCAGATAGGTCATCATCACGCGGTGGGCCTCCACGCCCATGCGGCGTGCCTGCACATCGGGGCGCAGCAGCCACGAGCCGTCGGCGGTCGTCGTCTGGCGTGCCTTGATGAACTTATAGGCCATGTTCTCTAACAGGAGTGCGTTCGGGTCGCGCAGGAAGCAGGCCATCGTGGAGTAGGAGGTAATCTGGTCGAAGAGGAACAGGCTCCAGTCGTTGCCGTTGGGCATTGCCAGCTCGCCGTCGGCCAGCGCCAGCCAGTTCAGCACGTCGTTCATCACGTGCTGTTGGTTGTGCATCAGCGCGTTGGTCTTCCATTTCTGGTTCTCGCCCTGGAAGAGGAGCATGGCCAGATGCGCCTCGCCCAACTCCTGCTGCACGACGTTCTGGTAGGAGGTGTGGAAGAGGTTGTGGTTCTGGAGCGTGTAGTCGTCGTAGAGGTTCTGGCCCTGGTAGTAGCTGGCCACGGTCTTCTGGTCATAGTCCGGGTCGATGACGGTCTGGTCGGTGGCGTCATCGACCTGCGAGTAGCTGTTGATGGCGAAGGCGCGCAGACGGTCGAACCAGCGGGCGGCGAGCGCATCGTCGGGGTAGAGCCCGAGGGCAGCTGCCAGGATGTCGGCCTCCCAGCCATTCTCCTCGGCCTTCGTATCGCCGGCGTAGCCGGTGGGGATGCTGCGGTTGAGTTCGTAGTTACATTCTGCCTTCACTATATTATATATGTACGCGCGTTGGGCGTCGCTGAGCTTGTCCCACTGGAAGAAGGCAGAGTAGGCCACGGACATGGCCCAGAGCGAGCTCTCCCATACGTGGTCGCTGCCCGAGGTGGAGCCCCAGTAGTCGCCGCCGGAGCACACCTTCAGCTTGTTGGCCTTGTGGGTGGAGTAGGCGAAGACGAGCGTCTTCTTTGCCAGATCCTCGATCTGATCCCATGTCACGCCGGCGGGCAGCGTCACGCCAGCGGGCTTGGCGTACTTCACGAGGAAGGCGCAGATCATCGACAGGTCGGCATTCGTGCGCACACCGGCCTCGTTGCTCGCCATCGTGCTCTCGCCCTTGAAGCAGCCGCAGGCCTCGCCGAGGCTGTTGGGGGCGCTGCACGCCTGATAGTCGTTGACCAGGTAGGTGCTGAAGTTAGCCAGCATCTGCAGGAGGTCCTGCATCATCGCGGCCTCGGGCACGAAGTCATGCGTGATGACGCCCTCGGTGGGTGATGCCACGTCGGTCTCCTTGCCGCCGATGACGGTAGGCTCCACATAGTCGTCGGGGATGCTCACGAGGCGGATGTCATCGAGGGTGATGCAGCTACCGCCATTGCCGAACGTATTCGTGAAAAGGAGGGTGACGACTTCTTCTTTCTCCACGCTGAACGTGAGGCTGCCTGTATTCCAATCTGATGAGGCCATGCAGTTGCTGCTGCCGCTGTCAAAGCTATAGGAGACATTCCCTAAGGATGCCGTTCCGGCGACAGAGGCGACGCACGTGGATTGTGCTCCGTTGGCGGCGAAAGCCTTGTACTTGAAGGTCAGCTTATACTGGCCCACAGGGAGCGCCTGCGTGGTCTTTTGCGAAAGGCTGCCAGTGGCCGAACCCCATCCAAAGCGCTGATAGATGGCATAGGTGCCGTCGGCGATGGCGGTCTTGCCGAAGCTGTTGTCGGTGGCGCAGGCGGCCGAGATGAGCAGCTGTTTCGAGGGGTTGGTGGTCGTCCATCCCGTGATGGGCGATACGTTCCATCCGCGCAGTCCCTCGGTGCCCTCTTCCAGTTTGGTGGCATCCGTGCACTTCGCGGCATCCGCCTCGAAGGAGGGATTCGTGAGGTACTGAGCCGTGACGTCGGTCTGTGCTTGTGCCAGCGCGCTGACGGCCATGAAGGCTAGCAGCGAGAATCGTTTCAGAAGTTTCATATAGTTAGTCTGTATAGATATAGATGACAAGAGATGACGTGTCTGCACACATTTTTGCCCTGCAAAGATAGGCGATATCTCATTGTCAGCCTCATAAAAACACGAAAAAAGGATGTTTTAGCAGAAAAATAGCCCTTAAAAGTAAAAAACTCTCAACTTTCAACGCTCAACTCTCAACTTTTTTGTACCTTTGCGCCCGCTTTCGGAGCACATCCCTGCCTGCGGGCAGCCCGTGTGATGGCGAATGAAGCAAAATTCATTTAGAGTAACACAAATTTCTTCAACAAATGAAAACAATCGAAATCAAAGGCACAGCACGTGTCGCCGGCGGCAAGAAGGCTGCCAAGCAACTGCGCAAGCAGGGCGTCATCCCCTGCAATCTCTATGGTGAACTCAAGGACGAGAAGGGTCTCCCCAAGGCTTTCTCCTTCGCTGTCACCGAAGGTGAGCTCCGCAAGCTCCTCTATTCTCCCGATATCTACACCGTCAAGCTCGACGTCGATGGTCAGCAGTGCCTCGCCATCCTCAAGGAGGCTCAGTTCCACCCCGTGAAGGACAACGTGCTCCACGTTGACTTCTACCAGATCACTGACGAGAAGCCCATCGTGATGGAAGTGCCCATCCGCCTCAACGGTCTCGCAGCCGGTGTGAAGGCTGGTGGTAAGCTCGCCGCCAGCGTCCGCAAGCTGAAGGTGCGTGCTCCCCACACCGCCATCCCCGAGCGTCTGGACATCGACGTCACCAACCTCGAACTCGGCAAGACCATCAAGGTTGCTGAGCTCAGCTTCGAGGGTCTCGAGCTCGTCACCTCGCCCAGCGTCGTCGTTTGTCAGGTCAAGATGACCCGTAACGCACGCAGCGCTGCTGCCGCCGAGGAGCAGGCTTAAAGACCCATAAAGATTCACCATAGACTCTCCCCCCGCCCTCCCTATAAGGGAGGGAGCTATTACCTTCGAGAACCTGTATTCTCAAGTCATGATAAGTTTCATACGTAAACTCTTCGCTAAGGTAACCGCTCCCTCCCTAGTAGGGAGGGCGGGGGGAGAGTCTGATTCTACTATGGAAAAGTTTCTCATCGTGGGGCTCGGCAACATGGGCCCAGACTACGAAGGCACGCGCCACAACATCGGCTTCCGCATCGTTGACGCCTTGGCGGCGTCTGTTCAACCCAAGAACAAACAGGATGAGGCTCTCCCCCCCACGGGGGGAGCGGGGAGAGGGGCCGTGAGAGGGGCCTCGAGAGGGCCCATATGGGAGGACAAGCGCTACGGCTTCGTCACCCGCATCAGCGTCAAGGGGCGCCAGCTCATCCTGCTGAAGCCCACCACCTTCATGAACCTCAGCGGCAACGCCGTCCGCTACTGGATGCAGCAGGAGAAGATCGAGCTGGAACATCTGCTCGTCTGCGTCGATGACCTCGCCCTGCCCTTCGGGCAGCTCCGCATGAAGCCCGGCGGCAGCGATGCCGGTCACAACGGCCTCAAGCACATCGCCCAGACGCTCGGCACGCAGCAGTACGCCCGCCTCCGCTTCGGTATCGGCAACGACTTCTACAAAGGTCAGCAGATC
Source organism: Bacteroidaceae bacterium (assembly GCA_017470425.1). GTDB lineage: Bacteria > Bacteroidota > Bacteroidia > Bacteroidales > Bacteroidaceae > Physcousia. Next base: position 26,588 of record JAFUYT010000021.1, on the reverse strand, counting down.
GACTACGTCCTCGGCAAGTTCCCGCCCGAGGAAGAAGCCCTCATCCCCGAGCGCACCAAAGTCACCACCGCCGCCATCAAGACCTTCTGTCTCGCAGGCATACAGATGGCGATGAATCAGTTGAATAAGAAGACCCAGATTCTCCCTCCGCCCTCCCTATAAGGGAGGGAGCGATTACCTTCGACGTATTGAATTCTTTCTACGTTCTCCGATAATTTATTTATAAATGAGATTAACTAGCCAAACACATACTGCTCCCTCCCTTATAGGGAGGGCGGGGGGAGAGTCTGTTGGGGCTTCTGCTCGCCTCGACAAATGGCTCTGGGCCGCCCGCATCTTCAAGACCCGCACCCTCGCCGCTGCCGCCTGTAAGAAGGGGCAGGTGAGCATGGGCGGCGCGCAGCTGAAGCCCTCGCGCATGGTGAAGGTCGGCGACATCGTGGATGTCCGAAAGCCGCCCATCACCTACAGCTTCCGCGTCCTGCAGGCCATTGAGCACCGCGTGGGTGCCAAGCTGATCCCCGAGATCTTGGAGAACGTCACCGCCCCCGAGCAGTATGAACTACTGGAGATGAACCGCATTAGTGGCTTCATTGACCGTGCCCGCGGCACCGGGCGCCCGACGAAGAAAGAGCGCCGTGCCCTCGATGACTTCGGCGCACAAGCCGCCGACACCCCCGTCTTCTTCGCCGACTTCGACTTCGATCTCGGCGAGGGTGACGACGAGGATTAAGGAGAAAGCAAAGGACGACTCTCTCTATAATAAGTGTATGATAGACTTTTATAAACCCTCTATCATACAGTAATTTAATGCCGTTAAGTTTTTTTAAGACAAATCATTTGCTCGCGTCTCCAATATATACATATATTTGCGGCGGATTTACAGTTTTTACCAATCTTATAACAATTTATGAAAAAACGTTCTATGAGAAAGGTGTTCTTTGCCTTATGCGCAGGTTCTCTGGCGCTATCAGCTTGCATTGACAAGGACTATGACTTGAACAATCTCGACACGACAATGAAAATTGGAGATGGTATCTTTATGTTGCCACAGAGCAGTACGGAAGATATCCAACTTCACAATTTGTTCTCTCTGACCGAGGGGGGAGCAGTTGTTGAAATGCCGGACGGTCTCTATTACCTACACAAGGGAGGGTCTTCTGTAGAACAGAATATCCATTTAGAGGACATCGCTATCCCTGCTCCGAATATCAATCCCTTCAGTACTACGCTGAATGGTCAGGAACCCACATCCTCTGTCAAGGCTTATGCACCCAAGAAGGAACCTGCAACGCCATCGGTCTATCTGTGGGAATACCCATTCGAGGGAAAGACTATTCTACGCTATGATGATGAGAACTCCAATGAAATCAATGCGGATGTGATGAGGATTGAAAATATAAAGTTCGGCAACGACCAGCGTGTGTCCTTCACTGTAAGAGTGAGTGACTATGGCAACAAGTTGAAGAATCTTCGTTTCGGAACATTGACGGTAGAGCTTCCCCTCGGCTTTGACATTGCTGAGGCCACCTATAATGATGGCAACACACGCATTCTGACTTCCGTTCCTGAAATAAAAAGTGACAGGCAAGTAGTGAGCTTCGATACCTCCCCCCTTGAATTGGCGAAAACTCAGGAGGCGGTCATCGAGCTAAAGCTTGCAGGTGCATACATTGGAAACGGAGGTTGCTTCTCTTTCCAGCAGGGAGCTGTTCCCATGCAGGATAAGGGAAAGGTCAACATGCTGGCAAGCGAAGTTAAAATTCTTGGCGATTTACACGTTGCCATGGAGGATATTGATCAAGACAGACTCACGCCTGAAGAGCAATTGCAGATTGTTTTAGGTGATTATGGTTCTGTGCTCCCTGATCATATTACGTTCACCGGCGAAGGTGAGTTCCACAACAGCCTCGTGGCCGATCCCAAACTGCATGTCAGTCTGTTTACGGGCGCAATCCATCATGCCTTTGACAAGATTGAGGACATTCAGCTCAACGACCTTCCCGACTTCCTCATAGAGGACGATGTCAACTTGGATCTCGCAAATCCCCAGCTCTTCCTTAAGGTGAATACTGATCTTCCGGCTGCAGCTACTATACGTGGCTTTAATTTAACCTCCTATCCTAAGAATGTCAAGGAGAATCCTTATACCGTTACAGTAGCTGACGCTTCGCATCCAGTGACGTTCAAGCAGAGCGCGAATGGATATGTAGTTCCATTGGTCAAGCAGTCAGGCAGTGTTGATGAACCTGAGGAATATGCACAATGCACTTATGGCGCTCCTGTTGAAGTGAAAGATTTAGAGCAGCTGTTGGTGAAGGTGCCAGATCACATGACAATTTTTGGAAGTGGAAAGGATGGAAAATTAGTGATAGAGTTGAACGAATGTGTTGACTTGCCTGTCAATGCCGATTATAAAGTGCAATTCGATTATCTGGCTCATTGCAAATTAACTTTCGGCCCTAATTTCCAGCTCGTGTATCGCACCGATGAGACGGGTATTGAACTTGGTTCTGACTTGGATAATTTGAGCTTCGGTGCCCTTATCATTGAAGCACAGGTCACGTCAACGGTTCCTCTCGACATTCAATTGGATGCCACTCCAATAGATAAAAATGGTAATGTGATCAACGGCTTGGCCATTGTCAAACAAGTGCGTAATGGAAGTGGGTATAAGGACACGAATCCTCTGGTTATTCGCGCCAAGGCTGATGGCACAAAGGATGCAGACAACATCCGTCTGCTCTTAAAGGCTACTTCCGGGAATATGAATGATTACCTCCGGGAGACTGAGCACCAGTTTGACGGACTGAAACTGAAAGCCTCGCTTATCAACTCTGATGCGAACAATGTAGAAGCTCTCAAGGCAGACTCATACATAAAACTGACCAATGTTCGCATTGGAGTGGATGGTGGAATCACTATTCAGGACAATGATTAAGCGATATGCCATAGTTAAATGTTGAACAAAATAGAAATATCCAACAATATGAAAACAACAATAAAACTGACATTGGTCGCGTTCTCTCTCCTGCTGACAGTTCCCGCTATTGCCCAACAATTCAGCAGCAGCTATTTCATGGAAGGTTCAATGTACCGCCATGAGTTGAACCCTGCTTTCGAAGCTCCCCAAAACTATATAGCTATGCCGCTGCTGGGTAATTTTCACGTGGGACTGAAAGGCAATTTAGGGGTCGGTGATGTCCTCTTCAATCGTAATGGCAAGACTGTTACCTTCCTGCACCCCGATGTGACGCCTGCGGAAGCTTTGAGTAACATCAATGACAACAACAAGTTCATCGAAGATTTCAGTACGCCCATTCTTGCCGGTGGCTTTGCAGCATGGAAAGGCTACAACACCATAGGTATCAACTTGCGAACGATGGGTGGTGTCCACTTTGGCAAGGATTTGTTTGACCTTACAAAGAACCTACAGAACAAGAATTATGATCTCAGCGATGCCAATGTGGAAAGTCAGGCTTTCGTGGAACTTGCACTTGGGCATAGTCATAAGATTAATGAGAATTGGACAGTAGGTGGCAAGTTGAAATTCCTTTTTGGCGCTGCACGTGTGAAGGCGGAACTGACGAACCTTCAGCTGAAATTAGAAAGTCCGAATCGATGGACGGCCATCGCGGATGCACGCGTGGAAGCAAATGTCAAAGGTCTCGAAATTAAGGAGAAACATGAGAAATACAACGACGAGAGCAGGAATACACGAGTAGATCCTGTCACAGGTGAACGCTATGGCTACAACACCGTGGACGAAATTGATATAACAGGTGCTGGCCTTGGCGGTTTTGGTATGGCTCTTGATCTTGGTGCGGTCTATGACTTTAAGGAGATGGTACCTGGGTTGAAAGCCAGCCTCAGCTTCCTTGATCTCGGTTTTATCCATTGGAATACGTCTCACGTCGTTGAGAACAGAGGTGACGAATTCGTATTTAACGGTTTTCAGAATATACGTGTGAAGGATGGCAGTGAGGACAACAAGACACTGAGCAACCAGATTGATGACCTCGGAGACCGCATAGAGGATCTCTACAACATGGAAAATCTCGGCGATCAGGGCGGTGCCACTTACGGCATTGGCATCACCATGAACATCGGCGTGGAATACGCATTGCCTGCCTATGATAAGATTCGGTTCGGTCTGCTCTCTACGACACGTTTCCAGGGTGACTATACTTGGAACGAAGAACGCCTAAGTGTGAATTATGCTCCTTGCAACTGGTTTGACATGAATGTGAATGGTGGCATCGGGACATTCGGCCCATGTCTCGGTTGGATGCTTAATGTGCATCCTATCGGGTTCAACTTCTTCATAGGCATGGATCACACCTTCTTTAAAGTGGCCAAGCCTTTCGTACCGTTGCGTAGCAATGCAGACATCACGCTGGGTATTAATTTCCCTATCAGTAAACCAAAGAAATCCTAAAAAAGTAAATTGAAATCATAAGGGAGCAAAGATTAAAAAAATCTTTGCTCCCTGTTTTTACTATTGATTTTTCTTTTGTTTTTTGATACTTTTGGCGTACCTTTGCACGCAAAACTAAATATCTTACACTTTTCACATGGCAATCTTCTTCTTCCGAACTCCACAGAACACGATTATCGCCACACAGGCGAACCACACGCTCACGCCCGAAGAGACCGAACGGCTCTGCTGGCTCTATGGCGGCGCCACGCTCATCGATGCCACCACCCTCGAAGGGCACTTTGTCGGGCCCCGCCGCGAGATGATTACGCCGTGGAGTACCAACGCCGTAGAGATCACGCAGAACATGGCCATCAACGGCATCCAGCGCATCGAGGAATACACTGCGCTCCCCCCCACGGGGGGAGACGGAGAGGGGCTTTATGACCCTATGCTCCAGCGTCTCTATGACGGCCTCGACCAGGACATCTTCACCGTCAACATCGAGCCTGCGCCCATCCAGCACATCGAGAACTTGGAGGAGTATAACGAGCAGGAAGGTCTGGCGCTGTCGCCCGAAGAGATTGAGTACCTGCACAAGGTGGAAGGGCAGCTGGGTCGCAAGCTGACGGACTCCGAGGTGTTCGGCTTCGCCCAGATCAACAGCGAGCACTGCCGCCACAAGATCTTCGGCGGCACCTTCATCATCGATGGCGAGGAGAAGCCCTCCAGCCTCTTCCAGATGATCAAGCGCACGACGCAGGAGAACCCGCATCGGATCATCTCTGCGTATAAAGATAATGTGGCCTTCGCCGAGGGACCTGTCGTGGAGCAGTTCGCACCTGCCAACCACGCCACGAGCGACTGGTTCCGCGTGAAGAATATCGAGAGCGTCATCAGCATCAAGGCCGAGACGCACAACTTCCCCACGACCGTAGAACCCTTCAACGGCGCCAGCACCGGCACGGGCGGAGAGATCCGCGACCGCATGGGCGGCGGCGTAGGCTCCTGGCCGATTGCCGGCACGGCAGTGTATATGACCTCGTATCCGAGGTCAATTCATCATTCACAATTCACAATTCACAATGATGCTAACGCAGAGAAGACTGGCAGTGCGCAGCCAAATATGAATTATGAATTACCAATTATGAATTCGCTCAAAGAGCGGAAGTGGCTCTACCAGACTCCCGAGCAGATCCTCATCAAGGCCTCGAATGGTGCCAGCGACTTCGGCAACAAGTTCGGCCAGCCGCTCATCACGGGTTCCGTGCTCACCTTCGAGCATGAGGAGAACGGCGAACAGTACGGCTACGATAAGGTCATCATGCTCGCCGGTGGCGTGGGCTACGGCACCAAGCGCGACTGCCTGAAGGGCACGCCCGAGAAGGGCAATAAGATTGTCGTCGTGGGTGGTGACAACTATCGCATCGGCCTTGGCGGCGGCTCCGTGTCGAGCGTTGATACGGGCCGCTACAGCAGCGGCATCGAGCTGAACGCCGTGCAGCGCGCCAACCCCGAGATGCAGAAGCGCGCCTACAACCTTGTGCGCTCCTTGTGCGAAGAAGATGTCAACCCCGTCGTCAGCATCCACGACCACGGCTCCGCAGGCCATGTCAACTGTCTGAGCGAGCTCGTGGAGGAGTGCGGCGGTCTCATTGATATGACCAAGCTGCCCATCGGCGATCCCACGCTCTCCAGCAAGGAGATCATCGCCAATGAGAGCCAGGAGCGCATGGGCTTGCTCATCCAAGAGGAACACCTCGACCATGTCCGCGCCATTGCCGAGCGTGAGCGTGCTCCGCTCTATGTCGTCGGCGAGACCACGGGTGATGCCCACTTCGCCTTCGAGCAGGGCGACGGCATCCGTCCCTTCGACCTCGACGTGGCTCAGATGTTCGGCCACTCCCCCAAGACGGTGATGGTGGATGAGACGGTGGAACGTCGTTATGCTGACGTTGAGTCAATTCACAATTCACAATTCACAATTAATAATGAAGTTGGTGTACAGAAGGATGGCAATCCGAAGACAATTATGAATTATGAATTGTCAATTATGAATTCACTTCAAGCTGTCCTCTCGCTCGAAGCGGTGGCCTGCAAGGACTGGTTGACGAACAAGGTCGATCGCTCCGTCACAGGCAAGGTGGCACGCCAGCAGTGCCAGGGTGAGTTGCAACTGCCGCTCAGCGACTGCGGCGTCGTAGCCCTCGACTATCGTGGCCGTAAGGGCATCGCCACCGCCCTCGGTCATGCTCCGCAGGCCGGTCTAGCCGATCCCGCCGCGGGCAGTGTCCTCTCCGTAGCAGAGAGCCTGACGAACATCGTGTGGGCTCCGTTGGCAGAAGGCCTTGACAGCGTCAGCCTCAGCGCCAACTGGATGTGGCCGTGCCGCTCGCAGAAGGGCGAGGACGCCCGCCTTTACAAGGCAGTAGAAGCGCTCTCAGAGTTCTGCTGCGCACTGGAGATCAACGTGCCCACGGGCAAGGACAGTCTCTCGATGACGCAGAAATACCCCGATGGCACCAAGGTCATCGCTCCGGGCACCGTCATCGTCACCTCCGGCGGCGAAGTCAGTGATGTCCGTAAGGTCGTGAGCCCCGTGCTGGCCGACGACCCGAAGAGCGCCCTCTACCATATCGACTTCTCCTTTGATGAGTTGCGCCTCGGCGGCAGTGCCTACGCACAGAGCCAGGGCAAGGTGGGCAGCGACGTCCCCACCTGCACCAACCCCGAGTACTTCCGCGATGCCTTCGATGTCGTGCAGCAGTGCGTGAAGAAAGGACTCCTCCTGGCGGGTCATGACATCAGCGCCGGCGGCCTCATCACGACGCTGCTGGAGATGTGCTTCGCCAATACGAAGGGAGGCTTGAAGATCAACCTGAACAACTTCGCAACAGATGACATCACCAAGATCCTCTTTGCCGAGAATCCCGGTGTCGTCGTGCAGGTGAGCCAGCAGCACGAGGCCGAATTCAAGAAGCTCATGGACGACGCCGGCGTAGGCTATATATATATAGGTGTACCCGCGCGCGAGCGCACCATCCGTCTCCGCAAGGGTGATTTCGAAGAGACCCTCGACATCGACGCCCTGCGCGACATCTGGTATGCCCCCTCTCACCGCCTCGACACGAAGCAGAGCATGAACGGCTGCGCCGACCGCCGCGCCGAGAACTACAAGCTGCAGCCCCTGCAGTGGAAGATAAAGAGTGCGGCGTGTCCGGTGCCTGGCGACTCCGTCGCCAGGGTGAAGGCCGCCATCATCCGCGAGAAAGGCACCAATGGCGAGCGCGAGATGGCTTACTCGCTCTACCTCGCCGGCTTCGACGTGAAGGACGTGATGATGACCGACCTCATCACGGGGCGCGAGACGCTGGATGACATCCAGATGATTGTCTTCTGCGGTGGCTTCTCGAACAGCGACGTCCTCGGCTCCGCCAAGGGATGGGCCGGTGCCTTCCTCTACAACCCGAAGGCCAAGGCGGCCCTCGACCGCTTCTACGCCCGCAAGGACACCCTCTCGCTCGGTATCTGCAACGGATGCCAGCTGATGGTAGAGCTGGGCCTTTTGTGGCCTCTCTCTAACTCCCCCCGTGGGGGGGAGGAATCCATATCCTTTAAAGAAAAAGACGAAAACACAAGCTTGGCGGCTCTCCCCCCCACGGGGGGAGCGGGGAGCGGGGCCGCTATGCTCCACAACGACAGCCATAAGTTTGAGTCAGCCTTCCTCGGCCTCACCATCCCTGAGAACAACAGCGTGATGCTCGGCTCGCTCGCTGGCAGCAAGCTCGGCATCTGGGTGGCGCACGGCGAGGGTAAGTTCCACCTTCCGCAGCCCGAGAGCGAGTACCACGTGGTGGCCAAATACTCCTACGACCAGTATCCCGGCAACCCCAACGGCTCCGACTATGCCGTCGCCGGTCTCTGCTCGGCTGACGGCCGTCATCTGGCGATGATGCCCCACCTCGAGCGCGCCATCTTCCCCTGGCAGTGTGCCTACTACCCCGCAAACCGTCGTAAGGACGAGGTAACACCGTGGCTGGAAGCCTTCGTGAATGCACGCAAGTGGTGCGAGGAGGCGGCATGCTGACCGCTTTATTCCGCACCTTCTTCCACATCGGCCTCTTCACCATCGGCGGCGGCTATGCCATGATTCCGCTGATAGAGGCCAAGGTGGTGGAGGAGAAGCAGTGGATCAGTCGCGAGGAGCTGCTCGACCTGATGGCCGTGGCGCAGTCGTGCCCTGGCATCTTCGCCGTGAACATCAGCATCTTCATTGGCAACAAGCTGCGCGGCACGTTGGGCGCCTTGATGGCCACGCTGGGCTGCATCCTGCCCTCGTTCCTCATCATCCTGGCCATCGCCCTCTTCTTCCGTCAGTTCCAGGACACCCCGTGGGTGGCACGTGCCTTCCGTGGCATCCGCCCTTGCGTCGTGGCCCTCATCGCCGCTCCCACGTTTAAGATGGCGCAAACCGCCAAGATCAACCGTTACAATGTCTGGATCCCCGTCCTCGGTGCCTTCCTCATCTGGATGTTCGGCGTCTCCCCCATCTGGGTCATCGTCGCCGCCGGCCTCGGTGGCTACCTCTACGGGCGCCTCGTCAAGAATGAATAATTAAAATGATTTACCTTCAGCTCTTCTATACTTTCTTCCTCATCGGCCTCTTCGGCTTCGGTGGCGGCTATGCGATGATCTCGATGATTCAGGGCGAGGTCGTGACGAACCATCATTGGATGTCGATGGGCGAGTTCACGGACATCGTGGCTGTCTCGCAGATGACGCCCGGCCCCATTGGCATCAACTCCGCCACCTACGTCGGCTACACCGCCGTCGTCAATGCAGGCGGCGCCCATTGGATGGGCATCCTCGGTTCAGCCACCGCCACCTTCGCTGTCGTGCTGCCCTCTTTCATCCTGATGCTGCTGATCTCCAAGTTCCTGATGCAGTACAAACACCACCCCGCCGTGGAGCACGTCTTCACGGGCCTGCGCCCCGCCGTTGTCGGCCTGCTGGCCGCTGCCTGCCTGTTGCTGATGACGCCCGAGAACTTCTCCACGCCCTCGGAATCCCCGTGGCAGTTCTGGATCAGCGTCGCCATCTTCCTGCTGACGCTCGTCGCCTGCCAGGTCTATAAGCTCAACCCCATCCGCGTCCTCCTCTTCTGTGCCCTCGTGGGGGTACTGCTATTTTAAGCGCAGCGCCCCCTGTTCGGCCACGTCATAGACACGCCACCCTCTACTGCTTGCCTCGCTCGTCAGCGCCTGTCGCTGCCAGCGAGGCAAGCTGGCATCCAGCACCAAAAGCCGTGGCACATAGTGCTCCGCCAGTAGCCCGATGCTGCCACCGCGGAACCCGCGCACCACCCACAGCACATCCACCGCCATCACCTCCCCTCTCCCTCTGTCGCCGCTACCCGCGTTCACCATCACCGCCGTAAACCCCTTCTCCAGTGCCGTCCCTTTGCGCCCTTTCAGCGCTATCGCCCTGTGTTCTTCCAGCACCATTGGCTCAGCGGTCAGCCGTCGCTGCCAGAAGTCACGGCGGATGTAGAACATCCCCGTGGCCACCGAATCCGGCTCGGGCATTAGCAGCCAGCTCTCCGACGGCGACGCGATGACATGGAGGGCAGGGCAGCGGCGGTTGTGATAGACGACAACCTGCGGATCAGCCTTACGGCTCCAGAAATCATGAATGACAGCACCCGGCCACTGTGCCACTTGCGTCATCACCCATAGCTGCGCCGTCACTACCCATGTCAGCCCCACCGATAGCAGCGTCGCCGCCGCGGGCCACAGCCATGCCAGCATTATCACCCCCAGCGCCCCATAGATGAACACCATAGTCAGCGGAATCAGCACCACGCTCACCAGTGCGCCATACACGGGAATCTGGTGGAAGTAATGCGCCACCAGCGGCAGCGTCAGTATCTGTGCACACAGCGAGACGGCCACCATCGTCAGCGGCTTCATCAGCCAGTAGCGCTCCAGCCAGAACATCTGATAGCGCCACCGCGCGAAGAACCACATATACAACGGCTGGTAGAACAGTAGGATGCCAGCCACCGAAGCGAATGACAGCTGTGCGCCCACGTCGAACAGCCACATCGGCCGCCACAGCAGCATCAGGATGACCGTGAGCAGCAGCTGTTGCAGCGGGTCGCCATAGCGGTTCATCAGACACGCCACCACGAACACCGACGTCATCACCGATGCCCTCACCAGCGATGTCGGGAAGCCTGCAACGGCGGCATACATCCAGATAAACAGCAGGATCAGCAGCCCCACAACCTTCCGCCACCGCGAGCGCAGCAGACGTCCGTTCATCCATGTGAGGAACAGCCCCACGATGATGCCGAGATGCAGACCTGAGAGCGCCAGCAGATGGCTGGCACCCACCTCGGCAAACAGGCTCCGCAGGTCGCGGCTCAGCAGCGAGCGGTCTCCCAGCGTGATGGCAGCCACCAGCGCCAGCGTCTGTTCCTCCATCCCCACCTCCTTCAGCTTCCTCACCATCTCCTCCCGTGCCCCTGTCCCGAATCCAGCATCTTTGGCACCTCCGTTCACCCATTCCCACCGCACGCGGTCGAACTCATCCGGGTTGCCGCGGTTCACGGGCCGTCCCTGCACCGCCCATTCCCGCTGCTGCTCCTCTGCCACCCACGCATAACGCTCCAGCCCCACGGCAAGGAAGAGCAAGATGGTCAGCAACGGGAACACCGAGTGGTGAAGCCGGTTTGCCCGACGGTTCTCATAGCGATAGGCTGCTATGAAACCTGCGGCCAAGCATATAGAGAATCCCCACGTGGCCCAATGCAGCCACGCGGGGACTATCAGTCTTTCGTAAAACAAAGCATCGCCCACTGCAATCCCGGCCACAAGGGCGAAGGCCATCAGGACAACGGGGCGGGACATGGTTTAGGAAGTTAAGAGCTTTAGCTCTTTGACTTCTGCAATCGGGTCGGGCTTGCCGAAGACGGCGCTGCCCGTCACATAGACATCTACGCCCGCTTCCGCCAGACGGGGAGCCGTCGTGCGGTTCACGCCGCCATCCACCTCAATCAGTGCTGCAGAACCGCTCTGTGTGATGAGCTGGCGCAAGCGTCGCACCTTGTTCAGGCTGTGCTCGATGAACTTCTGGGCACCGAAGCCTGGATTGACGGTCATCAGCATGACCACATCCACATCGCAGATGATGTCTTCGAGTGTAGAGACGGGGGTGGCAGGGTTCAGCGTGACGGCTGCTTTCATGCCCGCCTCGTGGATCTGCTGAATGGTGCGATGCAGATGTACGCACGCCTCCTGATGCACATTCATGATGGCGGCACCGAGGTCGCGCACCTGCGTGATGAACTTCTCCGGTTGCACGATCATCAGATGGACGTCTAATGGTTTCTCCGTCAGCCGTGCCACATGCTCCAGCACGGGGAAACCGAAGGAGATGTTGGGGACGAAGACGCCGTCCATGACGTCAAGATGCAGCCAGTCTGCCTCGGAGCGGTTGAACCACTCCATCTCACGGTCGAGATGTGCAAAGTCCGCTGCCAAGAGCGAAGGGGCAATCAGATTCATGCGGGACGATACGTTCTTGCGAACTGGCGCAGATACTGCAGGGTGGATGTTCGCGGCTCCAGCCCCGGGATAGCGTAATTGTGAATGTTCTTCGTGAAGTCTATCATCTCCAACTTCACGGGGATGAGTAGAGGTTGCTCCATAGGCGAAATAGATGTTTGTCTATCTCTATAACGTGCACATTTCGCCTTTTATTGTGCAAGCAACGCGAAAAGTGGCTCAGCGAGCCACTTTTCGAACGTCGTTTCCTTGCTTGATGACGAGGACGCCACGGGCGGGAACCTCCCAGAGGTTGAAGGATGCCGTGGGTGCCGTGTGCACGAGGCGGCCTTGCAGGTCATAGACGCGTGTGATGCCGTCGTCGGCGATGGTCTGACCCTTGATGTCCTTGACACCTGTGGTTACGAGGTACTCCTCCAGGAGCTGAGGTCCGGAGATGGCACCCTGACCCTGTGCGTCAATCGTCAGCGTGTAGTAGATGGGGCCGCCCTCACGTGCGGTGCGTATGGGCTGGTAGCTGTTCTCTGTATTGTCCTTGTAAGCCACATAGATGCGGTAGGTGTGGCCGTTCGTGAAGGTCGGGCTGGTAGCGGGGAAAGCGCCGGGGATTTCATTCCAACCCGTAATACTGCCATCGGTAATGGGGGGAAGGGAAATGTCCTGGTTGAAGATATCGCCATAGAAAGGCTGTCCGCCGGCCTCGTCCTCCACAACGATATAGAGGCGTCCCACCATCGGCTGGATAGATATGTTGTAGCATCTCTGCAACGTGGCCTTCAGCGACTTATTCGCCTGATTGGGAGTGTAGGTGAATGTGTAGGAGTCGGCTGTCAGCAGCGGATGAATGCCATCGTAGGGCAATGCCTCCTTGCGGATGCCGATTACCATGCTGTGGTTGTCGGAGTAGTTGCCGGCTTCTCCTGCATCCAGCGCATTGAGAGCGTAATAGCCGTTCATATAACCATACCAGCCCCAGTTCACGTGGTACAGGCCATAGCTGACGCCATCGATGATGAAGGCGTGTTGTCTCGGCTTCTCTGGATTGGGATCTTCGGCACCGTAGATGACGGGACAGCCGCTATAGAGTTCACGGTTGAGCATGGCTGTCCATTCGGCTGCGGTGAAGTAGGGGGCGCTCAGATAGCGCACCGACGAGGGGGCATAGTGGAAGGTCTGGAAGAAGGCGGTGGCGGCACTCGGCAGGTAGGCACTTGCCAGATTTGACTGGTAACGCATATTGACAGCAAAGCCGCAGTCGCGGAGCAGGGTCGCCACTTTCCTGTTGGCATCCTCGTCCTGTAGCGCCCACTGAGAAAACATCTCACCCTCGGGAACGAAGTAGTAGTATGCATCCTCGTAGGGGTATTCATAGACGCTGTTGACATCTTGCTTTTCGGGAGACCAGTAACCTACAGTCGTGCCGTTCTCGTCGCGGAACCGTTGGGTGATGTAGTGTCCTTCGAACGCAGCGGAAGCGGGCCACTGGTGGTAGTTCATCATCTGGGCCAGCGCCAGGGCGACGCAGCCTGTTACGGGGGCGTTCCCGTCCATCGGCACCAGCTCGTTGAAGGGCTCTTCCTGCCCCCAAAAGGTGCTTAACATCGGTTCCACGTCGTCGATTTCCTCTTCGTCGTCATAGCCGCCGGGAGCGCGCCGTGCGGTCGGCTGTTCGTTCAATGCTGTGAGCTGTTGGCTGATGCCAGCCAGCCAAGCCTTCATGCCGCATGGCATCTTTTGGATGTCGAAGTGTCCGGCGGCAATGCCCAGCACGGGGCGCATCCGGTCGTCGCGACTCACGATGACAAAGCTTTCGCCGTTTTCGGGGCTATAGACCGCCACGGCGGCATCGTCATAAACGCGTGTCAGTGCGGGGACAGCTTGCTGTCCGAAAGCCTTCACTTGGGTGCCCCATCGCTGGCGGGCGATAGCCATCATCTCCGCGTCGGAGCGCTCTTCAGCCATTGCAGGCATGAACGCTGCCGTGAGCAGGAGAACAGAAAGTACATGTCGTTTCATATCGATTCTGTTGTTGGTTTGCTACGATTCGGTGCAAAGGTCGTGAAAAATGATGAGCTGTGCAAGAAAAAATACAAAAAATGCAGTGCCGACTTGTCTATCGGCACTGCAAAGGGTGTAAAACTTGTAAAAAGTGGAATCGCGGGGATTACTTCTGGATGAACTTCTTGCCGTTGCGGATGACAACGCCCTTGAAGTTCTTGTCAACGCGCTGACCGGCGAGGTTGTAGGCTACGCCATCCTCTTCAGCGGCTGCGCTGATGGAGGCGACAGCGTCGTCATCACCACTAGGAGTAAGGGTGGCACCGGCCTGAATCTGGTTGAGGTAGTAGAGGTTGTCCACATAGTTGGCATTCTCGACCATGATGTTCGCCGTCGTGAAGACACCGGTCTCCTCGTCGTAGTTCATACTGAAATTCATCACGCCGAGCGTGCTGTTGTAGCCCATCAGGAAGATGTAGAGTGAAATCTGACGTGCCTCATTGACGTAAGTGCCTAAGTACTGGCCATTCGGGAAAGTATAGACGTTCGTCTCAGGGTTCTTCACACCTGCAATCCAGGTCTCAGCATCGACTGTGGATGCACCTTGGATATAGACTAAGTTGTCCACCTTGGCCACCTTGACTGTTCTCTGGAAGGCACCGTCTGAATCCGTGCCGCTAAATTCGTAGTTGGCCACTGTTGCGCCTTCAGGCAGGCTGACAGACATCGGACGGATAATCGTGTACCAACCGATTTCAGATTCGTGAGTCTCGTCGCCGCCCTTGTAGATGCTCTGGATTCCGATGCGTGTCCAATTAAGGAATTCCTCCATATTCAAGAACACTTCATTCGCGTAGAAGTCGTATTCCTCCGTGAAGCCGTAAGGAATCTCGGTCATGTCAGCTTCGAGCTTCTCATAGAGCTCGGTCGTGAAGGTGATAGGCTGGGCTTCGCCGTCGCCGTTGTCATAGTAGAACTTGTAGGAGAGCTTGTCTGTGACAAGGCCATCGCCATCTACGTCTATCGTGGGGATGTTGAATTCTGCAACGGAACCACTTCTGTACCATGCGATGGTGGTAATAGACGGCGTGGCAGGCGTAGCAGCCTTCTCGGTGATCATCTTGATCTTGTTGGTGTGATAGAATTCGTATAAGGAACGATTGATCTTATCCTTATATGCGTTCACGCCCATCAGCTCATTCGAGTTGGCGTTGCTCATGGTGAATGTCTCAGCATCGTAGGTCATGACATAGTCGGTAATACCGCTGCTCATGTTGTAGGCGATGAACCATAGTTCATCATCGCCACCCAGGTACTGGCCAGACGCAAAGGTAATCTTGTCGTCTTCCAGCGAACCCAGAATCCAAGCCTCAGGAACTTCCTGTGAGATACCCTGCACATAGACATCCTTACCGTCGATGCATACATTCACGTTGTGGGCAACATCTGCATCATCCTCAAAATAGTCTTTACCACTGAATGACCATGCCTCGGCCACCAGGCCTTCGGGCAGTTCGATGAGCGTGGGAATCTCTTCCTCTGCTTCATCTATCGTGATGGTAGCGCCGGCATTAATCCACTGTACGTAGTAGCTTCTGTCGGTATAGTCAGCGTTCTCGATGATGTCTGTTGTGAACTCATAGACGCCGTTGGCGGTGTTGACTGTCAGGACGGGATCCGTGAAGACGTCGTCGCTATATCCGAGGAAGAACAGACGATCCTCGTCATAGTAATTGCCCAGGTCTTGTCCCTTGGGGAAGACGTAGGCACCATCAGCATTCTTGGTACCTTTGACCCACTTCTCTTCATTCATGCTGCCAATGCCACGGATGTACATGTCGTCGCCCTGGAATGCCAGACCTACGGTTCTCTCGACAGCAGCATCTCTGCTGGTAACGCCCTTCAGCGTGTGTTCCGTGACGGTCAGGCCTTCGGGCAGCGTGGTGATGATGGGCCATGAGGGAGTGTACCATGCGATTTCGGACTCATGGCGCTCTTCGCCACCGTAGTAAACGCCCTGTATGCCGATCTTCTGCCATGAGGTGTGGTCTTCCGAGCGGAGGTTGACGCTACCCTTCAGGAAGTCTGCATCGTCGGTGAATGTGGCAGGAATCTCCTGTGTCTCTTCTGTGAGGCTGCTATACAAGCTGGGTGAGAAGGTAAAGGCCTTCTCTTCGCCGCCTTCGGTGGCATACCACAGTTTGTAGGCTAACTTTTCCTCTACCAGACCCTCGTTGCTCTCATCTACGCTGGAGAGGACGAACTCGAGTACGTCGTCGCCCGTAACCTTGTAGTTGACACCTTTCACCAGAGATTTGGCCGGAGTGGCAGCCTTCTCCGTAATCTTCTTGATTTCATAGCCATAGTAGAATTGCCATACGGAAGATTGAAGCTTGTCCTTATAGGTGTTGATCATTGGTGCTTCAGGGCCTTCTTCGAAATTACCCGTTTGGGGGTCGTAAATGAGGGTATAGGACTCAACGACATCGTAATCGTCGTTGATGGCGATGAAGTACAGGCTGCGCTCATCCGTGAGTAGCTGGCCCGAGGGGAAGACGACGGTCTGCTCATCTGTAAAGGTACCCTTGATCCATGCTTCAGGATAATTGGTGGACATGCCCTGAATATAGACGTCCTGTCCATAGAAGCCGACATTCAATGTGCCGGATACGGCGGCGTTATCTTCGAAATAGTCAAGGGCGGAGAAGGCATACTTCTCAATCTGGAGGTTGTTGGGAATCACCACGGGAATCTCGGGAGTTCCGTCCAGCGGGGAGAGCACTACGCCAGGTTCCCAGTAGGCATAGATACCTAAAGTTGAAGGGTCATTATTGTCCAACAGATAGTTAGAAAATGTAAAAGTGTTTTCGTCTCCGTCGTAAGTAGCTTCCACATCGGCAAGCGCTCCGTCGCCATATCCTCCGAAGTAGATGTCAGCGCCGGGATTACCCATGTACTGACCGGCTTCAAAGACAACCTTTTCGTCGCTGACGAAGGTGCCTTTCACAAATGAGTTAGGCATGTAGTAGCTCAGACCGGAGACGTAGAGCACGTCGTCGTCTTCATCGTCCCAGACGATCTTCACCTGTCGGGTGGTAGCGCCATCCTTACTGTTGGTACCGGTCAGCGTGTAGTACTCTATTTCGCCACCGGCGGGAGGGGTGACTACTTCGGGAGC
Organism: Bacteroidaceae bacterium; assembly: GCA_017470425.1. Classification (GTDB taxonomy): domain Bacteria; phylum Bacteroidota; class Bacteroidia; order Bacteroidales; family Bacteroidaceae; genus Physcousia. The sequence goes on along the minus strand of JAFUYT010000021.1, from coordinate 9,427 downwards.
TTTGGCGGGAGCCTTAGCGGTAGCTGTCTTTGCAGCCTCGCTCTTGGGGCTCAGGGTAAATGCAGAGCCGATGCGGTTCTGCTTCACCAGCGTCTGGACTTTTGCCTGACGCGAGAAGGCAATATCCTTTCCCACGGGGAAAGACTTTTGTGCAAAGCCTGCTACCGAGAAGAGGACTGCCATCAGCATAAGAGTAAAATTCTTAATCCTCATAATAATAAAAATTAGTGAATAATGATGTTGTTATGAATTGTAGGTCCTATGGATCTCAAGGTATCTGTCGGATGTTATTCTGTTTCCTTCGCAAGACGGAAGCTGCTGTTTCCGTTGATGGCGCTCAGGGTGACCTCCGTCGGTGCGAAGTTACTGTTGGGGGTCATCTGATATGTCGTGGCCAGAGCCGCGGCAAAGTCACGGATAAGCGTTTGCACGGATTCCGGCAACTCTTGGAAATCGTTGTCGGAGGTGGCGTTCTCTTGATAGGAGATTGTCATCTGCCCCATGGCAGGAACGCTGCGCTCCATCGTCAGGCCGCCGCGTCTCATATTTTGAAGGGTCAGACTGCGCCTCACCGTGTACCATTCTACGACGAGACCGGGCACGTTGTTGTCTCCGGCTTGTTTGGTGGAGCGGCCGATGCCGATGCGCGGGAAATAGACCTTGTTGGCGGCTTCCAGAGCAGGTATCAGCTGGTCGTACAATGTCTTCAGATCTCCTGTCAGAGATTCGCCGTCTAACCAGAAAATGTCATCGGCCTCTGCCAGATAGGTGTCCCAAGTGGCTACAATGCGCACGGTGCCGTCCTCGTTGACGAGGGCTGAGCCGTCTTCGTTCAGTGTGAACTCCTGGAAGCTGTGGCCTGCCAGCGTGGAAACGCTTTCGTTGCGGAAGCCGGTGGGCGTGAAGCAGCAGGAGATGGAGTCTGTCTGCAACGGGTTCTTCACGCGCTCGGAGATGCGGTAGCGGCCGTCGCGCAGGCCCACGCAGTACATCGTGGTGCCGTCGGCAGTGATATAGTAGGAGTTGATGGCATCGCTGGTGATGCGCTCCTTCATGGCCTTCGTGTCGGCGAGGTAGGTCTGCCAGTCGCGGTCGGCCTTCACCATGCGGATCTGTGCGCTGTAGCGCTCACCGCGGAAGGTGATTTCGTTCTCGCTCATGGAGGTTACGACCAGGTTCTGGTCGCCTTCCATACCGGCGCCATCCTTCAGGAGAACATTGGGCGCTGCCCAATAGGCAACAGGATCCACGAAGGGTGTGAGGATGTCGTTCCAGGTGTTGAAGGCCAGCACGAGGCCGTCCTCGCGGATAATCTCATAGAGGCTGGCTGCCTCGGTGTATTGGTTGGCGTGCCCATCGCGCAGGTAGCGGTGGTCGCCAGCCATGAGAACCTTACCGCTCTTCTCGAACTTCGCGAAGAGGTTGAAACCCTCGAAGACGGCTTCACCGCGACCGGTGTAGTACTGCATGACCCAGCCATCGGGAGCATCCACGAGGATGTCTTGTAGCTTGTCGGTATTGTGCTCAATGCGCAGGGCAGCACTCTCCTCGAAGAGATCCTCCTCCTCGAAGCGCGCGCAGCTGGTGAGTGCGGTGGCGGTCAGCGCCACGCCCAGGGCAATCGTTCTGATATCTTTCTTCATCATCGTAGTCATTGTTTATTGGAGCTCATAGATGGTGACATCCTTGAGGTAGTCGTTGATATTGTTCTGGCGCTTCACGACCTCGCGACGCAGCGTGTAGGCCTTCAGCCCCCAGTTCTCGGTGTACCATTTCGTGGCGATGTCCAGCTTCTTCAGCAGGGAGTTGATGCCCGTCAGGTCTTCGTCGGGGGAGATCTTCACCCAAGGGAGGAAGTCGTCCTTGAACGACGTGAACTTGCGGTATTCCGTGTATTTGTACTGATCCACGTAAGCGTCAGCAGCCTTGTTGACGACTTGGTAGGCTCGTGTGGCGGGATCTCCCAGCAGGCGGTGGTCATCAAGGACGTAGCGGTTGGTGGGATCATACTCGTCGGTCTCGTCGTTGTACTCCGACTCCTCATAGAGCGTGAAGTTGTTCCAGTGGGCTCCGGGGGTGTCCAGGTCGATGTCGAGGGAGTCGATCAGCTCCAGGATGTCTTCCTTGTCGCCCTGGCGCACGCCCATTGCGGCACCGTTGATGATGCGGTTCATCCATCGGCAGGGTGTGTCGGTGATGATGCAGGAAAGCGTTTCCACGAAGTCCTCGTAGGTGGCAGAGGAGGCGTAGTGGGTGACATAGCCGTGCTGGTGGGTCCAGACGGAGTCGCGGTCCTGCCAGTTCATCGGGTCGTAGCTGCCGGAGGTCACCTGTCCGAAGGTGACGGGGTAGGACTTCGTCTGGTGCAGGATATGCGAGAACTCGTGGTGCATCGTGTGGAAGTAGTTCTCGTTGAGGATGTCGATGTCGCCGGCATCGTAGTTGACGCCCTCGCTATACGGCTTCATCTCATTGATCTTGTAGAGCGTGATCTTCACACCGCCAGAGGCCGTACCGAGCACCCCGGAGCCCGTCGTGGGGTTGAAGCCGGAGGAACCGATGAAGTGGAAGATGCGGGGACCGTACTGCTTCATGAAGTCATCGCCGGCGAAACCGGTATAGACGTCATAGAACAAGTAGCGGATGAAATGTGCCAGCAGCTGTGAGCGGTTGTAGTCCGCGGGCGTCAGCTGGTAACTTAGGTCGGAGGCCGACAGGTCGAAGCGATACTTCACATCCACGTTGTACGGCACGACGAAGTTCTCGTAGAGCCACTGGTCGAAGGGGTAGGTGGCTTTCGTCTCGTCAACGTCGGGCACTGTCGTGTCGAAGATGGAGTCGGTGAACTCGTCTTCGGTCCGGCAGGAGGAGAGGGCAGCCATCATGGCTGCCACGCCTATGATATAGATTGTCTTTCTCATCGTCTTCCAATTTTATTCGTTAACATCCTCGTTGTCGTTGCTTGCGGGGACGGCAGCGGGCGCCGGTACAGCCTGCAGCCCGCTCTCCTGGCCGCCCATGGACTGTGTGCGGTTGCTGGAGGGATAGCCTGCGTCGATGACGTTCTGAGGGATCTGCAGGACGCGGCGCGGGTCGTTCCACTGGAGATAGTCGTGGTGGACGTCATCCTCCTGGGGACCGCGGTAGGCGTGGTGCACGGTGATGCCGTAGCGCTTGATGTCGAACCAGCGCAGACCCTCGAACATCGTCTCGATGCGGCGGAAGTGCAGGACGCAGTCGATGAGGCGCTTGGCATCGTCGGAGAGGGCATCGTACTTGAACTCTGGGCTCATCTCCGTGGGATGGAGCTCGCTCACGTAGATGTTCTTCGAAGTGCGGCGGTAGAAGCGGTTGATGTTGGCCTGCGTCAGAGGTTCATCGACCATGTGGGAGGAGGTCCAGTAGCCCAGGTCGGTCAGTGCCTTGTCGTTCTGTCCGAGATAGACCTCGGCCTCGGCACGGCAGAGTAGTGTCTCCTCGGCGGTGAAGGGCTGATAGATGATGTGTACCCATCCGATACCGGCAATCTTGTCGTCGTACTCGAAGTATTCGTAGATGCGGAACAGCCATGAGCCGTAGGACTGTCCGGCGCCCCAGATGTAGATCTTTCCGTCGAAAGCCTTCAGACGGCTGTTCCAGTTGGGGCCGCCGCCTTCGTAGAGGATGTCCTTCGTGGCATCGACCTTCTCGGCGCTGCTGCCGGTGTTGATGGCATAGCGGCAGGCGGAGAGCGCGCGGTCGAAGAGGGAGTAGGTAGTCTGCAGCATATAGTTGCAGGGAGCTGTCTCGTCGTTGAAGTCGTTGAGGAGGGTGTTGATGGTGTTGGAGCTCATCGTGGCCCATTTGCGCAGCGAGGAAGCGGGGTTGCTGCCCAGTGCTGCCGTGGCGTACTTCACGCACTTCTCGTAGTCGCGCTTGTAGAGATAGAAGCGGGCGGCAAGGGCATTGGCGGCGTTGCGGTTGAAGTGGTAGGCCGGAACCTTGTATTTGGCATCGTTGATGAGATCAATGCCCTCCAGGATATCCTGCTCGATGAGGCGATAGACCTCTGCGACGCTCTTGCGGTACTTCGGGTCGCTGTAATCCACGGTGACGGTCTTCTCCACCTCGCTGACGTAGGGGATGCCGACGTCGTTGGCGCTCTGTGTCTCGTCCTTGTACGCTTCGGCGAAGACGTTCACGAGCACGAAATGGAGGTAGGCGCGCAGCAAGTGAGCCTCGCCCCAGGAATGTGCCAGCTCGGCGTCATGTGCCGGGTCGTTGCTCATCTCGCGCATCGCCTCGATGGCGTGGTTGGCCACGGCGATGCCTTGGTAGAAGGCTTCCCAGACGGTGTAGGGCGTGTCGTCCTCGCCGGTACTGTAGTTGTCGATGTCCTCCCAGTTGTAGGCCTGCTCCTGGAAGTCGGCGTAGGCGTCGTTGTGGGTGGCCGGAACGACCACGTTGTTATCCACCAGGTTGTCGCCGCTGAGCTCACAGATGAGCGCGGGCGTGGAAACGGGATAGCCGGAGGTGAGCAACTGCTGGATCTTTTCCACGTTGTCGATACTCGTGCGGTTATCGGGAGCCTCGTCGAGGTCGTCGCAGGAGGCGACCATGCCTGCCGCCACGACGGCGAGCGCCAGGCTAAGGCCCATTCTATAATAGGATATATATTTCATGTCTCTTTCTATATGTCAATTTACAACTGTCAACTATCAACTATCAACTGTCAGAATCCCAGTCGCAGCGTGGCAGTGAACTGCTTGGAGATAGGTGCTGCCACACCGCCGGAGTTGATGAACTCGGGATCCTGGCCGTTCAGCTTCTTGTCGGCATAGAGCAGGCAGAGGTTGGTGGCGGCCACCTTCAGGGAGGCTTTGTTGATGAACGTGCGCTTGAGCCAGTTGTCGGGGAGAATGTACGTCAGTGCCACTTCCTTCAGACGGATGAAGTCGCCGTTGGCGATGCGCTCCGTGGAGTAGTTGTAGGCGTTGTAGGCTGTGCGCATGGCGGTGCCGCCGTAGCGATCTACCTGGTTGCGCGAGGCGATGACGGGGATGGTGGTCACCTTCTCGTCGCCAGCAATCGTCCAGCGGTTCTTGAACTCGCGGGGGAGGGTGGTGAGGTCGCTATAGGCGTAGGAGAAGACGGGGTCGAGGCGGACGACATTACCACCGGCATAGGTGATGAAGAGGTCGAGCGCGAGGGAACCCCACTTCTTGCTCTTATAGGTGAGCACGTTGTTGAATGAACCGTAGAAGGTGGGATCAGAGGGACCCTCATAGACCAGGAAGTCCTGCAGGCGCTCCGTCTCCTGGAAGTTCACGTCGCCGATGGTCTTCTCGCCGAACTCGTTATAGACCTGCGGCAGACCCTCCTCGTTCAGACCGGCGAACTGGTAGCTGAAGATGGAGCGGACGGGGTAACCCTCGATGGCGTAGCCCTGACCCGTCACGAGATCGACGGCGCGGCTGGCCACCTCTAAGGAAGTGATCTTGTTCGTAGCCTTCGAGAAGATGAGGTCGGTCGTCCAGGTGAAGCCGCGCTTCTCAATATTGACGGTGGAGAGACCGATCTCGATGCCCTTCGACTCCATGTCGGCGACGTTGGCGTACTTGGCGATCTCGCCGCCGGCGCCCTGTGTGTAGGTGCGGCCGATGAGGTCGTAGTTGTTACGGCCGTAGATGTCGAACGTCAGACCGATGCGGTCTTTCAGGAAGCTCAGATCCACGCCGAAGTTCCATTCGTGCTTCTTCTCGTAGGTTAGCTCGGAGTTTCCGAGGGAGGAGATATAGATCTGTGTCTCGGCAGCCGACGTGAAGGGGCGCCAGGAGTTCTTCGTCATGAAGATGGCTTCGGCGTTGGTCACCCACGAGGGACCCGTGTCGGCGGTCAGAGAGTAGCTGCCGCGGAACTTGGCTTGCGAGAGCCATGACCGGGTGCCCTCCATGAACTTCTCGTTGCTGAGGTCCCAGGCAGCGGAGACGTTCCACGTCGGCAGCCAGCGGCTCTGGCGGCTCTTGCCGAGGCGGTTGGTGCCTTCGTAGCGCAGCGTGCCGTTCACGGTGTAGCGCTGGTCGAAGTTGTAGTTGAACTGTCCGTAGTAGGCCAGTGTGTTCGTGAGCGTGTAGGACTCGCCGAAGTAGTCGGTGTTCTCCTCGTTCATCTGCTTCAGCCAGAGGTACGGCGTGTAGGTGATGCCGCCGTTGTCGAACTGATAGCCCCAGCCTGTCCACGTGGTTGCCGTGCGGCGCACGCTGGAGTACTCCGTGCCGATCATGCCGTTGAGGGTGTGCAGGTCGTTGAACACATTGTTGTAGCTGGCCATGAAGCGGTAGTTGTTCGAGCGCATGTTGTCGTCGTACTGGTACTTGATACCGCCCGTGGGCAGGATGCTCTCGGGAAGTGCCAGCTCGTTATCGGGGTCGGTGTAGAGCAGGCTATTGGCGTAGCGGACCGTGGAGTTGTCGTCCTGGGCATCCACGCCGGCGCGGTAGGCATTGGCCTGGTTGGCGCGGTCCATGACGTTGTGCTGGCGCTTCGTGTGGGACAGACGGGAGGAGATCAAACCGCTCAGCGTCACGGCCTTGATGGGCTTGTACTCCAGCTCGCCGCGGAACATCAGCTCCGTCACCTGGATGTCGTTGTAGTTGTACTCCAGCTCGTCGAAGATGTTGAAACCGGTGTAGAAGCGGGTGTAGTTGATGTCCGGGTCCAGACAGCGGCTCGTGTTCAGCGCATAGCTGAAGGGGTTGATGTCGAAGTCGCGCTTCACCTCACCCGTCACGACGTCGGTCGTGCGGTTCAGCGAACCCGGGGCTTCCTGCTTACGGTAGCTGCCCTGTGCCGCGAGTTTCACGGCCAGGAGCTCGGCGCCCTTCTTGCCCTTCAGGATGTCGTAGGAGGTGTTGCCGTTGAAGGTGTAGCGGTTCACACTGCTGCGGTTCACGAACTGGCCGGGGTCGGTCAGCACGGACATCGAGAAGTAGGTCTGCGAGCGGTCCGTACCGCCGGAGATGCTCACGGAGTGGTTCTGCTGCACCTTGTTCGTGAACAGCTTGTCGAACCAGTCGGTATTGCGGAACTCGGCGGCCTGCAGGTAGGCGTTGCGGGCGGCCTCCGTGTTCTGGAGACCGTAGGCGCCGGTGGCGGTGTCGTAGGCGCGCAACTGCTGGAACATATAGCCGTAGATACCCGTGTTCTGGGCATTGACCATGTTGTCGAGCTGCAACCAACCCTTGTCGTACATCTCCTTATAGACACCCATGATCTCCTGGGAGTTCATGATGTTGTAGTCGTTGTAGCTGGGCTTCAGGCGCGTCGTGAACTCACCCGTGTAGTTGACACTGGCGCGGCCCTTGGAGCCTCGCTTCGTCGTCACGACGATCACGCCGCCCATGGCGCGGGCACCGTAGATGGAGGTGGCGGAGCCGTCCTTCAGCACGGTGAACGATTCGATGTCGTCGGAGTTCAGACCGGCCACGGCGGAGGAGATCAGCGTCTTGGCGTCGCCGGAGGAAAGGTCGTCGGCGCTGACATCTACGTTGTCTTCGTAGATGACGCCATCGACCACCCACAACGGCTTGGAATTGCCATAGATAGAGGTGGCACCGCGCACGCGGATCTTAGGCGACGCACCAAAGGTGCCGGTCACGTTCGTCACCTGCACACCGGCCACGCGGCCTTCCAGCGAGCGACTCACGTCGGCAGCACCGGACAACTTGATTTTGTCGGCGTCGATCTTCGTGGCAGCGCCCGTGAACAGGCGCTTGTCAATCTGTTGCTGACCCGTCACGACGACCTCCGTCATCTGCACGTCTTCGTTCTGCATCACTACGCGCATACCGTTCTTCGCCTTCGCCTTCTCGGTGCGCATACCAATCATCGAGAACACCAGGACTGCATTCTGCTTCACGTCCGAGATGGTGAACTTACCGTCGAGATTCGTGATGGTTCGATTCTGGGTTCCTTCCACCAGAATGCTTACGCCCATCAGGGGCTCGTTGTCGTCGGCGGAAATAACTGTTCCCGAAATGCTTGTCTGTGCCGCCAGCGTTCCTATCCACAGGAAGAGCGTCAACAGTACAAGACTCAATCTTCTACATAAATACATTTCTCGTTATCTTATATGCTTAATATCTATGAATCACGCGCGTCTGCGCGCATTTAGGCCGCAAAGGTAAAGGTTTTTTGGCGAACAACCATAAAATATGCTAAGAAATTGCCATTTGCACACAAAATAATGCCAAAACATACTCAAAAGAGTACATTTTGGCATCCAATCGGGCACTTTGGTGAGCAAAGTGTTTATTCGAGCTCCATCAGCGTCAGGTCGCGCGTGGCAGACATCTTGCGGAGGTTGATGGTCGCGTAGCGCATACGACCCAGCGCGGTGTTGATGCTGCAGTGGGTCTTCTCGGCAATCTCCTTGAAGGAGAGATGCTCGTACATGCGCAGGCGCACGACCTCCTGCTGTGCCTCTGGCAGACGGGACACCATCTCGCCGAGTGTGCGGTACGTCTGCTCGTTGTGCAGCTCCATCTCCTTGTTGCCGGTCATCAGTTTCGCGCCGTTCATGACGCGCTCTTTCTCGGTGTCGCTCGCGATGTCCACGAAGGGGCGCCGCTGGCGCGTGCTGTCGATGATGAGGTTGTGGGCAATGCGCATCACCCACGACGAGAACTTCCCGTTCTCCGTGTAGCGGTGGTCGCGGATCTGGGTGATCACGCGGACGAACGTGTCCTGAAACACATCATTCGCCGCATCGCTGTCGTGAACGATGGAGAGGATGTAGCCGTAAACAGCTGCTTGGTAGCGCTCCAGCAAAATGTCGAACGCTTCATCATTACCTTCTTCGTAGAGTTTGACGAGATTCGCGTCAGCCTCCAGTCTTAAGTGTTGCATTACTGTCCAGTAGAGTTGGTTAGGAGTAATGTTTCGTCTCGATAGGCAATGATGTTTTTTAGTGAATAATGGATAATGTATAATGGATAATTAGCCTTTTCTGCCGCATATCGGCGACAAAGTTGAGGCTTTTTCCTGAAACCGCCAAACAATTTCGCGAAAAAATGCATTTCCACTTGCGATTTTCTATGCAGCAAGCTGCATCGCCCTCTGCAGCAAGCTGCATCACCCTTCACAGCAGGCTGCATCTCCCAGCGCAGCCTACAGTGTGACCCTCTATAGAGGGCTATGCAACCCTCTATAGAGAGTTGCGTATCCCTCTATAGAGGGTTGTGTGGCTCTCTGTAGAGCCCCTACGGTGCTCCCTGCAGATATAATATATTAAAGGTACGCGCGCGAAGGATTGATCTTCGTCAAGGTATTTGAAAATATTTTGTAACTTTTTTGTCGAAACGCTTGCAGGAATGAAAGATTCGCCGTACCTTTGCACCCGCAAACGAGAAAGGGGCACCCCTGAGCTTCAGGGGCTCTCTCTTACGCT
>JAFUYT010000020.1 GCA_017470425.1 Bacteroidaceae bacterium | reverse complement strand
TTAGGGACGCAAATCTTTCCTTCATACCGTATTCAATCTGTCATCCACTGTTCTCATTCTCTTCCAGAACATCTCGAAACCCCTTGTACTGCAACTATTTTACCGCAATTCTCCTAAAAAGCCATAAAATCCTTAGTTTCTTGAGGTAAAGACAACAAATTATCAATCTAAAGTAAAAGAAAATTGCATAAAACGGCATGATTCTGAAGAAAACTCCGTAATTTTGCGGCCAGAATTTTGACACAATGTTCTAAACATGATTACCATCAGTAAACAACGGCGGCCTCAGAAGGCACGCAACACTGAGAAATGAGTTTGTAGGGTTTCGGCTCATTTTCTTCAGTAAACAAACAATCAGGAGCCCGAAATGACGAGTAAGCAGACTCATACGAAATCATGTAATTAACCACACAAAGAGAAAAGGTAACAAGCGTACGGACTGGTCTCATGGCTGAATAAAAAGCAGCCGTCAGCAGAGGTTCATTCTCTTCCTTCGCAGACACATTTTATTGTCATGTCGCACCGAGAAGAAGGTACAGGTGCAGGTCGTAGCACAGAAGGACATGACATGAGTAAACCGATTTTTCATTAATCAGACAGCTATACCTATATAATATATAATAAGGTACCTGTCAAAAAAAGAAGATACGACAATGTTAGAATTAAAAGGAAAGTATTGCAAGGATTGCAAGATCTTCACAGACAACATAGAACAGGAAGCCCTCTCGATGGTGTATCGTTTCCTCGATAATCCCATGTTTGAGGGTGCCAAAATCAGGATCATGCCCGACGTACATGCCGGTAAGGACATCGTGGTTGGGTTCACGGTTCCATTCACCGACCATGTGAACCCGGATCATGTGGGTGGTGACATCGGTTGCTCAGTATCGACGGCCATCACCGACATGCCCATCAATGCAGAGGACTATCCGATGATTGAGAAGATGATTCGTGAGAGTGTAAAATTTGGCATGAGCATACAGCAGAAGCCAGTCTATCCGGTTGCCGACCTGTACAAGCACCTGCAACTGCGTTTGCAGCAGGCTCGCCAACAGTGGCCGGAAATGGTGGGCGCCATGGATGTATCGGAAAAAGGTATCACCGCCCTGTTGAAGCGCATTGACCAGAAGGAACACATGTTCTACAACAGCATCGGAACTGTTGGAGGCGGCAACCACTTCGTCGAAGTCGGTGTGACGCCAGAAGGGAACTACGCCTTCACCGTACACTGCGGCAGCCGTAACCTCGGTCAGAAGGTCTGGAAATACTGGAAGATGGAAGCAGGTAAGCTGACAGGTGTGACAAACGGATTCCTGGTTGAAGATGCCATGAAGGGCTATATCACCGATATGGTTGTTGCTCAGGCATATGCCGAGTTCAACCATCAGATTATCGACCGTCTGGTATTGGAGGCTATCTGCGAGGGCAGTGGACGTCAAGCCCACATCGTGGAGCAAATCTATACCACCCATAACTACATCGACTTCTCGATGAAGATGATGCGCAAGGGTGCCGTGGCTGCTCCAGCAGGCAGGAAGCTGGTCATTCCGTTCAACATGCGCGATGGTCTGATTATTGCCCGTGGCAAGGGTAACGAAGACTGGAACCAAAGTGCTCCTCATGGTGCAGGAAGATTGCTTTCACGTTCGGATGCAAAAGAACTCATTGACCTCGAAGAATTCAGGGAGTCAATGAAGGGCATCTATTCTACATCGGTAGGAACTGGCACCATTGATGAAAGTCCGATGGCCTATAAGGACCCGAAGGAGATTCTGCGTCTGATTGAGGACACAGTGGAGGTTGAGTACTTCATCCGTCCTGTCATCAACTTGAAGGCCACCAACTCTTACGACTCCAGTGTGGAGATTGATGTGAACGAAGAACAAGATTGAATCTTGATTCTGAGAAAAGACTAAACAATGTGATCATAGGCTTGTCCTGAGTTTGGGAAGCCTGCTCAGGCAAGCCTCTTAATAAAGAAAGGAGATACAATATGAATATGATGATAGACGAGATAAAAGAAATTCTTTATGGACTGCACCACAGCACCTTCCGTAATGAGACACAGATTAAGAGTAGCCAGATATGTGGATGTTTCTATTGTAAAAGCATCTTCAACCCTGATGATGTTGTTCAGTGGTGTGACAATGACGGACGAGGAGAACCTACAGCACTATGCCCCCACTGTGGTACAGATTCTGTTATCGGGGATGCTTGTGGTATGAAAATCACCCCTTCTTTACTTGAATTGATGAATCTCCAATTCTTTGGTGAAGGGATAGACAACTTGATAATCCAAATTGTTAATGAAAAAGATGAAACATAAAGGAGGTTGGTAAAATGCTCAACATAGAAAGAATCATGGAGACAGGCATACCTGATATAGCACCTGTATATGATGGCGTCAGAGGGCGAACGATGTCATCAAGACATCAGGCATACGCTTGGCCAGCCATCAAGGAGGCTGGAGTGAAGACCATCATCGACCTCCGCGAGATGGACAAGTCAGACAAGCTTCCTTATCTCTGCCAATATCATGGACTGGAGTATTTCCATTATCCTTTAGACAATCACGCCCGGACGATTGCACAGATGGTGGAACTCTTCCCCAAATTCTGTGAACAGATAGATAAGGGCGATTTCTATATTGCCTGTGCCATGGGACTTCATCGGACAGACATTGCACTCTGTACCTATTGGATGTTCTATGCAGCGGATAAGGGTATTGCTCCACCTCCCATCAGAGGTTACAGACAGGCAGAAGGTCATAACACAAACAAGATCATGCGTGTGCTCAATGCCTTTTATCAGTATATGACGGAGATGGATGGCAAAGAACCGATGCCTATTGAGGTGTTCAAGGAACGTAAGAAAGTAATTAACGAATTAAGTAAAAATAGAGAACAATGAATACATTTCAAGACAGAATAAGAGGTTCGCTGGTTGGCGGTGCCGGTGCTGTAGTGACCAAAGACGTAGAACCCAATACAGTTGTGGGTGGTATTCCCGCAAAACTCATTAAACGATTATGATGATGACAGAGATGGAGAAAATGAAGGCTGGCTTGGAATATAGCTATGCCGACCAAGAACTTATTGCCCGCAAGACTCAGGCCATACTCTGGTGTGAGGAATACAATGCCATTGACGGCAGGGATTTTGAAGCACAGTACGCCTACCTGAAGAAGATGCTGGGTAGCGTTGGCGAAAGAGTTTGGATTGCCAAGACATTCTGTTGCGACTGCGGCAAGAATATCCACATAGGTAATGACTTTACAGGCAATTTCAACCTGACCATCCTCGACATCCGTGAGGTGTATATCGGCAACCATGTGATGATCGGGCCGAATACACTGATTACAACCGTTGGACATCCGCTTTCACCCAAGGCTCGCCGTGGCTATATGGCACATGCGGAACCTGTTCGGATCGGCAACGACGTGTGGATTGGCGGCAACGTTACCATCCTGCCCGGAATCACTATCGGCAATAATGTAGTGATAGCAGCAGGTGCTGTTGTGACAAAGGACGTCCCTGACAATTCTCTCGTTGGCGGTGTTCCTGCCAAACTGATTAAGAAGCTCGAAAACGACGTAGAATAATGGCAAACACAGGACGTTTCATCAAGTATTCTATTATTGCTGGTTTGCAGTTTTGGTATTTCTTTGCACGGCAGCCATTGGCAACAGCACCTTCTATATATAATATGGTGTAGCGGGGATCAGAGGATGCGCAGGCCATCGACCTTCTCCAGCCTGTCGCGCAGGCGGGGCATCAGCGAGGCACGGATGGCGAGCGTCATCTGGCAGTCGTTGTCGAACTCCTGCGAGAGGATGGCGGGCTCTTCCTCCTTCACGATGCGCATCACCTGGTTCATCAGCGTGTACTCGAAGGCGACGATGATCCGCTCATCAACGGTCTTCTCTATGATAGTAGCTGCTGCTATAGCCTCTGCGGCGGCTGTCTTGTAAGCCTGGATAAGACCGCTCGTGCCCAGCTTCACACCGCCGAAGTAGCGAACCACGATGATGAGAACGTCTGTCAGCTCATTACTATTGATCTGCCCGAGGATAGGCTTCCCAGCCGTCCCGCTCGGCTCGCCATTGTCGTTAGCCCTGAACACTAATCGCTCATGCCCCAGCATATAGGCGTAGCAGACGTGCCGCGCATCGTAGTACTTCTTGGCGTGCGCCTCCACCAACTCCTTCACCTCCTCCACCGTGGAAACCGGAAAAGCGAACGCAAGAAACTTGCTTCGCTTCTCCGTATATTGGGCAGAGGAAGGGGAGAGGATTGTTAAATAGCAATCAGACCCAACCGAGCCAACCGACCCAGCGGAGCCAACCGAGCCTACGGACCCAACCGAGCCTGCGGACCCAACCGACCCCACTCCCAACCCCTCCCGAGGGAGGGGCGTAGTTACTTTGGACTGATGGCTTTCACCCATGATTGAATACAAATCTGAATACAAATCTTGAAAGGTAACTGTTTTCACTCCCCTCCCCCGGGAGGGGTTGGGGGGTGGGGTCGCTGTTTTCACTCCCCTCCCCCGGGAGGGGTTGGGGGTGGGGTCTATAGTTTGTGAATAACCAACCCGCTGCGGAGCTTAGGCTCGAACCACGTAGCCTTCGGGGGCATGATCTTGCCGCTGTCGGCGATGTCCATGATCTGCTGCATAGAGACGGGATAGAGGGCCAGGGCGGCACGCATCTCGCCGCTATCCACGCGGCGCTTCAGCTCGCCGAGGCCGCGCAGGCCACCCACGAAGTCGATGCGCTTCGAGGAGCGCAGGTCGCCCAGCTGCAGGATGTCCTCGAGGATGAGGCGCGAGGAGATATCGACATCGAGTACGCCGATGGGGTCGCTCTCGTTGTAGGTGCCCGGCTTGGCCACGAGCGAGAACCAGTGGCCGTCCAGATAGAGCGAGAACTCATGCAGCTTCGCCGGCTTGTAGATCTCCGTGCCCTTGTCCTCCACGGTGAAGTTCTTGCGGATGGCATCAAGGAACTGCTCGGAGGTGAGGCCGTTCAGGTCCTTCAGCACGCGGTTGTAGTCGAGGATGGTGAGCTGCGACGCCTGGAACGCCACGGCCATGAAGTAGTTGTACTCCTCGTCGCCGCGGTGGTTGGGGTTCTGCTGTGCCTTCTCTGCTCCCACAAGGGCTGCGGCGGCAGAGCGGTGGTGCCCGTCGGCGATGTACAGGGCCGGCATCTTACGGAACTCTTCGGTGATGGTCCTGATGTCCTCGGCATCGCTCACGACCCAGAACTTATGGCCGAAGCCGTCGATGGGCGCGATGAAGTCATACTCCGGCTCCGTGGCGGCATAGCGCATGATGAGCTTGTCCAGCACGGCGTTGTCGGGATAGGCGAAGAAGACGGGCTCCATGTTGGCGTCGTTCACGCGGACATGCTTCATGCGGTCCTCCTCCTTGTCGCGGCGCGTCAGCTCGTGCTTCTTGATGGTGCCGTTCATGTAGTCATCGACGTAGGCACCGATGACGAGGCCGTACTGCGTCTTCGTGACACCGCCGGAAGCCTCGCAGGTGGGGAACATCGTCTGGGCGTAGATGTAGTAGTGCTCGTCCTTGTCCTGCACGAGCCAGCCGTTGTCCTGGAACTTCTGGAACTGCCGCGCCGCCTCTTCATAGACGCGCGGGTCGTACTCACTCGTCCCTTCGGGGAAATTAATCTCGGGCTTGATGATGTGGTAGAGCGACTTCTCGTTGTCACCCGCCTCCACGCGTGCCTCCTCGCTCTCGAGGACGTCATACGGGCGGCTCTCCACCTGCTCCACCAGCTCCTTCGGCGGGCGCAAGCCACGGAAAGGTTTTATCTTAGCCATAACAAAACAAGACTCTCCCCCGCCCTCCCTATAAGGGAGGGAGCAGAATGTACTGCTATTGGAAGGTTGGAGTCATTTAATTGTAAATTGAAAAATCTCTTCTTGAAAGGTAATTACTCCCTCCCTTATAGGGAGGGCGGGGGGAGAGTCTTCTATTTATTCACCTGGAACTTGGTGATGCCTTTCTCCAGGAACCCGACGATCTGATGGGCGGCGGCGATGCCGGCGTTGACGTTGGCCTCGGCGGTCTGGGCACCCATCTTCTTGGGCGTGGTGAAGTAGCGACCCTCGAACTTGGCGAAGTCGGCGTCGGCATCGGGCTTGATGTCGGTGACGTACTTCAGGTCTTCGCGCTCAGCGAGGAGGGCGAGCAGCTCGGGCTCGTTGATGACCTCCTTGCGTGCGGTGTTGACGAGGATGCCGCCCTTCGGCAGCTTGTTGACGAGTGCGCGGTTGATGCTCTGCTTGGTCTCAGCGGTGGCGGGGATGTGGAGGCTCACGATGTCGCTCTGCTCGAAGAGCTCGTCCTGCGAAGCCACGGCCTTCACGCCGGCAGCCTCGATGACCTCTGCGGGGCAGTAGGCGTCGTAGGCCAGCACCTGCATGTCGAAGCCCTTGGCGATGCGTGCCACGTTGCGGCCCACGTTGCCGAAGGCGAGGATACCCAGGCGCTTATCCTTCAGCTCGGTACCACTGGTGCCGTTGAAGAAGTTACGCTTGGCATAGACGAGCAGACCGAAGACCAGCTCAGCCACGCTGTTGGCGTTCTGACCGGGCGTGTTCATGGCCACCACCTTGTGAGCCGTGGCGGCGTCGAGGTCGATGTTGTCATAACCGGCACCGGCGCGCACGACAATCTTCAGCTGCTTGGCTGCATCGAGCACTTCGGCATCGACCTTATCGGAACGGATGATCATCGCATCTACGTCCTTCACAGCCTCCAGCAGCTGTGCCTTCTCGGTATATTTCTCTAACAGGACGGTCTCGTAGCCGGCAGCGTCAAAGACCTCCTTGATGCCCTTCACGGCCACGCCGCTGAAAGGCTTTTCGGTTGCAATTAGTACTTTTGCCATTAGAAATCAAATTAAGTTAAGACTTGGACACTAATATACACGAATATCTTTTATAAGGAAACGAATTAGCGTAATTATCTTAATTCATGTCCGCTTGTGACAGGTCTCTCTGAGCATACGAAGTCGTTTGCCGAGGAAATTATGTCAATTACGATAATTCGTTTCCATCTAATTCCTGCGAATTGGTGTAAAGCCTATTCCTTCGAATTAATGTTTAGCTTCGAACTCCTTCATGCAAGCCACGAGTGCGTTGACGCCTTCGAGGTCCATGGCATTGTAGCAGCTGGCGCGGAAGCCGCCGACGTCGCGGTGACCCTTCACGCCGACCATACCCTTGCTGGTGGCGAAGGCCATGAACTCATCCTGCAGCTCCTGGTATTCGGGCTTCAGCACGAAGGTGATGTTCATGCGGGAGCGGCTGTCCTCCTCGGCGGTGCCTACGAAGAGCTTGTTGCGGTCGATCTCGCCATAGACGATGTCGGCACGCTCGATGGCACGGCGTTCCATAGCCTCTACGCCACCCTGCTTCTTGATCCACTTGAGGTTCTGCAGCGCGCAGTAGATGGGCACGGTGGGAGGCGTGTTGAACATACTGCCCTTGCTGACATGCGTCTGGTAGTTGAGCATCGTGGGGATGGGACGGCTGACCTTACCCAGGATGTCCTCCTTGACGATGACGAAGGTCACACCTGCCATCGAGAGGTTCTTCTGTGCACCGCCGTAGATGAGGGCGTACTTCGAGACGTCGATGGGACGGGAGAAGATGTCGGAGCTCATGTCAGCCACCATGGGCACGGGGCTGTCGTAGTCCTTCAGGATCTCGGTGCCATAGATGGTGTTGTTCGTGGTGATGTGGAAGTAGTCGGCATCCGTGGGGATGGTGAAGCCCTTGGGGATGTAGGTGAAGTTCTTGTCCTTGCTGGAAGCGACCTCCACGACCTCGCCGAAGAGCTTGGCCTCCTTCTCGGCCTTGGTGGCCCAGACGCCGGTATTCAGATAGGCGGCCTTTTTCTCCAGAAGGTTATAGGGCACCATGCAGAACTGCAGGCTGGCACCGCCTCCGAGGAAGAGCACGCTGTAGCCCTCGGGGATGTCGAGCAGCTCCTTGAAGAGAGCCACGGTCTCATCGACGACGGGCTGGAAGTTCTTGGCACGATGACTCATTTCCATGAGCGAAAGGCCGCTGCCCTCAAAATCGAGGCACGCAGCAGCAGTAGCCTCCATCACTTCGCGGGGAAGTTTGCTGGGGCCGGCATTGAAATTATACTTCTTCATAATCGATAAAGATAAGTGGTTTCGAATTTGATGCCGCGAAAATACGCCTTTTCCGCCATTCTACCAAATAAAAAGCAAAGAAAATTTTGTAAAAACAAATAGGTTGCCTATCTTTGCAACTGCAAAGTAGCAAATATACATTATTTATATTCATTAAAACGATCGAACTATGAAAAGATTTTGGATGATGGCAGCCATCGCTGCCTGTATGCCCATCATGGCAAACGCACAGGTCGTCACAGACCCCACACCGATGAATCCCGTGATACAGAATGCGACCGTGGAGTCCGCACAGCAGACCACCGCTGACCTCCGCGCCAGCGCCGCTGCGGCGAAGGACAATGCCGCACAGGCCAAGCAGGCAACCAAGGATGCTCAGAAGGATGCCGAGGCTCTGAAGCAGGAACTCAAGGCCGCACAGCAGGCTCAGAAGGAGGCTACACAGGGCGTCAAGGATGCCAAGGAAGCCGTCAAGAAAGCACAGGCCGACGAGAAGGCTGCCAAGCAGAAGGTAAAGGACATCAAGGCACAGCAGAAGGAGATGCAGAAGGCCATCAAGCAGGCCAAGAAGGAGGCCAGCGATGCACAAAAGGCTGCCAAGGAAGAAGCCAAGCGCGTGAAGGCACAGGAGAAAGCCGAAAAGGCACGCATCAAGGCCGAGAAAGCGGAACAGGCCGCACAGAAGGCGGCTGCCAAGGTGAAGTAACCTGGCAGCACACGAAGTGATAACTTATTTTTGATTCCTTAATACACAAATCATTATGGACAACGAACTGATTAAGTCATGTGAAGCGAAAGCCAACGAATGGCTCAACTCACCCGTATATGATGAGCAGACGAAGGCCGAGGTGCGCGCGCTCCTCGACGCCGAGGACAAGACGGCGCTCGTAGATGCATTCTACCAGAGCCTCGAATTCGGCACCGGCGGCCTGCGCGGCATCATGGGCGCTGGCACCAACCGCATGAACCGCTACATCGTGGGCGCTGCCACGCAGGGCTTCGCCAACTATATCCTCAAGGCCTTCCCTGGCCGCACGGACCTCAGCGTGGTCGTAGGCCACGACTGCCGCAACCACGGCCGTGAGTTCGCCGAGACCGTGGCCAACATCTTCTCGGCCAACGGCATCAAGGTCTATCTCTTCGAGAGCCTCCGCCCCACCCCGGAGATCTCCTTCGCCATCCGACAGCTCAAGGCACAGGCCGGCGTGAACGTCACCGCCAGCCATAACCCCAAGGAGTACAACGGCTACAAGGCTTACTGGGAGGACGGCGCACAGGTGCTCTCCCCGCACGACACGGGCATCATCGACGAGGTGAACAAAGTCCAGGTCGAGGACGTGAAGTGGACGGGCAACCCCGACCTCATCCAGATCATCGGCGGCGAGATGGACTGGGACTACCTGCAGGCCGTCAAGGAAGCGATGGTCGATCAGGAAGTCATCAACCGCCAGAAGGACCTCAACATCGTCTATACCCCGCTGCACGGCACCGGCCGCGTCATCATCCCCGAAGCACTGCGCTCATGGGGCTTCCAGAACATCCACGTCGTACCCGAGCAGATGGTCATCGACGGCAACTTCCCCACCGTCGTCAGCCCCAATCCCGAGAACTCCGAGGCCATGACCCTCGGCATGAAGCTCGGCACGAAGCTCAACGCTGACCTCGTCATCGCCAGCGACCCCGATGCTGACCGCCTCGCCATCGTATGCCGCAACCCGAAGGGCGAATGGGAAATCCTCAACGGCAACCAGACCTGCATGATGTTCGCATGGTACATCATCGCCAACAAGAAGAAGCTCGGACAGCTGAAGGGCAACGAGTTCCTCGTGAAGACCATCGTGACCACAGAGCTCATCAAGCGCATCGCCGACAAGAACGGCGTGGAGATGATGGACTGCTACACGGGCTTCAAGTGGATTGCTGCCCTCATCCGCGAGAACGAGGGCGTGAAGAAGTACATCGGCGGCGGCGAGGAGAGCTTCGGCTTCCTGCCCTTCGACAAGGTGCGCGACAAGGACAGCCCCGCCAGCATCTGCCTCATCTGCGAGATTGCCGCCTGGGCCAAGGACAACGGCAAGACGCTCTATGACCTCCTCATGGACATCTACCTCGAATATGGCTTTACGCTCAACCACACCGTCAACGTGGTGCGCCCGGGAAAGACGGGTGCCGACGAGATCAAGCAGATGATGGTGGACTTCCGCGGCGCCAAGGCTCCCAAGACGCTCGGCGGCTCCAAGGTCGTCTGTACGAAGGACTACCAAGCCCTCACCGCCACCGACGCCGAGGGCAAGGCCGTGAAGCTCGACATGCCCGCCACCTCCAACGTCCTCCAGTGGTTCACCGAGGACGGCACCAAGGTCAGCGTGCGTCCCTCCGGCACCGAACCGAAGATCAAGTTCTACATCGAGGCGCCTGCCACGATGGAGTGCCCCAAGTGCTACACCGCCGCCTGTGAGGAAGCGATGGGCAAGGTCAAGGCTGTCTGCGCCGACCTCGGCATATAGTGATTATTATTCCATCATGATAGAATGATTGTTCAATCATGATGGAATGATCGTTCAATCATGATGGAATAATCAACACACTACTATGAATAAGGTTTGGGCTTGCCTCTGTGCAGGCGACATATTACTACGGAGAGAGGGCGCTGACGGCGCCTTCTCTCTTCCCGTAGGTGAGGAGCCCCCCGTGCCCCTCCGCCCCTGGAACCGCGTCACCACCCTCGCAACCCTCCCCGCCGTCCCCTCTCCCGCCACTCCCGCCTTCTCCGCCACCGCTCCCGCCACTCCCGCCTTCTCCGCCACCGCTCCCGCCTCCGCCACCGCTCCCGCCTCCGCAACAGCCGCAGTGCCCGACAGTTCCCCGTCGGGTTCCCTCCAAGTCGTCCGTCTGGACCGCCCCGTCACCGGCGTAGAAGGCTTCGAGATGATGAACCTCCGTGCCTCGTTCGACGTCCTCTCCGCTGAAGAGTACGCCCTGGCAGGAAAAGCCGCCGAGCTCATCTACTGGGACCAGAACAGCAAGTTCTGCGGCTGCTGCGGCGCACCGATGAAGTTTGAGACCGAGATTTCCAAGCGCTGCACCAACTGCGGCAAGGAGCTCTGGCCACAGCTCGCTACTGCCGTGATTGTGAGAGTGACAAGATACAGCGTGCCCGGCAAAAGCAGCGTGCCCGGTCAAGGCAGTGTGCCCGGTCAAGGCAGCGTGCCCAGCAGCAAAAGCTGCGTGCCCGGTCAAGGCAGTGTGCCCAGCAGCAAAAGCAGCGAGCCCGGTCGGGACAGTGTGCTCGGCGGTTTGTCCCCCGAGGAAGTCCTCCTCGTCCGCGCTCACAACTTCCGCGGCCCGCATTACGGCCTCGTCGCCGGCTTCGTGGAGACCGGCGAGACGCTGGAGGAAGCCGTGCGGCGCGAGGTGCGCGAGGAGACGGGCATCGAGATTGCGAACATCCGCTACTTCGGATCACAGCCCTGGCCCTACCCCTGCGGCCTCATGGTAGGCTTCACCGCCGACTACGTCTCCGGCGACATCCGCCTCCAGCGCTCCGAGCTCTCTGCCGGCGACTGGTTCACGCGTGACCAACTCCCGCCCATCCCCGGCAAAGCCTCCATCGCCCGCCGCCTCATCGACGACTGGCTTGAGCAAAGATAGCGCACAACACGCCCCACAACATGATCAATCGCTGGCAGCAAAGAGACAAGGCATTCAGCGAAAAGAAGGTACTCGTTATTGCACGAGTACCTTCTTTCCATTGACAATGTAGATGCCCGGGGCCAGCCCATCGCGCCAGGTGTTGAACGTGGCATTGCCCTTCAGGAGTATGCCGCGCAGGTCATACACCCTGAAGCGCGTCGGTTCCGCTGTGACGCGCTCCACCGCCACGTCATCCTCCGGGTCGTCGTTGTCCCGCTCTGCAGCCGTCGGGCTCCACGTCTCGACCTCATCCAGTTCACCCGTGAGGTCGTAGGGCGTCAGCTTACTATATATATATTGCGCGCGACGCTGCAGCCAGCTCTTGGCATTCGTCCTGTTGGTGGAGTAGTTATAGCCGTCATTCCACTTCTGCGCATTGTGCAGGAACGACGGATTCGCATACTCATAGTAGTCATCGCAGAAGGCAAGCAGCTCATCGATGCCGCCCTGCGTCATGAACTTCGTCCACAGCTTGTAGTAGGCACGATCCACGGCCTCGTCGCTGTAGCGCAGGTTCTTCCAGAAGTCTTCCGCACGGTTGGCATTGCTGCCGCCACTGAAGGTGTGAGCCGGCGAGGAGTAGAAGTTATCCGTGGCACCATAGGTGCAGTAGCGGCTGTTGCCCTCGTAGCCGTAGGCCCAGTCGAGGTCCCAGACGGGGCCGAAGATGTACTTGCTGTCACCGAAGAGGTTCTCCTTGTAGAGGAACGTGCTCTTGGGGTGCATCAGCTCATAGTTGCCCACCAGCTCGTTCACCGAGAGGAACGACGCCAGGTAATCGACATCCACCCACGACGAGATATTCTCCGAGTTGAGCACCGCCTTCATGAAGGCATTCATGTCCGTGACGATGTCGTCGCGCGTCAGCTGTGTGACGGTCGTCTCATCGCTGAAGTCCGGCTCCTTGATGTTCACGGGCATATAGTAGTAGGTCGTGCGGAACTGTCCCGTCTCGGAGTAGGTGTCCAGCTCAATGAAGGTCGCTGCGCTCTCGTCCTCCAGATCGATGCTGTTGTTGGAGAATCCGAGCTTCTCATTGAAGATGTAGCTGCCGCGGTACTCGCCGTTCATGTAGAGCTCCACAGGCACCACGTGGTTGGCAGCCACCGCACCCATCAGATGCGCCGCTTTCATGCCGATTCCGTTCACCATCATAGAGCCCGTCTGCTTATTGGCCTGCAGCACCCAGCTCTTGCCCTTGGTGAGGCCGAAGGGCTTCTGCTTCGTGCTGAACTTCAGGCGGTACGGGTTCTTGTCATACGCGTTGTAGGCGTTCCAGCTGCTGTTGCCGCGCCCCTTGATCTGTACAGGCGTCTCTTCCATATCCGGGAAGACACCGGCGCCGTCGATGGAAATCGTGGCTTCGAGGTAATATTCCTTGCTGCTGACCATCGCGCCGTTCTCAATGTCGATGTAGATGGTCGGCGTCATGACGGCGCGGTCCGTAGGCCAGTCGATGCTCACGCGGTAGGTGCGACCGTAGGGAGTCCACTGTAGGGATTCCGTCTCCGCAGGCTCGGGCGTGGGTTCCGGGTCGGGATCGGGGGCGGGCTCCTCCGGTTCCACGAGCGTCACGCGATAGAGCGAGAACTCCGCCCAGGCAAGATAGTTCTTGTAGGCACACGCCGTCTGCTCCACGCGCAGGTATTCGTAATCATCGCCCAAGTCAACGGTCGGCGAACGGTAGGTCTCCAGCGTCCCAGTCGGCAGGCCGTCATCCTCCACGGTGAAGTCGCGGACGGCCTTCCACGCATTGCCATCGTGGCTGGCATACAGGCGCAGGGACAGCGGATGGCGCCCCGCGCTGTTGCGCGTGGTGTAGCTAAACTGCAAACGGTGCAGCGCTTCCGGGAGCGCCACATCAATATAAGGAGATTCATCGATTGGAAGCTTTTCGTAAGCGCCTGTGCCCCACGTGCTATGGAAGATGGTATAGAGGTCGCCGTCCAGCAATTTATCCAGGTCCTCCGTGCCGGGATAGTTCGAGGGAGCATTCGTGGAAAGCATATCGGCGGTGAGGGTCACCTGCGTGACGACCTCTGTCCCCGACGTGTCGCTCGGGTCATCAATGCCCGGATCGTCGTCATCGCCGCCGTTGTCATCCGCAGAGGATGCAGGCCCGATGACCTGCCAGCCGGGACGCGCCACGGTGTAATTGAGCGGCTCGCGGAAGTCGCGACGCGTGTGCTTGCTCTGCTGACGCACCCCATCCACATAGACGCAGGCCAGCGAGTCGTAGAGCTGGAACGAGGGCGTCAGATACTTGCCGATGGCGCCGACCGACGCCGTAATCAGGCTGTCGCCCTCGATGTCGGCAATGACATCAGTGAAGACCTGGTCGTTGAACTTGTTGTTGAACTTAAACGACGCCAAGCGCGGCAGGCTGTCCGGCGCACAATTGGAGACGGAGTCGATGAGACTCGTGCGGTAGCGGTGTTCCACGCCGTCCGTCGTCGTCAGGATGACGCGGCGCCCTGTCTCCTGATAGTCTTGAATGTACTGGGGCGGATAGACGTCCAGCCGCTCCGCCGAGAGATAGACATATACCGTATCCGACGGCTGCACATCCGGCACGGAGGCCAACAACGTCATCGGGCAGCACGCCATCATGCATACCGCCAAACCCGTGAAAGAGATTCTGCGAAACTTGTTCATATAGATCATCACTTCCTTCAGAAGTGCGCTGCAAAGTTATGAAGTTTTCCATGAATAGCCATCTTTTCCTCTAAAATAATGTCAAAAGCTCTTCATTTTTTTGCGTATCATGTGTTTTCGTAGTACTTTTGCACGCTCTTTCAATCGCATGGAACAAACGATGTTCGATACACTGCTGTCGCTGCCCCTCTTCCAAGGACTGGGGCACGATGACCTCACGCGCATCATCGAATCCACGCATCTGGAGTTCCAGAGCCTGCTCCCGGGAACACAGTTCGTGCGCCAGGACGACCTCTGCAACGACCTCACCTTCGTCATGCAGGGCACCGTGGCCGCCACGACGCTGTCAGCGGACCATGCCTGGAGCGTCACTGAGCAGCTCCCCTCCCCCATGGTCATCGGCCTGGAATCCCTGTACGGCAGCTCGCGCGTGTTCCATAGCAGCTACGAGGCGCTCTCGGAGGTTCGCGTCCTGCGCATCGATAAGCGCACAATAGCCGCGCTGACCCGCTACTTCGAGGTCTTCCGCATCAATGTGCTCAACACGCTCTCGGCGCTCACCGCCCGCCAGCGACAACCGCTGTGGCTCCCCGCCCCAGCAACCCTTCCAGGCCGCATCGTCCAGTTCATGCGTCAGCACGTGGCCCGGCCTGCCGGCAGAAAGACCTTCCACATCTCTATGCGACAGTTGGGAGCGTATCTGGGAGAAGACAAACGCTATATCTCCAAGGCCCTGCACGAGCTGCAGCAGCGCCAGCTCATCCGGTTGGAACGCCGCAACATTGAGGTGCCCGCCTTCGAGAACATTATACAAGAAAAACTTTAAGCAATGAGAGATAACCCATTCTTTCACAGAGACTACAAGACACCGCACAACACAGCGCCCTTTAACTGCATCCAGCTGGAGGACTATGAGCCGGCGATGCTCGAAGGCATCCGCCAGGACGATGCCTTCATCCAGTGCATCATCGACAATCCCGAGGCACCGACCTTCGACAACACCATCGCCGTCACGAGCCTCGACGACATGCTGGAACGCGTCACGAAGGTGTTCTACAACCTCCTCTCCGCCGAGACCAGCGACGAGATGGACGCCCTCGCCCAGAAGATGGCCCCCATCCTCACGGAGCATGCCAACAACCTCCTCTTCAACAAGCGCTACTTCGCTCGCGTGAAAGCGGTCTATGACCAATATCACCCCTCCCCCGCCGTTTCCCCCGCCGTTTCCCCCGCCGCTTCCCCCTCGCCCGCCGCGAGCGGTTTCCCCGCGAGCACTCCCTCCCCCCGCCCCCTCACCCCCGAGGAAGCAATGCTGCTGGAGAAGTCCTACGAGGGCTTCATCCGTGCCGGCGCCGCCCTCGACGAGGCGCAGCAGGCACGGCTGCGGGAGATCAACAACGAGATGAGCCTGCTCACCCTCCAGTTCTCCCAAAACAACCTCAAGGCCACCAACGCCTACGAGCTCCACATCACCGACGAGGCAGACCTCAGCGGCCTGCCCGACTCGGCCCGCGATGCCGCAGCCCTCGCAGCCAAGGAGCACGGCAAGGAAGGATGGGTATTTACGCTCCACGCGCCCTCCTACGGTCCCTTCCTCACCTACGCCGACAACCGCGAGTTGCGCCGACAGATGTACATGGCCAAGAACACCATCTGCATCGGGCAGAACGACCAGAGCAACGAGGAGATTGTGCGCCGCATCGTCAACCTGCGCCGTGAGCGCGCACAGATGCTGGGCTACCGCACCTACGCCGACCTGGTGCTGAAAGAGCGCATGGCTGAGACGGCCGACAACGTCTATCATCTCCTCGACCAGCTCATCGACGCCTACATGCAGCCCGCCCGCAAGGAGGTGCAGGAGATCGAGGACGTGGCACGGCGCGCCGAGGGCGACGCCTTCGTGCTGGAACCCTGGGACTTCTCCTACTACGGCCACAAGCTGAAGATGGAGCGCTTCAACATCGACGCTGAAATGCTCAGACCTTATTTAGAACTCGCGCGCGTGAAGGAGGGCGTCTTCGGACTCGCCACCCGCCTCTACGGCATCACCTTCCGCGAGAACCCGGACATCCCCGTCTATCACCCCGACGTGACAGCCTACGAGGTCCTCGACAGCGACGGCAGCTTTCTGGCCGTGCTCTACACCGACTTCTACCCCCGCAAGGGCAAGCAGAGCGGCGCCTGGATGACATCCTTCAAGGACCAGTGGATCGGCCCCGACCTCGACGAGTCCACGCTTGGTGAAGCAGCGCTCAATAAGACAGCACCCAATAAAACAGCGCTCAATAAGACAGCACCCGATAAGACAGCGCTTAGCGATTCTATCGCTAAGAATCCCCCCCTCCTCCTTCCCCCCACCGCCCCCTCCACCTGGAAGAACAGCCGCCCGCACGTCTCGCTCGTGATGAACTTCACCAAGCCCACCGAGACGAAGCCCGCGCTGCTGACGCTCGGCGAGGTAGAGACCTTCCTGCACGAATTCGGCCACGCCCTGCACGGCATCTTCGCCAACACGCGCTTCGCCTCGCTCTCGGGCACCAATGTATATTGGGACTTCGTGGAGCTGCCGTCGCAGCTGATGGAGAACTTCGCCGTGGAGCCGGACTTCCTCAACACTTTCGCGCGCCACTACGAGACGGGCGAGCCACTCCCCGCCGACCTCATCCAGCGCATCATCGACAGCCGCAACTTCAACGTGGCCTACGCCTGCATCCGCCAAGTGAGCTTCGGGCTCCTCGACATGGCCTACTACACGCTCAGCGAGCCCTTCGAGGATGACGTCCAGACCTTCGAGCGCAACGCCTGGCAGCGCGCACGGCTCTTCAAGGAGATTCCCGGAACATGCATGACCGTGCAGTTCGGCCACATCATGTCCGGAGGCTACGCCGCCGGTTACTACAGCTACAAGTGGGCCGAGGTGCTGGACGCCGACGCCTTCTCGGTCTTCAAGCAGAACGGCATCTTCGACCGCGCCACCGCCCAGCGCTTCCGCGACTGCATCCTTTCGCGCGGCGGCACCGAGCATCCCATGACGCTCTACAAACGCTTCCGCGGACAAGAGCCAACCATTGAGGCATTGCTTGAAAGGAATGGGATCAAGCCCCACCCCCAACCACTCCATAACGATACTACGCGCCAGCCACTCCCCTCCCTGACGGGAGGGGTTGGGGGTGGGTCTGTTGGGTCTGCCGGGTCTTCTATCCTCGACCGCCGCTACTTGCGTATGGCTCGCATCTGGAGCGAGAACAGCTACTGCGTCCGACGACAGGTCGGAGCCCTCATCGTCAAGGACAAGATGATCATCAGCGACGGCTACAACGGCACACCCTCGGGTTTCGAGAACATCTGTGAGGAAGACGGCGTCACCAAGCCCTACGTCCTGCACGCCGAGGCGAATGCCATCACGAAGATCGCGCGCTCCGGCAACAACTCCGAGGGCGCCACGCTCTACGTCACCGACTCGCCCTGCATCGAATGTTCCAAGCTCATCATCCAGTCCGGCATCCGCCGCGTGGTCTATGCCCGCGACTACCGCCTCACCGATGGCATCGACCTCCTGCGCCGCGCTGGCATCGAAGTCGAGCACCTGACCATTGAGGGGTTTGAGTAGTTGATAGTTGACAGTTGATAGTTGACAAGTTGATAGTATAAGAGTTCAAAAAAACAAAGAATCTTTCATCCTTCATTTTTCATTCTTCATTCATTAATGAATACCCGCTCCCGCCTCGTCCCGCTCCTGTTGGCCCTCGCCGTCATCCTGGGCATTGGCATCGGCCTGTTCTATGCCAACCACTTCTCCGGCAACCGCCTCAGCATCATCAACACAGGCAGCAACAAGCTGAACTACCTGTTGCAGATCATCGACAACAACTACGTCGATACCATCAACGTCAACGACCTCGTGGAGGATGCCATGCCTACCATCCTCTCAGAGCTGGATCCCCACTCCAGCTACATCCGCGCCGAGGACGCTGAGGAGAGCACCGAGGAGCTGAAAGGCAGCTTCTCTGGCATCGGCGTGCGCTTCACCGTGCAGAAGGACACCGTCAACGTGATGAACGTCATCAAGGGCGGCCCCTCCGAGAAAGTCGGCGTGCTCGCCGGAGACCGCATCGTCGCAGCCGATGACAGCACCCTCGTAGGTTTGGAGAACCGCGACATCATGAAGCGCCTGCGCGGGCCGAAGAACTCCAAGGTGAAGCTCACCATCGTCCGCAACGGCCACAAGAAACCCATCGACATCACCGTCGTGCGCGGCGACGTGCCCGTGGAGAGCGTCGATTGCTACTTCATGCTGAACGCCACGACCGGCTACATCTCCATCGAGAGCTTCGGCGAGAACACATACCCAGAGATGCTCACCGCCCTGGCACAGCTGAACATGCAGGGCATGAGGAACCTCGTCATCGACCTGCGCGGCAACCGCGGTGGCTACATGCAGACGGCCATCATGATGGTCAACGAGTTCCTGCCCGGCGGACAGCTCGTAGTATATACCGAAGGGCGCAAGTCGCCGCGCGAGGAATACCGCACCGACGGCCGCGGCTCGTTCCAGCATCTCCCCCTCATCGTGCTCGTGGATGAAGGCTCCGCCTCGGCCGCCGAGATCTTCGCGGGCGCCATCCAGGACAACGACCGCGGCACCATCATCGGGCGTCGCAGCTTCGGCAAAGGTCTGGTGCAACAGCCCATCGAGTTCAAGGACGGCAGCGTCGTCCGCCTCACCGTCGCCCGCTACTACACGCCCTCCGGCCGCTGCATTCAGAAGCCCTACGAGAAGGGCAAGGGCGAGGAGTACGAGAACGACCTGATGGCCCGCTACGAGCGCGGCGAGTTCTTCTCGGCCGACAGCATCCACCAGGACGGCCCCGAGTACAAGACGCGCATCGGCCGCACCGTCTATGGCGGTGGCGGCATTATGCCCGACATCTTCATCCCCGAGGACACCACCCTCTACACCTCCTACTACAAGGAAGCGCAGTTCAGCGGCCTCACCATCCAGTATGCCTTCCTCTTCACCGACCAGAACCGCGCACAGCTCATGCGCATGAAGAGCGTCGGCGAGATAGAGGCATGGCTCAAGCGCCAGAACCTCCTCGAGCAGTTCGCCCGCTTCGGCGAGGAGCACGGTCTGAAGCGCCGCAACCTAATGCTGCAGCGCAGCGCTCCCCTCTTCGAGCGCTCGCTCATCTCCAACATCATCTACAACGCGCAAGACCAGCAGTGGCGCCTGCAGTACCTCAGCAAGGGCGACCCGACCATCCAGCGCGCCATCCAGCTCTTCGACGAAGGCCGCTCCGTGCCCGAGTTGCTCAGCGAAGTGGAATAACATCAGCAAATCGAAATAACGACATATCGAAATGCCGAAATGACAAAGTCTGACCTTCGCCAGGAAATCCGCCGCCGCAAGGCCGCCTGCCCCGCAGAGGAGCGGGCAGCCTTGTCGCGAGAGGTCATCGCGGCGTTGGCCGATGCACCGCAGTGGAAAGCGGCTCACACCGTGCTGCTCTATCATGCGTTGCCCGATGAAGTAGATACGCTTGCCCTCATCCGCCAGGCGACAGACGAAGGCAAGCGCGTGCTGTTGCCCGTGGTCGTGGGCAACGACCTGGAACTCCGAGAATATCGCGGCGAGGGCTGTCTTGCCGAAGGAGCCTTCCACATTCAGGAGCCGCAGGGAGCGCCTTTCACTGACTACGCCGCCATCGACCTTGCCGTCGTCCCGGGCGTAGCCTTCACGCGCGACGGTCACCGTCTCGGCCGTGGCCGCGGCTACTACGACCGCCTCCTGCCCCGCCTCCGCAACACCTATAAGCTGGGACTTTGCTGGCCCTTCCAGCTCGTCGGGGAGATTCCCACCGAGCTCCATGACATCCTCGTGGACAGGGTCATCACGTCCTAAGCGTCGGCAAACACCATTCCGCTGTCGAGGGTGACCCGGAGTTTCGTGTATTCGCTGTGGAAGTCATTCTGCAGGCGGTCGAGGTAGCGGGCACTCTCCCACTTACACATCGGCAGATCATGGAGCAGACAGTTGCCGCAGGTCTCGGGCGTCGTGGCGGGCACCTCCGTCTGCGTGAGGATCCACTGGAGACATTCTATCGTCAGCCGCCGCATCTCCTCCACGCTATACGTCCCCGTCATGATGATGTACATTCCCGTGAGACAACCCATCGGCCCCACATACACCACATCGTCCTTCACCGCAGAGTTGCGGAACCAGGTCGCCATCAGGTGCTCCATGCTATGCATGGCCGCCGGCGCAACAGCAGGTTCCTTGTTGGGCTCGGTGATGCGCAGGTCGAAGGTCGTGAAGCCCCGGTCCTCACGCGAGACATAGATCCCCGGTTTCAAGTGGGTGTGGTCGATGGTGAAACTCTGTATAACTTCCATATTGTCTTTCCGTTAATGATTCATGAGAAAATGATACGTTCGATGACCTGCGCACCGACGTGATTGTTGAGGCGATGGACGAGCTGCGTGCGGCCGGCCATCAGTTCGGCACGAACCACGGAAGAGGTTAGGCGGACGTAGAGCACGCGGTTGCGGATCTGCACGTCGGCGGTGTAGCGTGCAATCCCCTGCCCCATCACCTCGGGCCACGACTGCACGAGCAGGTACTCATTGTAGGGTGTCTCCAGCCCCTCCTCCCGCAGGAACTGATGCAGGAGCGTCCCCACAGCCTCAGCCTTCTGCTTCCTCATCCCTCAATCCTCCCTTCGCTGACGTGGAACAAACGGTAGTCGCTGCCCATCCTCGCCAGGATCTGGTCGAGATGGTCGCGGTTGGTGTCGGTGATGAAGATCTGTCCGAAGCTGTCACCCGAGACGAGGCGCACAATCTGTTCGACGCGGTCAGCGTCGAGCTTGTCGAAGATGTCGTCGAGAAGGAGCAGGGGTGTCGTCTGGCTGCCGGTGCGCCGCAGGAAATCGAACTGCGCCAGCTTCAGGGCAATCAGATAGGTCTTGTTCTGCCCCTGCGACCCCTCCCGCTTGATAGGGAAGCCGCCGAGCGTCATCTCCAGTTCGTCCTTGTGGATGCCATGCAGGGAGTAGCCCATCACGAGATCCTTGGCGCGGTCGCGCTGAATGACATCGAGCAGCGGGCCGCGCTGGGCGTGGGAGACGTACTGCAGGCCTACCTGTTCTTTCTCCTGGCTCACGTGGGCATAGATCTGCTGGAAGATGGGCGTGAACGCCTCTACATAGCGCGTCCGTGCCTCGAAGACCAACTGCCCGTGGCGCGCCATCTCCTCTTCCCACAGCGCCAGCAGATCCATATCGGGTCCCGGTTCCTCCATCTTCAGAAGGGCGTTGCGCTGCTGGAGGGCTTTGTTGTAGCTCATCAGGGCATCGAGATAGCGGCGGTCGGTCTGCGAGATGACCACATCCATGAAGCGGCGACGCTCCTCGCTGCCGCCGCTGATGAGCTGGCTGTCCAGCGGCGAGACCATCACGAGGGGCAGCAGACCGATGTGCTCCGCCAGCCGCTTGTAGGGTTTCTTGTTGCGCTTGAGCTGCTTCTTCACGCCGCGCTTCATCCCGAGGTAGATCTCCTCCGGCGTGCCGTCCTCATGTTCGTACTGCCCCTGCAGCACCATGAAGTCCGCATCGTGCTCAATGCAGATGCTGTCCGCCGCCCCCGTCGAGCTCTTGCAGAGCGACAGGAAGTAGATTGCATCCAGCAGATTGGTCTTCCCCTCGCCGTTCTGTCCGATGAAACAATTCATCTTCGGAGAGAACGTGAGATCGGCCTGTTGGATGTTCCTATAATGCAGGATGGAAAGCTGTCGAAGCACCATGAATCTACCAGTTTTTCGGGAAAAGCGCCACAAAGGTAGTTAAATAATGGCGTAAAACACGAAATAATCTCCCAAAAAGTTGAGTGTCCCGAAGAATTTAACTACTTTTGTCGCGCTTTTTGCAGCACCTGCGGGTGCGCGTACGTGAAACAATAACAAAAACATATCTCAACAATGGCTAAGAAAGCACAAAAGAACGTGGCTCCCGAGAACATCGAGGCCGTCACCAAGACCGAAGCATTCATCGACAAGTACAAGAAGCACATCGTGTATTGCGTCTGCGGCGTAATCGTCGTAGCTGCTATCATCATCTGCTATGCGCAGTTCATCAGCAAGCCCCGTGCACAGAAGGCCAACGAGGCCCTCTTCCGCTGCGAGTCCTACTTCCAGGCTGACAACTACGACAAAGCCCTCAACGGCGACGGACAGGGCTGCATCGGCCTGCTCCAGCTCATCGACGACTACGGCTGCACCGACGCCGCCAACCTCGCCAAGCTCTATGCCGGCATCTGCTACGCACAGACCGACAAGTACGAAGAGGCAGCCAAGATGCTCGAGGACTACGACCTCCAGGACGATGCCATCATCTCGCCCGCTGCACTCGGCGCACTCGGCAATGTCTATGCACAGCTCGGACAGAACGACAAGGCCATCAAGACTCTCCTGAAGGCTGCCAAGCTGGCCGACAGCAACAGCCTCACCCCGACGTTCCTCATCCAAGCCGGCGAGCTCTACGAGGCTGAAGGGCAGCCCGAGAAGGCACTGGCACTCTACCAGCAGATCAAGAAGGAGTACGTCAACAGCTTTGTCTATCAGGAGATCGACAAGTACATCGAGCGCGTCAGCAAGTAAGCCTCACAGCCCGGAACGTCTATGGCAACCGCACTCCATCATCTCTCGGACTACGACCCCGCCACCATCCCCTCAACGAAAGGGATGCGCTTCGGCATCGTCGTGGCCGATTGGAACGACCGCTACACCTATGCGATGGCCGAAGCCGCCGTCGAGACCCTGCGCAA
The DNA here is from genome assembly GCA_017470425.1 of Bacteroidaceae bacterium. Taxonomy (GTDB): domain Bacteria; phylum Bacteroidota; class Bacteroidia; order Bacteroidales; family Bacteroidaceae; genus Physcousia. The sequence continues at coordinate 58,841 of JAFUYT010000020.1, read as the reverse complement.
GCATGGGGTTAGCGACGAGGACATCGACATCAAGCACGTGCCCGGCAGCTTCGAGCTCGTCTATGGCAGCGCGTGGATGATTCGCAATATGCACGTCGATGCCGTCATCGCCATCGGCTGCGTCATCCGCGGCGACACCCCCCACTTCGACTACATCTGCCAGGGCACTACGCAAGGGCTGGCACAGCTGAACGCCAACGGAGACATCCCCGTCATCTACGGACTGCTCACCTGCAACAATGCCGAGCAGGCAGAAGCCCGGACAGGAGGTGTGCTCGGCAACAAAGGAACGGAGTGTGCCGTCACGGCCATCAAGATGGTCGCCTACGGCGAGAAATAGCCGAAGTCCCCTCCCGCCTCCCCCAAGGGGGAGGGGTTTCGCATTTCCCTTGAAGCCCCTCCCCCTTGGGGGAGAACTTTTCAAACCCGTCCCTCCCTTCGAGAACTTCCCCCCAGCCCAGTCCTTCGAGAACTTCCCCTCGTCCCGTCTTTTCCTGCGCGATTTCATCGCGCTCCCCCGGAAACCTTCCCTACAACAATGGCAAAAGAGAAACAGAAGACCATCAACATCAAAAACCGCAAAGCGGAGTTTGATTACTACCTGATGGAGAAATACACCGCAGGCCTCGTCCTTACCGGCACGGAGATCAAGAGCATCCGCCTCGGCAAGGCAAGCTTGGTTGACACCTACTGCGTCATCATTCAAGGCGAGGTGTGGGTCAAGAACATGAACATCGCCCAGTACTTCTACGGCACCTACAACAACCACGCCGCGCGCCGTGACCGAAAGCTCCTGCTAAACCGCCGCGAGATCCACCGCATGCAGAACGCCATCAAGAGCCCCGGCTTCACCATCGTCCCCACCCTCCTCTTCATCGACGAGAACGGGCGCGCCAAGCTCGACATCCACCTCGCACGCGGTAAGCACGCCTACGACAAGCGCGAGACCCTCAAGGAAAAAGAGGACCGCCGCGCCATCGACCGACAATTCAAGCACAACTACTAAAGTGCCCAATAGTTCCCCTCACAATTATTAGTGTGCCCGTAAGTTTCCCTTTCGGGTTCCTCCCGCCCATGAACACGCCCTCCCGCTCCCCCCATAACCCCCAGCCCTCATTCTCCAACCACGCCCCCGGCACCCCTGAGAGCACTCTCCACCACGCCTCCGGCATCCCCGAGAGCCCCCTCCATCGTGCCTTAGCCGCCCACCGTCCCCTCATCCTCGACGGCGCTATGGGTACCATGATCCAGTCCTACGGCCTACGCGAAGAGGACTTCCGGGGCACGGGCGAAAGCTGTGCACAATCCTTCGCCGACCTCCCCGGTCAGCAAGCCGGCAACAACGATCTCCTCTGCCTCACCCGCCCCGATGTCATCGCCGACATCCACAAGCGCTACCTCGCCGCAGGCGCCGACATCATCACCACCAACACCTTCAACGCCCAGCGCATCTCCCTCGCCGACTACCACTGCGAGCACCTCGTCCGCGCCATCAACCTCGCCGCCGTCCGCATAGCCCGCAGCGCCATCGCCTCTTCTATTGACGCTTCCGTGCCCGGCGGTTCCCCGTCGGGCGCGCCCCGTTTCGTGGTCGGCTCCGTCGGCCCCACGAACAAATCCCTCTCCATGAGCCCCGACATCAACGACCCCGCCCTTCGCGCCGTCACCTTCGACGAGCTGGCCGATGCCTACGTCGAGCAGATGACCGCCCTCATCGAAGGCGGCGTGGATGCCCTGCTCATCGAGACCATCTTCGATACCCTCAACGCGAAGGCCGCCATCTACGCCGCCGATGAAGCCATGCGCCGCGCCGGACGCGCGGTGCCGCTGATGCTCTCCGTCACGGTCAGCGACCGCGCCGGACGCCTCCTCAGCGGCCAGACCCTCGACGCCTTCCTCGCCTCCGTCGCCCATGCGCCCCTCCTCAGCATCGGCCTCAACTGCTCGTTCGGTGCCGAGGATATGCTGCCCCACCTCCGCCAGCTCCGCAAGGCCGCCCTGGCCCTCCCGCTTCATCACACCGCCGCCCCCCTCCCCACCGAACTCCCCGATTCCCTCCCATCTGCAGACACCGCCGCCATCCCCTCGCGCACGCGCGTACCTATATATATTAGTGCCTACCCCAACGCCGGCCTCCCCAACCAACTGGGCCAGTACGACGAGACACCCGCGCTGATGGCCGCCCACGTCTGCCCCTTCCTCGAGGAATCCCTGGTCGATATCATCGGCGGCTGCTGCGGCACCACCGACGCCCACATCCGCGCCATCGCCGCCCTCGCCGCCCCTTCCCCCACCGCCCCCGCTTCCTCCCCCAATAGTCCCTCCGCTTCCTCTCCCAATAGTCCCTCCGCTTCCTCTCCTCGCCCCGTTGCTGGCGGTTCGTCCGCCGGCACCCCTGCCAGCATCCCTGCCAGCAACCCTGCCAGCCCCCTCCCCTCCCTCACCCTCGCTGGCCTGGAGCCCCTTGCGCTCACTCCCGAAGTCGCCTTCATCAACGTCGGCGAGCGCTGCAACGTCGCCGGCTCGCGTAAGTTCCTGCGCCTCATCAAGGAGAAGCAGTACGAGGAGGCCCTCGGCATCGCACGGAAGCAGGTCGAAGACGGCGCCCTGGTCCTCGACCTGAATATGGACGACGGCCTGCTGGACACGCGCGCCGAGATGTGCCATTTCCTGTGCCTCATGGCCGCCGAGCCCGACATCTGCCGTGTGCCAGTGATGGTGGATTCCAGCAAGTGGGACGTCATCCGCGCCGCCCTCGGCTGCATCCAGGGAAAGCCCATCGTGAACAGTATCTCGCTGAAGGAGGGCGAGGACGTCTTCCTCAGCCATGCCCGCGAGCTCCGCCGCATGGGTGCCGCAGTTATCGTCATGGCCTTCGATGAAGAAGGTCAGGCCACCACCTTCGAGCGCCGCTGCGCCGTCTGCGAGCGCGCCTACCGCCTCCTCACCGAGCGCATCGGCTTCCCCGCCGAAGACATCATCTTCGACCCCAACGTCCTGGCCATCGCCACGGGCATGTCCGAGCACGACCGCTACGCCCTCGACTTCATCCGCGCCGCCGCCTGGATCAAGGAGCACCTGCCAGGAGCCCATGTCAGCGGCGGTGTCAGCAACCTCAGCTTCTCGTTCCGCGGCAACAACTACATCCGCGAGGCGATGCACGCCGTATTCCTCTACCACGCCCGCAAGGCTGGCATGGACATGGCCATCGTCAACCCTGCCACGACCGTCACCTACGCCGACATCCCCGCCGACCAGCTCCGCATCCTCGAAGATGCCATCCTGGCCCGCACGCCCGATGCCTGCGAGCACCTCACAGAGCTTGCCGAAAGCCTCGCCCCCGCCCCCAGCTCCCCCTCCTCAACAGCCTCCGCCCCGGGTTCTCCTGCCTCAGCTTCCTCCCCTGGCTCTCCCGCCAGCTCTCCCGCCCCTGGCTCCCCTGCCTCCCGCCCCGTTGCTGGCGGTTCGTCCGCCAGCATCCCAGCCAGCATCCCCTCCCTTGATGACCGCCTCATCACCGCCCTACGCCGCGGCACGACCGAGACCCTCGAAGCCGACCTCGCCGAAGCCCTCCACGTCTATCCCCGCGCCGTCGATATCATCGAAGGTCCCTTGATGAAGGGAATGAACCTCGTGGGGCAGCTCTTCGGGGAAGGGAAGATGTTCCTGCCGCAGGTCGTCAAGACAGCGCGCACCATGAAGCGCGCCGTGGAGATCCTCCAGCCAGCCCTCCAGGAACGCTCGCAGGAGGAACAGCCCTCCACCTCGTCTGAGGACACTCCGGCGGCGCCTCCCCTCCATGACGGCAGACAGACGCCTCGCGTCCTCGTGGCCACCGTGAAGGGCGACGTCCACGACATCGGCAAGAACATCGTAGCCACGGTGATGGCCTGCAACGGCTACGAGGTCATCGACCTCGGCGTGATGGTGCCAGCCGAGACCATCGTGGCGAAGGCGCTGGAGCTGAGCCCCGATGTCATCGGCCTCTCAGGCCTCATCACCCCGTCGCTCGAAGAGATGGTGCATACCGTGCATCTGCTGGACGAGGCCGACATCCACGTGCCCGTGATGATCGGCGGCGCCACCACCAGTGCCCTGCACACCGCCCTGAAGATCGCTCCCGTCTATCACGGCCCCGTGCTCCACGTCTGCGATGCCTCGCAGAACGCACCTCTCGCCGCCCCCTTCCTGAACCCCGCCACCGCCGCGGACGCCACCGCCCAGCTCGCCGCCGAGCAAGCCGCGCTCCGCCAGCAGGCCACCGCCCACACCACCTCCTCGCCCACCACCCTCGAAGAAGCGCGCGCCCGCAAGCCCCATCTCTTCTAAGCCCCCATTGTCCATTCTCAATTGTCCATTGTCCATTCTCAATTATTCATTATCCCCTTCTCCCCATGCTCCCTACCCTCTCTGAACAAGATATCATCCGCGCCGCCTCTGAAGGCCACGACGCGTTCCTCGCTCTGATTGCCGACACCGTGCTGGACAGCATCGGCGGCGAGCTCAACGCCGACACGATGAGCCGCCTCAACGGCGAACAGATCACGCTCCTCGCCTACCGTATGCTCCACGACGAAGTGATGGACGGCGGCTTCATCCAACTCATCCACAACGGTCTGGGACCCTTCATCTTCCTGAACCCCTTCGCCAAGGCGATGCGCCTGTGGGGCGAAGCCGTCGAGGGCGACAGCGGCACCGCCATCCTCCACGACTTCTCCAAGCTCATCTACAAAGGCCGCAAGCTCTTCGAGCAGTACGGCGAAGCGCTCACACAGCCTTGCACCGACGAAGAGTTCATGGCTCTCTTCGAGCAGTACCCCGCTTTCGACGACCTCGACGACACCTTCGTGGAAGCCGAAGAAGAAATACAAATGCTCATCGCGCACTATGTCGATGAGCATCTGGATCAGTTCGTAGAGATCAGGAAATAAGGGGAGACGTCCCCGCTACACTTGAGGCAGCGTCGAAATGACAGGCACTGCCTACTTCTTGTCCAGCACTTCATAGACGGAGTGCTGGCTTTTGTATTCGGGCACGATCTGCTTCATCTGGCGCACGGTCTCCATATTATCGTAGTGGAGGCTGGTGGCGACGAGGGCGTCAATGTCGCGGCAAACATCGGCGTAGTCGTACTCGCGCACCTGCGCAATCTTGATTTTCTTGTTGAACGTGGGCTTGGTGATCTCCTCGTCGTTGAGGACTTCCTCGTAGAGCTTCTCGCCGTCGCGCAGACCGGTGAACTGGATATCCACTCCCGTGGCGCCGCTCAGGCGGATCATGCGGCGGGCGAGCTCAGCAATCTTCACGGGCTGCCCCATGTCGAAGACAAAAATCTCACCGCCCTTGCCCATCGTGCCTGCTTCGAGCACGAGCTTACATGCCTCGGGGATGAGCATGAAGTAGCGGATGATGTCGGGGTGCGTGACCGTGACGGGGCCGCCGTTCTTGATCTGTTCGCGGAAGAGGGGGATGACGGAGCCGTTGGAGCCCAGGACGTTGCCGAAGCGGGTGGTCACGAACTGTGTCTCGCCCGTGACGGCGCCCTCCACGATAGCCTTATTCAGCGACTGACAATAGATCTCGCAGATGCGCTTGGAGCATCCCATGACGTTCGTGGGGTTCACGGCCTTGTCGGTCGATACCATCACGAACTTCTTCACGCCGTACTTCACCGAGAGGTCGGCGATGACGCGCGTTCCCTGTATGTTGTTCAGGACAGCCTCGCTGGGGTTGTCCTCCATCATGGGCACATGCTTGTAGGCGGCAGCGTGGAAGACATACTTTGGGCGGTAGGTGCGGAAGATGTTCTCCATGCGGCTCTCGTTGGTGATGCTCGTGACGATGGTCACGGCCTCCACCTCGGGGAACTCCCGCTTGAGCATCAGTCGCACATCGTGCTGCGGCGTCTCTGCCTCATCGACCAGTATGAGGCGCGCTGGCGCGAACTGCGCGATCTGGTGCACCATCTCGGAACCGATGCTGCCAGCGGAGCCAGTGATGAGGATGTCGGCGCCGGAGAGCAGCGCCTCGACAGCCTTCAGATCGACCTCAATCTCGTTGCGTGGCAGGAGGTCTTCAATCTGCACCTCCTTGAGCTGTGAAGCGTTGATGTCGCTGTGGCCGTCCCATTTCTGCCCGAGGTCGAAGGTGTAGATACCCACGCCCGCCTCCAGCAGTGCATCGACCATCTTCTGGTTGCGGAAGAAGTCGTCCTGCTTCAGGGGGGAGACGAGGAGCGTCTTCACGTGCTTGGCCTCCATGTGCTTCTGCAGGTGCTCATCGTTGCGATAGACATCCACGCCCTGGAGAACGTGGCCGATCATGTCGCTCTCGTCGCTGACGAAGCCCTGGAGGGAGAAGCGCGTGGGCATCTCCATCCGGATGGTCTTGGCCAGGGCGATGCCGCCCTCCTTGACGCCGTAGATGAACGCGCGGCGCACGTTCTTGTCCTCGATCACCTTCTCGAAGATGACCTTCATCAGCACGCGCGTGGCGACCATGATGGCGGTGGCCATGAGGAAGATGAAGATCAGCTCCTTCGAGCGGATGGGCACGAAGACCTTGTCGAAGGCCAGGAACCAGCGGGCAATGAGGATGCCCGTGATGCCGATCAGGTTGGCCACCCCGATACGATAGACATCGGCGAACGACGAGTAGCGCAGCACACCCGAATAGGTCCGCATCACGCGGAAGCCCACCAGGAAGAAGAGCAGATACACGCCGAGCGTGCAGACGACGGGGAGGAAATGCGACAATGTAGCATGAACGCCGTGGTCGAGCGTGAGGCACACAAGGCCGGAGATGAGCACGACCAGCGTATCATAAACCAGCACACACCAATAAGGCAATGCCTGCTTGGAGAAATACCAGCTTGCAATCTTTCTGATAAAATCCATCATTTTCGACTATATATATATAGAGAGAGAGAGAGGATTCTCCTGTTAGTAGTTTTCCTGCGCAAAGGTACGAACATTTTTTTGAATCATCACTACATTTTGCAAAGAATCATCGTCGGGAGCAAAAAAAGAGTGCGGAAGCAATCGCTTTCTCGTACTTTCTTCGTATCTTTGTCGCCATGAAACAAGCCATGATCTTCGCCGCAGGCCTGGGCACACGCCTCAAGCCCCTCACCGACACGATGCCGAAGGCGCTCGTACCGGTCGGCGGGCAGCCTCTGCTGGAGCACATCATACTGAAACTGAAGGCGGCGGGCTTCGAGCGCATCGTCATCAACGTCCACCACTTCGGCCAGCAGATCATCGACTACCTCGCGGCCCACGACCACTTCGGTCTCGACATCCGCATCAGCGACGAGCGTGCGGAGCTGCTCGAGACGGGCGGCGGCCTGAAGCACGCGCGGGCGCTCTTCGACCCGTCGAGCCCCATCCTCATCCACAACGTCGATATCCTCTCCGACCTCGACCTCGCCGCGCTCTACGGCGCCGCCGGGGCGCTGGGCTCCGCAGCACTGGCCATCTCACGGCGCGAGAGCGCGAGCGGCCGCTACCTCCTCTTCGACGCGGACCGCCACCTCATCGGATGGACCAGCGAGTGCACGGGCGAGGTGCGCTCCCCCTACGACGATGCCCTCGCGCGCACCGCCCTGCGCGCCCCCTTCGCCGGCATCCACGCCTTCCACCCCTCGCTGTTCCCGCTGATGGACGCGTGGCCCGAGCGCTTCTCCATCATCGACTTCTACCTGAGCATCTGCCGCGACCACGTCATCGGCGGCCACCTCGACCACTTCCGCCTCATCGACGTCGGCAAGCTCGACTCCCTCGCCGAGGCCGAAACCTTCCTACGACAAATCTCCCCTCAGTAACCCTATGCAAAAAATCATCATCCTCGACTTCGGTTCCCAGACCACACAGCTCATCGGCCGCCGCGTGCGCGAGCTGGACACGTTCTGCGAGATCCTGCCCTACAACAAGTTCCCCCAGGACGACCCCGACGTCATCGGCGTCATCCTCTCCGGCTCGCCCTTCTCGGTCTATGACCCCGAAGCGTTCAAGATCGACCTCAGCCAGATCCGCGGCCGCTACCCCATCCTGGGCATCTGCTACGGCGCACAGTTCATGAGCCACACCCTCGGCGGCCGCGTCGAGCCCGCCCCCTCCCGCGAATACGGTCGGCAGAACCTCACCACCATCGACCTCCAGAACCCGCTCTTCCGCGGCTTCGAGACCGGGTCGCAGGTGTGGATGAGCCACGGCGACACCATCACCGCCATCCCCGAAGGCTTCCACTGCATCGCCTCCACGCCCTCCGTCCGCTACGCCGCCTACTACTGCCCTGAGGCCCCCCTCTGGGGCGTCCAATTCCACCCCGAGGTGTTCCACAGCACCCAGGGCTCGCTGCTGCTGAAGAACTTCGTCGTCGATATCTGCGGCAGCCGCCAGGAGTGGAGCGCCGCCTCGTTCGTCGATAGCACCGTCGCAGAGCTGAAGGCGCAGCTCGGCAACGACCGCGTCATCCTCGGCCTCTCCGGCGGCGTCGATAGCAGCGTCGCAGGCGTGCTCATCAGCCGCGCCATCGGCGACCGCCTCACCTGCATCTTCGTGGATCACGGGATGTTGCGCAAGAACGAGTTCCAGCAGGTCATGGATGACTACAAATGCCTCGGCCTCAACGTCATCGGCGTAGATGCCTCAGCAAAGTTCTTCGCCGACCTCGCCGGCGTCAGCGACCCCGAGCAGAAGCGCAAGATCATCGGCCGCGACTTCATCGAAGTCTTCAACGAAGAAGCCAAGAAGATCATCAGCCAGACAGGCGAAGCCCCCTCAGCGGCCGCCGGGGAGGCTGCAGGCCCCTGCCGCTGGCTGGCACAGGGCACCATCTACCCCGACCGCATCGAGAGCCTCAACATCACCGGCAAGGTCATCAAGAGCCACCACAACGTCGGCGGCCTGCCCAAGGAGATGAACCTGCAGCTCTGCGAGCCCTTGAAGTGGCTGTTCAAGGACGAGGTGCGCCGCGTAGGACGGCAACTCGGGATGCCCGAACACCTCATCACGCGCCACCCCTTCCCCGGCCCCGGCCTGGCCGTGCGCATCCTGGGCGACATCACCCCCGAGAAGGTGCACATCCTCCAGGAAGCCGACGACATCTACATCCGCGCCCTGCGCGACTACAAGGTCCGCCTCAGTGGCGAGGAAGCCCGCCGCGTGCTGGCCGCCGGAGTACCCGCCGCGCTGCAAGACGGCGAGATCGAGGTCTCGCTCTACGACCAGATCTGGCAGGCCGGCGCCATCCTCCTCTCCACCGTCCGCTCCGTCGGCGTGATGGGCGACGAGCGCACCTACGAGCACCCCGTGGCCCTGCGCGCCGTCACCTCCACCGACGCCATGACCGCCGACTGGGCCCACCTGCCCTACGACTTCATGGCCCGCGTCTCCACCGACATCATCAACCACGTCCGCGGCGTCAACCGCGTCTGCTACGACATCTCCTCCAAACCACCCGCCACCATCGAGTGGGAGTGAGCTGAGTGAAGACACAGTGCAGGGGCTTGACCTTTGCAGTGCAGTGTGTTGGTCTTCACAGTGCAGTGTGTTGGTTTTTCTCACGCGTGAGAAAACAGATAAGGATGCGTCCTTCAGCCACGAAGGATGCATCCTTCTTTCGTGAGGGACGCGTCCTTCCTTCATAGACTACAGCATAACCCTCTATAGAGGGTGAGGCAGGTCTCTATAGAGGGTTGCATGGGTCTCTATAGAGGGTTTCGTTAGACTCTGTAGAGGGTTGGCAGGTCTCTGTAGAGAGGGGGCCTCCTCTTTGCATAGTGAAAGGAGGGGAAGTTTTGAGAGGAGGGGGAAGTGTGGATTATAGCTGCCCTTTCTGGAAGAAGGGGCGGGTGGCGAGGAGGAAGAGGGCGGTGCCGGTGAGTTGCGAGGCGGCGACGACCCAGAAGGCGGGGGTGTAGCCAAAGTGCTCGCTGATGAAGCCGCCGCAGAGCACGCCGAGGCCGATGCCGACGTCCCATGAGATCAGCAGTGTGGAATTGGCTGTGCCGCGCTCGTTGTGGTGCGCCATCGAGATGATCATATTCTGGAAGGCGGGCCAGAGGTGGCCGTTGCCGAGGCCGAGCAAGAGGGCGGAGCCGTAGTAGCCGAACTCATTGGGACACAGGACGAACAACGTGTATGCCACCGACGAGATGAGCACGCCCTCGGTGGCGTTCAGCACCAGCTTGCCCTCCCGCAGCGCACGTGCGCCCTGCAAGCGGGAAGCGACAAGCCCCACGGACACAAGCAGGAACCATGTGCCCGTGCCGCCTGTGATGCCCATGACTTCCTTGCTGTAGATCGCCAGATAGTTGCTGACAACCCCGAAACAGAAGCCGAAGAAGACCATGTTCACCGCTAACAGCCAGCCACGGACGAGGAAGAAGCGGTCGAGGCGAAGAAGAGGGCGCCGAGCAGGCTTTCCCTCGTGCCCCTCCTTACAAGAGGGCTGGGGGGCGCGTCTGGGGGGCTGAAGCTTCACCCGGCTGTCCACTGCCATCCCTGCGCCCGCGATGATCAAGGCGAGCCAGAAGAGGAGCTCGAAGTTGCCGGTCAGACGATAGAGGTAGATGGCCACCGTCGGTGCAATGGCCATCGCCAGGTTGTTCGACAGGCCGTAGTAGCCGATGCCCTCATTGCGGCGCGAGGAGGGCAGGACGTCGATGGCCACGGTGGAGTTGGCCACGGTCAGGGCGCCGAAGGGAGCGCCGTGGAGGGTTCTGACGATCGTGAACAGGAGGAGCGAGGAGGCACCCAGATAGCCGCCGAAGAAGATGAAGAACAGGAAGAAGCACACCATCAGCACCTTCTTACGCGGAAAGCTATCCACGAGGAAGCCGCTGAAAGGGCGCGCCAGCAGCGCCGTCAGCGTGTAGCCACTCAGCACCAGCCCCACCACATCCTTCGTGGCATCGAAGCGCTCCACAAGGTACAGCGGCAGGAGGGGTGTCAGCAGGTAGAAAGCGAAGAACAGGGAGAAATTCGCTGCCATCACCCGGCAGTAGTTGCGGTTCCAGAGTCGTTCCTGCATGATGAGAGAGAAAGCCCGTCGGGGAAACCGACGGGCACACTAAAGGGGGTTATTGGTCTTGTCTGCTGCTGAGGTCTTCGAGGATCTTCCAGACGTTGAGGAGTCCGCGGGGTACGTGGAAGCAGCCTTTCCACTTGCCGCCCTTGAGGGGCAGGAGGACTTCACCCTGGCGGTTGAGGTAGCCGTACCACTCGGGGTATTCGGGGTCGCGGAAGTGGCTCCAGGTGTAGTCGTGGACGCGCTGGAACCAGTCGAGGCAACGCTGGTCGCCGGTGAGCTGGTAGCCCTTGATGAGGGAGATGAGGGTCTCGAGGTGTACCCACCAGAGTTTCTGGTCCCATTCGAGTTCGTGGCGGGGATGGCCGAGGCGGTCCATGAAGTAGAAGATGCCGCCGAACTCCTTGTCCCAGCCGTACTCTACTTCCTGGAGGCAGATATCAACAGCCTGCTGGATGAGTTCGGGACGGCCGAGGCGCTTGCCGAGGTCCATGACAAACCACATAGCCTCGATGGCGTGGCCGGGGTTGAGCTTGCGGCCGTCGAAGCAGTCAACGAGGTTGCCGTCCTTGCCCAGGGCTTCGACGATGAGGCCGAGCTCGGGACGGTAGAAGACGTCCATGACTTCGTGGAGGCAGGTGTCGATATAGGAGCCCACCCCTAACCCCTCCCCAAGGGAGGGGGATTCGTTTCCACTTGCCTTCAATAAAGGTTCTATCTCCAGAACGACATTACAGAGGATCATGGGCAGGTCGAAGGTCTTGAGGGATCGGGCACCTGCGGCGGCTTTGTTCCAGCGGCCTTTGGGGTTGTCGGTCTTGGAGAGGACGATGTCAAAGGTGCGGCGGGCGATGGAGGCGTACTCGGCAGCCAAAGCCCCTCTCCCTGCTCCCCCCGTGGGGGGGAGAGCCCCGTTTCCGCTTGATTGCCCCTCAGAGGATAAGGAGTCCTCCCCCCCACGGGGGGAGTTAGAGAGGGGCTTGCTCAAGGCGATGCTCAGTTGGCCGAAGGCGATGGTGGCGAAGGTGTAGGAGAAGATGTTGTAGGGCTCCACGAGGGGGTGGCCTTCGCGGTCGAGGGCGAAGTACCAGTTGAGGTTGCCGTCGTGGCCGTGCTTCTTCAGGAACTCGGCACCCTGGATGGCGGCATCGAGCCATTCCTGACGGGGCTCGACGGTGTTGTAGAGCTTGGCGAACATCCACACTTCGCGGCCTTGCAGCCAGATGAACTTGTCGGTGTCATAGACGCTGCCATCGCGGTCGAGGCAGGTGAAGTAGCCGCCGAAGTCCTTGTCCTGGCTTTTGTTGAGCCAGAAGGGGACGACGCGGTCAAGGAGTTCGGACTTATAGAGCTGGGCTAATGATGAAAAAGAGGACTCTCCCCCCGCCCTCCCTATGAGGGAGGGAGCAGTTACATTTGCTGATTTGTTTTCTTGCATTATTATTGTTGTTTATAATTGTTACTTAAAAATATACCACCATTTTGGATTCTCTCCTTGAAAGGTGACCACTCCCTCCCTAACAGGAGGGGTTGGGGGTGGGTCCCAATGTCTTCCACGTCAGCCCTTTCTGTTCTTCCTTCTGCGGCATGAAGATGCTGAGGAGGAGGGCGACGAGGACGCTGACGAGCATGGAGACGAAACCGAAGAGGAGGAAGTTGGCTTGGGTGAAGAAGTTCATGTAGAGGACGGTGGCGGTGCCACAGAGGAAGCCGATGATGGCGGCACGGGAACCGATGCGGGGGAAGAAGATGCCCATCAGGAACAGACCACCAATGGCACCGCTCAGGAGGCCGAGGATGGTGTTGAAATAGTCGAGGAGCGACTGGATGTCAACGGTGGCCATGAGCCAGGCGATGGCCATGCCGAGGAGACCGGCACAGATGCCTGCGATGCGGGCGACATATACAGCCCCCCGTGGCCCCCCGGTGGGGGGCGTTGGTTCCTTGCCATCATCCGTGGGAGAACCGCCGGGCACACTGCCTGCCTGTTTATCCCCCACCGGGGGATTATAGGGGGCTTTCCATTTCGACCAGAAATCCACCGTAAACGCCGTGCTGATGCTGTTGATGTTGGAGGCGATGGTGGACATGGTGGCGGCGAAGACGGCGGCGATGAGGAGGCCGGCGAGACCTGCGGGGAGCTGGCTCATCATGAAGAAGGGGAAGATGGCGTCGCCCTTGGCCATGGTGATGTCGAGCTCGGCGGGATGGGTCTTGAAGAAGGTGTAGAGACCTGTGCCGATGGTGAAGAAGGCGATGGTTACGACGACGGACATGAGGCCGTTGGTGAGGATGCCGCGGGCAGCGCTCTTCTCGTCGGAGGTGGTGAGGTAGCGCTGGATGACGGTCTGGTCAGAGGTGTAGCTGATGAGGTTGTTGGCAAGGCCTCCGAGGATGACGACCCACCAGGTGGCGTTGACGAAGTCGAACGGATGCTCGGGGTCGAAGAGGAAGAGGCGGAACTTGTCGTGGTCGGTGGCTATCTGCCAGAAGTCGCTGGCGCCGTTGTCGCCCGTGTTGACGATAAGATAGACGGCGGCGAGGATGGCACCGCCCACGAGAATGATGCCCTGGATGACATCGCCCCAGACGACGGCTTCGACACCGCCCATAGTGCAGTAGAGGATGGTGATGAGGGCCATCAGGGCTATACATATATATATGTTGATGCCCGTGACGGCGGTCATGGCCAACGACGGCAGGAAGAGCACGAGGGCTGTGCGTGCCACCATGAAGACGATGAAGAGGATGGAGGCCATGAGGCGCGTGGCCGAGTTGAAGCGACGCTCGAGGTACTCATAAGCCGTGGTGACGTTCAGGCGACGGAAGAATGGCAGATAGTACTTGATGACGGGGAAGGACACCACGAGGATGCAGATCTGCATGGGGTAGTAGGTCCAGTCGGTGGCATAGGCTTTGGCGGGGATGCTCATATAGGTGATGGCCGAGAGCATGGTGGCGAAGATGCTGATGCCTGCTGCCCACCAGGGGATGCGGCCACCGCCCTTGAAGAAGTCCTCGGAGGAGTTCGAGGCGCGCTTCATGAAGTAGTAGCCGAGATAGACCATGCCGAGGAGGTAGAGGATGAGGACCGTCCAGTTGAGCCAGCCGAAGTGGGCGTTGTAGGCTATATCGACGCGGGTGACGTCGGAAGAGCGGACGCCAGGCTTCTCCTCGCCGTCGATGAGGAGGGCGGAGAGGGAGGCAGAACCCGTGCCGGACGGCACGGGCACCACGGCTGCACCGGCACGGGCGATGAGGGGCGAGTCGAAGAGCTCTGCCCAGGAGTCGGTGACGGTGTGATAGACGAGGATCGAGCGGCGGAACTGATACCAGGCGGGGTTTTGCGTCATGTAGGCGTAGGCTTCAGCACGGAGTTGTGCGAGACGATCGGCTGTGGTGGCGGTGTCGGCCATGAGGGCATTGCGCTCCAAGGCGCTCTCGAAGATGTCTTTGTTGACGCCACCGAAGCAGAGGATGTGGGCTGCACCGGAGGGGATGGCAGAGGCACCGACGAGGGCGAGCCCCTCTCCAACTCCCCCCGTGGGGGGGAGAGCCTCGTTTCCGTTAGAAAGCCTATCAGAGGACACTAAGTCCTCCCCCCCACGGGGGGAGTTAGAGAGGGGCTTTTGTATCAAGGAAGTAGCCAGCCATTCCTTCTTCCTCGGGTCATAATAAACACCATTGGAGACGGCCTTGCCGTAGCGGGGATCATAGCCACCGAGGAGATAGAAGTTGGAGCCGATGGCACCTTTCTGGACGGCGGCAGCGGGCTGCACGCGGGCGGGGCCGATGAGGTCGGGGAGCTGCTCCCAGGCGGCACCTGTCTGGGCTTCGAACCACGAGGCGGGCAAGGGCCACTTCAGGCGGTAGGCCTTGCGGTTGGGGATGCCATTGTGCTGACCGCCAGCGACGTAGATGTAGCCATCGCCGTATGCGGCGGCAAAGTTGTCGAGGGTCACGGGCAGCGGCGGGAGGTCACGGCTGACGGCCTCGCCGCTCGAACCAAGGGTAAGGAGGACTGCGAAGTCCTCGCTCTTCTGGCCGTCGGCAGTACCACCGAGGCAGACGACGCCCTCGGGGGTGGTGACGCTGGCACCGTAGGCGAGGCCGCAGGGGAGGGAACCGACGCGCTGCCAGGAAGAAGAGGAGGAAGCAGAGCCCGAGGGGGAAGCAGAGCCCGAGGGGGAAACCTCGGGCACAGCGGCGGCGATATTGAGGGCATAGATGTCGGTGTAGAAGGCTTTCTGACCGCCTTCGGCAGCAGGGGTATCGGGGAAGTTGCAGCCACCGGCCACGAGGACGTAATCACCCGCTACGCCTGCGAAGGCACCGCTAACGCCTTGACCGCCAAAGGCTGCAAGGGAGGGGACGGGCAAGAAGGAGGCGGTGTTGAAGCGGTGGGAGGGAGTCACAGTCTCAGACCCTCCCCCCTGCCCCTCCCTTCTTGAAGTGTCAAGCGTCCCTTTGGGCCGAGCGGTAGGGAGGGGAGTAGAATCCTGTGCAAATAGGGAAGGTGCAAATACCTGTGCAATAAGGAGAGCAAGCGATATGAATAATTTGCGGGTTGTCTTCATATAGGCAAAGATTGTTAAAAGTGACAGATTCTATAGCTTTTCTTGTGAATAGCGGACACTGTTCTTGAAAGATAACTACTCCCTCCCTGCCGCTCGGCGCTCTTCGACGCTTGACGCTTCAAGAAGGGAGGGTGAGGGGTGGGTCTTCTTACTTATTGCAATGATTAAAGAAGTCGATGGCTTCAAGTTCGGCTTTCAGACGGACTTCCTCCTCGGGAGTGACGTTCTGGAAGGGAGTGCGGTTGGGACCGAGGTCGAGGCCGATGAGCTTCATGATGCGCTTGCCGCCGACGATGTTGCCGCGGAAGTGGCAGATGACGTCGATGACGTCCTGAGCGTAGTTCTGCAGCTGGCGGGCTTTCTCGAGGTCGCCCTCCTGCCAGGCCTTGATGATGCCGGTGAGACAGCGTCCGTTGTAGTTCGTGGTGCCGCCGATGCCGCCCTGTGCGCCGCCCATGGCGAGGCAGGGAAGGATGGTCTCGTCCTGGCCGTGGAGCATGTCGAACTTACCGTCCTTATAGCGGCGGCAGCGGTTATACTCGTAGAGGCTCTCGAAGGTGTATTTGATGCCTGCGAAGTTGGGGATGCGGCCATCCACGGCCTGCAGGAAGTCGTACATGGAGAGGAAAGCGCCGTTGAAGGCGGGGATGTGGTAGAAGTAGAAGGGCAGCTCAGGAGCTCCACAGGCGATTTCCTCGCAGTACTTCACCAGCTCTTCGATGCGGCCCACCTTGGGGAAGGGAGGTGCCATGGCGCCGATGCCGAAGGCTCCGATGGCCTGCGCGTGCTCGGCGAGGGCACGGCTGGATTTCACACAGGTGCTACCGACGTGGACGATGACTTTGAAGTCCTCAAAATCCTTTGTGGCATCCATCCAGGCTTCGGCAATCTGCTTACGCTCGTCCTCGGTGAGCATATAGCCCTCACCGCTGGAGCCGTTGATGAAGACGCCTTTGAGGCCGTTGCGCTGCAAGAGGGCAGCATACTCGGGGATAATGGAGAGGTTGATGCTGCCGTCAGCATACATGGGGGTGAAGGGGGCGTCAATGAGCCCTTTGATCTTCTCAAATTTCATAGGTTTTTCTTTGAAGTTAGTCGTTCAAGTTATTTTGCGGGACAAAGATAAGGTCATTTCATGAATGTGCCAAATTTCTCAGCCGCTAATTTGGCTGCTTCGCGGAAAAAGCGTACCTTTGCGCCGCAAAACCGCACAGGGGTACTTGCTCAACCCCCTTTAACAAAACAAGAAAGATGAAAAGACAAGAACCAGTCAGCGTGACGTTCATGTTGCTCGGCGTCACGTTTTGCGTTTGCCTGATTCTGGCGAACCTGCTTGCAACCAAACAATTCCTGCTCGGTCCCCTGAACCTGACAACCGGCGTGCTCGTGTTTCCGGTCTCCTACGTCGTCAACGACTGCATCACAGAGGTGTGGGGGTATCGACGCGCGAAGCTCATCATCTGGACGGGTTTCTTCATGAACTTTGCCTTCGTACTGCTGGCATGGCTGGCCGACATGATTCCCGGCGCACCCTACTGGACGAACCAGGAAGGGTTCCACGCATTGTTCGGTCTGGCTCCGCGCGTGGCGCTGGCCTCCTTCGCTGCCTTCCTCATAGGATCGTTTCTGAACGCCTACGTGATGAGCGTGATGAAGATTCGCGACAAGGGGCGCCGCTTCTCGCTGCGCGCCATCGCCTCCACGGTGGTCGGTGAGCTGGCGGATTCGATGGTGTTCTTCCCCGTTGCGCTGGGCGGCATCGTTCCTAAAGAAAACCTTTTAATTATGATGGTTAGCCAAGTGGCTATCAAGACACTATACGAAATCATTCTCCTACCCATCACCACCCGTATCGTCGCCTGGCTGAAGCGCACGGAGGGCGTGGACGTCTATGATGAGGGCGTGCGCTACAGCGTGCTCTGATGACTTTAAAAAAAATGCTAACATAACCCTCTTAGGAGGGTAAGGCGAGACTCTTAGGAGAGATTAGAGATTAGGGATTAGAGATTAAAGATTAGAGATGAGAGATTAGAGATATGAAACCAATGAATAAAGAGACCGCGCTGGTGGTTTTCAGTGGCGGTCAGGACTCCACGACATGCCTGTTCTGGGCGCTGAAGCACTTCCGCCGTGTGGTGGCACTGACCTTCACCTACGGGCAGAAGCACGTACTGGAAGTCGAGAAGGCGCGCGAGATTGCCGACGACGCCGGGCGCATCGCCCGCGAGAACGGATTGAACGAAGGCGGCGAGGAGGTGGAATGGCACCAGATGGATGTGTCGTTCATCAGCCAGCTCTCCCACAACTCACTCACCGACAGCAGCATCACGATGGATCAGGAGAAGCCCGCCGACGGTCCTCCCAACACGTTCGTGCCCGGTCGCAACCTCTTCTTCCTAAGCGTGGCCGCAGTCTTTGCCCGTGAGCACGGCATCAACCACCTTGTGACAGGCGTCTCGCAGACGGATTACAGCGGCTACCCCGACTGCCGCGACGCGTTCATCAAGTCGCTGAACGTCACGCTGAACCTGGGTATGGACGAGCAGTTCGTGATTCACACGCCCCTCATGTGGATCGACAAGGCGCAGACATGGGAGAAGGCCGACAAGCTGAAGGTCCTGGATCTCGTGCGCACGCGTACCTTAACTTGTTACAATGGCATCCCTGGCGACGGCTGCGGCGAGTGTCCGGCGTGCAAGCTGCGCAGGGAAGGATTGGAGAAATATTTGAGAAATAGGGGCTAGGAGAGCCTAGGAAAAAGTAGGAGATCCTAGGAGAATCTAGGATAGCTGTTTAGAGAGAAGAAGTATGCAAAAGTTTGAGATACATATTATTGGATGCGGTTCTGCGCTCCCTACGCCGAAGCATCTCCCGTCGTGCCAAGTCGTAGATGTGCGCGACAAGCTCCTGTTGCTCGACTGCGGCGAGGGTGCTCAGCTGGCGTGGCGCAAGACGGGGCTGAGCTGGCAGAAGATCAGCCATATCCTCCTCACCCATGCCCACGGCGACCACGTCTTCGGTCTCCCCGGTTTCCTGTCGTCGATGGGTCTGCTGGGGCGCACGGCTCCGCTCTACGTGCACGGTCCCTCGTCGCTGCGCCCCTTCGTGCAGTGCGTGGTGGCTCAGTTCTGCAGCGACCTGGACTATGAGATTCACTTCGAGGCCGTCGATACGACGCGCCATCAACTCCTCTTCGAGGACCGTTCGATGGAGGTATGGTCGCTACCGCTCCAGCATCGCGTGCCCTGCTGCGGCTATCTCATCAAGGAGAAGCCTGGTCAGCCGCACATCCGCCGCGAGATGATTGATTTCTACCAGATTCCCAACTGGGCCATCAACCGTATCAAAGCCGGTCAGGACTGGACGACGCCCGAGGGCGAGGTCATCCCCTGCTCGCGCCTCACTACCCCGCCCGACCGCGTCCGCAGCTACGCCTACTGCACCGATACGATGCCCTCGCCCCCACTGGCAGAATGGCTCCAAGGCGTGGATCTACTCTACCACGAGGGCACCTATGCCGAGGCAGAAGCCGCCCTCGCCGAACGTTATCACCATTCCACCGCCCGTCAGGCGGCTCTCCTGGCACGCGAGGCGCACGTGGGGAAACTGCTGCTCGGACATTTCTCCTCGCGCTATGACGACGAGAGCGTCCTGCTGCGGGAAGCCCAAGAGGTGTTCTCCCCTACCCTTTTGGCGCACGAGGGACTGCGCATCACCCCCTAAGTGCCCCGAAGCTACCTCAGGGTGCCCCGAAGCTACCCTGGAGCGCCCCAAATCATTCCTTGAGCGCCCCGAATCCTCCCCAGAACGGGAGCCTACAACACTTAATTTGCCGTTTTATTGTGTTTTTCCTTGAAAAAATTTGCACGGAACGCAGAAAAGGGCTACATTTGCCCCGATAAAACTACGAAAATCGCATTTCGCATGAAGAAATACTACCTTTTTCTCCTCTTTGCAGCCTCCTGCTGCCTGCCTACGATGGCTACAGAGAACGCCGTCGAAGTCGAGGCACCGGACTATGATATCGAGCTCGAAGCGCCCGTCCCTGAGCAGGACTTCGATGCCACCGCCATCAGCGATCCCGAGAGCGAGCTGACGCCCATCACCATCAACATCAGCGGCACACAGGTCCACGTGGCCAACGCCGCCGGGAAAGCCCTTGAGATTTACAATCTCGCCGGCGTGCGCGTAGCGAGCTTCAAGATTGACAGCGATGACAAGACCGTCAGCATCAACCTCCCCAAAGGCTGCTACATCCTGAAGGTCGATAAAGTAGTCCGAAAGGTTTCCCTCAAATAAGCATTACCACTACAACTAACTAACTCAAATCCATTCCTCACATCTGCAAGGAATCACAAAAAAGGTCGGACTCCTGTTCCGACCTTTTTTCACAAGAAATCCTCATTCACCCCGCCAGCATACTCTGCAATGAAAGCCACCCCACAGACCCTCCAGCAAATCCAGCGTGCCCTCCGTAAAGTCGCCGAGAAATACCCACCCACGGCTGACGCAGTGCTCACCGACCTTCACATGCAAGTGAAGCCCGAGAGCGGCGAGCTTCGCATTTTCAACGATGATATGGAAGAGCTGATGCGCATCGTCGTGGATCAGTGGCTGGAGCCCACGGAGGAAGACCTCTACGAGGTGGCGCCCGCCATCATCCGCCAGTGCATCAACAGCCTGCGCTCAGAGGTCGAGCGGATGAGCATCCTGCATCCCTTCTCCTTCGTGCTCATGGGTGAGGACGGCGAGACGATCTCGGATCTGTACATCGTCGATGACGATGCGATTATGCTGGACACAGAGCTCCTGAAGGGGCTCGACGAAGAGCTCGACAGCTTCCTGGAGGAGCTGCTGAAAGACTAAGCGTCTCCCGGATGCTTTACCGCACGCGGACCATACAGCACACGAACCCATACAGCAATCACCCCATAAAGCATCGCCCCTTCATGCAGAAGCCATGAGGGGGCGATACCGATATGATTGTACTTGTTACTGAGGGCGTTGAGGGTGTTAAGGGCGTTAAGGGCGTTAAGGGCGTTGGGCGTTAAGGGCGTTAAGGGCGCCGACCTTCGGGATTCTCTCCCGGTTTCCCTCTGCGGCGCGATCCCTGCACCATTCGGCGGTGGAAGTCATCCTCAGCCTTCATGACCTTGAGCACCTTCTCTGCGGGGATCACCTTCAGGATCCGTTTATAGTAGTCCTGCTCCAGCTTGGCCATATCCACTTGGAGCTGTTTGATGCGCGTGACCTTCTCCGCGCAGGCTTTCTCGTCGGCGGTCTGTTCCTTCTTCAGCCGATGGATCTGCTGGCCGATGGCGCGCTGTTTCTCGCGCATCTCATTGTAGAGCGGGAAGAAAGCCTTGGCCTCGTCCGTCGTCAGCTCGGCGGCCTTCGTCAGCTGCTCCTCCACCATCTGCTGGAACTTCTGCGGGTCGAACTTCCGCTCGCCTTGTGCAGGCTCCTGTGCTGCGGCACCGAGCGTGAAGCACACCATCAGTGCCATTGTCAACCATCTTTTCATCATATTCTGTTCCTTTTTTGTTAATAAGCTTCCGTCAAGTAATAGGCAATCTGCTGATTGTCGAGCATCTCGTAGTCGATGACTTCATCCAGCTCACCAGTGTCCCAGGCATATTCTGCGGCGTCCACCTCCCATGCCTGCTCGGGCGTCTGCAAGCGGTCGTAGAGCAATGCCCCGCCGCCCAACGCCACCGCTGCCACCGCGATCGCAGCAGCATAGCGCAGCGACCGACGCCACAGCGGAATCTGCACGATACGCGCCTTCTGAGATGCCTCTGCCACCGGTTGCTCCTCCGCGATCCGCGCCATCAGACGCTCCGTGAAGCCCTCGAAGTAGCCGTCGGGCGTCTGAAACGGGCTCCGTCCGCTGTCGTGCTCCCGGATGAAAGCCTCTTCATGAGTGAAAGTTTCTTCGTGTGTCATGTTGTCTTTTTGGTTCAGTTTGGTTCTTGGACAAGGTCTTATTGAAAAGGTTTAATCGAGCGAATGGAAAAAATCGGAGATTTTCTTCACGGCATGATGATAGGATGCCTTCAGGGCTCCTACGCTGGTACCGAGCATCTCGCTCATCTCCTCGTACTTCATCTCGTCGAAGTACTTGAGGTTGAAGACTTGCCGCTGCTTGTCGGGCAGTGTCGCGATGGCCTCCTGTAGCTGTCGCGCGGTCTCGTCGCCATCGAAGTAAGGGTCGCTCTCCAAGCGTGCTGCCACGCCCACCGCCGCCTCATCATCGATGCTCAAAGCCTGTCGGCGTCGCTCCAGGAAGTTGAGCGTCTCATTGTTGGCGATGCGGAAGAGCCACGTCGAGAGCTTGGCATCGCCCCGGAATCCGTCGAGCCCCGTCCACGCCTTGATGAACGTGTTCTGGAGCACGTCGTCAGCGTCATCGTGGGAGAGCACCATTCGCCGGATCTGCCAGTAGAGCTGTTCCTTGAAATGCTCCACGACCAGCGTGAACGCCTGTGTGCGCTGTGCCGGTTGGCGCAGCTGCTCTACGACTTGCTGTTCATTCCATTTCGTGCTCATTTCTCACGCGTACGCGCGTACCTTTTTTATGATTATTCTGGGGTTGATGAGTAATTATCGCTGCAAAGATACCACCTTTTCACGAAAAAGCCGTAACTTTGCGGTCAAAATTTGATATCCAACTGTCAACTATCAACTGTCAACTAAATCATCATGCCAGCTTTACAGACCATTCTCCTGTTGCTCGCGAGCAACGTTTTCATGACTTTCGCCTGGTACGGGCACCTTCGCCTGCAGGAAGCGGGCGTGAGCAGCCACTGGCCGCTGATTGCCGTCATCGCCTTCTCGTGGAGCATCGCCTTCATCGAATACTGCTTTGCCGTGCCCGCCAACCGCATCGGCTTCATCGGCAATGGCGGTCCGTTCACCCTGGTGCAGCTGAAGGTCATTCAGGAGGTGATCTCATTGACCATCTTCACTGTCATCATCGGTTTCCTGTTTCAGGGTCAGTCCCTCCACTGGAACCACGTCGCCGCCTTCATCTGCCTGGTTCTTGCCGTTTATTTCGTCTTCAAGTAGGCTGAGCGTTCCGCCTACCCACTCCACGAAGGGCTCTTCAGCGCGGAGGGTGTGGTAGCCAACGAGATGTCCGGCGGCATCCCATTCGACGACTTGCATCGGGAGCACGGAGCCATCGGGGAACAGGAGACGGTGGTAAGCTTTACGGGTCATGGGGCAGACGGGAATACTGAGATGGTGGGCGTTACGTACAAGGATGGTCAACGCCTGCTGCCTTGCTGACGCCGCTTCGTGTTCTTGCCGCGGCGAATCTGGTAAGGTTTCTCCTTGACGATTTCAATTTTCTTATCTACTGACTGCTGCTCGCGGAACTCAGTGGGCGTGCGCCGATGCTGGGGCGCATCGGCATCGGACTTGTCGCTGCGTGAGCTGTGGCGATCGGCGAGGGTGTCTGCGGCGAGGGTGTCCGCCACGAGGGTATCGGTCGCGAGGGTGTCAGGAACGTGGAGGCGTGCGCGCCACTCGGGACTCTTATGGAAGCGGATGAGGGAGGGATGGTTGACGATGTAGAGCCGTGAGCGCTGCGGGTCTTCCTCGACAGGGAGGAAGAGCTGTCCGGCGACGGTGCTGGGCACCCACCCCTCGGGGTTATCGATGCGGAGCTCACCGGAGGCGCGGTCGTTCAGCTGCACGGTTCGCGCACGAACGGAGTCGTTGGTATAGGTGATGACGAGGAGGGCGTAGATGCTCTGGTAGTAGCCCTCGCGCGAGAAGGTCTGCGTCTGGAAGCGCCAGAGGAGGTCGTCGCCCTCCAACCAGGTGGAGTCGCAGGCGATGCGCCACGCGTGCAGGTTCTCGCCCAGACGGTTGCGGACGGCAAAGACCTTGCGCCCCACCCATACATTCGCCGTGTCGCCATCCGCAGTGAGGCGGGCATAGAGGTCTGCCGCATCGAGGACAGCTCCCAACGCCTCTGCCTCGCGCTCGAAGCGCTGTGCGACGCGGTTGTAGATGGCGTTCAGGCGGGGGATGTCGCTACAATAGAAGACCATCGAGCTGTCGAACTCCGCCTGTGTGATGCCATGCTTGCGGAGGACAGCCTGCTGGAGCTCGTAGCGGCGAACGTCGAGGGGTTGGTCAGAGTAGGCGTCGGACTCAGCGATGACCTGTGCGATGTGGTAGTCGTAGAGCACGCGCTCCATCTTTCCTTCGGAGAGGACACCTTCGGGGAGCTGGGGCTTGCAGGAGAGGAGGAGAAAGAGGAGGAGAAGACCCATCCACTGAGGACCCACCCCCCTGCCCCTCCCTTCTTGAAGCGTCAAGCGTCGCAGAGCGCCGAGCGGTAGGGAGGGGAGTAAAATGCGTTTGAGGGAAGGGATGTTTTTCAATTGTCAACTATCAACTTTCAACTGTCAATTGTCAACTGTCAACTGTCAACTTTCAACTTTCAACTGTCAACTCTCCCCTTTCTCCACTTTCAGTTCCTCGCTGAGCGTGCGGCGGTAGAAGAGGAGGAGGGCGATGACGCCGCAGGAGATGCAGGCATCGGCGACGTTGAAGATATAGGAGAAGAAGACGTAGTGGCTACCGCCCACGAAGGGAACCCACGCGGGCCAATCCCACTCACAGAGGGGGAAGTAGAACATATCTACGACCCGACCGTAGAACCACGTGCTGTAGCCTTCGCCAAAGGGCACGAACTGCGCCACCTGCGGCCAGGCGGGGTTGTCGAAGATGAGACCGTAGAAGAGGCAGTCGATGATGTTGCCTGCGGCGCCGGTCATGATGAAGGCGAGGCAGATGAGATAGCCCCACGAGACGCCGCGCCGGATGAGCCGCGCCATGTAGTAGCCGACGAAACAGGTCGCCACGAGGCGGAAGCCCGTGAGGAAGAGCTTGTCGAAGAACTCCATGCCGAAGGCCATGCCGTTGTTCTCGATGAAGGTGATGTAGAACCAGTCGGTGACGCGACGGCTCTCGTGGAGCGCCATGTGCGTCTTCACCCACACCTTGACGATCTGGTCAATGGCGAGGAATCCGATAAAGATGGCGGCGACGGTTGCCGCCTGCCATCGTTTATTGTTGGTGGTCAGCGTGCTCAAAGTGGCGGGAGAATCAGTGTTTACGTTTCTTGTCGTTCTTGACCTCGATGCTGAGTGTGGCATGAGGCACAGCGCGCAGGCGCTCCTTGGGTATGAGCTTTCCTGTCTCGCGGCAGATGCCATAGGTCTTGTTATCGATGCGCACGAGGGCTGCCTTGAGTCCCGTGATGAACTTCTGCTGGCGCATCGCCATTGCCATGAGCTGCTCCTTGGTCTGCGTCTCGCTGCCCTCTTCGAGTGCGTGGTAGGTGGGCGCAGTGTCGTCAGCCTCGTTGCTGTCGCGGTTCATGATGCGGTCCATGGTCTTCTCGTAGTCGCTCTGCGCTACGGCGAGTTTCTCATTGATCAGGACGCGGAACTCCTCGAGTTCCTCATCGGTGTAGCGAGTTTTCTCTTCCATGATAATGATAGAGCTGTTGTGTGAGATAGTTTGTGAGTGTTCCTATTGTTTCTGTATGTTCACGTCGAGTTTGAAGTCCTCAAAGTCGAGCGTCACCGGGTTCTCTACGACATCGACGACGGCAATGTCCTCGGCGAGGACCTGCGCACGGATGTAGTCGCCAAAGGTAGCTACGGCGCGGTCTGTCAGCTCATGATGTGCCAGGCGGATGGTGATGCGGTCGGTGATCTCGAAGCCGCTCTCCTTGCGGAGGTTCTGGATGCGCTTGACCAGTTCACGGGCGTAGCCTTCGTTGCGGAGCTCATCGGTCACGGTGATGTCGAGGGCTACGGTCAGGGCGCCTTCGTTGGCGACGGTCCATCCGGGGATGTCCTCGGAGAAGATCTCGACGTCCTCGAGGTCGATGGTGACAGCGTCGCCGGTGGCGAGCGTCAGGGGCAGGTGTCCGGTCTCGAGCTCTGCGATCTGCTCCTGCGAGAGGGCTGTGACGGCGGCGTTGACGTCCTTCATCAGCTTACCGAATTTCTTGCCCATCGTGCGGAAGTTGCACTTGACTTTCTTCGTGAGCAAGCCAGCGCCCTCGACAAATTCGAGCGTCTTCACGTTGACCTCGTCGAGGATGAGCTGCTTCACGGCTTCGATGCGGAGCTGCTGCTCGCGGTCGATGGCGGGGATGGCGATGCGCGCCAGGGGCTGACGCACGATGATCTGCTCCTTCTTGCGCAGGGAGAGCACCATCGAGGTGATCTGCTGTGCGAGCGCCATGCGGGACTCCTGCTCCTTGTCGATGAGGGCATCGTCGGCCACGGGGAAGGTGGCGAGGTGGACGGAGAGAAGCCCCTCGGCGGCAGAGCCGCCGAGCACCGAACACTCGGGGGGAGTTAGAGAGGGGCTCTGCACGCTATGCAAATCCCTATAGAGCTGGTCGGCGTAGAAGGGTGCGATGGGAGCCATCAGGCGGCTGACGGTCTCCAGGCAGGTGTAGAGTGTCTGGTAGGCGCTGAGCTTGTCGATGGTCATCTCGCCACCCCAGAAACGCTTGCGGGAGAGGCGCACGAACCAGTTGGAGACGTTGTCGATGACGAACGACTGGATGAGGCGTCCGGCGCGCGTGGGCTCATAGTTCTCATAGCTCTGCTCCACCTCGCGGATGAGGGAGTTGAGCGACGAGAGGATCCAGCGGTCCATCTCCGGGCGCTGACTCATGGGAACCTCCGGCTCCTCGAAGTGCCAGCCATCGACGTTGGCGTACATCGCCAGGAAGGAATAGGTCTGGTAGAGCTTGCCGAAGAAGGCGCGGCTCACCTCTTGAACCCCTGCTTCATCGTATTTCAGATTATCCCATGGTTGTGAGTTTGTTAACATATACCAGCGCACGGCGTCGCTACCGAACTTCTCGATGTTGTCGAAGGGGTTGATGGCATTGCCGAGGCGCTTGGACATCTTCAGCCCGTTCTTGTCGAGAACGAGGCCGTTGGAGATGACGGCTTTGTACGACACGCTGTCGAAGACCATCGTGGCGATGGCGTGGAGCGTGAAGAACCAACCGCGTGTCTGATCGACACCTTCGGCGATGAAGTCGGCGGGGAAGGCACGCCCCTCTCCCCGCTCCCCCCGTTGGGGGGAGAGCCTCGTTTCCGCTTGGCTATCCAGAGGATATGCAGTCCTCCCCCCCACGGGGGGAGTTAGAGAGGGGCCTTTATCTTTGTTCTCGAAGGGATAGTGAATCTGTGCGTAGGGCATGGCGCCGCTGTCGAACCACACGTCGATGAGGTCGAGCTCGCGCTTCAGGGGCTGTCCGCTCTCGCCTACGAGGATGATGTCATCGACGTAGGGGCGGTGTAGGTCGATGCGGTCGTAGTTCTCCTGCGACATATCACCGGGCACGAAGCCCTTATCCTTCAGCGGGTTGTAGGCCATCACGCCTGCGCGCACGCTCTTCTCTATCTCGTTGTAGAGCTCTTCCACGGAGCCGATGCAGATCTCCTCGCGCGTCTCCTTGTTGCGCCAGATGGGCAGCGGTGTGCCCCAGTAGCGGCTGCGGCTGAGGTTCCAGTCGTTGAGGTTCTCCAGCCATTTGCCGAAGCGTCCTGTGCCCGTGGATTCGGGCTTCCAGAGGATGGTCTTGTTGAGTTCCATCATGCGCTCCTTGGCGGCTGTGCTGCGGATGAACCACGAGTCAAGGGGATAGTAGAGCACGGGTTTGTCGGTGCGCCAGCAGTGGGGATAGTTGTGGACATGCTTCTCGATCTTGAAGGCGGTGCCCTCCTGCTTCATCTCCATGCAGAGGACGATGTTGAGGTCCTCGGTCTTGGCGAGTGCTTTCTCATCGAGGCCGGCGTACTTGGGGTCGTAGGCGTTCTTGACGAAGTCGCCTGCGTGGTGCCAGTAGCTGTCGTTGACGCAGGTCTCTACGAACGCGGCGTCCATGTCGTCCTTCACGAAGTACTTACCCGTGAAATCGACCATGGGTCGCGTGTCGCCAGCCTTGTCGATGACGAAGAGCGAGGGGATGCCGGCGTCCTTGGCCACCTTGGCATCGTCGGCACCGAAGGTGGGTGCGATGTGTACGATGCCCGTACCGTCCTCGGTGGTCACGTAGTCGCCGGGGATGACGCGGAAGGCATCGGCGCTCTTATCGACGGCCTTGCCGTCCTCCAGTGCGCAGGGCTTCACCCAGGGGAAGAGCTGCTCGTAGTGGAGGCCGAGGAGGTCAGTGCCCATGCCTTCCCAGACGATTTCGGGAGCTGCGGCGTCTTCTTTTCCGGCGGACGAACCGCCGGACACAGAGCATGGGAAATAGACATCCTTGCGGCTGTCGGCGACGATGTAGATGGCCTCCTCCTTCGTATATGGGTTCTGTCCCTTGACAGCCACGTACTTGATCTTGGGGCCTACGCAGAGGGCAGTGTTCGAGGGCAGTGTCCAGGGCGTGGTGGTCCAAGCCAAAATATAGATAGGGAGAGCGGCCCCCCCTACGGCCCCCGAGGAGGCTTCTAATGCTTTCTTAATGATGGACAGAGGTGCTGTGTCCCCCTCGGGGGACGAAAGGGGGGCTTTGACACGGAACTGTGCCGTCACCGTCGTGTCCTTCACGTCGCGGTAGCAGCCGGGCTGGTTGAGCTCGTGGCTGGAGAGGCCGGTGCCGGCGGCAGGCGAATAAGGCTGGATGGTGTAGCCCTTGTAGAGGAGCCCTTTCTGGTAGAGCTGCTTCAGGAGCCACCAGAGGGTCTCGATGTACTTGTTGTCGTAGGTGATGTAGGGGTGCTCCATATCGACCCAGTAGCCCATGCGGCGGCTGAGGTCGGTCCACTCCTCGGTGTACATCATCACGTTCTTTCGACATCTGTCGTTGTATTTCTCAATAGAAATATACTTCTTTGATGCCTTATTGCCGATGTCCTCCTTGGTGATGCCGAGCTCCTTCTCCACGCCGAGCTCCACGGGCAGTCCGTGGGTGTCCCAGCCCGCCTTGCGGTGGACCTGATAGCCCTTCATGGTCTTGAAGCGGCAGAAGGTGTCCTTGATGGAGCGCGCCAGGACGTGGTGGATGCCGGGGTGTCCGTTGGCCGAGGGCGGACCCTCGAAGAAGACGAAGGAGGGACAGCCCTCGCGCTCGCTGATGCTGCGGTGGAACAGGTCTTCCTCGTCCCATCGGCTCAGTATTTCGTGATTGACCTCTGTGAGGTTGAATTTGGAGTATTCCGGAAACTTCTTTGCCATATCTTTGAAATCTACAATAAACTCTATCTGTAAAAAACGGCGCAAAAGTAGTAAAATCATGCCGAACGGCAAAATAATTTATTATTTTTCAACGCTTGCGCCCGCTATTTCGCCCGCTTAACAAAAAGAAACAGGCGGCCAGAATCTCTCTGACCGCCCACTTCCTATGCAGGAATGTGACCGTGTGCTACTCCGCGAAGTTTCGCCTTCTTGTTCACATTCACCGGTGTCGAGTGCGGGAACGCCACGCTGTAGGCTCTGTCCAGGGCGCGCAGGTTCACCTGGCACATCGTGATGTCCAGCCGCACCGCCACGATGGCACGGAGCAGTTCGCGGTGCTTGCGCGGGTAGCGCGACGGCGGCGGCAGGATGTCCCACCCGAGGATGGGGTCTTCGCGTTCGTCGCTGAGGGTCAGCGTGGCGCGGTGGCACACGTCCCAGATGAAGTCGTCGCTGGCGCGCAGCCCGAACCACATCTTCAGCACACGACGCGCGCAGAACCGCTTGCACTGCCCGGCGAGCAGGAGCCTCGTGTGCTCCAGCCGCAGCCAGAGCTCCACGAAACATTCTTGGTTGTTTTCGATATGCATGGTTAAGGTTTCAAGTTCAAAATTGATTTTGACAAATGACCAAATGACCAAATGACCACTTTGACCACCTAACCATGAATCTTCCGGTACTGCCCCTCGCTGGTCTTGACGACGAGCCCCTGCCCTCGCCAGTTCTTCAGCATCTGCCGCACGGTGTTGCGGCCAGCGCCAGCTCCCTTGACGGCCACCGATTGCTGCATGGCCTGCTCGAAGGTGAACTGCGGGTCCAGGCGCTCGTAGATCGAGTCGTTCTTGCCCCGCTTCACGCGCTCGCCACTCTGCGACCCCGCATAGTCACGGCTGCCGAAGGCGTTCTCGATGCGGTCGCGGAAGAAGTGGAGGGCGTTCTCCATGAGCGAGTCGGCGATGATGTCGAAGGTCTCCAGCAGCGGCGCCGTCTGCGCTTTCAGGAGGAGCTCCTTCCAGCGGTTGGGGAACTGCTTCAGGTGTGCTTCAGCGCCGTTCACGCCGTGCTTCTGAAGGAGACTCTCGCAGACCTTGCAGAGCATCAGGCAGCAGGTCATGCGCTGTGCCGTCACGCAGACGCGGAAGCGCTGGCGGGCGCGCACCTTGTCGTCGTTCTTCATCGTCTCCAGGCGGATGCGCTCCAGCCACTCGCGCCCCTTGGCTTCCAGCTTCGGCAGCACCACCTCGCCCTGCATCAGCGGGAGCAGATGTGCCACCTGCTGGATGCGTTCCGCCTGCCGCGCGGTGAGCACATGGGGCTTCTCTTCGAGCGGTGCAAAAGTGTTGTCGGGCGTGCGTGCCACGGCGATACGGCTCTGAAAGCCATCCGTGTAGTTGTTCACGACACGGTAGAGGGCATCGGGCGTTCCGCACATGACCACGTTCCACAGCAGCCGGTTGATGTGTACGTTCACGGCCTCCGCCGAGCGTGCCTCGCGCTCATACTTGGTGCCGTCGTAGCTCTGGCGCAGCATCACCGAGAAGTCGCTCATCGCCGACTTCCACTTCTGCGCCACCGTGTCCGCCTCGGGCGTGAACGAGAAGGCGTGCCGCCCCTCGGTGTTCGCCAGTCGCTCGGCCAGGTTCGCCACCGTGTTGTTCAGCGTCAGGCAGCGCACGGGCAGCTTCGGCTCCTCGGGCTGCTCCTTCTTGTTCTTGGCGGCGCGCTTCTTCTGTCGCCACTCGTCCTCCTGCATCTGGTACATTGCATCCAGCGCCTTCACCTCGCTCATCCAGGCATCCACCACGGGGTCGATGTTTCCCTTGCCGCTGGCGAAGTCACCGGCGATGTAAGCAATCAGATTGAGCCCCCTCTTCTGCCCGTGCACGTCCAGCGTCACGCCCGTCGCCAGCGCCCCGATGCAGGGGCAGACAGCCGTCACCACCGGCATCGCCAGCTGCGGACCTACGGCATCGATGCTGTCGCGGATGCCCTGCGGGAGCTTCCGGCCTCCCCATACTGCCCCCGAGGGGGCTTCCATCCCTTCGTCCTCGCCCTCTACCGTGTCCCCTTCGGGGGCCGACGGAGAGGCCAGCTCCGTCACGATCTGGTCCATCAGACGCGAACCCTTCGTGGGCTCCTTGCAAGCCGAATGGATGATACTCCTCATCTCCTGAAGGGAAAGCCCGTAGCGAGGCATCAGCTCCAGCAGCCACTCCTCTGAGTTGTCGCAGATCGCACGGAGATTCGCCGCCAGCTGATGCAGCCGCTTATTGCGCTCACCCTCGCTGGGTTCACCACCCGTGCGGCGCCAGAACTCGGCGATGATCGAGGCGTAGGGGATGCCTTTGAAGGAAAGAAGAAAAGAGGACCCAGACACTCCCCCCGCCCTCCCTACAAGGGAGGGAGCAGAATGTGTTAGAGCGGCTGTGCTTTTCGATGCTTGTGCATGCGCGGCTGTGCTTTCAACATCTTGTGCATGAGAAGTTGTGTTTTCAACAGCTTTCGCCTGAGATGATGCCACGTCTTGATGGTGACTGCCCTCCCCCTCGGGGGAGCAGGGAGAGGGGTCAAAGATCTCATCATCCAGGAACAGCAAATCCTCCGCGCTCGCCGTCGTGGTGTAGAACACGCGCGTGATGTCCTTTGCGGAAGAATCGTAGGCCACGCCGAGCACTTCGCTCGCCCAGCGCAGGTTCTCCTCCTGCGTCAACTCCGGGCGGCGGCGGAACACCAGGTGGTAACCCGCCCTGCGGGCGCTCACCTCCAGCATCAGCAGCCCCAACTCATTCTTCTTGGCGAGAATGCGCTCACGCAGCGGTTGCATCTCTTCGGCAGGGATATGGTCGATGTCCATGCCCACCGAGGTGCTCATCTTGTTCGCCCCCTTCAGCGAGCCGTCCTCATTTGGCAGACACGAGTAGTTCATCTGCACCAGCCGCCGCTTCGCCACCCCGTCGCCCTCGCGTGCCGCCGCCACGTTCGCTATCTGTTCGCCGCTGTTCCTCAGCGCCAGGTACTCCGGGCGCGAGAGGACGGGGCGCATCCGCTTCGCCCCATCCTTGTAATAAATCATGTGTACGCTCATCTTGTTAATTTGCGATTTTACGATTTACGATTTATTTTACCAATGCGTCTCCTCTCGTCTTGTCTTGATAAACGCTGCCTGCTCGTCCGCCTCTTCGCGGTAGAGCGCCTCGATGAGCGCCTTGCCCAGTCGTTTGGGGAATCGCAGTTGGAAGATGACGCTTTGGCGCGTCTCCTTCACCTCGCCGTGCGCCGTGCGGAAGAGCTGAAGATAGCGGCTGCCGCTGTCCTTGGCGTAGGGCGTGAAGTGTGAGGTCCCCGACCCATCGGTCACCATGCGGCCCTTCTGACTCGCCTCGCCGCCACCGCTGACGATGTGCTGCCCAAGCTCAAAGTTGCAAGGATAGATGTTGATGTTGCCATTCTCGGTGAAAACCGTCTGTGTCTCCATCTGGAGATTGCCGATAAAAACTTGATTCTTCATTTCTTGTCGTTGTTCAGCGAGGAGAATGTAGGGAAGGGTGGCCACCTTTCTTCGTGAAATCTCGCGAGACCTCCTCCGCTTCGCCCCGACATCCCGCTGCCTTTTCAGCGGGCTTTAAGTGGTTTGACGCTGCAAAGGTAGGGACATAAAAAAGAATATACCTGCTACGTAGCCGTTACACGTAGCAGGTACACCTTGTGTATCAGAATAATTCTTAAACGATTACCTCAACTTCTTGTTCAGCGCGCCGATGAAGTCAGACGCCGACTGCTTGCCGTTGCCCTTGCTGTAATCCACGCGCATGTTCTGCCGTCTCCACAGCTGTTCGAAGGGGCGCCACCCCTCAATGCCCAGCAGTTCGGCCATCCTTCCCGCCAGCAGCGCGGCATCCGAGCGCGAGAGCCTCGGCTGCAGCTGCTCGTCCACCCATCCCGCTACCTGCGCCTTGCGCCACAGCTCCCGGGCCTCGGGCGTGGCCAGACATGTGGGCACGCCCTCGCCCCGTCCAGGTCGCGGCAGGTTGTTCTCCGAGGCAGGCGGCCCTGCGAACGGTCGCCAGCCATGGGCGCGGCGGATCTCGTTGCACTGGCGGCGCAGCACAGCGTCCTGCGTGTCGAAGGCGTGAGCCAGCAGAAACGTGACATAGTTGTTCACGACGGAGGCATCCTCCGCCTCCATCGCCTCCGCCACCACGTCCGCCACAGGGCGGATGCGCGTGCCGAAGTACATCATCTCCTGCACATATTCGGCCATCGTATTCTCTAAAAGTGGGTCAGAAGGGGAATACGTCGCCGCTGTTCAGCCGCTGCACCAGCTGCTCCATCCCCTCGCGGATTTCAGGGTCGATGGCCATGTACTGCTCGTCCAGTGTTCCTTCCCCCTCAGCACTGCAGAAATCGCTGTAGCTTAACTCCTTGTCGAGGCAGAAGGTGATGTGCGGCTGATCATCTCCGAGGTAAAGCTGTTCGTAATCCCGGCTCTGGCGGCCAATCCTGTCGGCCATCTCCGCTACCGATGCCCATGGCGTATAGAACACCGCTGTCTTCGACATCCCATAGACATACGACGGTTCACCAGCCTCGCCCTGCACATACACCAGCACCTGCGGCACCTCCATCTCCTCCTTCTCAGGTAGTTCGATGGCGATGCCCAGCTCCGAGAGCCGCGCGGCAATGTGGTACAGCGACGGCAAATCCCCGGCACCGCCCGCGGGAATGGAGAACTCATAGCGCAGCCAGTCGATACGCTGCAGCGCCACCCGCTCGTCCGTGCCCAGACATAGCGGATAGACATCCCTCAGCTCTGCCCGGTTCCACACCACCCCCTCCTCGCCCGTCTCGGCATAAGGGGCGAAGCGGTGCGTCCGGAAGCCCGCGCTCCGTGCTTTGTTCGTGTAGCTCACCACCGGGTAGCTGTGCGTCTCGATGCCCAGATAGAGGCCACGCTCGTCGAGTTGCTCACAGGCGACGATGAGCGTGCCCACGTGCAATCCCACTTCGCCGCCGCAGTAGATCACCTGGTATGGCGGCTGCAATTGCAGCAGTTGTGTCTGTATCATTTTTTCCTTATCGTATTTGGGTATATATCGTGAAGCGTATCATATTATAAAGTCATAATTGCCCTCAGATTCGTATCCGTAAACGTGCGCCAGATCATCAGCTTGACGGGCTTGTAGTCATCGAACAGCTGCTTGACAAACTTAATCTCGAACACCAGGCGGAAGTCGTTCTCGTCTGCTGTCTCAACAAACTCATGTTTTGTTCCGACACGAGCCACCTCTATCTGATACAAGTCACGGATGCCCTTCCCTTTTGTATAAGGCATGAAGTAGTAGAGTTTGTTAAGTTTCATTGAGAAGATCCGACCTCAGCCATATCATGTGAATAGTTCTGGAAATTGCCCAGAATCTGCTCAATGTGGATGACTTCTGAACAAGAATCCCATGTCACACCGCCGCCCATCAAATACCACTTTTCGCGTTCCTTGACGGGTACACGTTTTAGCGATGGAAATGCCGAGATAGGCATCATAATAGAACGACCGTCTTGCAGGTCAACCTGGAACTTCCCTCTACGAGGGAATGACAACCGCTTGATGCGTGGTGTCACGTTCCAATATCCTTCTGTTTTGTACATAAGCTATTTTGTTTTTTTGATTTTAATAATTCTAATGGGCTTGCCCTGCTTGAACTGCTCCCACTGGCGGAGAAGCTTTTCACGATAGTCGGTGACAATCTTAAGGACTTCTTTAACTTGCGCGTCTGTAAGATCGCCTTTATCTTCTACCTCCACAACTGGCTCAAGCCATATCTTACACAAGTGCTCAGTGCTGCGCTTACCCACATGCACATGTGCGCGGTTTTCGTAGTAGTCGGTGTTCCAGAACAGAAAGTTCCAGATAACCTTGGCTGTTATGTATAGTAGTATCTTTGGCATATCATTGTGCTTAAAATCAATATATTAAAATACCCATTTGCTCCTTGCAATTGCCCCAAGTAATCTTAAACAAGTTTTCATCGTCATTGATTATTTCGTAGCGATGTCCAGCCTTCTTCAGCTGGTTCAGGCATTCTTCACGCCATTCCTTAAATAGGGCTACGGCATTCTTCTTGCCATGAATGCGTATTGATTCGTCCCAATTACCATCCATACGATTCAGCGTAAGATAAGACCTGCTGACAGTATAACGTTGTTTGGAAGCTTTGGTATATTATATTTATCAGCTATCTCAGGGATCAGGGATTTGGCATTCCCTTCCGGCAAGACAGGCTTTGACTCAACGCACCCCTTGGAGATACTCCAGCCAAGGAACTTGAACTGCTCCTTAATACTCTCTTGATAGGTGGCCTCGTCAACACCCGCCTCTTTCAGCTTCAGGAGAGTCAGTACTATGTCGTTCCATTTATTGTCCATAAAACTCTTAATTGATGTCTGACAGAATTGTGGGTAATGCGTTGCAGATTTGCGAATAGGCTCCATCATGTGAGAAAATCAAATCATAGAACTTGTCAATTGAGACTATCCGCAAACGCTCATTGACAAAAGACATATCATCCATCCGAATAATCCAAGGTACATTTATTCCAGAAAGATTCTGCATATCAACAATCATCACTGTAGCATCTTTATCATGCAGCAATTTATCATAAGCCTTTATCGCCAGGGCTCTTTTTGCGGAGTGTTTCATCTTACTTGGTTTATTCTTCATCTCGACGAATATATGCCGTTCTTCGTTCACCACGTCAAAGCCTCCTTTGTCACCATTGGCAGGCACTTCCCAACCATTCCCCGCCAGTTTGAAAAGGTACTGATGGAAATATCCGATACGGTTGTTATTGGTCTTGTCTATCTGACGGATACACTCAGACTCTATCGTTTGTGCCATCGTCTGACCATAAATTTTCGAGTCGAAGGTCAGTTTAATGGGGTCGATAATGTTCTTATTAAATTCCTTCAGGTTGATACTACGCCGGTATTGCAAAACCGTCGATTTGACGTGATTGTATATTTCCTCGTCCGAAACGAAGCCTAAGTTGTATTGTTTCATATTTCTTTTGTTTTTGTTTGCAAAGCTACACATTATTTCTTAAAATCTCTGCTAATTCAGGACTTTCTTTCATTGTTTGTTTGGCAAATCTTTTGGAGAAATCCATTACGGTTTCGGCAAATTCTATCTTGCCAGAAGAAGAAACTTGCTCCGAGTATTTAAAATTAGCATTAAAGAACATGTCTGCCTCTTCTACAGAAACGCCTGTGGAAAGGAGAGCGGCGGTTACGAACTTGTAGTCAGAATTCTTATATGTATGAGGTATGCCATCTATATACATAAAACTTGATTTGACCACATCGAAAATGTGATGTTTTAGCCAAGTTCTTGCTTTTGGCTTTGTCAGATTCTGTTGGCTTGCAATTGTTTCAAGCACATGAGAGCTGACAATAGGCGGGTTTGTTATCGTGATTCTATCCATTGTGTTAAAGTTTATCTGCCAACATTGAATACAGGGATGCGTCCAAACCATTTCTCGTCAACGCCGTTGTTCATCTTGTTGCACACCCACGACGGGGTGAACACCTCTGCCATCTTGCGGGAGCGAGAACGGCGTTCCTCCTCTTTCTTTGCTACACGTGGCTGTATAACGTCCTTATTCTTTCCCGTTATCAGTTCCGGCAAGATATGCTGATGGAAAGTGTAACCATCCCCTTTCTCAGCATAGTCATCCGTTGCCCAGATGATGTTCTCACCTGTGGTCCTGTCCGAGAGCAGTGTTTCCAGGATGCCACCACCCAGCGCCAGCAGTTCGTCTTCCTTGATGTCTATGCCAAACATTCTTGCGGTCGTCTATGCAAATCTTAATGATTACACCGATTTCTGATTATTTCGCCTGCAAATCTACAATTATTTTCCGACACACCCGTTATACCACTCCATTTTTACACATAATTTAATAGAACACGAACAAAGCGGTCGTGGTCATTTGGTCATTTGGTCATTTGGTCAAAATCGTTTTCACATTCGGTCATTTGCTCACTATAATAATAAATATAAATATTTATATTATAGTGGCGGATTTTGACAATCCCGAAACGATTTTGACCAAATGACCAAATGACCACTTGACCGCACCACACGACCGCCCACGAAAGGAGAGGATGCAGAAAAAAATGAAAAAACGGCAGGGACATTCGAAAACCGCAACGCGCGTGTCGTACCTTTGCAGCATCAAAAATCAACGCACCGCGCTGCAACGGCCTTCACACCGCGCTGCAACGGCCTTCACAGCGTGCTGCGTTGGAAACCTTGAAAGACACATCCGGCCAGATGATATAGTCAATGGACAATGGAAATTGACGACCTTAACCAACCTTAATCATTAACCTTGACTCCAACGCCCCCAATAGCAAAGAGTCCTCCCCCCCGGGGGAGTTAGAGGGGGGTCTCACACCACCATGAAAAACACCCTAAAGTACTCCCTGCACATGCAGAAGAACCCCGCACACCCCGACGAGCCCGAGAAGGCGTACGCACGCCTCCAGCTCAACGGCGTACTCGACATCAACGCCCTCGCCGCGCACATGTCCGCCCACAACAGCATCTACTCCAAGGGCACCATCGTAGGCATCATCACCGACATGTGCGCCTGCATCAAGGAGGCCATCACCGAGGGCAACGCCATCGAGCTGGGCGACCTGGGTCGCTTCACGCCCTCCATCACCTGCGAAGGTGCACTGCCCACCACCGACCAGGACGGCAACCCCGTCACCGCCATGGAGGCGTTCACGGAGGCGAACATCAAGCAGGTCAACGTGAACTACGAGCTGGGCGCCGGCCTCGACTTCCGCCGCGACGACTTCGACTTCGAGTACACCACCAGCCGCAAGGCGCAGGCGGCCGCCAAGAAAGCTCAGAAGAAGGGGCAGCAGTCCGCCGACTGGAGCGAACCCGAGGAAGAGGGGGACGAGTGATCCCCTCCCGACCTAAGACCCCCTCCCGACCTCCCCGAGGGGAGGAGAGGCCCCCAGCCTAAGACCCCCTCCCGACCTAAGACCCCCTCCCGACCTCCCCGAGGGGAGGAGAGGGCTGCGCGAGGGGGGCTTTGAAAACTAAAGAGCCTAAGACCCCCTCCCGACCTCCCCGAGGGGAGGAGAGGGCTGCGCGAGGGGGATAGGCTGAGGGATACGCAGGGGGGGGGATTTAAAAAAACTAAATTCTTTAACCTTAAAAAATGCCCCAACATCTCCACACCTCCACACCACACCTCCACACCACACACCACAAACGCCCAGATCCCTACACCCCGCCAGGCGTTCCTCCCCTCGGGGAGGTTAGGAGGGGGTCTTAGGTTATAAGGGGTCCCTACCATGAAAGAATCGACTAAGAAGACACTGAAGAGGATTGCCGAGATCATCGTCACCATCCTCACGGCACTGCTCACCACGCTGGGAGCACATGCGGCAATTTGCTAACGAACGACTGACTATTGAGTATGAGAGGCTGCGTCAAAATCACTTTGATGCAGCCTCTTTTCTATTGAGAGAAGATAATATTTTGCGTTTTGACAGACCCTCTTTTCTTGTTTCTACACGTGGCGGGAAAGAGTGCGTGGGTAGTCACCCAAGCGCCAGCAGGGCGATGACGGCGAGGGTCACGAGGAAGGCGAGGGCGAAGAGGAGGGCGTCGCGCGGCTCGATGCCCTCGGGGTTGGAGCGGTAGCCGAGGACGGTGGGCGCTACGGGCCAGTCGGGGCGCAGGGGCTCCAGCCAGCGGGCTGACGCCCATAGCATCAGGGCATAGACGCACAGACCCGTGAGCGAGCCGAAGAGGGCACCGCAGAGGATGTCGCCGGGATAGTGGAGACCGAGATAGATGCGGGAGTAGCTGGAGAGGCACGCCCAGAGGAGCAGCGTCCACGTGACGGGACGGCGACGGAGATACAACGCGATGAATGCCCACGCGCCGAAGGTGTTGGCGGCATGGCTGGAGAAGAAGCCGTAGAGGCCGCCGCGGCGACCGCCCACGAGATCTACGAGGCCTTCCAGAGCGGGCTCATGGCTGGGGCGGAAGCGGTGGAAGAGGGGTTTCGCCAGGCCGCTGGAGACGCGGTCGGCGACGAGGATGACGAGCGCCAGGCAGAGGACGAACAGCACCACCTCGCGCCACGGACGGTTCTTCAGCAGGATGTAGAGCAGCACCAGGACGAGGGGTATCCACGTGCCGGTGCGGGTCACCATCGTGAAGATGTTGTCCAGGTAGGTGCTCTCGCTGCCGTTCAGCGTCAGCAGCAATTGCTGATCAAAATTGATAACCTCATCCATCAGATCACTTCGAGGGCGGTGCGGGGGAGCCAGCCCTCCTTGCCGTCGGTCATGTGGATCTCCACCCAATCGCGCATAGAGTCGTCGATGAGGCGGACGTAGGTGCCCTCGTGGAGGATGAATAGGTCGGTGCCGGAGGCGCTGGGGGTGCTCTTGACGACGGCGGAGGGGGCCATGATGATGGCGCTCGTGCGGTGCTCGATATGCGAGCGCTGGCGCACGGCGGCCACGTTGGCGAAGACGCAGACGAGGAGCGCCAGGACAGCGACCGTGAAGCCTATCTTCTTCGACAGCAGGTGGGGCACGAAGAGATAGACGCCGAAGGCGAGCAGCGCCACCACGAAGAGCACGACGGCGAGCCACGCCCACTCATGGATGCTCAGCGAGAGCACCAGCTGGCGGTATGCCGAGACGAAGAACATCTCCGACGCGGGCACGACTTTATCGACCGTCTTGGCGCGTGCCATGTCGAGGTTGAAGCGGATGTCATCGTCGGAGGGGTCGAGCAGGCGCGCGCGTTCGTAGTAGAGGATGGCGCGCGCGATGGAGTCGCGGCGATAGTAGCAGTTGCCGAGGTTGTAGTAGAGCTGTGCGCTCTCGCCCAGCGAATCCACCAGCTGTTGATAGAGGACGGCCGCCTCCGCGTAGCGTTCGTGGGTGTAGGCGCTGTCGGCAAGAGCAGACCTGCCGCCCTGAGCACAGGACGGCGAAATAACAAATAATAAATAATAAATAATAAATGATAACCGTGCGACGGCTCTCATTCCTTTGATATCTATGTTGCCAATCATATTCATTCTAAATTCTTATTTATTATTTCTTATTTTTTATTTATCATTTATTATTTATGATTCCTTTTCAGTTCCCCCTCCATCTTGTTGATGACCTCCTCGGCGGAGGCGTAGATCTTGTCCATCGTGGCAGCGGGGTCGCCGGGGGCGAAGCGGGCGAACTCACACTCGTCGAGCGTGGCGATGAACTGGCTGACGAGGTCGTCGGAGGCCTGGCGGGCGGCGAGCCGCTCGCGGACATTCTCCTTGGAGAGCTCGCTGACGGGGATGTTCAGCTTGTCGCCGACATAGCCCCAGAGTGCTTTCATCGTCTCCTCGTAGAAGGCAGCAGCGGCGCCCTGGCTCATCAGCCCTCGGGCAGCCTTCAGGCGCTTCGTAGCGGCTTTGCTGGCACCCCGACCGCGACGACCGACGAGGTCGGCACTGGCCACGGCATAGCGGCGGAAGGCGACGGCCAGCCCCAGGAAGACGAGCAGCGCGACGACGTAGGACAGCCAGTAGCGGCGTGAGCCGAAGAAGGCGCTGTCGCCCGTCTGGAAGGTGGGTTCCCCGAGCTTGATGAAGCGGATATCGCTGCCCAGCAGCTCGATCTCCTCCTTGGAGAGCCCGGCCGTCGAGGCGGAGCTCCCGCCCTTGCCCTTCTCGATGTCGAGGGTATAGGCCTCGGTGGTGAGCGTCTTGTAGGCGCGCGCATCGGGGTCGAAGTAGCAGAACTCCACGGGCGGGAGGTCATACTTGCCCTGGTGGCGCGGCACGGCGATATAGTCGAAGAGCACCTGTCCGGTGGAGCCGTTGGCGCTGATCTTGGTCTTCTCCTCGGTCTTCGGGTCGTAGCGCTCGAAGTCCTTGGGCCACGCCACCTCGGGGGCGTTCATGAGCTTCATGTTGCCCGTGCCGGAGACGGTCAGGCGCAGCGTCGTGGCATCGTTGGCCTTCAGCTGCTGCGGCGTGAGCGTAGAAGCGATGCTGAACTTACCGACAGCGCCGGAGAAGTTCGCCGGCTTCGGCGAGGGCAGCGCATCCACGTGGAGCGTCACCGCAGGCGCCATCACCGTCTTCTTCACCTCCTGCATCATCGACCCGCCGCCGAAGAAGATGTCGAAGGGATCGGCGGAGCGGTTCTGCTGGATGATCGTGGCCTCGTACTTGATCTCGGGAATCGTCAGGTCGCCCGTCTGCTGCGGGAAGACGACGTACTGCGACCACACGACGGTGCCGTAGTTCTTGCCGTTGTAGTGCTCCATCTTCAGCTCCGGCTGCCGCTGGCGGTTGAGCTCCTGCACGTGGAAGCCGTCGAGCTCCGGCATCTTACCCGCCATCTCGCTGATGTTCACGAGGGTGTAGAGC
The DNA here is from genome assembly GCA_017470425.1 of Bacteroidaceae bacterium. Lineage (GTDB taxonomy): Bacteria > Bacteroidota > Bacteroidia > Bacteroidales > Bacteroidaceae > Physcousia. The sequence goes on along the minus strand of JAFUYT010000020.1, from coordinate 17,542 downwards.
TTATACGTCAGCAGCACGGCTTCCTGCTCATAGACGCGCTTCTTGGAGGCCGTCACGGCGATGAAGATATCCTTGTTCGTGATGCGGTCGCCCACGTTCTGGGTGCGCATACGGTCAGCGCCGCCGCTGTGAGCCGACTGCCCGGAGCTACCCGACTGCCCGGAACCGCCGGAGCCGCCGGAGCCACTGGGCAGCACAGTGATCTGCGGCGAGGCAGACTTCACGGCTTTGCCGCCGCTGACGACCGTAGCAGCAGGGACATGGAACGTGCCCGCCTTCTCCGTGGTGACGGTGTAGGTGAACGTGACGGAGCTGCTCGACGTGGTCTTGCCGTTGACCATCGAGAAGCTCGACGACTGGCTGCGGCTGGGACCGTAGAGCTCCACGAGACCCTCGAAGGCATCGACTTTGAAGTCATCCACATCGGACGTGTTCACCACGTAGGCGATGCGGAAGCGGTCGCCCTGGATGACCTCGGAGGGTGCCTGCACGCGGATGGTGACGGCGGGCTCTGCAGCCAAAGCCCCTCCCCCCGAAGACTCTACCCCTGTCCTCCCTGTGAGGGAGGGAGCAGTTACTGGAGCTACTGTAAGTCCAACGAGCAATAATAACTTGTATATCGTTCTCATTTTTATGAATGGTTTAATTCTTGAAAGTATTCGCCCCCTCCCTGATAGGGAGGGCGGGGGGAGAGTCTTTTACCACTGCTTCTCCAGCTGTCGGCGCGAGGGCTGCTGCTGTGCCTTCTGCACTTTGTCCTGCGTCTGTTTCTCCTCCTGCTGGGCGGCTTTCAGCAGCTGCTCAGCGTTCTCCTGCGACATCTTGGGCTGTTCCTGCTGCTGTTGCTGCTGCTCCTGCTCCTGTTGCTGTTGCTGCTGTTGTTGCTGCTGTTGCTGCTGCTGGTCTTGGTTCTGATCCTGGTTCTGGTCCTGATTCTGATCCTGGTTCTGATCCTGCGGTTGGTTCTTGAGCTGGTACTGGCAGAGCGCCAGGTTGTAGCGCGTCTCGTCGTCCGCCGGATTCTTGCGCAGTGCGTTCTTGTAGCACTCGATGGCCTCGGCGAACTGCTTCTGGCTCTGCAGGATCACGCCCATATTGTGGTATGCCTGCGCCAGGCGTCGGGGATTCGTCTGCATCCGCGTGGCCGTCTCGTAGCTCTTCATGGCATCCTTCGGCTGCCCCTGCGCCAACTGCGCATTGCCCAGGTTGTAGTGAGCCACGGCATTGGTGTTGTCCTTCTCCAGCGCCTTCTGATAATCGACCTGCGCCTTCGCGAAGAGGCTGTCGCGGTACAGGCGGTTGCCGCTACGGATGAAGTAGCGGTCGTTGCGCACCTGCGCTGCCAGAGGCTGTGACAGCGCCAGCGCCACCACGACGACTGCCGCGCCCTTCGGCGCTACGCGGAACAGACGCACCTGACCCAGCACATGGTTCCGGCGAGCCAACAGCAGCAGATCCAGCACCAGCAGCACGAGCGCCAGCCACGAGAAGTCGCGGAAGTGCTCGTCGTACTCGCTGTAGAGCACGCTCTCCATCTCTGCCTTGCCCAGCTTATCGACGTATTTCTGCAGTGCCGACTGCGCCGAGGAGCTGTTATCGACATAGATGTAGGCGCCCTGACCGGCAGAGGCGATCTCGCGGCACATCTCCTCGTTGAGCTTCGAGACGACGGTGTTGCCGGCGTTGTCCGTGATGTAGCGGTTGCTGCCCGGCACGGGGATGGGCGCGCCCTCCGGCGACCCTACGCCGAGGACATAGACGTGCATCCCCTTCCCCGCGGCATCCTTAGCAGCGGCCACTGCCCCACCCTCGTTGTCCTCGCCGTCGGTGATCACGAAGATGGCACGCCCCACGCCTTCCTGCTGCGTGAAGCTGTGCGTGGCGAGTTCGATGGCGCGCGCGATGTCAGTGCCCTGCACGGCGATCATGGCGGGCGAGATGTTGTCGAGGAACATCTTGGCAGAGACGTAGTCACTCGTGATGGGCAACTGCGTGAACGCGTCGCCGGCATAGACGATGAGACCGACCTTGTCATCCGTCATCTTATCGACGAGGCTGCTGATCAGCATCTTGGACTTCGCCAGGCGGCTGGGCGTCACGTCCTCGGCCATCATAGAGTTGCTCACGTCGAGGGCGATGATAGCCTCGATACCGCGGCGTGTGCGCGTGTCGATCTTGGTGCCGTACTGCGGGCGCGCCAGGCAGAAAATCATCATCGCCAGCGCACCGTTGACGAGCCAGAACTTCAGCTCACGGCGCCACTGCGACACATCGGGCATCAGCGGTTTCAACAAGGCAGGATCGCCATACTCGCGCAGACGCCGACGGCGCAACAGATCCATCCCGTAGTGCAGGAGAGCCAGCAGAGGGATGACTGCCAACAAATAGAGATATAGGGGATTAGCGAATCGGAACATAAGACTAATAAAGCCCCCTCCCGACCTCCCCGAGAGGAGGAGACTCTTTGCTTGTTGTTAATTTTTTCTATCTTAACCCCTCCCCTCGGGGAGGCAGGGAGGGGGTCACTTTATGGAATCTTTTTAAGTAGGGTTTCGCGCAGCAGGAGCTCCAGCAGCAGGAAGAGGCAGGCGAAGAGGGCAAAGGGCGCAAAGGCTTCGTAGCGCTTCGAGTACTCCTTCACGTTCATCTTCGTCTTCTCCAGCTTGTCGATCTCCTGATAGACCTCGCGCAGCTTGGCGTTGTCGGTGGCGCGGTAGAACTCGCCGTTGGTGGTTCCCGCGATGGAGGCCAGCGTCTTCGTGTCGATCTCCACGGGGATATTCACATACTCGATATGCCCGCCTACGGGATAGGGATAGCGCGCAGTGCCGTTCGTGCCCACGCCGATGGTATAGACGCGGATGCCGAAGCTCTTGGCGATCTCGGCGGCGGTCAGCGGCGAGATGTCACCGGCATTGTTGGAGCCGTCCGTCAACAGGATGATGACCTTCGACTTCGCCTTGGAATCCTTCAGGCGTGAGATGGCATTCGCCAGACCCATGCCGATGGCGGTGCCGTCGGACATCAGACCGCGCTGAACCATATCACAGCTGACATTGTTGAACAGATTCAACAGCACGGCGTGATCCGTCGTCATCGGGCACTGCGTGAAGCTCTCGCCCGCGAAGATGGTCAGACCGATGTTGTCGTTGGGGCGCCCGGAGATGAACTCCGAGGCTACCTTCTTGGCCGCCTCGATACGGTTGGGGCGCAGGTCCTCGGCCAGCATCGACGTGGAGATATCCATGCAAAGCATAATATCGATGCCCTCGACCGTGCGGTCGCTCCACGAATTGCTCGTCTGCGGACGGCACAGCACCAGCACGATCATCACGAACGCCAGGCAGCGCAGGAGCATCGGAGCGTGGACGAGATAGGTCGTCAGCGTGCGCGGTGCACGGCGGAACGCCGACGTCGAGGACACCTGCAGCGATGCCTCACTATCATGGCTCCGCAGCACATACCATAATATATAAGGTATCAGCAACAGGAGCAGCAACAGGAAATATGGATTGGCAAATTGCATAGCTTCAACGGATTAAGTCAATGACAAGGTAAAGGGCATAGACAGCCAGCGCGGAGGACACGACGGCGATGACACCCATGATGATCTTCATCGTGAGCGAGCGAGCCTGGATCTGGCGCACCTCCTCGGGGATGATGACCTCCTCCTCGGGGGCGTTGGGATCGACCTCCTGCTTCGTCTGGTTGATGAAGTCGATGGCGCTGACGAGGTTGGCGTCGTTCTCGTTGATCATCGTCGTCCACTTGGCGAACTTCACGAGGTCTGCCGTCTGGAAGAGCTGCCGGAGCTCGGCGAGCGCCGTCTCGTCCTGCTCTTGCAGGAGACGCTCGATGATCTCGGCGGAGGTCATCTCCATCGCATTGAAACCGTAGCGCTCGCGGATGTAGTTGCGGAGCGTGTCGGTGAGCTGGGTGTAGTACTCCTTGCTGTCCTCCTCTGCCCACTTGCGTTCGCCCTTGATACGCTCGATTTCGTTCATGGCCACCTGATGGGCGGGCAGCCTACGCTTGCGGCGGATAATGCGGATCAGGGGTTTGTTCTCGTGCCAACGAGTGTAGAGCCACAACAGCGCCAACGCCAGCAATTGATGCACGACGATGAGCCAGATGACCGGCTTCCAGTCGTCCCACGAGAAGGGATTGTTCTGTATATCCTTTGGCGGCGCAAAGCGATCGACATGCACGGTATCAACATCAACCGTAAGCACCTTCAATGCCAGCTGCTTGGATTCGTAGCGTTCACCATCTACTTCAACAGCGAAGGGCGGCAGGAGCACGAACGCGGAATCCCACGCCGTGATGGTGTAGCGCTGCACCACCTGCATCCGTTTGCCCTCGTCGAGGAAGGTAGTGTCGGTGCTCAATCTATCGACCACCTCCACCTCTTCCGTCAGCGGCTGCTGCGGGCGGAAGTCAGGCATCTTCAGCTTCTGACGGGCATCGCAGGTGACATCCAGCGTCAGCTCACACTGCTCACCGATGAGCAGCACCATCGAATCGATGCGCGCCTCGAAAACCACCTGGGCTGAAAGAGACAGTGGCCACAAACAAAAGAGGAGAAAAAGAGACTCTCCCCCCGCCCTCCCTATGAGGGAGGGAGCGGTCACCTTGGCTAATAACTTAAATAATATTTTCATTTTAAATATACTTTTCCACCCTTATAGTGTATCTGCTCCCTCCCTACAAGGGAGGGAGGGGGGAGAGTCCCCTTATGTTCTCTGAGCAAATAGATTGCGCAGCGCCGTGACATAGTCCTGGTCGGTGCGAACACTGACGTGATCCACGTTGCTGCGGGAAAAGATGTCGCCCAGGCGCGCCTGACTCTCACGCCACCACTGCGACTGCGCATTGCGCACACGGCGGCTCGACGTATCGACCCACTGCAGGTGACCCGTCTCGGCGTCCTTCACGCGCATCAGACCCACGTTGGGCAACTCCGCGATGCGACGGTCATAGACCTGGATGGCTACCACGTCGTGCTTGCGGTTGGCGATGGTCAGCGCCTGCCGGAAGTCGCCCTCGTCGATGAAGTCAGAGAGCAGGAAAAACGTGCAACGGCGCTTGATGACCTGCGTCAGGTACTCGACCGCCTGCCGGATGTCGGTGCGCTGGCTTGCGGGGTGGAAGTCCAGGAGTTCACGGATGATGTAGAGGATGTGCTTGCGACCTTTCTTGGGCGGGATGAACTTCTCGATACGGTCGGAGAAGAAGATAACCCCGATCTTGTCGTTGTTCTGGATGGCGCTGAAGGCCAGCGTGGCGGCTATCTCTGTCGTCATGTCGCGCTTCGTCTGCACCGTCGTACCAAAGTCCAGGCTTCCGCTGACATCCACGAGCAACATCACCGTCAGCTCGCGCTCCTCCTCGAACACCTTGATATAGGGCTTGTTGAAGCGCGCGGTGACGTTCCATTCGATGTCGCGGATGTCATCGCCGTACTGGTACTCGCGCACCTCCGAGAACGCCATACCGCGACCCTTGAACGCCGAATGGTACTCGCCGGCAAAGATGTTGCTGGAGAGGCCGCGGGTCTTGATCTCGATCTGCCGGACGCGCTTTAAAATCTCAGATGTTTCCATCAGGGCACTTCCACCTTGTTGAGAATCTTCGAGACGATCTCCTCGGCACTGACGTTGTTGGCCTCGGCTTCGTAGGTGAGACCGATGCGGTGGCGCAGCACGTCGTGAGCCACTGCGCGGACGTCCTCGGGGATGACATAGCCGCGGCGCTTGATGAAGGCGTAGGCACGGGCAGCCAGCGCCAGATTGATGCTGGCACGGGGGGAGCCGCCGAACTCGATGTAGTCCTCGATCTCCTTCAGCCCGTACTTCTCGGGGAAGCGGGTGGCAAAGACGATGTCGGCGATGTACTGCTCAATCTTCTCGTCGAGATAGACCTGGCGCACGACCTTGCGGGCTTCGAGGATGTCGGCGGTGGTGAGCACGGGCGTCACGACGGTCTTCTCGCCACTGATGTTCTGGCGGATGATCTTCTTCTCCTCGTCGAGCTTCGGATAGTCAATGACGACCTTCAGCATGAAACGATCCACCTGTGCCTCGGGCAGCGGGTAGGTGCCCTCCTGCTCGATGGGGTTCTGGGTTGCCATCACCAGGAAGGGCGAGGGCAGCTGGAACGTCTGCTTGCCGATGGTCACCTCGCGCTCCTGCATCGCCTCGAGCAAGGCGCTCTGCACCTTCGCAGGGGCACGGTTGATCTCGTCCGCCAGCACGAAGTTGGCGAAGACGGGACCCTGCTCCACCTGGAACCTCTCGTCCTTCTGTGAGTAGATCATCGTGCCGGTGACGTCAGCGGGCAACAGGTCGGGGGTGAACTGGATGCGGCTGAACTTGGCATCGATGAGCTGCGCCAAGGTCTTGATGGCCAAGGTCTTTGCCAAGCCGGGCACGCCCTCCAGAAGGACGTGGCCATCGGAGAGGAGGCCGATGAGAAGGGATTCTACGAGATGACGCTGACCGACAATCGTCTGGTCCATGCCCGTCATCAGATTGGTGACGAAAGCGCTCTGACGCTCTATCAAGTCATTCAGCGCGCGAATGTCAATGGATTCTGCCATAATGATATAATGTGTGTTCGATGATTAGTTCTTGTTCTTTGCGGCATTGGCCACCTCCTGCGGAGTCATGCCAGTCTTCTTGTCTTTGAGTGCGGGTATGCGGAGCTCCTTATCCAGAGGCACGATGTCGGGGTTGGTGATGTCGTTCATCGTGCAGATATAGATGAAGAGATCCTTGTTCTTGTAGTACTTGAGCGCCATGTTCAGCAGCGTCTTACCGGCTGTCATCTTCTCTGTACCCAGTTCACCGACAATCCAATAGTCACCACCTTCCAGCTGCGGATAGCTCTGTGTCTCGGAGGGAACTTTCTGATTCTGCGTAGCGGCGAGGGTGGCAGGCGCTGCAGTTGTGCTGTCGGCAACGACGGGCTCTCCCTTCTGCGCCTGAGCGCCAACAGATTGAGCCTCTGCAGGTTGAGCCTCTGCGGGTTGCGCTGCTTGGCTGCCTTCCTGCTGCGACTGCTCACGTTCGCACTTCAACTCGGGAAGTTCAATGGGGCGCCAGTAGTAAGCCAGGCAATAACCCAAGGCTGTGAAGAACAACGCCAGCAACAGCCCCATCAGCGCGTGGCACCAGCAATGGCAGTGGCAGCGCTTTTCACAAGACGGAGCAACTACCGCAGCTTTTTCTGCTACAGGTTCTTCCGCTGCAGGCTCTTCTGCAACAGGCTCTTCTGCTACAGGCTCCTCTGCTACAGGTTCCTCTGCTACAGGCTCCTCTGCTACAGGTTCTTCCGCTGCAGGCTCCTCTGCAACAGGCTCTTCCACAACGGGTTCTTCTTCAACAGATTCCTCTGCTACGGGTTCTTCCGCTACGGGCTCCTCTGCTACGGGTTCTTCTGCTATAGGCTCTTCTGCAACAGGCTCTTCTGCAACAGGTTCTTTTGTAACAGCTGTCAATGCAACGGGGACGTCCTCAGCAACAGGAATCTCCGTCTGAGGTTCAGTAACTTCTTCCTCTATGGCTTCCATCTTGGCGATGTCGGTGCCTTCGTTGATGACAACGGTTTGGAACTCCAGGAAGGGTTTGTTGACAGCGTCGCGGAGGGCGGCGTCGGGCGTGAAGCTGATTTTCGTGTGGGAACCGATCTCGAAACGCTCGCCGGTGCTGACGTTCACGCTCTCACGGGCATCGACATCAACGACCTTGAAGGTCCCGAAGCCCTTGACTTTCACTACATTCTCGTGCACAAGTCCATCCTCGATGACCTCGAAGAAGGAACGGACGAAATCCTCGCAATAGCGGCGGGGAAGGCTGCCACGACGAGCAAGGGCTGCCGACAGGTCGGTAGGCGTCAGACGCGTATCACTCATGCCTCACCTCCTTTCTGGGTGCGCTCACGGAGAGCGGAGAATGTCTTGAAGTTGAGCACCAATTTCGGGGGAACGAGCATCCGCTGACCCGTGGAGGGGTTCACGACGACGCGCTCCATCTTCTTCTTCACTTCGAACTGACCGAAGTTCTGCACGGCCAGCTGATGCCCGCTCTCGAACTGGGCTGTCAGCTCTGCCACCAGCAGGTTCACCAGCTTCTGTGTATCGCGCTGCAAGAGACCTTCTTTCTGCGCGAGGGTTGAGATAAATTCCTTATTATTCATTCGTTAACGATGTATTGTCTGTTTCGGGTTTGGCATAGAGGTCGAAGTCGTCGGCAGAGGTGATGCGGAGGTTGAGGAACTGACCGACGGGGTCGGTGATGCCTGCCGCCGCCAGGTCGGCGACCGCCACGAGCACCTCGGGATCCACCTCGGGGGAGTCATATTGCGTGCGCCCTACGAAGTAGTCGCCCTCGCGCCGGTCGATGACGACGCGCTGCACGGTGCCGACTTTCGCCTCCTGAATATCGCCGGAGATGCGCTGCTGGAGGCGCATGAGCTTCGAGAGGCGCACTTGCTTGACCTCCTCGGGGATGTCGTCGGTGAACGCCTCGGCGCTGTGTGTGCCCTCTTCCTCGCTATAGGCAAAGGCACCCATGCGCTCGAAGCGCGCCCAGCGCGTGAACTCTAAGAGCTCCTGGAAACCTTCTTCGGTCTCGCCGGGGTGGCCTACCATGAGGGTTGTGCGCAGATGGATGCCGGGCACTTCACGACGGATGCGCTCCACGAAAGCGTAGGTTTCCTCCTTCGTGATGTGGCGGCGCATAGCAGTGAGCACGGGGTCGGCAATGTGCTGCAGGGCGATGTCTAAATAGCGGCAGATGTTCGGGTGGCGGTTGATGACAGGCAGCAGCTCCCACGGGAAGTCCGCCGGGTAAGCATAGTGCAGCCGGATCCACTCTACACCCTCGATGTCAGCCATGCGGTCAATGAGCTCGGCAATGGCGCGGCGGTGATAGAGGTCAACACCATAAAAGGTCAGTTCCTGTGCAATGACATTGAACTCCTTCACGCCGACAGCCACCAACTGCCGCACCTCCTCCAGGATCTCTTCCATCGGGCGGCTCACGTGGTGTCCCGTAATGATGGGAATGGCACAGTATGAACAGTGGCGGTTGCAGCCTTCGCTGATCTTGATGTAGGCGTAGTGCGAAGGTGTCGTTATCGCACGTCCAGGCGTGAGGGCATCATCCCAGGCATGACCGAGGTCGGCGAGGATGCGCGACCAGTCGAACTTTCCGTACCAGCCATCGACTTCGGGGATCTCTGTCTGCAATTCAGCGAGATAGCGCTGCGAGAGGCACCCCATCACGAAGAGCTTGCGCAGGGAGCCTTCTTCTTTGCGCTGACCTTGCTCGAGGATGACATTGATGCTTTCTTCTTTGGCATCGCCGATGAAGCCGCAGGTGTTGATGATGCAGATATCGCCCTCGCAGACTTCCGGGTCGTGGCGCACGACGTAGCCGGCGCGGCGGAGCTGTGCCATCAGGCGCTCAGAATCCACGAGGTTCTTGGAGCAGCCCAAGGTAAGGATATCAATAGCGGACTCTCCCCCCGCCCTCCCTATAAGGGAGGGAGCAGTATGTTTTGCTGTTGAGGAGTTCATCGTCATTCTTTATTAAATGTCATGCAATCTCTAATCTTGAAGGTAATCTTGAAGGTAATCTTGAAGGTAATCTTAAAGGTAATCGCCCCCTCCCTTATAGGGAGGGCGGGGGGAGAGTCCCCTATTCCCCAAACAAGGAGTTTACGAAATCTTTTCTGTTGAACGGCTGGAGGTCCTCCATGCCTTCGCCGAGCCCGATGTAGCGGACAGGGATCTTGAACTGGTCGGAGATGCCGAGCACTACCCCACCCTTGGCGGTGCCGTCGAGCTTGGTGATGGCGAGGGAGGTGACGTCGGTGGCGGCAGTGAACTGCTTGGCCTGCTCAAAGGCGTTCTGACCTGTGGAGCCGTCGAGGACGAGCATGACGTCGTGGGGCGCATCGGGCACTACCTTCTGCATGACACGCTTGATCTTCGAGAGCTCATCCATCAGACCTTTCTTGTTGTGGAGTCGTCCGGCGGTGTCGATGAGGACGACATCGACGTCGTTGGCAACGGCGCTGGAGAGGGTGTCGAAGGCCACGCTGGCGGGATCGCTGCCCATCTGCTGCTTCACGACGGGCACGCCGACGCGCTCGCCCCAGATGACAATCTGCTCTACAGCGGCGGCACGGAACGTGTCGGCAGCGCCGAGCATCACCTTCAGACCTGCCTGCTTGAACTGCCAGGCGAGCTTGCCGATGGTGGTGGTCTTGCCGACGCCGTTGACGCCTACGACCATGACGACATAGGGCTTCTTTCCCTCCGGGATCTGGAAGCCTTCGGTGTCGCCGGAGTTGTTCTCGGTGAGCAGCGCAGCAATCTCATCGCGCAGGATTCCATTGAGCTCGCCGGTGCTGACGTATTTGTCGCGCGCCACGCGCTCTTCGATGCGGCGGATGATGTTGAGGGTGGTATCGACGCCTACGTCGGACGTCACGAGCACCTCCTCGAGGTCATCGAGGACATCGTCATCGACCTTGCTTTTGCCGGCAACGGCGCGGGTGAGCTTGCCGAAGAAGCTCTCCTTGGTCTTCTCGAGGCCGCGGTCGAGCGTCTCCTTCTGCTGTTCCTTATTCTTGGAGAAAAAATTGAAGAATCCCATGTGCATTTCGTTTTAGCGGGTGCAAAGATACGACATTGTTCCTAAAGGAACAAGACATTCAAGAAAGATTAAGATTCTTAAACACCCTTAACATAGTTTTCAGCCCATTTCATCGGGGCGCTGCACACACACAAAAAAGAGCTGCATCGCCCGAGCGGGCAACACAGCATCTTTTGTTCAGTGTTTCAAACAGTGAGAACCGCCTTACTTCACCTTGGCAACGATAGCCTGGAAAGCCTCGAAATGGTTCATGGCCAGGTCGGCGAGCACCTTGCGGTTGATCTCGACACCAGCCTTGTGGAGGGCACCCATGAGCTGGCTGTAGCTCATGCCTTCCATGCGAGCGGCAGCGTTGATACGCTGGATCCACAATGCGCGGAAGGAGCGCTTCTTGTTCTTGCGATCGCGATAGGCGTAGGTCAGACCCTTCTCCCAGGTGTTCTTGGCAACGGTCCAGACATTCTTGCGGGCACCGAAGTAGCCGCGGGTGAGCTTCAGGATTCTCTTTCTCTTTGCACGTGAAGCTACGTGATTTACTGATCTTGGCATAATTTTGTTTGTTTTTTGAACGATGGCGGATTATGACGATTGATGATTGACGACTGATGATTGACGAAAATCTCTCATCTCTAATCTTGAATCTCTAATCTCTTTAATAAGCCGGCGTTCGGTTTGACTTTGGGTGATTTCCTTGGGGAAATACTTTGTTAACTCTCTATCCTGATGTGGATTAGCGAAGGAGGAGGAGTTCGCGGACCTGCTTGCGGTTAGCAGTCACGACGAGGTCGCTGTGCTGCAGGTTGCGCTTCTGCTTCTTGGTTTTCTTCGTCAGGATGTGGCTGTGATAAGCGTGATGACGCTTGATCTTACCCGTTCCGGTGAGCACAAAACGCTTCTTGGCGCCGGAATTAGTCTTTACTTTTGGCATTTTTTGTTTTGTTTTTAATTGTTATTAATTAACGGACGCGGCAACGCATATACCGGGCGCAGCGCGCAATCCTTTTTCTTCATTCATCATTCTTAATTCATAATTCTTAATTCATCATTCATAATTTGCTTCAACATAGGACAGGCAATTGTGAATTGTGAATTGTGAATTGTGAATTGTGAATTGTGAATTATGCATTATGCATTCGACTTTAGTCATCCCAGTCCTCGCCTTCGACCTTGGGGCCAGTGTATTCCTTGCGGGCTTTCTGCTGGGGTTTCTTGCGGTCGGGCTCGTTGTTCTCGGCAATGGAATCGCCGAGCTCCGAACGCTCCTCATCCTCAAAGTCGTCGCTGACGGGAGAGGAACCGACAGGCACACTGCCGACGGAGGCAGGCTGCTGAGCGGCGGGGGCGGCTTTCTTGGGAGCAGTCTTCTTGGGGGCGATGAACATGGTCATGCGCTTGCCTTCGAGGACGGGCATGGATTCCACCTTGCCGTATTCTTCGAGATCCTGTGCGAAGCGCAGAAGGAGCACCTCGCCCTGCTCCTTGAAGAGGATGGAACGGCCGCGGAAGAAGACGTAGGCCTTCACCTTGTCGCCGTCGGAGAGGAAGCCCTGGGCGTGCTTCAGCTTGAAGTTGTAGTCGTGGTCGTCGGTCTGCGGTCCGAAGCGGATTTCCTTGACCTCGATCTTGACTTGCTTGGCCTTCATCTCCTTCTGTCGTTTCTTCTGCTGATAGAGGAACTTGGAGTAGTCGATGAGGCGGCAGACGGGGGGCTCTGCATTGGGCGAGATCTCCACGAGATCTACTCCCTTCTGCTCCGCGATGCGCAGGGCGTCGCGGGTGGGGAGGACGGTGGATTCGATGTCGTCGCCGACGATGCGCACTTCACGGGCACGGATCTGCTCGTTGACGCGATACTGGCTTTTGAGGTTGTCTTTCTTCATAGACACGGCCGTAGCCGTTGGTTTGGTGATTGATAGATTTGCGGGCGCAAAGTTAATACTTTTCTGTCATACTGCGCACTTCCTCGTTGATTTTCTTTGCAAAATCCTCGATTTTCATGCTTCCCTGGTCACCTTGACCCTGTCTTCTTACGCTCACAAGGCCATCTGCCTCTTCTTTTTCTCCTACGATGAGGAGATAGGGGATGTGCTTCATCTCGTTGTCGCGGATCTTACGGCCGATCTTCTCGGCGCGGTCGTCGAGGACGGTGCGCACGTCGGCCTGCTCGAGGAGCTCCTGCACGTGCTGGGCGTAGTCGTTGTACTTCTCGGAGATGGGAAGGATCGCGACCTGATCGGGGGTGAGCCAGAGGGGGAAGTGCCCGGCGGTGTGCTCGATGAGCACGGCCACGAAGCGCTCCATCGAGCCGAAGGGGGCGCGGTGGATCATGACGGGACGGTGCTTCAGGTTGTCCTCGCCGGTGTATTCGAGCTGGAAGCGCTCGGGGAGGTTGTAATCGACCTGGATGGTGCCGAGCTGCCAGCGGCGGCCGAGGGCATCCTTGACCATGAAGTCGAGCTTAGGACCGTAGAAGGCGGCCTCGCCGAGCTCGGTGCGGGTGGGCAGCCCCTTCTCCTCACAAGCCTCGATGATGGCGCGCTCAGCCTGTTCCCAGACCTCGTCGGAGCCGATGTACTTCGTCTTGTTATTGGGGTCGCGCAGGGAGATCTGAGCCTCGAAGTTGTCGAAGTTGAGGGCGCCGAAGATGATCTGGATGATCTCCATCACGCGGATGAACTCCTGCTTCACCTGATCGGGGCGGCAGTAGAGGTGGGCGTCGTCTTGAGTAAAGGAACGCACGCGCGTGAGGCCGTGGAGCTCACCGCTCTGCTCGTAGCGATAGACGGTGCCGAACTCAGCCAGGCGCAACGGCAGATCCTTATAGGAGCGCGGCTTGGAGGCGTATATCTCGCAGTGGTGGGGGCAGTTCATGGGCTTCAGGAGGTACTCCTCGCCCTCCTCGGGGGTGGTGATGGGGCGGAAGCTGTCCTTGCCGTAGTGCTCCCAGTGGCCTGAGGTAACATAGAGGTTCTTACCACCGATATGGGGCGTCATTACCTGCTGATATCCATAACGTTTCTGGATTTTCTTCAACATATCCTCTAAGCGCAGGCGCAGTGCCGTGCCCTTCGGGAGCCAGATGGGCAGCCCCTTACCTACGCGCTCGGAGAACATGAAGAGCTCCATCTCCTTGCCGATCTTGCGGTGGTCGCGCTTCTTGGCTTCCTCCATGAGGGTGACGTACTCGTCGAGGAGCTTCTTCTTGGGGAAGGTGATGCCGTAGATACGGGTCATCTGCGGGCGCTTCTCATCGCCGCGCCAGTAGGCGGAGCTCACGGCGGTAATCTTCACGGCCTTGATGGGGGCTGTGTTGACGAGGTGCGGGCCGCGGCAGAGGTCGGTGAAGGCACCCTGCGTGTAGGTGGTGATATGTCCGTCCTCGAGGTCGGCGATGAGCTCGTTCTTGTAGGTCTGGCCTTTGTCGCCGAAGAACTGGAGGGCGTCAGCCTTGCTGATGTCGCGGCGCACGAGGGCTTCCTTGCGCTGTACGAGCTCCATCATCTTCTTCTCGATGGCCTCGAAATCAGCCTCACGGATGACGGTGCCCTCGGGGGGCATGACATCATAGTAGAAGCCGCGCTCGATGGCAGGACCGATACCGAACTGCGTGCCGGGGTAGAGTTCCTGCAGCGCTTCGGCCATCAGGTGGGCACTGGTGTGCCAGAAGGCGTGCTTGCCCTCCTCATCGTCCCACTTATAGAGCACCAGTTCAGCGTCCTCGGTGATGGGGCGGTTCAGCTCCACCGTCTGTCCGTTGACGCCGCAGGCGAGCACGTCTGCCGCCAGTCTGGGTGAAATACTCTCAGCAATCTCATAGCCCGTGACGCCCGCCTCACGCTGGAGGACAGAGCCGTCAGGAAGTGTAATTTTGATCATGATCAATATCCTGTTTTTCTTCGATTTTCACAATACGGCCGCAAAATTACAACATTATTTCCGAACAGCCGCAAAAAAATCATCACTTTTTCTCCCCTACCCCTCCATTTCTCCTATCTATGAGCCATTTCATGCAATTCATAATGCATAATGCACAATTCATAATTCATAATGCACAATTCATAATGCACAATTCATAATTCATAATGCATAATTCATAATTCACAATTCATAATTCATCATTAGTTTCGCTGACTTTCCTTTCTTTTTTACTCACATTGATCGGTGTACTATTGGGAAATGCCACGCTGTAGGCCGCGTCGAGTGCTTGCGTGAATAGAGCGTTGGCGGTGGCAGGATGTCCCATCCGCAGATGGGTTCATCCACCTCTCGCGAGGCTCGGAAGCACACTTCCCAGATGATCAGTTCCGCAAAAGTACAAATCTTTATTCGGAATCCGAAACTTTTTGCCTTTTTCTTCTGCACTTTTCATATTTATCGTTATCTTTGCACCCGATAGGGCACAAAAGCATCAATGATGATGCTTAAACCTGAGTGCAGGGGCCCACCTTATTGGAAATAAAACGAAGCGTTATGCTCGTCTTGCGACATGAAACCTGAGAAATTTCAAGCAAAGCAAGAGAACATGATGGCTTCCATGCGTAAGCGTGGACTTGCCACATCTCTTTTGCAAGGTTTTCTCAGGACCTCATGTCGGAGAAGTGGATACAGTTCCACGCTTCATACATTTAAATAGTTATCTTCCGAGGGACTGGGAGGATGAGGCTTAAAAACAAGAACCATGGACTTTAAAGATGCCATTTTTCAATTAGCTGAGCGCGTTTCGGCCCTGAAAGAATCCATCCAGACGGAAGAGGCTACCAAGAACGCTTTTATCATGCCATTCATTCAGATGCTGGGATATGACGTTTTCAACCCTTTGGAGGTCGTTCCCGAAATGGATTGTGACATTGCGAAGAAGAAAGGAGAAAAGATAGACTATGCCATCATGAAGGATGGTTCTCCTATCATGCTCATTGAATGTAAGCATTGGAAACAGGACTTGAACTTGCACGACAACCAATTGAAGCGCTATTATGTGGCCTCGAAGGCAAAGTTCGGAGTGCTGACGAATGGCATCGTTTATAGGTTCTATGCCGACTTAATCAAGGAGAACATCATGGACGATGTTCCTTTCCTGGAATTTAACCTTGAAAAAATCAGGGAGACACAAATTGAAGAGGTGAAGAAGTTCTGCAAAGAGAACTTCGACTTGGACAACATCCTGAGTAGCGCCAACGAATTGAAGTACATGTCAGAGGTCAAGAAGGTGATTCGTTCCGAATTCGCTGAGCCATCGCCAGAGCTCGTCAAGATGCTGACTAAGAGGGTGTATGAGGGCATCGTAACGCAGAAGGTTCTGGAACAATTCACTGATATTGTGGTGCGAGCTTTGAACAGTCATATCAATGATGTGATGAGCGAGAAACTCGGTATTGCCATCAAAGCAACCGAGGCCGCTGGTGCACCTGTCCAGACAAACGCCACTGCAAGCGAACAGAAAGCTGAGGAGCCTGCGAAGGAGGATGACAAGTCTTCTAAGATCATAACTACTGTTGAAGAGTTGGAGGGCTACTACATCGTGAAGAGTATTGTCTGCGAGGTGATTTCCTCAGAGCGCGTCACTTATCGTGATTCACAATCATACTTCGCCATCTTCGCAGACGATAATAACCGCAGGCCTATTTGCCGATTGCATTTCAACAACACCAACAACAAGAGGATTGGATTTGTTGATGAAAACAGGAATGAACAATTGGTAACAATCAACAAGCTGGATGATATCTATAACTTTAAGAAGCAGTTGATAGAAGCGGCCAAGCGGTACGCGTAAACATCATCCAGGACCTGAAAATACAAAGGGCTGTGCCAGAACAAACGACACAGCCCTCTTCGACATTTCGACATTTCGGCATTTCGGAAGTCACTTTGTTTCCTTCTCCTCCAGCAACTTGTCGATCTTCGCTTCCAGCTCCTTGATGTGCTCAAGCATCTCGTCATTGTTGTCGCTCAACATCGCATCCACGAAGACGGAATTGATGAGCGAGAGGCCGATGACGCCGCCGAGAATGAGGAGCAAGACGAAATACAAGCGTACACCGAGGACACCCCACGGGCCATAGGCCGTCGCCACAGCGTCCGGGATGTCGTACCACCCCTCAATGGAGAACAGCCGGAACACACTATAGACCGACTCCCAGGGCGTGCCGAAGTATTGCGGCGCCACCTCCCCGAACAACGAGGTGGAGAGGATAGCAGAGATGATGATGATGAGCACATAACCCGCAAACAACGACATACACTCGCTCAGCGCCTTGCAAAAGTTGCGCCCGAGCTGCTCAGCACCGGGGAAGAAATGTATCACGCGGAAGAAACGGAATGAGCGCAGCAGACGCAGGATGAGCAGATAGGACAAGTCCGGGAGCGGCAGGATGAAGAACAGAATCGAGGGCAGCGACAGCAACACCAGCGTGCCGTCCAGGATGTTCCAGCCCCTGCGCCAGTAGCCCAGCACCCCGTCGTGGCACATCTTTAGCCCCATCTCCACGATGAAGAACAGCGAGCACGCCACATCCACAGCCATCAGCCAAGGCCGATGGTACCCCGAACAGTCGAGGAGGATCACGAGGGAGTTCAACAGAATGACCGCCATCACCAGGCGATCGGCACGGGAGGAATAGGGATTGATTGCTTTCATCACACTGTTTTTGTCTTTTTCGCCACAAAGATAATGATAATTTACGATTGGACGACGTACAATCTACAATTTTTTTAGGGAAAGTGAACTTTTTGAACAGCGAGCCCCAAAAACATGTTCTAATGAACACACAACATCGCGACATCGCAACAT
Organism: Bacteroidaceae bacterium; assembly: GCA_017470425.1. Classification (GTDB taxonomy): domain Bacteria; phylum Bacteroidota; class Bacteroidia; order Bacteroidales; family Bacteroidaceae; genus Physcousia. The sequence goes on along the minus strand of JAFUYT010000020.1, from coordinate 91 downwards.
CACGGCTACATTTGTGTTCGGCTGGGTGCGTAGAACATAGCACCAATTGTTGGTAAAAAACTTACATTTATATTATATATTATTATATATA
>JAFUYT010000003.1 GCA_017470425.1 Bacteroidaceae bacterium | reverse complement strand
TACAAAAGATTTGTGACTTAGAGCACGTAAAAGGATAAAAATTGAGCGTATGTGAGCCTTGATCTCTTTTTTCGGGGCAATTTGTTCACATTTTTATCTCGACTGGCTTATAAGCTCGGAGATTTTATCTATATTTGCAGCAAATTTTACTAACAAACGACTCATTGTGATATGAAACTACGCAATTTGCTGCTCTTGCTTTCCGGACTCCTGCTGACGACGCCCCTTGCGGCGCAACTGACAGCCACGAGCAGACTCTCCGCACTCAACAGCGCGAAAAACCTGAAACTCACGACCATCGACGGCACCGCCTACTACTATCTGGTCAGCTCCAACGACATCCAGACACTGCGTTTCGAGGGCGGCAACGTTAGCATCGGCAACGACCACTTCGCCATCGCGGACATCCAGTCGATGCGCTTCCACGCACTACCCCACTTCATCTTCGACGAGGACAGCACGACCTACGACAACACGCTCGCCATCGATCACGGTCTGGTGGCGCTGCGCCGCTCCTTCGTGCTCAACCAATGGAACTCATTAGTGCTACCCCTCAACCTGACGACCGAGCAGATCATCGAGACCTTCGGCGAGGGCACCAAGGTGGCCACGCCCCGCGGCGTCAGCGAGAACGACGGCGTAGCCGTTGAGCTGCAGACCCTCGCGATGGAGCCAGGCGCCACCGTCATCCAGGCCAACTACCACTACCTCATCTGCCCCACCCGCGAGCCGGATCTGGAAGAGGGCAAGCAGTTTATCACATTCATCAGCGGCCGCAAGCTCACGGGGCCCGTCTATGTGATTCCCAATGTCAGCCTCAAGGCCAAGTCCTCGCCCCGCACCGAGCCCTTCCCCCTGAGCGACGGCTTGGCGAAAGTCCGCTTCAAAGGCACCTACAAGAAGCTGGACGACTCCGTCGTGGAGGGACAGTACATCCGCAACCAGCGCATCGCGGCGGGCACCTATATGCTCAACGAGGAGGGCGTCATGCAGCAGAACACGGAAGCCACCGAGGTGAGAGCCTTCTGCTCATGGGTGGATGAAATCGGCGGAACCCACGACCTCACCTTCTATCTCGACGGTGAACGCCTGACACCCGACGCCATCGCGGATCTCCGTCAGGAAACACCCGATGCCGCAGCCGCCGACCAGGGCATCTACGACCTCGGCGGCCGCCGCGTAGGCACACTGCCGCTGTCCGGTGCCGCCCTGCGACCGGGCATCTATGTCATACAGGGACGTAAAGTCGTCGTGAAATAAGGAAGGAGGACACAGAGATGAGAACACGCCACCTCTTTCTCTTCGCGCTCGCGATGGGCTCTGCGCTCACCGCGATTGCCCAGGACCAGATCTGGATCCGCTACACCGACCGCTTCAAGGCCAATGGCAATATCTCGCTGGAGAATGTAGATTCCATTGAGGTTCGCTCGACACAGCTCCGCCTCTACGATACAACCCAGAAGACGGGCTACCGCAACCTCGCCACCTCGAGCCTCCTGCCCGTGGATGCTGCCGACATAATGTTCACCGATCCCGGGCGCATTCTACTTAAGCCCAACACCTACAGCGGCACCGACTACACCAACGCCAAGGCGACCTCCGGCTACAACTTCGCACACAGCATGGAGAGCGAGCACTACGCCGTCTTCTGGGATGTACGCTACGGTGACAACCCCGCACGCATCAAGCACCCCGACCGCAGCGAGATTGCCAAGGCCAGCGACGTGCTCGCCATCGGCGAGCGCTGCTGGGAGAAGTACGTGGAGCTGGGCTTCCTCGTGCCCGGCAACTCCACGACCGACAAGTACAAGATCCAACTCTACATCCCCTACCAGAGCGAGTGGCGCGCCGATGCCTCCGGCACCGACGGCGCCTCTGGCGGCAAGACGGGCATCGGACACTTCAACCCGTGGGCAGCCACTGCGCGCGGCGGCCACACCGTAGCCCACGAGATCGGTCATACCTTCCAGTTCCTTGTTCACGCCGACCTCGGCTGGGACCGCGGATTCGACTACGGCTACGGCGACAACGCGGCGGGCTACAACGGCTGGTGGGAATCGTGCGCCGACTGGCAGGCCTACAAGATCTTCCCCGAGCGCCAGTTCACCGACGGCGAGTATCTGGAACAGTACATGGCCCAGACGCATCTGGCCTTCATGCACCAGGACTTCCGCTACGCCAACTGCTACTTCCAGGACTACTGGTGCATGAAGCACGGCACCGACTTCATCGGACGCATCTGGCGCGAGAGCATCCGCCCCGAAGACCCCATTGAGGCATACATCCGCATCTGCGGACTCACGCTCGATGAGTTCGCCGACGAGCAGTTTGAGGGCTGCATGAGAATGGCCACCTTCGACATCGACGGCGTGCGCGATGCCGCCAAAGCTGCCAACAAGTATGGCCGCTTCCCGACGCACTACCATCTGGCCAGCGGCACGACCAACACATGGGAGGTGGATGCCGCCTACTGCCCGCAGAACTTCGGCTACAACATCATCAACATGAACAACGTCGCCGCAGGCACCGAGATCAAGGCGCACTTCCACGGCATCGCCGGCGCCGAAGGCTACCATGCCATCCGCACCGAGTGCGCGGGCTGGCGCTACGGCTTTGTGGCGATGACGCGAAGCGGCGAGCGCGTCTATGGCGAGGCACAGCGCACAGCCGACGGCACCGCCACGCTCACCGTGCCCGAGAACTGCCAGCGCATCTTCTTCGTCGTCATGGGTGCGCCCACCGAGTACTGGCGACACCCCTGGATTAACTGGGACGGTGACACGACCACCGACGAGCAATGGCCCTATCAGGTCCGCTTCGAGAATATTAACATCGCAGGGAAATAGCCACGGACCACACAAATATGATTTTTTTTAGATTCGTAGCTCTCACCTGTCTCCTGCCCGCGACGATAGCGGCACAAGACTCCGATACCGATCCCTCGGTGAAGGACGTCAGCCGCCTCACCAACCTGCCCCACGTCTATATCAACACCTTCAACGGGCGCTCCATCACCAGCAAGGAGAACTACGTCTATGCCCGGATGTGGTACGTCGATGAGGACGACAACGTGCAGTTCTTCGACTCCCTCGAGATCCGCGGGCGCGGCAACTCCACCTGGAACATGGCCAAGAAGCCCTATAAGCTCAAGTTCCAGAAGAAAGCCAAACTGCTGGGCAAGGGCTACGCCAACACCAAGAAATGGACCATGCTGGCCAACCACGGCGACAAGACACTCATCCGCAACGCCGTCACCAGCCTCATGGGCGAGCGTGCAGGGCTGAAGTTCAACCCCGCCGCCAAGTTCGTGGACTTCACGCTCAACGACCAGTACGTGGGCAACTACCAGATTTCCGACCAGGTCGATGTGCGCCCCCATCGCGTCAACATCTTCGAGCAGGACTATCCCCTGACGGACGAGAGCGACATCACCGGCGGCTACCTCCTGGAGGCCGACGGCTTCGGCGACTTCCACTATTCTTCCTATTGGGACGACGAGACACAGAGCTACCTGCCACCCGACGGCTTCGGCACCGCCCACACCGTACCCATCCGCATCCACTATCCCGATGCCGACGAACTCGACCAGCGGCAGACCGACTACATCCGCTCCTTTGTACAGCAATTCGAGCAGCGCCTCTTCGCCGATGACTTTGCCGACCCAGAGAGCGGCTACCGCCAGAACGTCGATTCCATGTCGCTGGCCAACTGGTACCTCTGCACCGAGATGTCGGGCAACGTCGATGGTTTCTTCTCGCTCTACTTCTACAAGGAACAGCAAGATGACCACCTCTTCTGGGGGCCCCTCTGGGACTACGACATCGCCTACAACAATGACAACCGCACTCGCAGCGGCACCGCCAACACCGAGCGCCAGCTGATGTGCAACGACGGCTACGGCAACGCACGCGTATGGATACAGCGGATGTGGGAAGACCCCTGGTTCGCCAAGCTCATCAACCGCCGCTACACCGAGATCCTCGACGGCGGCATCGAAGACTATCTCAATGCTAAGATCGACAGCCTCGCCGAGTTGCTCGATGCCTCGCAACAGCTCAACTACCAGCGCTGGGGCATCAATGTCCGCACTCTCCGCGAGCGCGTCCTCTACTCCACCTACAATCAGTACATCGCTGATCTCCGCACCTACCTCAACCGCCACCTCCCCTATCTGCAGACCACCTTCGCCAGTATGCTTCCCGAGGAGCCAGACACCCCGGAGGATCCTGACGATCCAGACGATCCGAAGGACCCCGACGACTCCATCACGCCCGACTTCCCTGCTGATGCCACGCTCTACTATGCCATCAGCAACGCCGGTGCGGGAACGTTCATAGACGTTTTGGCCGATGATGATGCCATCTGCGCCAATGCCCGCGACGAGGAGTCCGAGAGCCAGCAGTGGCAGATCATCCCGCTCGCCAACGGCTACCGCTACATCGTCAACCGCGCCACAGGCTACGCCCTCAGCGATCCCACGGAGGGTGAACCGACAGCCACCACGCTCACCGGCACACAGCTCACGCTGGCCGAGGGCGATTCACTGGACATCCGCCAGCAATGGAACATCGTGGCACAGACGGGTGACCGCTACAACTTCATCAACCGCTTCAGTCACCACGGCGCCAACCTCAGCGGTGGACGGCACGACAACGGCACACCCGTACTCAGCTACACGAGCGACGGGCGCGACGGCGGATCCAATAACCGAATGTGGTACATTCAGGCAGTGGGTGAAGTGGAAGAGCCCGACGATCCCACCGTAGGCATCGACGATCTGGCATCGCTCGACTACGCCCTCGCCTACGACCCACTGAGCGGCCGCCTGCATTTCGGCAGCGACAACCTCTCCGACCTCCGCTTCCCCGTCCGCGTCTATGACCGCAGCGGCCGCCTGCTCCAGACGTTCCGCGCTTGCGACGGCACCAGCCTGTCTGCTCTTCCGCGCGGTCTCTACCTCGTCACGTGGGAGTTCGAGGGACGACGCCACACAGTGAAGCTGACACGCTAATCCTTCTCTATCATTTTGAGGAATTCGTCCTCATTGACGATGGAGACACCGAGTTTCTGCGCTTTCTCCAGTTTGGCCGGTCCCATATTGTCTCCCGCCAGGATGAAGCTGGTCTTGGCAGAGATGCTGCCGGTGTTCTTGCCGCCGTGCTGCTCGATGAGCGCCTTGTACTCATCGCGCGAATGGTGGGCAAAGACGCCGCTGATGACGATGGTCTTGCCGGCCAGACGGTCGCTCTGTTCCGCGAGCTTCTGCTCCGAGAGCTGGAACTGAAGGCCGCGAGCGCGCAGGCGCTCTACCAGAAAAATGTTGTCCATGTCGGCGAACCAGCGGATAACGCTCTCGGCGATGGCCTGCCCGATGGAGTTCACCTGCAACAGCTCGTCGAGCGAGACGCGTGAGAGGGTGTCGATGTCGTGGAAGCGGCGCGCCAACGTCTTCGCCACCGTCTCGCCCACGAAGCGGATGCCCAGTGCGAAAAGCACCCGCTCGAAGGGCACCTGCCGCGAGTCCTCGATGGCCTGGATGGTCTTGCGCGCCGAGCGGATGCGCGTGTCGCCGAAACCGCTCAGCTGATCCACGGTCAGGTCATAGAGATCTGCCACATTGCGGATCAGTCCGCGGGCGTAGAGGTCATCGATGGTCTCAGGACCCAGCGTGTTGATGTCCATGGCGCGGCGGCTGACGAAATGCTCAATGCGCCCTTTGAGCTGCGGCGGGCAGCCCGCATCGTTGGGGCAGTACCAGGCCGCCTCTCCCTCGTAGCGCACCAGTTCGGCACCGCACTCGGGACAGTGCCGGATGAACTCCACGCGCGGCCCGCGCTCCTCCGTGATGAAAGCCTCATCGACGGCCACAATCTTCGGGATAATCTCACCGCCCTTCTCCACCAGCACATGGTCGCCCAGATGCAGGTCCAGCTTGGCGATGAAGTCGGCGTTGTTGAGCGTAGCCCGCCGCACGGTGGTGCCCGAGAGCTGCACCGGATCCATATTCGCCACGGGTGTGACAGCGCCCGTCCGCCCCACCTGGTACGTGACCTCGCGCAGGACAGTGCTCTGCTGTTCAGCCTGGAACTTATAGGCGATGGCCCAGCGCGGCGACTTGGCCGTCATGCCGAGGGCGCGCTGCTGGCGTTGCGAGTTGACCTTCAGCACGATGCCGTCCGTGGCCACGGGCAGGTTCTTGCGCTCGACATCCCAGTAGTTGATGAAGTCGAAGATCTCGTCGAGCGACCGCACCTTACGCATGTGCTCGCTCACTTGGAAGCCCCACGTGCGGGCAGCCTGCAGGTTCTCATAGTGTCCGTCGGCCGGCACCTCGTCGCCCAGGAGGTAGTAAAGGTAGGCATCCAGATGGCGGTCGGCCACGACGCTGGCCTGCTTGCTCTTGAGCGTGCCGCTGGCGGCGTTGCGGGGATTGGCGAAGAGGGGTTCCTCAGCCGCCTCGCGCTCGCGGTTCAGTGCCTCGAAGCTGTTCCAGGGCATCAGCACTTCACCGCGGATTTCGAAGCTACGCGGCCAACCGGCCCCAGGGCTCAGCTGTAGGGGGATGGTGCGGATAGTGCGCACATTGGCGGTGACGTCATCACCCTGCACGCCGTCGCCACGGGTGACGGCCCGCACGAGGCGCCCGTCCTCATAATGCAGCGAGATGCTGAGTCCGTCGAACTTCAGCTCGCAGCAGATCTCGAAGTCCTCGCCCTGCAAGCCCTCGCGCACGCGCTCGTAATATGCGCGTACCTCTTCTTGATTATAGGTGTTGGCGAGCGAGAGCATGGGGCGCAGGTGCACGACCGTCTCGAAGTCGTTCGTCAGGTCGCTGCCCACGCGCTGCGTGGGCGAATTGGGGTCGAAGAGCTCCGGGTGGCGCCCCTCCAGCTCCGCGAGTTCGCGCAGGAGCGCGTCGAACTCCTGGTCGCTGATGGTCGGCGTGCTGAGGACGTAGTAGTTGTAGTTGTGTTGATGGAGCGCAGTGCGTAGCTCCTCAATCCGTTCCTGTTCGGTCATAGTGATCAATATTTGCGCGACAAAGGTACACATAAAAAATGAAAGGCTTCCACGAATGTGCAAAAAAATAAATCGCAGTCCTTGCTGCTTTCACGGAAAAGCCGTATCTTTGTCCCGCAAAACCAAACCTCATGGAAATAATCAAGCAACATCTGATGACTTTCAAGCCCGCACTGCAGAAGCTGGCTTGTCTCTATGCATATATCGGACAGGACCTCTCCGACGACGACCGCACGCAGCTGAGCGTGCATGGCGCCTGTATGTTGGGAGAGCTGCCGATCCTCACCAACGAACTGATCAATGAGGGCATCGTCGTGCACGAGCCCGCCACCCATTTCGGTCCCGCGCGCCAGCTCATTCGCCCGCGCTTCTACGGCGAGGTGATGCGCTTCGGCCTCGACGAGCACCCCGAGTGGTTCGAGGAGTTCGACAAGTGGCCTCTCACGCGCTACCCCGACTTCGACGCCCTGCAGCACGCCGTCCGCGTCTGCCACAAAGGCAAGCGTCCGCAGCCGATGGTGCTCAATGGCAGCGTGCCACCCTACCTCATCAGCCTGGCAGACGACCGTCGCTTCGAGCCCCTCATCACGATGATCCGCGACGTGGACTTCCCCTCCTTCATCTCCGCCATCATCCGCAAATGGATGAAGGAGGACTACATCGACCCCGAGGAGATGATCAAGCGGCAGCTGGGACTCCGCAAGTTCGACGCCACCGACCCCGATATCCGCGAAATGCGCGCGCTCGTGAACTACTACCACTTCGTCTGCAAGGGGCAATACACGCCGCCCACGAGCATCCGGATGACGCCCTCCGACTATCTCTCCAAGGGCGTGCACGCCATGACGCAGGGCAAGAGCGAGCTCGCCTTGAAGGTCTTCACCGAGGCCGCCAACAACAAACTGGCCAAGAGCAAGAGCAACGACCCCTACCCCACCGACCCCGTCGCTGCCTTCTACTGGGTCATCGCCCTGTGGACTGCGCGCCAGAACGACGCCCGCAAGACGCTGGCAGCCTTCGCCGCACAGGCACGTGAGGGCAACCTCCACCGCGTGGGAGCCGCCGCACTGCTGGCCGACACGCTCGCCAACCCGCTACAGCGCATGGACATGGATCTGCTCTCGCAGCTGATCAACCCCGAGGCGATGGCCGCCCGCGAGTATGTGCTCACGCAGCGCATGGCCATGCTCCTGGGCGCCAACTTCGCGGGGATGCCGCTCACCGAGGCGACGTTCCATCCGCAGTCATCATTCCTCCGCCACGAGGCATCGGCCTACATCACACTGGAGAAATTCGAGAAGAAACAGCTCGCCAACAACTTCGGCAGCAAGCCCGTCAGCTCCTTCGCCAAGGCCAAGGACCCCTGGGAGCTGATGCTCGACCGCCTGATTGCCAGCGAGAACAGCCGCCAGACGAGCGACGACGAAGGCGAGCACCGCGTCATGTACACCATCATGAGCGACGGCGAGAGCGTGGAGCTGCGCGAGCAGAACCGCCTGAAGGACGGCCGCTGGGGCAGCGGCAAACAGCTGCCGTGGAACCGCTTCATCGGAGGCCTCGAACCCTTCATGGACCGCACGGACCAGGCCATCGTGGCCGACATCCGTTTCCTGGGCGCCTCGCGCCTGACGGTGGGCATCATCCTGCCCCATCTCGTGGGCTCCGACCGCGTCTATACCGGCGAGCAGACGCCCTACCGCCGCGTCACCATCGAGGAGCAGACGCCCTACGTCATCCTGGAGCGCAAGCCCGACGGTGGCTTCCATGTGCAATCCAACGTGACCTTCCAGGACCTGCTGTCACAGAACAACGTCTATCACCGCGACACGGCCATGCACTACATCTACTACCCCATGTCCGACCACGAGCGCGCCGTCCTGCGCGAGCTGCTCTCCGTGACCGACTTCCCGCAAGCGGCGGAGGAGAAGCTCACGCGACTGCTGCCCCTCATCGCTCAGACCATCGACATCCACTCCGATCTGCTCCCCGAAGAGAAGGAACTGGAGACCCTCGAGGCACAGACGCAGATCATCCTGCGACTCACGCCCGACCCAACGGCGCAGACGCTCTTCGATGCCTACGTCCTCGTGCGCCCGCTCCTGGGAGGAAAGATTGCGCTGCCGCCCGGACAGGGCGACGACGTCCTCATCGACCAGACAGAGACATCGGGGCGCGTGCGCGTCCAGCGCGACATGGAAGGTGAGCGCCGCAACCTCGCCACCCTCCTACAGTTCTGCCAGGAGCACGACATCGAGCTCTCCGAGCGCCTCAACGCGCATCTCTCCACGCCGCAAGTGCTACAGATGCTGGCCTTCGTCAGCAGCCACCCCGACATGAGCGCCGTCGAATGGCCCGAGGGCGAGCGGCTGCGGATGCACACGGCGCAGCGCAGCGACTGGAACCTCTCCCTCACCTCCCGGGGCCGCTGGTTTGAGATTGAGGGTAACGTGCGGATCTCCGACAACTCCATCCTCACGGCACAACAGCTCCTCCAGGCCCTCGCCACCAGCCACGGCGGCTACGTCCAACTCCAGAACGGCGACTACCTATGGCTCTCGGAGCGCCTGCGCCAGCAGCTCGACGCCTTAGAGAGCATCTCCACGACCGAGAACAGCCGACCCGCCGTGTCGATGATGCAGACGGGCCTGCTCGCACGCCTCGTCAACGGCGAGATTGACATCCAGTACAGCGACGACCTCCTCGAGTTGCGCGACCGCATCCAGAAAGCCGACGAGATGAAATACACGGCCCCTGAGGGCCTACAGGCCACCCTGCGACCCTATCAGCTCGAAGGCTTCCAGTGGATGATGCGACTGGCCGACTGGGGCGCCGGTGCCTGTCTGGCCGACGATATGGGTCTGGGCAAGACCGTGCAGACCATCGCCTTCCTGCTGGCCCATGCTCATGAGGGACCCGCCCTCGTCGTGGCGCCCGCCAGCGTCGTGCCCAACTGGCGCAACGAGCTGCAGCGCTTCGCGCCTGCACTCAATGTTTGCTCCCTCAGCGAGTACTTCGACCGCCAGCGCATCGTCGAGACGGCCGATGTCGGCGACGTCCTCGTCGTCACCTACGGCCTGATGGTGCCTGCACAGGAGTTCCTCGCCAAGAAAGAATGGACGACCGCCGTCCTCGACGAGGCCCACAACATCAAGAACCGGGGCACCAAGACCAGCGCCGCCTGCATGAAACTGCAAGCGCGCCACCGCATCATCCTCACGGGTACACCCGTGCAGAACCATCTCGGCGAGCTCTGGAACCTCTTCCAGTTCATCAACCCGGGCCTGCTCGGAACCTACGAGCACTTCCACCAGAAGTACATCCTGCCCATCGAGAACCTACAGGACACCGAGCGCCAGCAGCAGCTGCAAGCCCTCGTGGCGCCCTTCATGCTGCGACGCACCAAGCAGGCGGTGGCCAAGGAGCTGCCCGAGAAGACCGAGATCACCATCAACGTGGAGCTCACCGACGACGAGATGGCCTACTACGAGGTTATCCGCCGCGAGGCCGAGCAGCGCTTCAAGGAGGAGGGCGACCAGCTCACCATCAACGCGCTGGCCGAGCTGACACGCCTGCGCCGCACTGCCTGCTCACCCGAGCTCACCAACAACGGATGGCTCTACGGTTCCAGCAAGGTCAACGCCTTCATGGAGCTGGCACAGAACATCGTCGATGGCGGCCACAGCGTGCTCGTCTTCAGCCAGTTCACGTCGTTCCTGCAGCTCGTGGCGCGCGCGCTGAAGGATGCCCGCATCCCCTTCCTCTACCTCGACGGCAGCCTCACCGTGAAGCAGCGCGAGCAGCTCGTGGCCGACTTCCAGAAGGGTAAGAGCCCCATCTTCCTCATCAGCCTCAAGGCCGGCGGAGTGGGCCTCAACCTGACGGCCGCCAACTACGTCATCCACCTCGACCCGTGGTGGAACCCCGCCATCGAGCAGCAGGCCACCGACCGCGCCTACCGCATCGGGCAGACGCAGGCCGTCACCGTCTATCACCTCATCAGCCACCACACCATCGAGGAGAAGATCCTGCGCCTCCACGAAAGCAAGCGCGCCCTCTCCGACAGCATCCTCGAAGGTGCCGACCAGAACTATAAGCTCACCGCCAAGGAGATGCTCGATATGCTCTCCAATCAGTGGTAGGATTTTTTAATCTATAAACTATCATGCGAATAGACATCATCACCGTCATTCCCCAGCTCATCGAAGGTTTTCTCGGGGAAAGCATCCTGGGACGGGCACAGAAGAAAGGGCTCGTGGAAATCCACCTGCACAACCTGCGCGACTACGCCGTGCGCAAGGACCGCCGCATCGATGACTACCCCTTCGGGGGCTTCGCAGGAATGGTCATACAGTGTGAACCCATCGACCGCGCCATCAGCGCACTGACGGCCGATCGCCACTACGACCAGATTATCTTCACCACCCCCGACGGCGAGCAGTTCGACCAGCCCATGGCCAACGAGCTCTCGCTCTGCGAGAACATCATCATCCTCTGCGGTCACTACAAGGGCATCGACTACCGCATCCGCGAGCATCTGATCACGAAGGAGGTCTCCATCGGCGACTACGTCCTCACGGGTGGCGAGCTGGCTGCCGCCGTCATGGCCGACGCCATCGTTCGCATCATCCCCGGCGTCATCGGCGACGAGCAGAGCGCCCTCTCCGACAGCTTTCAGGACAACCTCCTCGCAGCACCCGTCTATACGCGCCCCGCCGAATACCGGGGCTGGCGTGTCCCCGACATCCTACTCTCCGGCCACGAGGCGAAGATCAAGGAGTGGGAGCTGCAGCAGTCGCTGGAGCGCACACGGCGCCTACGGCCGGACTTGTTGAGAGTTGAGAGTTGACAACCTTAAAAATATGTTTGCCGGAAGCCCCCGCCTGTTAAATAATCTCAAAGAACAAGGCGCTACGCACACTTTCAACGCTCAACCGACGACCGTCAACTGAAAAAAAACTATCTTTGTCCCCGACATAAAGCCTCACAAGCAATATGGCAGACAAGAACAAACTACACCTGTATATCATCGCCGGCTGCAATGGCGCGGGCAAGACGACTGCCTCCTTCACCGTCCTGCCCGAGATGCTCAACTGCCAGGAATTTGTCAACGCCGACGAGATTGCCAAGGGTCTCTCACCCTTCAACCCCGAGGGCGTTGCCATCCAGGCAGGACGCCTCATGATCGACCGCATCCTACACCTGCTGAAGGAGGGCGAGACCTTCGCCTTCGAGACCACGCTGGCCACCCGCTCCTACGTCAACCTGATCCAGCGCGCACAGAAGCGCGGCTACTTCGTGACGCTGCTCTTCTTCTCCCTCTCCTCGCCCGAACAGGCCATCGCACGCGTAGCCAAGCGCGTCAGCCTCGGCGGACACAACATCCCGACCGACGTCATCCTGCGTCGCTACGAGGCAGGGCTGCAGAACTTCTTCCAGCTCTACACACCCATCTGCGACTACTGGACACTCTACGACAACTCCAACATCCCCGGCGAGAAAATCGCTTCTGGATGGAAAGACGAGCGCATCAACATCGTCGATGAGGCGAAATACCAACGATTCCTTGCCCAATACGCTAAAACCGACGACAGCCATGAATGACCGAGAAATCAAAGAGATGCAGCAACGCATCGACCAAGGCATCGTACTGGCACAGCAACGCCTCGTGGAGCGTTCACGTCTGTTCCACTCCACCCTCGTCGTCACCCGAGGCGGCAAGGTGGTAGAACTCCTCCCCGACGAGCTCTGAGCGCAGTCCCTCCGTCAATATTCCAGATAAGGTTCCAGACGCTGTATCACCTCGTCGGTGAAGTCCGGGATTAACCGCAATTCGTCCAGTGAGCGAATGGCACCGTGAACACGCCGGTAGTTTTCGATGACGCGCGCACGGGGAAACCCTACATAGGGATGACGCCCCAGCTCCGTCAAGGAGGCCGTGTTCACCCGCAGGCGCCGCAAGAGCGGAGCCTCCACCTTGAACCACACCGCCAACTCATCAGCAGGGAAATTCTCGATCTCTGCCAACTGCGCCACGCTCACGTAGCCGCCAAGACGGTCACGGTACTTCAGGATCTGCCGCGCACGGTAGGAGGCAATGCCCGGGATCTGCTTCAGCAGCGTGGAGTCCGCCGTGTTGAGATCCACCTGCGTGAGCTCCGTGAACTTCGGCTGCACTGGGTAGCGGCGTACCGACGAGTCACGCTCCGCCCGCACCGAATCCCGCCGCGCCCGTTGTGCATCGCGCCGCGCATCATCAGCCTCGAAATCCTTTTCCGTGAAGTAGCGGAACTGCTCACCGATACGGATGACCGGCGCCAGGCGCTGCCACAACTCTCCCGTCATGCCATACAGCCGCTTGAAATCCTCGGGCTCATGGTAGCGACCGCCTCGCGCGCGATACCTATAAATATTCCTGATCTGCCAGTCCGCCAGCCCCAAGCGGCGCAGCGTGGCAGAATCTGCCGTGTTCGGATCGAAGGGAAACGTCTCTACGACAGCCGCCGCCAGTTCCCCACGACCGCTCCCCGCCCCCGCGCCGCGTGGCCCCCCGTCCGGAAGCCCCTGCACAGCCTCCAGCGCCGCCATCCTCGCCTCGTCGAGCGTGATGCCCTGCGCCGACGGCCGATGCAGCCAGCGGTCCAGCACGATGCCGCTCCATGCCGACACGAGCGCCACGGCGATGAGAACCAAAGCACGACGGTCGGAACGACTGAACCTCATGAGCAAACCGGCTTCATCGACAGCACACTATTCGATACTCTCCACCTCGACGACGTCGAGGCGCGTCATCAGATGCAGGAGCTCATCGCTGTATTTCGTGTGAGCCGCCTTGACATCGATTTTCACGCGCAGGCGCTCCTGCTCATCCGTCGTAGAGGAGAAACCGGCAACGGTGACGCCGTCGGCCTTCAACTGCTCCAGCAACTGATCCACGAGCTCCGCGCTCCGCGCCGTGAACCGCATCGTGATCAGCCGGTGGTTCACCTGCGGCAGCAACGAATGCAACACCTCCAGGCCGATCAGCACCAGCACCGTCGTGAACGCCGCAATCACATAGAGCCCCGCACCAGCAGCCATGCCGATGGCTGCCGTCACCCAGAGGCCCGCGGCCGTCGTCAGCCCGTGCACCGCCTGGCGCTGGAAGATGATCGTGCCAGCACCGATGAAGCCGATGCCAGAGACCACCTGCGCCGCGATGCGCGACACATCCAGCCGCTGACTCTCCCCGAGCACCACATCCTCGAAGCCGTGGGCCGAGAGAATCATGAACACCGCAGCGCCCAGCGCCACGAGGAAATGCGTGCGGAAGCCCGCTTCCTTGGCGCGGAAGCCACGCTCGATACCGATGACGCCGCCCAGCAGGGCCGCCGCCAGAATACGAAGGAGAAAAGAAAGTTCCATCATGCAATCATGCAGTTTTTCGGCTACAAGGGTAGCAATTATTCCGTTCTACCCCATTGATAAAAGAATTTTTAACACGATGTGGGTCAGTGGGCTGCGCCGATGAGGTCACGGACGCTGTCGATGTGATGGCGGAGGAGGTAATCCCCGATGCCGTCAATGACTTTCATGGTCACGGCGGGGTCGATGAAGTTGGCCGTGCCAATCTCGACGGCCGTAGCACCGGCCAGCATGAACTCGATGGCATCGGTGGCGTTCATGATGCCGCCGAGGCCTACGATGGGAATCTTCACGGCATCGAAGACCTGCCAGACCATGCGCAGGGCCACAGGCTTCACTGCAGGGCCGGAAAGGCCACCCGTACCGATGCTGAGGATGGGACGACGGCGCTCAGCGTCGATGGCCATGCCCATGAGGGTGTTGATGAGCGAGACGGCATCGGCACCCTCGGCCTCCACGGCACGCGCGATGTCGGCGATGGAGGTGACGTTGGGCGAGAGCTTCACGATGAGCGTCTTGGGATAGACGGCGCGCACGGCCTTGACCACAGAGGCCGCACCCTCGCAAGTGACGCCGAAGGCCATGCCGCCCTGCCGCACGTTGGGGCATGAGATGTTGAGCTCGATGGCGGGGATGTCATCGAGCGATGCAATGCGGCGGGCACACTCGGCGTACTTCTCGGGGCTGTTGCCGCTGACGTTGACGAGCACGGCGGTGCCTAGATTCCGCACCTCGGGATAGATGTGCTCGCAGAAGTAATCGACGCCTTTGTTCTGGAGACCTACGCAGTTGAGCATCCCCTGTGCGGTCTCGGCCATGCGGGGATAGGGGTTTCCCTGACGGGGTTCCAGGGTGGTACCCTTGACGATGATGCCACCGAGGCGCGAGAGATCCACGAAGTCGGCAAACTCCAGGCCGTAGCCGAAGGTGCCGGAGGCGGTCATGACCGGGTTCTTCAAGGCCAAAGATCCGATAGAGACTGACAAATCCATTACCACTTCAATTTTTCGATGTTAAAGACTGGGCCCTCCTTGCAGACGCAGACGTTGCCGTCGGTGGTGTCCTCGACGCAGCAGAGGCAGGCGCCGAGGCCGCAGGCCATCATGTTCTCGAGCGATGCCTCGCAGGGGAGCGCGTGTTCACGGGCAAGGCGCGCCACGGCCTGCATCATGGGCTTGGGGCCGCAGGTGTAGATGCTGGAGAAGGCTGAGGCACGCTGCCAGAGGCTGTGCTGGGTGACGAAGCCGCGCTCACCGGCGCTGCCATCCTCGGTAGTGACGAAGACTTCGCCGAAGCGGCGGAAGTGGTCGAGCTGTAGGAGATCGCCTGCCGAGCGACCACCGAGCAGGAAGGTGGGGCGGATGCCGCGGCCTGCCAGCTCCTGGCCGAGAAACAACAGGGGGGCCGTGCCTACGCCGCCACCGATGAGGAGGGGGCAGGAGGAGCCGGAGGGGAGGGTGAAGCCGCTACCGAGGGGGAGCACCACATTGACGAGGGCATCTTCTTTTAATTGCGCGAGGGCGCGCGTGCCCGCGCCCACGACGTGCACGAGGAGCCAGAGCTCATCGGCCGCAGGATCGACAAGGTTGATGCTGACGGGACGGCGCAGGAAGGTGCCGGGGGAACCATCCACGCGCACCTCCACGAACTGACCGGGCTGCATCGGCGGAAGAGCGCCGGAGGGGTTGGCGAGCTGCAGGAGGACATAGCCGGGACGGGGCGCCGACGTGCGGCGCAGCACGAGGTCGAGACAGTATTTCGTCATCACAGTATGTGCTTTTAATGGGTTTGCGGAGCAAAGGTAATACATTTTTCAGGACCCACCACACGATTTCGTGAGAAGTTTCCGCCGAAGCATAAAAAAAATCAACGTAAAGCGCAGCCAAACCATTCTTTTGCACTATCTTTGCGCCAATTATGAGACACAATCACATCCACCTCCTCGCCATCCTCTTCATGCTCTGCGGTATGATACAGACCTCATGCAGCACAGATGACGACACCACGCCCTCCACGGGTCAACACGAAACACCCTCCCCCACCCCCACGCGCGAGGAGGAAGACCCATATGATGCCGTCCTGCTCAGCACGGTACGCTACGACGAGTTAAAAACGACAGCCTACAACTTCGAGTACAACTCCCAGGATCCCTACGGACAGCCCGCACGCCTCTCTGCCGCCATCACCATCGGCGACGAGGTGAAGAAGTTAGAGCGGGCACGGGGACTGGCGCTCTACAGCCACTACAGCCGCTACCTCCCCCAACAGACACCCTCGCAGGGTGACGTCAGCGACCCGATGATCCTGCACGGCAGCGGCCTCATCACCATCTCGCCCGACTACTACGGATTCGGCAGCTCGGGCGACCACCCACAAGCCTACTGTATGTCGATTCCCAATGCACAGGCCAGCGTGGATGCCCTGCTGGCAGCGAAGAAACTGCTGCCCAAGCTGGGCTACAGATGGGACGACAACGTACTCTTCAACATCGGCTACTCGCAGGGCGGACAGACGGTGATGGGCATCGTCAAAATCATCACGGAGCAACACCCGGAGGTGAAGATTACTTGGAGCATCGCTGGCGGAGGGCTCTATGACATGGCGCTCATCTACCGACAGTACATAGAGATGGACATGACGACCATCCCCTCGGCCATCGTCAGCACAATCCTCAGCTTCAGAGAATACTGCGGCATCGACATCCCCTACGACCAGATCTTCCAAGGCATTGTGCTCGAGAACCTCGACGAATGGTTCCTGAGCCGGAAATACACCCTGGCAGAAATCGACGACGACCGGATGCAACACGCCAGCGCCACCACCTACCTCACCCCCGCCATGCAGGATCTCGAGTCTCCCGTGGCAAAGCAGTTTCTGGAGGCGTTCGCGACGGATAACCTATGCACCGGATGGACGCCCCTCAAGGATGAGCACATCATCATTATCCACCACAGCCAGGACGAGACAGTGCCCTACGAGAATGCCGTAGCCATGTATAAATTCCTGCACGATGAGCAGGGACTCAAGAACGTAGAGCTGTCATCCAAGAACTGGAACCAAATCGGCAGCCATACCGCCCACGAGACAGGCGCCATCCACTTCGGCATGGAGGTCCTCAGCAAGGTTTGCTCCACACTGGGCATCCTGCCCTGGGTGAATATCCTGGACCTGAACCTATAGCCTCCCACCGATCAAGGCGAGCTGCGAACCTCGCCATCAGACACAAAAAAGGGAGCTCATGCCCGTCGCGGGTGGGAGCTCCCTTTTTGGCCGCTAGTAGAAAATAAGGAGTAGAAAAGAGAGGTTGCGGCCAGCTTTCTTGGGTAAAAGTGAAATATGAATATCTTTTAGTCCTTTCGAGCAGAGAAGGTCTCGAAGGTACCGTCGTCATAGAAGACGTGAATCTCAGTGATGTGGCGCTGCGGCTTGTCAATATATTTCACGGTTTCCCGAATAACCACAGGGGCTTGTTTTGAATCGATATCGCGCACCTCCATGGTGTAGCCGTCATCACTGCTTGTCACGATGGGCTCCGAGTGACGAACGCTTTCGTCGGGAGCTCCGGATCCTGAGGCGGCGTCGGGAGCGTCTGGTGTGCCCTCAGCAGAGGAAGCCAGCATTTCGCCTTCGCCAAACATCAACCACTTGATGCTGATCTCAGGGAACCGACGATGGATGGCCTGAACGGTGTTCGTCGTGGGAGAGGTTCTACCATTGAAGATGCTGGAAAGCGACGAGGGGGAGATTGAGAGTGCGTTGGCAAAATCGCGCTGCGTCATTTGCTGGCTCTGCATAATCTGGTAAATGCGGTCTTTCATCGCTGTCTTTTTCTTATAGTAAATACCTCGCGGGGAAGCCCCATGTCGGTTTTGACGGTGCAAAGTAAGTAAAAAGAATTTAAACCTCCAAATTTATCTTCAAAAATCTGCAAAATTTATTTTCCTAAAGGTTTACATCCCTAAAGTTTAGATTGCTGAATCTTTAATTGTAAACGTTTACGTGCTCGAACGCAAACCTAAAGGATTACATTTTCAAACACTTCAAGATTTCACTTCTACCAAATCTCCGAAAACACTGGCTTTCTATGTCTTATAGACATAAATTAGACTCGACACCATTCCCGAGAGGCTCATATTCATAAATCTTGACAGAACCACCCTGGGCGAAGATAGACATATTACGTATATATCATTGAATAGCAAACTAATAATATACGTTATGGTTTGTGAATGTTTCACCGTTTGAATATTCAATACACAAGATTCACATTTTAAATCATCATGTTTCCGGATTGTAAATCCCTGTTTTCGAGTTTGAACCTTTCTGTTTTTGCGTTTGTAAATTTACATTTGCGCATTACATTTATAAATGTATCCACTCTTCCAAATGCAAAGAATTGTAAATCTAAATTCTCGCACGCTCATTTTTGCACGACGAACTCACACGCAACAGCTCCCCGATGCGCGCATTTTCGCGCGATTCTCAGCGCATCAAAAAAGCCCCTAACCGACTTGAATCAAGTCTGATAAGGGGCAAAAATCATGTTACGAAGAATTTCTAAAAGAGGAAGAAATCAGTGCAGAATTTGATAAATGAGCTCCTTCAGGAGGTCGCCATCGGAAGTCTTCTGGCCTCCTACACCCTTCGAAGCGCCATCCGTTCGACGTATTTCAGCAATAATCGTGAACACTTTCATCGCGGTGTAGTATCGCATGGCCGGTAAAATGTTCCTCCGCACCTGCCAGGCAGACTGTCCCAACCAGTCAGCAATCCCCTGCTCACTCTTCACGGGAGCATAGTAAGCGAGCATCATGTCCGAGAAGAATTTGAAGAGCGTGGAGAGCGTAGGCTGCAACGCCCAGTTCTTAGGATTGCTGTTAAAATATTTCACAATGCGATTAGCCTTCACCACATCCTTCACGGAGAGCGCTGCCACCAGCTCGAAGGAATTGTACTCCTTGCTGATGCCGATGTGATCCTGAATGGACTGGGCGTCGATGCGGTTACCCTCGCCCACCGCCACGATGAGCTTGTCCAGCTCACCAGCAAGGCGGCTGAGATCCGCGCCTACGTGTTCGCAAAGGATCTGACACGCGTCTGGCGTAATCTCAGCGTGCTTACGGCGCACGTAACTCACTGCAAAACCAGGCAGTTCGCGGTCATAAAGTTTGTTGGATTCAAAGACGACTCCAGCTTTCCGGAGTTCCTTGGCCATGTTGGTTCGGCCGTCGAGCACACCATTTTTGTGGCAGAGGACGAGGACGGTCGATGGCATGGGTTTCTGAGCATAGAACGCCAGCACTTCCTTGTGCGGGAGACTCTGCGCCTCGCGCACAACGACGACCTGCCGCTCCGCCATCATGGGATAGCGCCGGGCGGCATTGATGACCTCCTCGCCCGTCGTCTGCGGACCATAGAGGATGGTGAGGTTGAAGTCGCGCTCGTCCTCGGTGAGGGCCTGCTCCACGATATAATCCGAGATGCGATCAATGTAGTACGGCTCCTCGCCCATCAGGCAATAGATGGGTTGGAAGTCACCGGCCCGCACCTGACGGACGATATCCTCATAGCTGACGCCTGCTGCTTTCTTTGCCATTTCAGGAATACGTTATAAAGCTTTCGAATCTGCTACCAGTCGAACTTCAGGTGCTTGACGGTCTTATCCTCCTTCTTGATCTTCTCCAGCGACTGGATGCCGATGAGGACATGGTCATTGACGAAGTTGGTAGTGACCTTGCGGTCGCTCTCGGCCGTCTTCACGCCCTCGGGTGTCATGGGGTTGTCGGAGACGAGCAGGAGGGCACCCGTGGGGATGTGGTTGGCGAAACCCGTGGTGAAGAGCGTCGCCGTCTCCATATCCACGGCCATCGCGCGCGTCGTGCGCAAATATTCCTTGAATGTCTCGTCGTGCTCCCAGATGCGGCGGTTGGTGGTATAGACTGTCCCCGTCCAGTAGTCGTGGCCGGCATCACGGATGGCCGATGAGACGGCGCGCTGTAGCATGAACGCTGGCAGCGCCGGCACCTCGGGCGGGTAGTAGTCGTTGGAGGTTCCCTCGCCGCGGATGCCTGCCAGCGGCAGGATGAGGTCGCCCATGTGCACTTTGGCGGGGATGCCGCCGCATTTGCCTAAGAACAGGCAGGCACGCGGATGGATGGCACTCAACAAGTCCATGATGATGGCAGCGTTGGGCGAACCCATGCCGAAGTTGATCATCGTGATGCCGTCGGCAGTGGCCATGCGCATATTCGCGTCGTAGGTCGGTGTCTCGATGCCGAAGTGGTCGCAAAAGATATCTACATAGTTATTGAAATTGGTCAGCAGCACCAGATCCGTGAAGTCCTCCAGCGGGTGCTTGGTGTATCGCGGCAGCCAATTTTCTACAATCTCTTCCTTTGTTTTCATTCTCTTTTTGGTTATCTGGCTGCAAATATAGATAAAATCTCCGAGCTTATAAGCCAGTCGAGATAAAAATGTGAACAGATTGCCCCGAAAAAAGAGATCAAGGCTCACAT
>JAFUYT010000019.1 GCA_017470425.1 Bacteroidaceae bacterium | reverse complement strand
TTTTCACAAAAGTTTTTTGTTGACAACGCAGCAGCCCGCCGGAAAGGCGGGCTGCTGCGTGAGGGAGAGGGGGAAGCGATGGAGCGTGTGGGGGGGGAGCGATGGAGCGTGTGGGGGGGCGGGGGGACGGGTTATTCCTCGTCGTAGTGCTGGAAGAGGAAGTCGTTGTAGGGGTACTTCTGGACGTGGAGCTCGCGGACGCGGTCGTAGAGCGTGCGCTTGAGGTCCTCGATGTTCTGGCGCTCGCGGGCGCTGATGAAGAGGCAGTCGCCGCCGAGCTTTGCCATCCATGTCTTCATCAGGTCGGGGAGGGGTGTGTTCTCGCGCGTGGCGGGCGTGAGGTCGTCCTCGTCCTTGGGCGTGAAGGTGTAGGCGTCGATCTTGTTGAAGATGATCATGGAGGGTTTGTTGGCGCAGCCGAGGTCGGCGAGTGTCTTATCCACGACGCGGATCTGCTCCTCGAAGTCGGGGTGGGAGATATCCACCACGTGCACGAGGAGGTCGGCCTCGCGCACCTCGTCGAGGGTGCTCTTGAAGCTGTCGATGAGGTCGGTGGGGAGCTTGCGGATGAAGCCTACGGTGTCGGAGAGCAGGAAGGGCAGGTTGTCGATGATGACCTTGCGGACGGTGGTGTCGAGGGTGGCGAAGAGCTTGTTCTCGGCGAAGACCTCGCTCTTGGCCAGGAGGTTCATGAGGGTGGATTTGCCCACGTTGGTGTAGCCCACGAGGGCTACGCGGATCATGCGCCCCCGGCCCATGCGCTGTGTGCTCTTCTGTCGGTCGATGTCGGCGAGGCGCTGCTTGAGCAGGCTCATGCGGTTCAGGATGATGCGGCGGTCCATCTCGAGCTGTGTCTCGCCCGGTCCGCGCAGACCCACGCTGCCCTTGCCGCCGCCGGAGCCCGAGCCGCCGCCCTGGCGCTCGAGGTGGGTCCAGAGGCGCTGCAGGCGGGGGAGCATATAGCGGTACTGCGCGAGCTCCACCTGCGTCTTGGCGTTGGCGGTCTGTGCGCGCATGGCGAAGATGTCGAGGATGAGGGAGGTGCGGTCGAGGATCTTCACCTTCAGGACCTGCTCGATGTTGCGGAGCTGCTTGGCGGAGAGTTCATCGTCGAAGATGACCATGCCGACTTCCCGCTCCGCGTCCTCCTCGGCCTGGATGTAGGCGCGGATCTCGTCGAGCTTGCCCTTGCCGACGTAGGTCACCTGGCTGGGGCCTCCCACGCGCTGCGTGAAGCGCTTGACGGTCACGGCGCCGGCCGTGGTGGCCAGGAACTCCAGCTCGTCGAGGTATTCCGTCGTCTTGCGCTCGTCCTGTTCGGGGGTGATCAACCCCACGAGCACGGCTGTCTCTGCCTGTGCTTCGGTAATGACGAACTCTTTCACTTCACTTGAATGACCAGGTACTTGCTGGCGCTCCAGAACTTGGCGGGGTCAGTGATCTTCAGGACGTACTGTCCCTTGGCGTCCTTGGCGAGGGTGTAGGTGCCGCTGGGGTGGTTGGTGAGGATCTCGGCGCTCTTGCTGTAGAGCTTGATCTCCTTGTCGATGCGGGTGTCGATCTTGGTGAAGTAGTCGCGGTTGAAGTCGCTGGCCTTGAGGACGTCGCCCTTCTGGAGGATCTTCTGTTCCTTGAGCTCGGCCTTGGTGCCGAAGACGAACCACGCGCTGTGGAGGTCTTTGTCCTGTGCCTGGATGGTCTCCTGCTTCTGCTGGTTGTCGGCGGTGAGGTTGCTGACGTTCTCGTTGAGGGCGTTGATCTGCTCGCCCTGCTCAGCGATCTGGATGTCCTTCTCGGCGAGCTGTGCCTCGAGCTCCTGCACGCGGCGGTTCTGCTCGTCGAGCTGCGCGGTGAGGTTCTCGATGGTCTTGGTGAGCTTCTCCACGTTGACGGAGGTGGTCTTCAGCTTCTCGCGCAGTTGTGCGATCTTGTCGCGGTTCTGCTGCATGGTCTGCTGGATGAAGGCGAGGTTCTCGCGGATGACTTCGCGGGAGGAGGTAGCCTCGGGGTTGCCGTTGGCCACGGTGATGCGGCCTTCAGCCTCGTTGATGAGGCGGAAGCCTTCCTGTACTTCGTTGATGGAGCCCATGATGTCGTTGAGTTCCATCTCTTTCTCGTCGATTACCTGCATGAGGGAGTCGCGCTCGTGCTGGGCGCGCTCTTCGGCTTTCTTGCTGTCGTTGCAAGCCGCCAGTGCCAGGAGGCAGAGGGGCAAAAGAATGAGTTTCTTCATATTCTTGATTTGTTTTGGTTGATAGGGCTACTAAGGTTTCCCGGGCGACTGCGGCTCTTTGTCCGGCTTGCCGCCTACGAGGATGACGAACTCGCCGCGGGGCTCGTGCTGGGTGAAGTGGGCGAGGAGGTCGGCGAGGGTGCCGCGGAGCGTCTCCTCGTGGAGCTTCGAGATCTCGCGGCAGACGGCGGCGGGGCGCTCGGCGCCGAAGACCTCGGCGAACTGCTGGAGGGCTTTCACGACGCGGTGGGGCGATTCGTAGAAGACCATCGTGCGGGGCTCGTCGGCGAGTTGCTGGAGGCGTGTCTGGCGCCCTTTCTTCTGGGGCAGGAAGCCCTCGAAGCAGAACTTGTCGCAGGGCAGCCCCGAGGCCACGAGGGCCGGCACGAAGGCCGTGGCTCCCGGCAGGCAGCTCACCTCCACACCGGCGCGCGCCGCCTCGCGCGCTACGAGGAAGCCGGGGTCGCTGATGCCCGGCGTGCCCGCGTCGCTGACGACGGCGATGGTCTCGCCGCCCTGCAGACGCTCCACGATGCGGGCGACCGTCTGGTGCTCGTTGAACTTGTGGTAGGAAAGCATGGGGCGGTGGATGTCGAAGTGCTTCAGCAGGAGACCGCTGGTGCGCGTGTCCTCTGCCAGAATCAGGTCGGCCTCCTTCAGGATGCGGAGGGCGCGTAGCGTGATGTCCTCCAGATTGCCTACGGGCGTGGGTACTATATATAACACGGCGGCAAAGGTATGTAATATTTGCGATTTACGATTTACGATTTACGAATTATTTGCATTTAAGCGTGTTTTTATGCGCTTTTCTTTGGCCGTAAGGGAAGAAAGTACTACTTTTGAAGCCAAAAACCGAGAGGCACACCCCTACAATCATGACCAACGAAAAAGACTATAACGGCGAGATGATGCGGCGCGGCCGCGTGGAAGTCATCTGCGGCTCCATGTTCTCAGGAAAGACAGAGGAGCTCATCCGCCGCATAAAACGTGCCACCTTCGCCAAGCAGAAGGTGGAGATCTTCAAACCCGCCATCGACGTGCGCTACAGCGAGGAGGATGTCGTCAGCCACGAGGGCAAGGCCATCCCCTCGACACCCGTGGAGAGCGCGGCCAGCATCCTGCTGATGGGTTCCGACTGCGATGTCCTGGGCATCGACGAGGCGCAGTTCTTCGACGACCAGATCGTGGATGTCTGCAATGAGCTCGCCAGCCGCGGCATACGCGTCATCGTGGCGGGCCTCGACCTGGACTTCAAGGGGCAGCCCTTCGGGCCGATGCCGCAGCTCTGCGCCATCGCCGACGAGGTCACGAAGGTGCACGCCATCTGCGTCCACTGCGGAGCCCTCGCCTACGTCAGCCACCGCATCGTGGCCGGCGAGAAGCAGGTCATGCTCGGCGAGACACATGAGTACGAACCGCTCTGCCGCCAGTGCTACGCTGAGGCGGTGGAGAGTTGATAGTTGATAGTTGATAGTTGAGAGTTGATAGTTGACAGTTGATAGTTAAGATTATGTTTAAGAACCCGATTACTTTTGACAGCTTCATCAGGGGACTGGTCGTCACGCTGATCGTGGTGGGCGCGGGCTTCCTGCTCAACCGCCTGAGCAGTGTCCTGCTGCCGTTCTTCATCGCGTGGCTGCTGGCTTATCTGATGTACCCGCTGGTGCGCTTCCTGCAATACAAGTGCCGCCTGCGCAACCGCACGCTCAGCATCCTCGTGGCGGCGGTGCTGGTGCTGGCCGCCGTGACGGGCTTCTTCGCCCTCGTCATCCCGCCGACCATCGAGGAGTTCAGCAAGCTGAGCGGCCTCATCGAGGAGTTCTCCGAGCGCTACCTCAACGGCACACAGGTGGCACCCTACGTGAAGGAGCTGCTCGAGCAGTACGTGCCCCACTACCAGGAGAAGATCATCGACCTGGTGCAGGACAAGAGCTTCCTCGACACCGTGCAGTCGCTGCTCAGCCGCCTCTGGGACTTCGTCTATCAGACGGTCGATTTCGCCGTGGGCCTCGTGGGATCGCTCATCGTGCTCCTCTATATGTTCTTCATCCTGCAGGACTACGAGTCCATCTCCGAGGGCTGGGTGACGCTCATCCCTAAGCAGAACCGCGCCTTCGCCACGCAGCTGGCCAGCGATGTCGAGAAGGGCATGAACAGCTACTTCCGCGGACAGGGACTGATCGCCTTCATCGTGGGCGTGCTCTTCAGCATCGGCTTCCTCATCGTGGGGATGCCTATGGCCATCGGCCTTGGGATGTTCATGGGACTGTTGAATCTGGTGCCCTACCTGCAGACGCTGGGTTTCCTGCCGATGGCGCTGCTGGCGCTGCTGAAGGCTGCGGACACGGGACAGAACTTCTGGATCATCTTCGGTCTGGGCGCGCTGGTCGTGGGTATCGTGCAGCTGCTCCAGGATATGGTGCTGACGCCCCGCATCATGGGCTCCGCGATGGGCCTGAACCCCGCCGTGATCCTGCTCTCGCTCTCCGTGTGGGGCTCGCTGCTCGGCTTCATCGGCCTCATCATCGCCCTTCCCCTCACCACCCTCCTCATCTCCTACTACCGTAGGTTTGTCCTCGAAGAAACCGAAGTCTCATAAGCCTTATCGACTCTATAAACCTCATAACCCCTCCCCCCTATGAAAAAACTCCTCCTCGCCATCACCTTCTGTGCAGCGGCCGTCGCCGCCATCGCCCAGACCTCTTTCTCGCAGCGTCCTAAGCTCGTCGTGGGCATTGTCGTCGATCAGATGCGGTGGGACTACCTCAGCCGCTACTACGACCAGTTCTCCGAGACCGGCTTCCGCAGGATGATCGACAACGGCTACTCCTGCAACAACTGCCTCATCAACTACGTACCGACGGTCACCGCCATCGGCCACACCTCGGCCTACACCGGCGCGTCGCCCGCCTTCCACGGCATCTGCGGCAACAACTTCTACATCGATGGCCGCAAGACCTACTGCTGCAGCGACAGCACCGTGCAGACCGTTGGCAGCAAGGGCTCGAAGGGACAGATGTCGCCCCGCAATATGCTCGCCACGACCATCGGCGACCAGCTGCGGATGCACACCGACTTCCGCTCGCGCGTCATCGGCGTCAGCTACAAGGACCGCGCCGCCATCCTGCCCGCCGGGCACTCCGCCAATGCCGCCTACTGGCTCGACACCAACAACTCCTGCTTCATCAGCAGCACCTACTACATGGACGAGCTGCCCGACTGGGTGCAGGAGGTCAACCGCACACTGAGCGAGAACGAGGATGTGCGCGCTGCCGGCAAGGACATCGGCCTCACGGCGCTCTGCGGCACCATCACCACGGACATGGCCATCGCGGCCATCGAACATGAGTTCCTGGGGCAGGGGGCGGAGACCGATATGCTCTGCGTCAGCTACTCACAGACCGACGTCATCGGCCACCGCTGGGGCACGCGCGGCGAGCACACCGACGAGGCGTACCTCACGCTCGACAACGACCTCAGCCGCCTCTTCGACGTCATGGACAGCTACATCGGCATCGAGAACTGCCTCGTCTTCCTGACCGCTGACCATGGCGCCATCCATAACCGCGACTTCCTGCGCTCGCACAACCTGCCCGCCGGCGACTGGGAGAACCCCGGGATGCTGAACCAGATCGAAGCCTTCCTGCGCGGTAAGTTCGGCACGACGCGCCCCCTCATCGCTGGCGAGCATGACTACCGCTTCTTCCTCGACCGTGCTGCCATCGCGGCACAGAGCCTCGACTACCAGAAGGTGAAGGCCACCATCGTGGATTACGTGCGAACGTTGCCGGGCGTCAGCTACGTCATCGACTACGAGACCGCTGCCACACAGGCGCTGCCGCCGCTGTTGCGCGACCGTGCCCTCATGGGCTACCACCCCCGCCGCTCCGGCGACATCCTCGTCATCTGCGACGCCGGCACCTACACGGCTGGCGCATGGATGGGCACACAGGGCACGACGCACGGCGAGTGGAACCCCTACGATGCCCACATCCCCCTCCTGTTCTACGGCTGGCACGTGCCCCACGGCGCCACCTCCCGCGAGGTGCACATCACCGACATCGCCCCGACCATCTGTCAGCTGCTCCACATCCAGCAGCCCAGTGCCTGCGTGGGCGAGCCCATCACCGAGGTGACGCGGTAGGCGCGCGGACGTCCCTTGTGCACAAATGTGCGCTGAAATTGCCAATTCTGCCTTACAAAAGTGCAAACGAAAGATAAAAGTGAGGGAGGCGCAAAGAATTTTTACGCCTTTCCTTTCGCCACCTCGAAAGAAAAAGCTACTTTTGCAACGCCGTAGGGGAGACTGTGCCCTGAAGGCAACACCTTATTTAATTGTTCATTATTCATTCATCACTTAAAAAACTTATACACCCATGGCAAAGTTTGACGCCTCCATTTTGGAGAAGTATGGCATCAAGGGAAGCACCGTGATTGCCTACAACCCTTCGTACGAGTTCCTGTATGAAGAGGAAACGAAAGCAGGTCTGGAAGGCTTCGAGGTTGGTAAGGAAACCGAGCTCGGCGCTGTGAACGTGATGACCGGTATCTACACCGGCCGCTCGCCCAAGGACAAGTACATCGTCGATGACGCTCAGAGCCACGACAAAGTGTGGTGGACCACTGAGGGCTACAAGAACGACAACCACCCCATGAGCGAAGAGGTCTGGGCAAAGGTCAAGGACATCGCTCTGAAGGAGCTCTCCGGCAAGAAGCTCTACGTGGTTGACGCTTTCTGCGGTGCCAACGAGGCTACCCGTCTGGCCGTCCGCTTCGTCGTCGAGGTCGCTTGGCAGGCTCACTTCGTGAAGAACATGTTCATCCAGCCCACCGAGGCTGAGCTCGAGAGCTTCGAGCCCAACTTCGTCATCTACAACGCCTCCAAGGCTAAGGTGGAGAACTATCAGGAACTCGGCCTGAACAGCGAGACCTGCGTAGCCTTCAACACCACCAGCCGCGAGCAGGTCATCATCAACACCTGGTACGGTGGCGAGATGAAGAAGGGTATGTTCTCCATGCAGAACTACTACCTGCCCCTCCAGGGCATCGCTTCGATGCACTGCTCGGCCAACACCGACATGGAAGGCAAGAACACCGCTATCTTCTTCGGCCTCTCCGGTACCGGTAAGACCACCCTCAGCACCGACCCGAAGCGCCTGCTCATCGGCGACGACGAGCACGGATGGGACGACGAGGGCGTGTTCAACCTCGAAGGCGGCTGCTACGCGAAGGTCATCAACCTCAGCAAGGAGAACGAGCCCGACATCTACGGCGCCATCAAGCGCGACGCTCTTCTGGAGAACGTCACCGTGGCCGAGGACGGCAAGATTGACTTCGCCGACAAGAGCGTGACCGAGAACACCCGCGTCAGCTACCCCATCGAGCACATCGAGAAGATCGTGAAGAAGGTCAACGGCAAGAGTGCAGGTCCCGAGGCTAAGAACGTTATCTTCCTCAGCGCCGACGCCTTCGGCGTGCTGCCTCCTGTGAGCATCCTCACCCCCGAGCAGACGAAGTACTACTTCCTCAGCGGCTTCACCGCTAAGCTCGCCGGCACAGAGCGCGGCATCACCGAGCCCACGCCTACCTTCAGCGCTTGCTTCGGCCAGGCCTTCCTGGAGCTGCATCCCACGAAGTACGCCGAGGAGCTCGTCAAGAAGATGGAGAAGAGCGGCGCCAAGGCTTATCTGGTCAACACTGGCTGGAACGGCACTGGCAAGCGCATCAGCATCCCCGACACCCGCGGCATCATCGACGCGATCCTCGACGGTAGCATCCTGAAGGCCGAGACGAAGAAGATTCCTTACTTCGACTTCGAGGTGCCCACGGCTCTGCCCAACGTGAATCCCGCCATCCTTGACCCGCGCGACACCTACGCTGATGCCGCTCAGTGGGAAGAGAAGGCTAAGGACCTCGCCGCACGCTTCATCAAGAACTTCGGCAAATATACCACCAACGAAGCCGGCAAGGCGCTCGTCGCTGCTGGCCCGAAGCTCTAAAGAGCAGAGGTTACACACAAAGAAGAGGGGGTGCCCATCGGGCACCCCCTCTTCTTTGTGCTATGCGTTATTTCTTCTTGCGCTTCTTGTCGGCCTCGCTGTCGGTATATCCGTAGCCGTAGCCATAGCCATATCCGTAACCGTAGCCGTAGCCGTAGCCATACCCGTAGCGTCCGTATCCGTAGCCATAGCGCTTCTGCTCCAGCTTGGAGTCGTTGATGATGACGCAGAGGCGGTTGAACTTGTTCTCCTTGTGGAGGCGTTCGAGTTCGGGCAGATAGCGACGGTCGATGCGGCCCTGACGGATGACGTAGAGCGTCACGTCGGCCACGCGGTTGACGATACCAGCATCGGCAACCACCTGGGCGGGCACGTTGTCGATGACGACATAGTCATACATCTCCTTCAGCTTCTCCATGAGGAGTTCCAGACGATCGCTCATGAGTAGCTCAGAGGGGTTCGGAGGCGTGATGCCGGCGGGTAGCATATCGACATTGTACTCGGGGCACTCCTGGAAGACGAGGCTCTTCACATTGTCGGTGTTGCCGCTGAGGTACGAGGTGAGACCCTCGCGGTGCGTCGTGCCGGAGAGCTTGCTCTGCGTGCGCTTGCGGATGTCGGTATCGACGAGGATGACCTTCTTGCCGGTCATACCCAGCGTGACGGCGAAGTTACGGGAGATAAACGTCTTTCCCTCGCCTGGTGCCGTGGAGGTGAACATGATGACGCGCGCGTCCTTCTGGATGAAGTTCAGGCTGAAGCGCAACATACGGAATGCCTCGTTGATGCTGTCGGACTTCTGGTCGCCCACGAGGATCTCGGCATCACTGATGCCCTCCTTGCGGTGGGGAATCTCGCCCAGCACAGGGATGGTGGTGAGTGCCTCGACATCCTTACGTCCGCGGATGCTCATGTTCAAGAGGTTGCGGATGTAGAAGTAGGCGAAGGGCAGTGCGAC
Organism: Bacteroidaceae bacterium; assembly: GCA_017470425.1. Taxonomy (GTDB): domain Bacteria; phylum Bacteroidota; class Bacteroidia; order Bacteroidales; family Bacteroidaceae; genus Physcousia. The sequence goes on along the minus strand of JAFUYT010000019.1, from coordinate 50,951 downwards.
ACCGATGACCAAGGCAATCAGGAGAATCATCTTGCTCTTCGGTGAGATGGGGGCGTTGGAGCCGAAGGGCTGTTCCACGATGCGGATGTTCGCCTCGGTGATGGCGAGCTGCAGCGCCGTCTCCTCGCGCTTGTTGAGGAGGTAGGTGTAGAGCGTCTCCTTGATGCTCTGCTGGCGTGCGATGTCCATCGCCTGCTTCTCCTTGACGGGCACGGAGCTGATGCGGCTGTTGATGCGCTTCTCTTCCTGGTTGGCGCGCCTCAGCTGTACACGCAGCGAGGCCAGGTACGCCTCGGTGGAGGCGATGATGGTGTTCCGCATCTGGTGCAGATTCTGGTTCACCTGTGCGAACTTGGGGCTCGACTCGCTGGTGTTGTCGGCCAGGCGGTTGCGCTCCAGCATCAGCGTGTTGTACGCCTGAATCTGCTGTTGGATGGCAGCATCGGTGAGTCCGCCGAGGGTGGGGATGAGGTCGTTGCCCTTGGCCTTGTCACGCAGCTCTTCGAGCAGGTACTGCACGACGCCGATCTGCGACTCCAGCTGGATGCTGCGCTGCAGCGCCTGATTGCTCTGCTGGAGGAAGATGTTGGCATCGCCCTGCACGTCGATGAGGTTGTTGTTCTGCTTGAACTGCGCCATCTGGCTCTCCACATCGTTGAGATCCTTGCTGATGAGCTCGATGCGCTCGTTGATGAAGTTGGCAGTGCTCTCGGCAATGATGTTCTTGTCCTGGATGATGCTGCTCTTGTAGGCTTCGAGGACGGCGTTGAGGATGTCCTCGGCGCGGCGCACGTTTGTGTCGGCATAGAGGATTCTGACAAGCGTGCTCATCTTGCTCATGGGCTCTGCCGAGAGGGCACCGCCGTAGGCATTGGCTGCTCCTTCGATGGTCAGGCGTGTCAGGGTGATTTCCTCGCCGTCGAACTGCTCGAGCAGGTTCTCGTTGGCCAGCAGCGTGACCTTACCGCAGTAGGGCACTTCCACCGGCTCGCCGAATGCGACGACCTTGTCAAAGTCGATGTCTTCCTTGACGGCACCGTGGCGCACGTCGTAGATGCGCGCCTTCTGACCTTGTATCTCCACGCGGAACGAGAAGGGGATGCTGGTCTCCAGCGAATCAAATTCCGCCACGAAGGGTTTCGCATCGTAGAGGTTGTGGGTCTTCAGATGGTGCTTGTAGCTGTAGTTGATGTCGAGCTTCAGGTTGCGCGCCACTTCCTTCATCAGCAGGTGGCTCTGCAGGATATACACCTCGTTCTCGACGCTCGTACCCATCATGACGCCGTTGAGCTGCATGAGGGCATCGGTGCCGCCGCTGCGGCGGGCGCCCATGTTGTTGTCGTCCTTCACCAGCATCACGGCTTGGCGCTGGTAGATGTAGGGCTTCGTGGCCAGGTAGAGGCGCCCTAAAGCCAGGCATACGATCACGGAGGCGACGAACCACTTCCAGTTATAGACAAAGATATCAATGATATCACGCAGGGACAGCATGTCCTCGCTCTCCTGCTGTTGTTCTGTCTGAATCGTTGTATCCATATTTCTTCTTGATCTTCAGTGTGAGGGGGATTAAAGGCGTGTCAGCGTGATGACCAGCGTCGTGAGGCTGATGACCATGCCCAGGAGCGTGGAGCCTACGCCGAGGAGGGTGTAGGCGGTGCTGCCCTTCACGCGCACGGATTTGTTGGGGGAGACATATACCACATCGTTCTGCTGGAGGTAGTACGCCGGCGAGTTGAAGACGCTGGCCTGGTCGCGCAGATCCACTTCGTAGGTGGTGCGCTGCCCGTTCTCCTCGCGGATGATGAGCACCGGGGCACGCTTACCGGAGCTGTTCAGGTCGCCGGCACGGCCGATGGCCTCGAGCAGCGTCAGGCGCTCACCCGTGAACGTCTGCACACCGGGGTTCTTCACGTCGCCCAGGATGGTGACCTTGAAGCTCATGATCTTCGTGTTCACGATGGCGTCCTTGATGCTGGCCTCGTGTTCGTTCGTACCGTTGCGCAACATATCCTGAATCATCAGGCTCACCTCGCGGGTGGTCTTACCGGCCACCTTCAGTTGTCCGAAGATGGGGAAAGCAATCTCGCCATTCTTATCGACCGTGAAGTAGGTGACGCCGGAGGTGGTGTTGGACTGGCTGGAATAGGTGCCGGTTCGCTCGCCGCCACCGCTACCGATGAGGGTGTTGTTGTTGAAGGGAGCGATCAGCTCTGGATCTTTTGAGGACACAGAGATGGCCAGCTGGTCATCGGACTGAATCTTCAGCTCGAAAGCCTGCGCAATCGCCTGCGGCACGGCATAGACCGTGTCGGCACCTTGCAGATAGATGATGTGCTTGTCGGAGATACAACCTGTAAACGTCATTGATGCCATAAGCAGCAACAGCGCAAAAGTCGTGATTTTCTTCATGATGTTATGTCTTGTCTATTTGTATTATCATACCATTCGGGGCGGCAAAGTTACGCAAAAATAAGGAATAAAAGCAACAAAATACCGAAAAATGTTTGTCAGTTGGCTCAAAATACCTATCTTGCGCCCTGAAATCAAGGAAAACCTGTTTCGTGAGACATTTTTTAGTTGTTTTTCTCCTCATTTTGTGTGCCCCTTCAAGAGGGCTCGCACAACCTGCTACGCGGCAGCGCGGCAACGCTTCCTTCTACTCCGACCGGCTGCATGGGCGGTTGATGAGCAACGGCAAGCCATACCATCGCGACAGCATGACCTGCGCCCATCTGCGATACCCGCTGGGCACGTGGCTGCATGTCCGTAACCTGACCAACGGCAAGGAGGTCAACGTGCAGGTCACCGACCGCGGTCCTTACACACGTAAGTTCGTCATCGACCTCTCGCGAGCTGCCGCCCGTGCACTCGACATCATCCAATATGGCTACCGGCAGGTGGAGATCACGCCCTTCATTCCCGCACGCGTACCATATTTATATGAGCCGTCGCATGAACGCCCGGAGTTGAGCCTCGGTTTCAGCACGGACGAGGACGCCCTGAAGCCCTACTGGCAGGATGATTCTCTGCGCGTGGTTCTCCAGCAGGACACGACGCTCCTGCATCGCGCCAAGCAGGTGAGAGAACAGGCTCAGACGAAAAAGCAAACGAAAGAGAAACAGAAGGAGCGTCGAAGAGGGCGTTGAAGGGCATTGTGCGGTGTTGAAGGGCTTTGTAGGGCGGCGCGAGGGGCGTTGAGAGGGCGTTAGGAAGGGCTCGGCGCAACTTTTTTGCGTTTTTGTGCCTCCTTTTCGTTTTTCTTCATTATCTTTGCAGGCAGAATTACCTTATAAGCCCCTGTTTATGGACGATCAGATAGTGATGCAGGACGGCATCACACACCACCTGAACCGAATGTACCAGGACTGGTTCCTGGACTATGCATCGTATGTCATCCTCGAACGTGCCGTGCCGCATATCGGCGACGGCTTCAAACCTGTGCAGCGCCGCATCCTGCACTCGATGAAGCGGATGGATGACGGCAGATATAATAAGGTGGCGAACATCGTAGGACATACGATGCAGTTCCACCCCCACGGCGACGCCAGCATCAAGGATGCCCTCGTGCAACTGGGACAGAAGGAACTGCTCATCGACTGTCAGGGTAACTGGGGCAATATCCTCACGGGCGACGACGCGGCCGCCGGCCGTTACATCGAGGCCCGCCTGTCCAAGTTTGCCTTGGACGTCGTATTCAACCCCAAGACCACAGAGTGGAAGCTCTCCTACGACGGCCGCAACAAGGAACCCATCACGCTGCCCGTGAAGTTCCCGTTGCTGTTGGCGCAAGGCGCCGAAGGCATTGCCGTGGGCCTCTCGTCCAAGATCCTTCCGCACAACCTTAACGAACTCTGCGAGGCGGCCATCGCCTACCTGCACGACGAGCCCTTCCAACTCTACCCCGACTTCCCCACGGGTGGCAGCATCGATGTCAGCAAGTACAACGACGGCCAGCGCGGCGGTACTGTCCGCGTGCGTGCCAAGATTGAGAAGCGCGACTCGAAGACCCTGGCCATCACGGAGATTCCTTTCGGCAAGACGACGGGCTCGCCGCAGAAGCCCAGCCAGTTCATCGACAGCATCCTGAAGGCGGCCGAGAAGGGCAAGATCAAGGTGCGCAAGGTGGAGGACATGACGGCTGCGGGCGTGGAGATCCTCATCCATCTGATGCCGGGCGCGAGTTCCGACAAGACCATCGACGCGCTCTACGCCTGCACCGACTGCGAGGTGTCGATCTCGCCCAACTGCTGCGTCATCGACGAACGGAAGCCCTGCTTCCTCACCGTCAGTGAAGTGCTGTGCCGGTCAGTGGATAACACGAAGGAACTGCTGCGCAAGGAGCTCTTGATCCGGAGAGGCGAGCTGATGGAGGCGCTGCACTTCGCCTCGCTCGAACGTATCTTCATTGAGGAGCGTATCTATAAGGGCAAGCCCTTCGAGAATGCCAACAGCACCGATGAACTCTGCATCTATATTGATGAGCGTCTGACGCCGTTCTATCCGCAGTTCGTGCGCGAGGTGACGAAGGACGACATCCTGCGTCTGCTGGAAATCAAGATGCAGCGCATCGCCAAGTTCAACAAGGACAAGGCCGACGAGGCCATCGCCCGCATGAAGGAGGAGATTGCGGAGATCGACCGCGACCTGGCCAACATGATCGAGGTGACGGCAAACTGGTTCCGCTTCATTCAGGACAAGTACGGCAAGGACCATCCGCGCCTCACCGAGATCCGCAGTTTCGACAGCATCGAAGCCTCGAAGGTCGTGGAGGCCAACCAGAAGCTCTACATCAACCGCGAGGAAGGCTTCATCGGCACCTCGCTGAAGAAGGACGAGTTCGTCTGCAACTGCTCCGACATTGACGATGTCATCATTTTCTACAAGGATGGCACCTACAAGATCATCCGCATCGGCGAGAAGGTCTTCGTGGGCGAGACAGAGCGCTCGAAGGCCGAGAAACGCAAATGCCAGATCATCCACGTGGCCATCTTCAAGAAAGGCGACACACGCACCATCTACAACGCCGTCTATCGCGACGGCCGCGACGGCGCCTACTATATCAAGCGCTTCAATGTCACCAGCATCACGCGTGACCGTGAGTATGACCTCACGCAGGGCAAGCCCGGCAGCCGCGTGGCCTACTTCACCGCCAACCCCAACGGTGAGGCCGAGGTCATCAAGGTGACACTGAAACCCAACCCCAAGCTGAAGCGTGCCTTCTTCGACAAGGACTTCAGCCAGATCATGATCAAGGGACGTTCCTCGATGGGCAACCTGCTGACGAAGCTCGACGTGGAGCGCATCGGCCTGAAGAGCCACGGCAGCTCCACCCTCGGCGGACGCAAGGTGTGGTTCGACTGGGATGTCAAGCGTCTGAACTACGACGACCACGGGCAGTACCTCGGCGAGTTCCATTCCGAAGATTCCATTCTTGTCATCCTTAAGAACGGTGAGTTCTACCTAACGAACTTCGATCTCAACAACCACTACGAGCAAGACATTCTGCGCATTGAGAAGTACGATGACCAGAAGGTGTGGACGGCGGCCCTCTTCGATGCCGAGCAGGGCTATCCCTATCTGAAGCGCTTCACGCTCGAAGCCACCTCCCGCCACCAGAACTTCCTCGGCGAGAACGCAGCCTCGCGCCTTCTGCTGCTCACCGACACCGTCTTCCCGCGTCTGCTCGTCACCTACGGAGCTCCCGATGACTTCCGTGAGCCGCTGGAGATCGACGCAGAACAGTTCATCGGGCAGAAGAGCTTCAAGGCCAAGGGGAAGCGCATCACCACCCTCGCCGTCGCTACCATTGAAGAGCTGGAGCCCACCCGTTTCCCCGAGACGCAGGAGTCTTCGGAAACTCTGGATTCCCCCGACTCTCCGGATGATCCGGAGCACCCAGGAACTGCGGAAGCTCCGGAAGAAACAGCATCGGACGAAGTGCAGGAACCGCTCGCTGCTCCCACTCCTGAACCCGCCCGCGAAGGAAACATCGATCCCCTTACCGGACAGTTCAACCTTTTCGACGAATGAAGTGCCTCCTCCCTTGCTGGCTCCCCTGCCTCCCCCCTTGCAGGCTCCTCAGCCTCCTCGCTTTCCTTTTTGCCGTAGGCTGCGGCTCTGCCGCAGCACAGGAAGCCCCTGCCGCCACTCAGGAAGCCCCTGCCGCCACTCAGGAAGTACCTGCCGCAGCCCAGAAAGTCGTCCCCTACCGCACCACCACGCACGCCACCCACGTCGGCGCTGGCGTCGTTCATCAGTTTGACACCTATCTCTCACCCCTTAACTACAGCGGTCCCCAGCTGAACTTCCTATATGAGACGCTGCGTGCCACGCGCCTTGCCGACGGCCGCATCTCCTTCCAGAGCATCTGGCAGGGCAATTTCGCCTACACCAAGAACCGCGCATCGAAGGGCCGTAACCTCGGCGGCGACATCAGCTACGACATCGCCTGGCACTACAACTGGCGCTTCGGCAGTGTTCCTGGCCAGACAGAGTCTTCTGCCTTGACGGGGCGCTCGGCCTCTTCGGCAGCGAGCGGGGCGCAGCCGCGCTTACGCATCCTCCTCGGTCCCCGCTTGGGTGCCAATGTGGGTTTCCTCTATAACACGCGCAACAGCAACAACCCTGCTGAGGCGCTGGCCTCCGTGCAGCTTTATGCCTCGGCGGCCGTCCTCTGCCACTTCCGCCTCTGGCGCCAGCCCCTCACGGCGCGCTATCAGCTCGATGTCCCTTTCATGGGCATTCGGTTCAGTCCCAACTACGGGCAGAGCTACTACGAGATCTTCTCCGAAGGGCATCCCGACCACAATGTCTGCTTCACGCATCCCTTTAACGCCTTCAGCAGCCGTCACCTGCTGACGCTGGACTTCCCCTTCCGTCGCAACACCTTGCGTGTGGGATATCTGGCCGACATCCGACAGAGCCATGTCAATTCTCTTAAGTACCACAGCTACTCCCACGCCTTCCTGATAGGCTGGGTGCGTCACCTCCAATATATTTCTCCCAGACGATGAAGCACACTCTATTCCACATCCTGCTTGCATCCGTGCTGCTCTTCATGGGCTGCACGCGCGAGGAACAGTATGATGACACACCTGAAGGGAATCTGGAAGCGTTGTGGACCATCATCGATGAGCACTACTGCTTCCTCGACTACAAGCGCGATGCCATCGGCCTCGACTGGAACGAGGTGCACAGCCGCTACCGTGCTCGCCTCAGCGACGCGATGACCTCCGCACAGCTCTTCGAGGTGCTGGCGGAGATGCTCGGTGAGCTGCGCGACGGCCACGTGAACCTGTACGCTTCCCACGACCTTGGGCGTAACTGGTCGTGGTACGAGGACTATGCTCCCAACTTCTATCAGGACTTGCAGGATGCCTATCTCGGCACTGATTATAAGATTGCCTCCAGCATCCGCTACCGCATTCTTGATGACAACATCGGCTATGTCGTATGCGGCAGCTTCTCCTCCAGCTTCGGCGATGGAAACCTTGATGAAGTCTTCTATGCGCTACGCACCTGCAACGGCCTGATCCTCGACGTGCGTAACAACAGCGGCGGCGACCTCACCCTCGCTGAGCGCCTCGCCAGCCGCTTCACCAACGAGCGTCGCCTCGTGGGCTATATGCAGCACAAGACCGGCAAGGGGCATCGCGACTTCTCCAGTCTCGAAGCACAGTATCTGGAGCCGTCAGAAGGTGTGCGTTGGCAGAAGGCGGCCGTCGTGCTCACCAACCGCCGCTGCTACAGTGCCACGAACACTTTCGTCCGCGATATGCAGTGTTGTCCGCTGGTCACCGTGCTGGGCGACCAGACGGGTGGCGGCAGCGGGCTTCCTTTCTCTTCGGAGTTGCCCAACGGCTGGAGCGTCCGCTTCTCGGCGTGCCCGATGTTTGATGTGGAGAAGAACCAGATTGAGTTCGGCATCCAACCCGATGTGGTTGTCAGTCTCACTGATGAGGACCGTGCCCGTGGCACCGACACCCTCATCGAGGCGGCACGCGCACTGCTACAATAAAAAGAGAGAGGGGTTGCCGCGTGGGCAACCCCTCTCTGCTTGCTGTGTCGACACTTGGACTCGAACCAAGGACCCCCACCATGTCAAGGTGATACTCTAACCAGCTGAGCTATGCCGACAATCTGCTGTCAAAAATGCGCCTGCCTTTCCTCGTACGCCTGATAGGACTCGAACCTACACGCCTCGCGGCACCAGATCCTAAGTCTGGCGTGTCTACCAATTCCACCACAAGCGCAGCTTTCGCAGCGATGCGAGATGCATCTTGGCTTTTGACGGCGCAAAGGTAATGCTTTTCCCTGAACTGGCCAAGGAAAAGCAGCAAAAAGTTAACGGATGGCCATTTTTTGACCCTCTCTCACATAGATTCCCGACCTTTTTGCCTCAGCGACCTTGCGGCCGCTGAGGTCAAAAGTAGGGGAGGAAGCGTTGCGGGCGTCGCTGCGGACAGCGCCGATGGCATCGGGGATGGGTGCGACGGTCAGGTCAATCACGTCTCCGGCAGTGGAGGTGGGGATGGTGAAGCTGCCGTCGGCATTGGTTGTCACCTCGACCTCGGCACCGTTCACTTTGGCGGCGATGGTGCTCTTGGAGGGCAGCAGACCTACGGTGAGGGTGAGGGGCTGGCCCTGGTTGTTCACGATGTGTGCACTGACGAAGGCCTTGTTGTCCCATTCCTGATCCACCGTGAAGTCGCCGATGGCCTTGAGCCCCTTGACGTTGCCGCTCTTCCACGCTGTAGGCAGTGCCGGCAGCAGGTGGATGTTCCCGTCGTAGCTCTGCAGGAGCATCTCTGCCACACCGGCCGTGTAGCCGAAGTTGCCGTCAATCTGGAAGGGTGAGTGCGCATCCCAGAGGTTGTAGTAGCAGCCACCCTGACCGGACATGGCGATGACATAGCTCTGGCTGTGCTTGAGCATGAGGGCAAACACATTGCGGGCGTCGTTGCCCTTCAAGGCGCGGGCGAAGAGGTTGACCTTCCAGCCACCCGACCAGCCGGTGACATCGGTGGCGTTGCGCACGAGGAGGGAGTTGACGGCCGCCTGGTAGAGGCGCTTGCCCTCGGTATCGGTGGCGTAGGCCGACACCTGGCTGTAGGGGTAGAGTGCCATGAGGTGACTCAGGTGGCGGTGTCCGGCGGCATCCCCCTGCGAGTTGAGCGACAGGTCGGCCCACTCCTTGAGGCAGGTCTTGCTGTTGTAGGTCTCGGTGTGGAGTCCTTTGTCCAGCACTTCCCAGAAGTTACGCATCTCGGTGAGGTTGGCGGCGGAGATGGGCGAGTCATCACCCAGGATCTCGGCGCCCTCGATGACGCTGCGCACCACCTCGGCGGTGTTCTGCTGGGCAAAAGCGGTAGAGTGTCCGCTGGGGCCGTGCTCGGGAGAATATTCGTCGGCCACGAAGTAAGTGCCGTCGCTGCCCTTCGTGCTGATGTCCTTCAGGAACTGGGCGGCCTTGAGCATGGCAGGCAGGGCGCGACGCAGGAAGTCGCGGTCGAGCGTGTAGCGGTAGTGTTGCCACAGATGCGAACAGTTCCAGGCGGCCAGTGTCTTGATCTGGAAAGCCATCCACTGCGATGTGCCGCCGAAGATGTTCGTCTCTGTGGGCACCATCCACCCGCGTACGCCACTCTTGTAGCGCTGGGCTACGGTGTGGAAGTTATAGGTGTCGCCAGCCAGTGCGATGATGTTATTCAGGAACGGCAGGTGCATCGTGCTGAGGTTGGTCACTTCTGCAGGCCAGTAGTTCATCTGCACGTTGACATCAGTGTGGATGTCGCAGTGCCAGAAGCTGGTGTTCGAGTCGTTGTTCCAGATTCCCTGCAGGTTGGCTGGGGCATTGATGAGCACGTTGTTGCAGCTGATCTCGAGATAACGGCCGTACTGGAAGTAGAGTTGCTCCAGGAACAGGCCGTCGGCTTTCGTGCGATTGGCGGTGGTAGCGTAGTTATCCACGAGCTTGTTGGTCATGAGCGTGCTGGCGGCATCGCCCAGCTGCAGGCTCACGCGTCCCATGAGTTCCGAGAACTGTGCCACATGGTCGGCATAGACCTTGTCCCACCCGTCGGCGACGGCCGCATCGAGGAGGTCGGCGTTGGCCGCTGCTACCTGTGCACGCGTACCTTTTGTTAATGCCGGTGTCGTGATGTCGAAGGTCGTGGCGGCCGTCATGAAGAGTGTCACCTCGCTGGCACCCTCGACCTCTATGCCTTTATTCGTAGCTGTCACGGTGCCGCCCGTGGCCACAATGCGCATCTCGGTGCTGTAATAAACCGTCTTCAGCTTGCCGCCGAAGGTGGCGCTGTTGCCGTCGTAGGTGACACTGGAGGCGTTGATGTTTTCATCCGGGGCATAGCTGAAGCGCAGGTGGAGGCTCTCGTCGCCTTCGGCTTTGTAGTGCGCTGCGAGCACCTTATGCGGTGCCGATGCGATGTACTGACGGGTGAAATGTGTGCCGGCAGCACTGCTGAAGCGTACGCCTGCCACACCCTTCTCAATGTCGAGGTAGCGGACATAATCGCTGATGGGCTTGGTATTGTCCTTCACGGAAGCTATCTCGCTGAGGTCATCGACGAGTATCTTGCCCAGGCAGGAGTACTTGCCGTGCTCGCCCCAGTCAGTGGGGGAGCCGTTGTACAGCGTCTTCTCGTTGAGCACCATCTCATCCTGCAGCACGCCACCGAGCAGCGTGGCGCCGACCTGTCCGTTGCCGATAGGCAGGCCATACTCCATCCACGGATTGCCCACTTCAGAGAGCGTGGCGGGGAAGTCGTACCACAAGCTTAGCGGGCTGATGTCCGTGGGACGTGTGCCGCCCTGGACGGTGTTGTAGTCGGGGATGGGCATCTCGGCCTCATCGATGAACATCAGCTTATTGCTGTTGTCGCCCGCGTTCCAGAAACCAATGTTCTTGTCGGCGGCCATACCCGTCCAAGGGTTGAAGGTCGTGCCAGTATTCCCCTTGCGCGCGATTTCAAACGAGCCGTCGGCATTGGTAATCAGCGTGAAATCCGTGGCCGCGCTCGCCGTCGCTACGGTGTAGCAGAAGTCATTCGTGGTCTTCTTCACGCCCACGTAATGTCCCGTGTGGCTGAGCAGCTTGAAACTCGCGGCGTTGCCGATGAGCGCCCATGTCGTGTTGAACACGCCTTTGGTGACGAGCAGGTCGCCTAAATTGGGACCTTCTGCGATATATACCGTCCCGCCGCGGAACTTGATGCCGAAATACTTGGCATCCTCAGCTGTAGCCGAGAAGTATTCGGGCTCGGGCACTTCGGGTGCATCGCCGACCATCGTGAAGATGAACGTCGAGTTGTTATCGCCCATCGCACCACTCGCATTCCAGTGGGCCAGATAACCGCCCTGCTGATTCCAGTAGTTGGTGCCAGAGGTGCCGTCCTTGATGAACCAACCGCTCACGCCGGCGCTGTTGCTGCCTTGCTGGAAGGTGAAGTTCGTGGCGCTGGCCGTCGCTGCTGCCACCATCGCGCCCTTTGAGCTGTTGGAGGTGGAGAGCACGTAGCCCGTGCCCAGTGCCTTGTTGTAGAAGCGGTAGCCGCCGGCATCGTCTGCCGTGATGCACCAGAGACCGGCATCGGTGGCATCCTGGCTGCTGTTGCTCAGCTTCAGGATGTAAGGCGAATCCACGTATCCGTTAGCGGTGCTGAGGTAGTTATAGATACCACCTGACTTGTAGTTGGAAATCCTGTACCAGACGGTGGTCGCATCAAAATCCGTTGCGGGGGTAGGTGACACCCATAGCCCATTCACGATTTCCGCACTATGAACACTGACAAAGCCTGCGACACTCAACAGTGCGCACAGCATGAAACGAGAGAATCTTGCCATAAGTCGATTAGTTTGTTAGGGAAAGTGCCCGGAACGGGAATCGAACCCGTACGGCCATCACTGGCCAAGGGATTTTAAGTCCCTCGTGTCTACCAATTCCACCATCTGGGCTTAGAATTGCGGTGCAAAGGTAATGAAAAGTTGAGAGTTGAGAGTTGAAAGTTGAAAGTTTTTGTATTTCCTCCCGTAATTTTTCCCTTTTTCGTCCTAAAAGCTTTATCTTTGTGCCCGAAATGCGAGTACTCATCGTCAATACAGCCGAACTTACGGGGGGCGCCGCTGTCGCCGCCAACAGACTCACAGATGCCCTGAACCGCCACGGCGTCAAGGCACGGATGCTGGTGCGCGACCGCCAGCGGGACAGCGTCACCACGACAGCGCTGCCACAGCGCCTGCGCCTCCGGTGGGCGTTCCTTTGGGAACGCTTCTGCATCTGGGCAGCCAACGGCTTCCGGCGCCGTGGGTTATGGGCGGTGGATATTGCTAATGCCGGGATGGACATCACCTGCCTGCCCGAGTTCCACGAGGCGGACATCATCCATCTGCACTGGGTCAACCAAGGGTTGCTCTCGCTGCGCCAGATTGGAAAGATCCTCGAGAGCGGCAAACCTGTCGTGTGGACGATGCACGATATGTGGCCCTGCACCGGCATCTGCCATCATGCCGCGGACTGCGAACGCTACCGTGAGCATTGCCACGACTGCCCGCAGCTGTTGCATCCCGCTGCACGTGACCTTTCATGGCGGACGTTCCGCCGCAAGGCGTCGGTTTATGCAAAGGGGTCGCTGTCCTTCGTGGCTGTCAGCCAGTGGATGGCGGTTCGTGCGCGGGCGAGCGCGCTCACGCGCGAACATTATATATATGTCATCCCCAATGCGATGCCCTTGGAGAAGTTCAGCCATGAAGATCATCCTACGGCGCGCCGTGCGTTGGGAATCCCGGAGAACGCCTCTGTGATTGCCTTCGGTGCCGCTCGAATCGATGCGCCTGGAAAGGGCTTCGACCGCCTGTTGGATGTCCTTCGTAGGCTCATGGCGTCCTCCTCTGCCACTCCCCATCTGTTGCTCTTCGGGCGGCTGAAGGACGAAAGCCTCCTCCAGCACATCCCCTGCCCCTATACCTATGTCGGCGAAGTCAGTGGCCCTGAGGCGCTGAGTCGCATCTATTCCGCTGCCGACGTGCTTGTCAATGCCTCCGACTACGAGACCTTCGGACAGACACTGGCAGAGGCGATGGCTTGTGGCTGCACACCTGTGAGCTTCGACCGCGGCGGACAGACCGACATCATCCATCATCTGGAGGACGGCTACCTCGCCCGCTTCGGTGACCTCGATAACCTCGCCGCCGGTATCCGCTGGGCACTGGACGCCCATCTCCCTGCCGACCTGCTACGTCACAGCGTCACCTCCCGCTTCAGCGAGGAGGTCGTGGCGCGCCAGCATATCGCCCTGTATGAACAGCTGTTCTCTTCAAATACCCCTTAGTCCATTCCCTTTCCCTCATTCGTCATTCCCCATGATCCGCTTCACCATCGCTACCGTCACCTTCAACGCCGGCACCACGCTTGGGCGCACGCTTGAGAGTGTGGCCGCACAGACCTACGAGGCTGTAGAACATCTGATTGTCGATGGCTGTTCCACCGACGGTACGATGCGTGAGATCCATCGCTATGTCGAGCGCAACACCGACCTGCGACATCCTCACTCCATCATCCTGGTGCGAGAGCCCGACAACGGCCTCTACGATGCCATGAACAAAGCCATCGCACAGGCCAAGGGTGACTATATCATCTTCCTCAATGCGGGCGACACCTTCCACGATGTCACCGTGCTCGCCGATGTCGCCGAGCAGATAGAGCGGCGCTACAACCCCTCGCGGCATCCTGCCGTTATCTATGGTGAAACCGACCTCGTGGATGAGGAGGGCCGTTTCCTGCGCCACCGCCGCCTACAGGCTCCCGAGCGCCTCACTTCGCGCAGCTTCCTCAGTGGGATGCTCGTCTGCCACCAGAGTTTCTACGTGCGTGCCGACATCGCCCGTGCCACGCCCTACGACCTCCGTTTCCGCTTCTCTGCCGACTACGACTGGTGTATTCGTGTGATGCTTCGTGCAGAACGCCGTAATCTGGCGCTGCACAACACCCGTCTCATCCTGACCGATTATCTCTCCGAAGGCATGACCACTCGCAACCACCGCCGTTCCCTCTTGGAACGCCTCCGCTTGATGGCGCACCACTACGGATGGGCGCGAGCCATCGCAGCTCATGCGTGGTTCGTCATCCGTGCAATTGTGAAAAGGTGAAGTGGTGAGGTGGTACTCCCGAGGGGAATCGAACCCCTATCTAAAGTTTAGGAAACTTCTATTCTATCCGTTGAACTACAGGAGCGCCGTGGGTGCAGTCACGTCCGACTGCTCGGTTTTGCGGCTGCAAAGATACGATGAAGCGGGCGAAATGCAAAGGAAATAGCCATTTTTCTTTCCTTTTCTTCGTAAAAGGGCATCGTATGAAAGCGCATCATCTTACTTTCAGCGTCTCCTCCATTTCCATACTCCCCAGCCCACAAGGGCGATGAGGAGCAGGAGGAGGGCGATGAGGGCGCCGTCGGCGATAGCCTCGGTGGTGTGCAGGCTTTGCGGGTCGAAGCGGAACGCAACCGTGTGCTTGCCGGCAGGCAGAACCACGGCGCGCAGGACATAGTCAGCGCGCAGGATCGGGGCGGGTTCGCCGTCGATGGTGCACTGCCAGCCGGGGTAGTAGATATCCGAGAAGACGGCGAGGCGCTGACGGTCGCTCTCGGCCTCGAAGGTGAGGGCGTTGGCCTCGTAGGCAGTGAGGGTGAGAACGGCGTTGGCGGTGTCCTCTTCTACAGTCTTCGAGGAGGCTTCAGTTGTTGCGGCTGTAGCCTGTGGCCCTCCGGCGCTGATGAGGGCGTCGGGCAGTTGGTCGCGGAAGCGTGCATCGACGGCAGCGGTGGTGCGTGGATTGATGCTGGCGAGCAGGGCGAGCTCTTCGTCGGCATTGGCCACGAGGAAGACGTCATCCACGAACCAGGCATTGCCCATCGCCCACGGGTTCTCCACAGGTGCTGTCTGTCCGCCCTGCAGGGGCAGGATGGCGTACTTCGTGTTCAGCATGTTCAGCACTGGGAAAAGCGAGTCGCCGCGGATGCTGTCCAGACGTCCGCCCGTAGCGGCGACGGCCTGATGGAGCTCGAAGAGTTCGGGCTGGATGTAGGCTTCGATGAGCTCTTGGTAGCGGCGCAGCTTGGCAGCGTGATAGCCGCCGATGGACTTGTGCCAGTAGGAGGTGGTGTTGTCGTTGAAGGTGGAGACGGCGAGGTTCACGACGCGATAGTAGAGGTCTGTGTCCTGGAGGATGGCCTCGTCGGTTGCCGTCTTCTGGAAGAACTGGGCGGGCGGCTGCGGGGCGGAGAACATCGAGTCGTTGAGGTAGCGCTTGTTGACGTCCCACATGTCGGCGGTACAGAGTACGATGAGGCACCCCACCATCGCCCACGCCTTGATCTTCTTATAATGGTAGGCCAGCAGTACGGCGCAGCCCACGAGGATGATCACCAGCGAACGGCCGGCATCGGCGGTGAACATGGCGCGGCGCATCTCGTTGAGGTTCGTCAGGATAGCGGCGAGCATATCCTGTGGGATGTAGCCCTGTGCCACGGCATTGTGCAGCATCTCAGATTCTGAGGAGCTGATGTAATTGCCAAAGAACACGTCGGGCATCAGCCAGAAGAGGAGGCAGGGGCCTGCGGTGAGGATCGTAGCAAACGCGAATGGGCGTCGCACATTCGTGTTTACTACGATTTCCTTCAGCGCCATCATCGCCAGCAGGGGGATGGTGAACTCGGCGATGACGAGGATGGAGGCCACGGTGCGGAACTTATCGTACATGGGCACATAGTCCAGCCACAGGTCTGTCCAGGGCATGAAGTTCTTACCCCAGGCGAGAGTGATGGAGAGGAGTGTGGCAATGAAAAGCGCCCATTTCATCGGTCCTTTCACGATGAAGAGACCGAGGATAAAGAGGAACATGACGAAGGCTCCGACATAGACGGGTCCGCTCGTGCCGGGCTGTTCACCCCAATACTGCCCGAGGCTCTGATAGACGGGCATATACATGGTGTTGGCCTTCTTCATTGCCGTCTTGTTCTGTGTCAGAGGCTGTGAGGCGCCGCCCTTGGCGTTGGGGATGAGGAGTGTCCATGTCTCGCCGATGCCGTAGCTCCAAGCGGTGATGTAGGAGCGCTCTAGCCCGCTGCTGGTCTGGTCGGAGGGATCCTTGGTCTGCTGCGTGAGCTCACTCTTTCCGCGCATCGACTCCTTGGAGTATTCCCAGGTGTGGTAGAGGTTGGAGATGTTCACGGCGATGCCGAGGAGGCAGCCGAGGGCGAAGACGAGACTACCTTTTACCCAATCGCGCCATTGGCGCGGTTGGGCAAAGAGATATGCCAGCGCCATCAGCACGATGACGAAGGCGAAGTAGTAGGTCATCTGGACGTGGTTGGAGAGGATCTGCAGCGCCATGAAGAAGGCGGTGACGAACAGCCCCCAGCCGTAGCGACCGCGGTAGCAGAGCACCATGCCCGCGATGGTGGGCGGGATGTAGGCGAGCGTGTAGAACTTCCAGATGTGACCCGCACCTATAATAATAAAGTAGTAGCTGGAGAAAGCCCAGAGGACGGCGCCGAGCGCTGCCATCCATGCCTTGAAGTCGAAGGCGCGCAGCAGGATGTAGAAGCCCAGCAGCATCACGAACACCAGTACCACGTAGTCGGGCAGCCACAGCTTATAGACATTCTCCACCTTTGACAGCCGCTCCGTGGAGGGATACGAGGGTGCCATCTGGTAGGTGGGCATTCCCGAGAACAGCGTGTTTGTCCATCGAGTGCGCTCGCCGTCGTGGGCTTTGCGGTAGGCCTCCATCTCGGAGGCGGCACCGGCGCCGCCGCTGTGGTCATGACCCGTCAGCACCTGCCCTTCGCTGACGGGATGGATGAAGTAGGCGAAGGAGAGGGCGATGAAGAAGAGGATGGCGAAGAGGTCGAAGACCCACCCCCGGCCCCTCCCGTTAGGGAGGGAAGATTGGTTACTATTAGACTGATTGGTAGTGCTCATAGATGTTGAAATACGTTGTTCCTTTAAAACAAGAAGTGAGGAGTGCGAGCACTTCTCACTTCGTTTCGATTTCACTTTCTGAAAAGTGACCGCTCCCTCCCTGATAGGGAGGGCAGGGGGAGAGTCTTTACTTACGCAGACCCAGCGCCTTGATGATCGCACGGTAGCGGTTGATGTCGCGCTTCTTCAGGTAGTTGAGCAGGGCACGACGCTTACCGACGAGACCGGTGAGTGCACGCTCGGTGCTGTGGTCCTTGCGGTTCTGCTTCATGTGCTCAGTGAGGTGAGCGATGCGATAGGTGAAGAGTGCGATCTGGCTTTCTGCGCTACCCGTGTTGGTGGCGCCGCCGCCGAACTGTTCGAAGAGTTCAGCTTTCTTAGCGGAATCTAAGTACATAATGTTTTTGATGATTGTGGAGTGAATGAATTACATCCTTCAGGTGGAGAGCCGTCGTCATCAATCGTCGTGCACCCACCCTCGAATGCACCCGTCTTTCGGGATTTGCGGCCGCAAAGGTACGCCTTTTTAATGGAACGAGAAACATGAAAAGTGAAAAATCGCATCAATCAAATATATTTTTTAACACTTTTCATGCGCACACCGCATACTTCCTCCTATGCCACTACCGCCAATCTCCCCGTGATGGAGCCAAGTCTTCAGGGCGGGTTGTGTCTTGAAGTACTCAGCTATTTCCGGGGCCATTGCTTCGAAGGGCCTTTTTTGAGCCTTGAAGCGAAAAAAGTAGAGATTCGTTTTGTCCATTCAATTATTCTCCTTATTTTTGCGGTCAGTAATAGCCAAACAGATGTTTATCATATATGGGAAAGAGCAACGACTACATACGTTTCGACTGGGCCATCAAACGCATCCTGCGTGACAAGGCCAACGCCGCCGTGCTGGAGGGTTTGATGACAGTGCTCATCGGTCAGAAGATCACCATCACAGAGATATTGGAAAGCGAGAGTAACCGGAACGATGCCGACGATAAATCGAACCGCGTTGACGTGAAAGCCAAGACTGCCGACGGTGAGATTATTATCGTAGAGGTGCAGTTAGGTCGTGAGTCGCACTTCATGCAGCGCATCCTCTTCGGCACGGCAAAGGCCATTGTCGAGCAGTTGCGGATAGGTCAGGATTATGAGAACATCCACAAGGTCTATTCCATCAACGTGCTCTACTTCGACCTTGGCAGCGGCGAGGATTACATCTACCACGGCACGACGGTCTTCACGGGCATGACACATCCCGACTCCGTCCTGCAGTTCAACAGCCGTGAGTCTGACATCGTCAGTGCCGGTGCATCGGTGACCTCCCCCCGGGAGGCGTTCCCTGAATATTTCCTGCTTCGCGTGAATCAGTTCAACGAGGTTGCCCGCACACCCATTGAGGAGTGGATGGCCTATCTAAAGGATGGCATCATCCGCGACGACACGCAGACGCCTGGCTTGCAGGAGGCCAAGGAGAAGCTCGACTACATGCGTATGACGCGTGAGGAACGTCGTGCCTATGAGGACTTCATGGTGCGTGTCCACCAGCAGAACGATATCTGGGAGACTGCTAAGCGCGATGGCTGGCGCGAGGGGCATAACGAAGGGTTGACTACAGGGCGTGCTGAGGGGCGTGCTGAGGGGCGTGCTGAGGGTCGTGCTGAGGGTCGTGCCGAGGGTGAGCGGCAAGCGAATCTTGAGAACGCCCGAAAGATGAAAGGGCTTGGCTTGGCCGCTGATGTCATTGCCCAAGTAACTGGTCTCGCCCCCGAGCAGATAGCTGCGCTGTAACAACTATACCGCATCATTATCCCCCCCTTCCACGCCTGTGGGCAGATAAAGGTCATTTCCTGTGCGGTGTGCGTATGAATTGTGTTAAAAAATATTTTTCCTGCGGACGTGCTTTGCTCGCGGACGGTTTTTTGCGTACCTTTGTGCCCACATTTCGTTAAGTAGGTATAGCATGAAACAAAACATTCGAAATATTGCGATTATCGCACATGTCGATCACGGTAAGACGACGCTTGTGGATAAGATGCTGCTCGCGGGCAACCTGTTCCGCGACAACCAGCAGACGGGAGAGCTGATGCTCGATAACAACGAGCTGGAGCGCGAGCGTGGCATCACCATCCTCTCCAAGAATGTCAGCATCAACTACAAGGACACGAAGATCAACATCATCGACACGCCGGGACACTCCGACTTCGGCGGCGAGGTGGAGCGTGTGCTGAATATGGCCGACGGCTGTCTGCTGCTGGTGGATGCCTTCGAGGGCCCGATGCCACAGACGCGTTTTGTGCTCCAGAAAGCGCTGCAGATCGGGTTGAAGCCCATCGTGGTCATCAACAAGGTGGATAAGCCCAACTGCCGCCCGGAGGAGGTCTATGAGATGGTCTTCGACCTGATGTGCGACCTCGACGCCACCGAGGAGCAGCTGGACTTCCCCGTCATCTACGGCTCTGCCAAGCAGGGCTGGATGGGCGAGGACTGGCAGACACCGACCGACAACATCTTCTATCTGCTCGATCAGATCCTGGAGCACATCCCTGCGCCCGAGCAGTTAGAGGGCACGCCGCAAATGCTCATCACGTCCCTCGACTACTCGACCTACACGGGCCGCATCGCCGTGGGCCGCGTGCACCGTGGCACGCTGCGCGAGGGCATGGCCATCACCATCGCCCACCGCGACGGCACGAAGGAGCGCACGAAGATCAAGGAGCTGCACACCTTCACGGGCATGGGACATCAGAAGACCGATGCCGTCGGCAGCGGTGACATCTGTGCCATCATCGGCCTCTCGAACTTCGAGATCGGCGACACCATCTGCGACGCTGAGGAACCCGAGGCGCTGCCCACCATCAGCATCGACGAACCCACGATGTCGATGCTCTTCACCATCAACGACTCCCCCTTCTTCGGCAAGGAAGGACGCTGGTGCACCAGCCGCCACATCCACGAGCGGCTGATGAAGGAGCTGGAGCGCAACCTCGCCCTGCGCGTGGAGATCCCCGACGGCTACACCGACCGTTGGATCGTCAGCGGTCGCGGCGTGCTGCATCTCTCGGTGCTCATAGAGACCATGCGCCGCGAGGGCTATGAGCTGCAGGTCGGGCAGCCGCAGGTGATCTATAAGGAAATCGGGGGCGAGCGTTGCGAGCCCATCGAGGAGCTGACCATCAACGTGCCCGAGGAGTTCGCCTCGAAGATGATCGACATGGTCACGCGCCGCAAGGGCGAGATGACGTCGATGGAGAGCCAGGGCGACCGCGTGAACATCGAATTCCTCATCCCCTCGCGCGGCATCATCGGCCTGCGCACCAACGTGCTCACCGCCTCGCAGGGCGAAGCCATCATGGCCCACCGCTACAAGGAATACCAGCCCTACAAGGGCGAGATTGTCCGACGCACCGCCGGCTCCATGATTGCTCTGGAGGGCGGCACCGCCTTCGCCTATGCCATCAACAACCTGCAGGACCGCGGCAAGTTTTTCATCGAGCCGCAGACGGAGGTGTATGCCGGGCAGGTCGTGGGCGAGCACATCCACGAGAACGACCTCGTCATCAACGTGACCAAGAACAAGCAGCTCACGAATATGCGCGCCAGCGGCTCCGATGAGAAGGTGCGCATCATCCCAGCCACCCTCCTCTCTCTCGAGGAAGCCCTCGAGTACATCAAGGAGGACGAGTACGTGGAGGTGACGCCCAAGAGCATGAGAATGAGAAAAATCATCCTTGATCATTTGGAGCGCAAACGCGCCAATAGAGAATAAAATTATGGACTTATCAGGAAGAAGAACCAGTTCTAATGTCGATGACCGCCGCGGCATGAGCGGCGGTGCAAAGGCGGGTGTCGGCGGTATCGTCGGTGTCATCATCGCAATGGCTATTGCCTACTTCACGGGCGGCAACCCGCTGGAGGCAGGTATGCAGGCGTTTCAGCAGTCGCTGGGCAACAACACAGAGGTGAGCGGGTCGCAGGACCGCGAGTTCACCGAGGAGGAACAACAATTGGCGCTGTTCGCCTCGCAGGTGCTCGCCAGCACCGAGGACGTGTGGACGGAGGTGTTCAAGACGCAGTTGGGCAAGACCTATGTGCCGCCTCGCATGGTGCTCTACACGGGTAGTGTGCAGACGGGCTGCGGCGCAGGCAACGCCCAGGTGGGCCCCTTCTACTGCTCTGCCGACCAGGCCCTGTACATCGACCTCTCCTTCTTCTCGGACATGAAGAAGACACTCGGCGCTGATGGCGATTTTGCTTATGCCTATGTCATTGCGCATGAGGTGGGTCACCACGTGCAGCATCTCCTCGGCACCCTCAACAGTGCCCACAGCCAGATGGCGCGCATGAGTGAGACCGATGCCAACAAGGTCAGCGTGCGCATCGAGTTGCAGGCCGACTTCTACGCCGGTGTCTGGGGCTGTCACGAGGGCAAGATGTTCGGTTCCATCGAGGACGGTGACCTGATGGAAGCCATCAACTGCGCCAAGGTCATTGGTGACAACTACCTTCAGGAGAAAGCCCGCGGCTACTCGCAGCCCGAGAGCTTCACCCACGGCACCAGCCAGCAGCGCATGAAATGGCTCAAGCTCGGCCTCAACACCGGTGACATGAGTAGCGGCGACACCTTCAGCATCAGCGAAAGCCAACTCTGAGCATTCACTCCTCATCCCTTCACCCGCATCAAGATGACAGTCAACATCGCAGGCCGCCTGCTGGATTTCGCGGAACCGATGGTCATGGGCATCCTCAACGTGACGCCCGACTCGTTCTATGCCGCCAGCCGCACCGAGGGCGCGGAGGCGGTGCGGGCGCGTGCTGCGCAGATCCTGGCGGAGGGTGCTGCCATCATCGACGTGGGAGCCTTCAGCACACGACCGGGTGCTGCTGAGGTGACGGAGGAGGAAGAGATCCGGCGGCTCGCGGGAGCCTTGGCGGTCATCCGCCGGGAATGGCCCGATGCCCTCGTGAGCATCGATACCTTCCGCCCGTCGGTCGCACGGTGCTGCATCCATGATTTCGGCGCCGTCATCATCAACGATGTCAGTGGCGGCAGTGCTGCGATGTTCGAGACCGTCGCCGATCTGCGCGTACCTTATATCCTCACACATAGCGGCGGGAAGGCCGACGATGCCATTGCCGCCGCGGAGACTTCCGTCGCGGACACTGCAGCTCCGGGCGTCACTGTGCCGGATGAAGCGACATTCATGGCGGACATGGCCCGTTTCTTTGCCGAGCGCCTGCAGCAGCTGTATGAGATCGGTGTGGCGGACGTCATCCTGGATCCCGGCTTCGGCTTCGGCAAGACGCAGGCGCAGAACTACGTCGTGATGCGTCACCTCACCGACCTCATCGCCCTCTTCCCGGACAACCCCATGCTGGTAGGCATCTCCCGCAAATCCATGATCTGGCGGCTGCTGGACACGACGCCCGACGGCGCCCTCAACGGCACCACCGTCCTGAACACCCTCGCCCTCCAGGCTGGCGCCCACATCCTCCGCGTCCATGACGTGCGCGAGGCGGTCGAAGCCGTGAGGGTGGTGGGAAGATTGAAAAATTCAAAGATTCAAGGATTCAAAGATTGAAAGATAGCAAAGCTCATTCGTCATTCAACATTTAAAATACAACTCCCGTGTTCTTCTCCTTCGGCCTTAAAGACTTCATAGATATCCTTCTGGTGGCTATCCTGCTTTACTATGCCTACCGCTTGATGAAGGAATCGCGCTCGCTGAATATCTTCTTCGGCGTGCTCATCTTCATTGTCTTCTGGCTGTTCATATCGCAGATCCTGGAGATGCGGCTGCTGGGGACACTGCTGGATCGTGTGGTCAGCGTGGGCGCTATCGCCCTGTTGATCCTGTTCCAGGATGAGATCAGGAAGTTCTTTTATAGTATAGGTACGCACGAGCGCGTGCGCGCGGCAGTCCGCTTCTTCAGCGGCGAGGAGAAACAGACACACAAGCGGGAGGACATCATGCCGATCGTCCTGGCCTGCCTGTCGATGTCGAAGCAGAAGGTGGGGGCGCTCATCGTGATGCAGCGCTCGCTGCCGCTCAATGATTTCATCCGGTCGGGCGAGTATGTCGATGCCAAGATCAGTCAGCGCCTCATCGAGAATATCTTCTTCAAGAACTCACCGTTGCACGACGGCGGCATGGTCATCGCCCACAAGCGCATCGCCGCTGCCGGCTGCATCCTGCCCGTGGCCCACGACCTGAACCTGCCGAAGGAGCTGGGCCTTCGCCATCGCGCGGCGCTCGGCGTGTCGCAGGAGACCGATGCGCTGGCCATCGTCGTCTCCGAGGAGACCGGCGGCATCTCCGTCGCCTTCCGTGGCTCGTTCCAGCTGCGCGTGAGTGCAGAGGATTTGGAGAGGATTCTTACGGAGGATGAGTTTTAAAGACCCACCCCCCTGCCCCTCCCTTCTTGAAGTGTCAAGCGTCGCAGAGCGCCGAGCGGTAGGGAGGGGAGTAGATAGTTGAGAGAATAACGCAATAACGCCACAACGGTAGAACGCAATAACGAGAAAATAAAATGAATAAGAAACAAATGACAAAGGATACTACTCCCCTCCTTCACAGTGAGGGGCAGGTGGGGGCCTCCCTCCCCGACAACGCCTTCCGCGAGCTGCGTGAAGGTGAGCAGTACGAGCCTCTGATGCAGGGCGACCGTGAGTACCCCGAGGTGAACGCGTGGAGCGTCTCGTGGGGTCTCATCATGGCGGTGGTCTTCTCGGCGGCCGCTGCCTATCTGGGTTTGAAGGTGGGCCAGGTCTTCGAGGCCGCTATCCCCATCGCCATCATTGCCGTGGGGCTCAGCACCGCTGCCAGGCGCAAGGGTGCGCTGGGCGAGAATGTCATCATCCAGAGCATAGGTGCCTCGTCAGGCGTCATCGTGGCGGGTGCCATCTTCACGCTTCCCGCCCTGTATATCCTGCAGGCCAAGTACCCAGAGATCACAGTCAACTTCATGCAGGTCTTCCTCTCCTCGCTCCTCGGCGGCTGTCTCGGCATCCTCTTCCTCATCCCCTTCCGGCGCTATTTCGTCAAGGATATGCACGGCAAGTACCCCTTCCCCGAGGCCACGGCCACCACGCAGGTGCTGGTGAGCGGGCAAAGGCCCCTCTCTGACTCCCCCCGTGGGGGGGAGAACTCCATGTCCTCTGGAAAGGTTTATGAGAGATCAAATGGAAAAGAGGCTCTCCCCCCCACGGGGGGAGCGGGGAGCGGGGCTTCTACCCTCTTCCTTGCGGCAGCCATCGGCGGTCTGTATGACTTCGTGGTCAGCACCTTCGGCTGGTGGCATGAGACGCTCACGACCCGCATGACTGCGTGGGGCGAGGACTTGGTACAGCGCGTGAAGCTCACCTTCTCCATCAATACCGGTGCCGCCATGCTTGGTCTCGGCTACATCGTGGGACTGAAGTACGCCGCCATCATCTGCGCCGGCTCGCTCTTCGTCTGGTGGTTCCTCATCCCGCTCCTGGGCATGACGACCGACGGCTCCGTGATGCTCAGCCAGATGGATCCGCAGCTGATTTTTAAGGACTACGCCCGCTACATCGGCATCGGCGCCATCGCCATGGCAGGTGTCATCGGCATCGTCAAGAGCTGGGGCGTCATCAAGGGCGCCGTGGGCCTTGCCGGACGTGAACTGCGCGGCAAGGGTAAGGACGTGGCCGCTGCCACGCTGCGCACCGACCGCGACCTCTCGATGCGCTTCCTGGCTATCGCCGTCGTCGTGGCCCTGGCCATCATCTTTGTGTTCTTCTACGTGGGCGTCATCCACAGCTTCCTGCAGGCCCTGGTGGCCTGGTTGGTGGTGACCGTCATCGCCTTCCTCTTCACTACGGTGGCTGCCAACGCTATCGCCATCGTGGGCTCGAATCCCGTCAGTGGCATGACCCTCATGACCCTCATCATCGCCTCCCTCATCCTCGTGGCGGTGGGGTTGCAAGGCACCAGCGGCATGGTGGCCTCGATGATTATCGGCGGTGTCGTCTGCACCGCATTGTCCATGGCCGGCGGTTTCATCACCGACCTGAAGATCGGCTACTGGCTCGGCACCACGCCCGCGAAGCAGGAGACGTGGAAGTTCCTCGGCGTGCTCGTCTCGGCAGCCACCGTGGGCGGCGTCATCATCATCCTGAACAAGACCTACGGCTTCACGGGTGAGCACGCGATGGTGGCTCCGCAGGCCAATGCCATGGCCGCCGTCATCGAACCGCTGATGATGGGGCAGGGCGCACCCTGGACGCTCTATGGCGTGGGTGCCCTGCTGGCCTTGCTGCTCAATATCCTGGATGTCCCCGTGCTGGCCTTTGCGCTGGGTATGTTCATCCCGTTGGAGCTCAATGTGCCGCTCGTCGTGGGCGGCGCCATCAACTGGTATGTCACGACCCGCAGCAAGGATACGGCTCTGAACAAAGCCCGTGGCGACCGCGGCACGCTTTTAGCCTCTGGCTTCATCGCCGGTGGCGCACTGATGGGTGTCGTCTCAGCGCTGCTCCGCTTCCTGGGCGTGGACCTCTTCAACGCCGATTGGCTCGCCAATCCCCTCTCCGAGGTCTGCTCCATCATCGCCTACATTCTGCTGATTGTATATGTCACCGTTGCCAGCATGAAGGCGAGTAAGATGTGAAATGTGAAAAATTAAAAGAGATAGAATTGTCAAATCATTAAATCATAAAATCTTTAAATTATAAAATCCTATCATGTCACTCATTGAGAAAATCATCGCACGCGCGCAGGCTAACCCCCAGCGCATCGTGCTGCCCGAGGCCGAGGAGGAGCGCACGCTCATCGCGGCCGACAAGGCGTTGGCCGACAAACTGGCCGACATCATCCTCATCGGCAACCCCGACAAGGTGCACGCCCTCGCACAGAAGCACGGTCTCACCCACATCGGCGAAGCCACTCTCATCGATCCTGAGCACTACGAGCGCAGCGAGGAGCTTGCCGCGCTCCTCTGCGAGCTCCGCAAGAGCAAGGGCATGACCATCGAGCAGGCCCGTCAGCTCGTGAAGAACCCGCTCTACCTGGGTTGCATGATCATCAAGACCGAAGGCGCCGACGGCCAGATCTCCGGTGCCCTCAGCACCACGGGCGAGACCCTGCGCCCCGCCCTTCAGATCATCAAGTGCTCGCCGGGCATCACCTGCGTCAGCGGCGCCATGCTCCTCATCACCGATAAGCCTGAATACGGTGAGGACGGCGTGCTCGTTGTGGGCGATGTCGCCGTGACACCCATGCCCGATGCCGACCAGCTCGCGCAGATTGCTGTCTGCACCGCGCAGACCGCCAAGAGCGTCGCCGGTTTCGACGACCCGCGCGTGGCCATGTTGAGCTTCTCCACCAAGGGCTCAGCCAAGCACGAGGTGGTTGATAAGGTCGTGGAGGCCACCCGTCTGGCCAAGGAGCGCTGTCCCGAGCTGAAAGTGGATGGCGAGCTGCAGGCCGACGCCGCCCTTGTGCCCAGCGTAGGCGAGAAGAAGGCTCCCGGTAGCGCTATTGCCGGCCATGCCAACGTCCTCGTCTATCCCAACCTCGAGGTGGGTAACATCAGCTACAAGCTCGTACAGCGCCTCGCCGGAGCCATCGCCATTGGCCCCATCCTCCAGGGCATCGCCCGTCCCGTCAACGACCTCAGCCGCGGCTGCTCCGTGGATGATATCTACTACCTGATTGCAATAACCGCTTGTCAAGCAATGGACGCAAAATAATTCATAATTCACAATTCATAATTCATAATGAAAATATTGGTTCTTAATTGCGGCTCTTCCAGCATAAAATACGCTCTCTACGACATGACCGATAAGTCGGTCATCACCTCTGGCGGCATCGAGAAGATCGGGCTGCCCGATTCCTTCATCAAATACAAGGTAATGGTGCCCGCCTCTGCAGCCGCCGTGCCCTCGGTTTCCCCCGAGGGCAGCTCCTCCGAGGTCCAGAAATTCCAGTTCGAGGCCCCCGTGCCCGAGCATACCGCCGGCGTGCAGCTCATCTTCAAGGTCCTCACCGAGGGCGAGCACGCCGTGCTGCGCGACCTCCATGAGCTCAGCGCCGTAGGCCACCGCATGGTGCACGGCGGCGAGAAGTTCTCCAAGAGTGTCGTCCTCACCCCCGAGGTGATGCGTGACTTCGAGGCCTGCAACGACCTGGCACCGCTCCACAACCCCGCCAACATCAAAGGCGTAAACGCCGTTAAGGCCCTGCTGCCCGACCTCCCGCAGGTGGGCGTCTTCGACACCGCCTTCCACCAGACCATGCCCGACTACGCCTACATGTACGCCCTGCCCTACGAGCTCTACAAGAAGCATGGCGTGCGCCGCTACGGTTTCCATGGCACCAGCCACCGCTACGTCAGCGCCCGCGTCCTCGAGTTCCTCGGCATCCCCAAGGAAGGCTCCAAGGTCATCACCTGCCACATCGGCGGCGGCGCCAGCATCGCAGCTGTCAAGGACGGTAAGGTCGTTGACACCTCGATGGGTCTCACACCCCTTGAAGGCCTGATGATGGGAACCCGCTCCGGCGACATCGACGCCGGTGCCGTCACCTTCCTCATGGACAAACTCGGCCTCGACACCAAGGGCATCTCCAACCTCCTCAACAAGCAGAGCGGCCTGCTCGGCGTCAGCGAGGGGCGCAGCGACTTCCGCGACATCCTGGCCGGCATCGCCGAGGGCAACGACCTCGCCCGCTTAGCCAAGGAGATGTACACCTACCGCATCAAGAAGTACATCGGCAGCTACGCCGCCGCCATGGGAGGCGTCGATGTCATCCTCTTCACCGCCGGCGCTGGCGAGAACCAGTGGGAGGTGCGCGAGGGAGCCACCAAGGGTCTGGAGTTCCTCGGCGTGGAGCTCGACGACGAGAAGAACCGCGCCTGCCGCGCCACCGAGGCTGTCATCTCCAAGGACACCTCCAAGGTCAAGGTCTGCGTCATCCCCACCGACGAGGAGCTGATGATTGCCACCGACACCTACAACCTGACCCGCAAGTAACATCTCATCACCGACGGCGCAGCTTCCTGACAAGGGGAACTGCGCCGTCTCTTTTTTACTATGGACAAGATTTTCCGCCATTTCATCGGCTCCATCCTGCGTGCAGCCGCTCCTCTGCTGGTCACCGTCTCGCTGTTGGTCACCGCCCCTCTGCCCGCCAGCGCAGTACCCTTTCTGTCCGTGGAGCGACAACCCTTCCCCACCGCGCAGCAGATAGTCTGGCAGCAGATGGAGATGTACGCCTTCCTGCATTTCAGCATCAACACTTACACCGACCAGGAATGGGGCTACGGCAATGAGCCCGCCGCGCTTTTCAACCCCACGCGCCTCGATGCCCGGCAGTGGGCACGGACGTGCAAGGCCGCAGGCATGAAAGGCATCATCCTCACGGCCAAGCACCACTGTGGCTTCTGCCTGTGGCCCACTTCGACAACGGACTACTCCGTTAGGAACTCGCCCTGGAAAGGCGGAAAGGGCGACGTCGTGCGTGAGCTTGCCGAGGCTTGTCGTGACGAGGGGCTGAAGCTCGGCATCTACGTCTCGCCATGGGACCGCCATGCCGCCAGCTACGGCACACCCGCCTACATCGAGATGCAGCGGCAGCAGCTCCGTGAGCTCCTCACCGGCTATGGCGACATCTTCGAGGTGTGGTTCGACGGTGCCAACGGTGGCACAGGCTGGTACGGCGGTGCCAACGAGAACCGGCAAATCGACCACCGCACCTACTACGACTGGCCCGAGACCTACCGCCTCGTCCGCCAGTGGCAGCCCGATGCCGTCATCTGGGGTGACAATGCCGCGATTGCGGACCTGCGATGGGTGGGCACCGAGGCAGGCTATGTCGGACAACCCAACTGGAGCCTCCTGCCCACTGACCGTCCTCTTGACAATGTGCTGCGCCAGCACGGCGACGAACACGGCACCGCATGGGTACCCGGGGAGGTCGATACCAGCATCCGCCCCGGATGGTTCTGGCACGAAAGCGAAAATGCGAAGGTCAAGACCCTTGCACAGCTCATGGACATCTACTATAAGAGCGTGGGCCGCGGCAGCACCCTCCTGCTCAACTTCCCCATCACCCCCGACGGTCTCATCGACACCCCCGACAGCATCACCGCCGTCGCCTTCGGCCGCTACCTAAGCACCCTTTTCGCCCACGACCTCGCAGCCCCCGCCACCAAGCAAAGCAGCGTCCCCTCTGTGACCACCCTCACCCTGCCTTGCCCCACCGAAGTAAACCGCATCCTTCTCGGCGAGGACACCAGCCAGGGACAGCGCGTCAGCTGCTTCCGCCTTGAGGCAGAGGTTGATGGCCGCTGGGTGGAGTTGCGCGACGAGCTCCTGCCCGCCACAGACTCCCTCACCACCATCGGCTACAAGCGCATCGTCTGCTTCCCCACCGTCAGCGCCCGCCGCTTCCGCCTCACCATCCTCGCCACGCGCCATGCCGCCCCCGCCCTCATCACCCGCTTCAGCCTCTACCTCGC
This sequence comes from Bacteroidaceae bacterium, assembly GCA_017470425.1. Taxonomy (GTDB): domain Bacteria; phylum Bacteroidota; class Bacteroidia; order Bacteroidales; family Bacteroidaceae; genus Physcousia. The sequence goes on along the minus strand of JAFUYT010000019.1, from coordinate 21,482 downwards.
CCCGCCCATCGTCGAGCCAGAATGAAGTTTGTTCCTTTCAATAAAAATCCGGAGATTATGATGCATTTCGCAGAAAAAACTCTATTTTATACCGATTTTCGAGCATAAATGGGCATAATTTTCACTATTTACCCCTTAAAAATGCCCCTTTTTCACTGTAATTTCGTATTTATTGGGTATTTATTTGGTATTTATTAGGCCTTTTTCACTGGCTTATTTAGCTGTATCTAAACAGTTTATCGCTTATTTAGTGAAAATGGCATCGTCACATCATAAAATAATTTTTGTTAGCAGAAGACGGCCTAATCGCTGCAAGCTGTGGGCAACAACCCCATGTCCCGTCGGCACACACGTCAAGCCCTGCGCCGCCACACCCCACAACGTATCAAGTGGATCACCTTGGTGATCCACCCAAAACGACGCGTCCTTCTGCGCTACACCTCGTGTCCTATCAGGTGGATCACCACGGTGATCCACCCAACACCCTCTGCCCTTCCGCCCGACACCCTCTGCCCTTCCGCCCGACACCCTCTGCCCTTCCGCCCGACACCCTCTGTCCTCCCACCCAACACCCTCTGTGCCGTCAGCCAACACCTCCTGCCCTTTCAGTCAGTGGCTCGCAGCCCTTCAGCTAACACCCGCAGTCCTTTCGGCCAGCGCCCCCTGCCCTTTCGACCGATGGTAGTACACCTGTACTTTGTCGAATGTTTACGTCGTGAGATGCAAGCGTCTTCCAGCCCGAAGGCCGGAGGGTGAATCGTGCGGTCGCACCGCGTGTTATAAGGTACGCGTGCGCTGAGACGACAGCGAGTGCTTCTATAAGAAGATCAAGAAAAGAGCTGCCCGGGGTGGGGCAGCTCTTTGTGATGAATTGAAAGGTAGAACCGAGGCTTACTGGATAGCAGCGTCGAGCTCGGCACCAGCCTTGAACTTAGCCTGCTTCTTAGCAGCGATCTTGATGGCCTGCTTCGTCTGGGGGTTGATACCCTGACGCTCGCCGCGCTCAGCAACAGCGAAAGTACCGAAACCGATGAGAGCAACCTTGTCACCAGCCTTGAGAGCTTCGGTGATAGCTTCGATAGCAGCATCAAGAGCCTTCTTGGCATCTACCTTGGACAGGCCAGCCTTTGCGGCGATGGCGCTTGTCAATTCTGTCTTGTTCATAAACAAAAGATTTAAAAGGGTTGAAAAAAATGTTTGGTTCGTCGTGATGAAACGGCCGCAATAGCCCATTTCGTGTGGCAAATGTACTTAAACTTGTGATTCGCACCAAGTTTTTAGAGAAAAAAGAGAGCAAAAACTGTAATTTTATGGTGTTTTGTCCTTCTTTGCGCGCAAAAATGCCTACTTTTGCGGACTCAAACACGTATTTATCACTTTTAACTGTCAACTCTCAACTGTCAACTATGAATCTCAATATGCCCCCTGTCACCAAGAACCTCATCATCATCAACCTGCTGATGTACTTGGCCAAGATCGTGGCCACGCGCTACGGCATCGACTTCGACGACCTCCTGGGCCTGCATTTCTTCATGGCCTCGGACTTCCGCCTGTACCAGCTCTTCACCTATATGTTCGTCCACGGCGGTTTGGAGCATATCTTCTTCAATATGTTTGCCGTCTGGATGTTCGGGCGCATCATGGAACGCGTGATGGGTTCTCAGCGCTTCCTCTTCTATTATATTGTCTGCGGCCTCGGTGCGGGCCTGATGCAGGAGGGCGTACAGTACATCGAATACCTCTATACGGGTCTCAACGCCTACGACAGCGTCAACCTGGACGGGTTGGTCGTCCCGATGAACGCCTATCTGAACCGCTGGACCACGGTGGGCGCCTCGGGTGCTGTCTATGGCATCCTGCTGAGCTTTGGCATGACGTTCCCCGAGGAGCGTATGTTCATCATCCCCATCCCCTTCCCGATCAAGGCGAAGTGGTTCGTCATCGGCTATGCCGTCATCGAGCTTCTCAGCGCCCTCGGCCATCCCGGCGACGGCGTAGCACACATGGCGCATCTGGGCGGTATGCTCTTCGGCTTGGCCCTCATCCTGTACTGGCGCAAGCACCCCGGCGACCGCGGCGGCCGCTTCTTCGGCGGCAGCGGCAACGGCTATAGCGGTTTCGGCGGCTACGACAACTATTTCACCCGCTACGAGGACGTCACCCAGGGCGAGCGCCACTCCTCCAGCCTCTGGACCCGCTTCCGCCAGACCTGTGCACAGCAGTGGGAAACGCTTCGGCAGGCCGTCCGCCGCAAGCCCCGCATGAAGGTGCACACAGGCGGCGCCAAGCACAGCGCCGACATGGAGTGGAACCGTCGGAAACAGGAGCGCGAAGCCGAGATCGACCGCATCCTGGCCAAGGTGAAGCAGGGCGGCTACGACAGCCTCTCCGCCGAGGAGAAACGCAAACTCTTTGACGCCAGCGGCCGATGAAGGTGCTCAAGACCATCCTCGTGCAGCTCTTCACGGGCATCAACATCGCCACGCTGCTCCTCCTCTGGGCCTGCTGCGCTGTCACCTATTTCAACCCCGCCGACTATCCGCGCCTGAGCCTGTTCACGCTGACGTTCCCGGTGTTTCTGCTGGTGAACGTGCTGTTCGTCTTCTTTTGGCTGATCTTCAAGGTGAAGCGCGTGTGGATCCCCCTTGCGGGCATGGCGCTTTGCGGCAGCTTCGTGCGCGACTATATCCCCGTGAACTGGCCCTCGGCGGCCCCCGACAGCGCACTGACCATCCTCAGCTACAACACCAACGGCTTCGGCGGCTACGGCACTAAGACCGAGCGCCAACCCGATGCGCAGGAGCGCATCCAGCGTTGTCTGCTCAGCGCCGACGCCGACATCATCTGCCTGCAGGAGGCGCAAAAGAAGGACGCCGTCATCCAGGCGCTTGCCGATGAAGGCTACGAGCACTACTACAATGCAGAGCTGCTCATCTTCTCCCGCCTGCCCATTCTCTCGGCCGACACGCTGGCCATGCACACCCGCCACAACCACTGCGTCCGCGCCTTCCTACTCCAGGGCGCCGACACCGTGATGCTCATCAACCAGCATCTCGAGAGCAACCGCCTCACCGCGGAGGTGAAGGCCGCCTACCGCGAAGCGCTCCAGCGCCCCGACCGCGATTCGCTGCGCGAGGACCTGAAGCCCATGTTCGACCTCCTCACGGCCGCCTCCCCCTACCGCGCCCAGCAGACCGACACCCTCCTGCACATCGTCCGCGAGTGGCTGCCGCGGCCCGTCATCCTCTGTGGTGACTTCAATGACACCCCTGTCTCCTATACCCACCGCGAGCTCACCTCTGCGCTCACGAGCGCCTTCTGCGAGAGCGGCAACGGGGTGGGATTCACCTTCCACGAGAAGGGCTTCCCCGTGCGCATTGACCACATCCTCTTCGACGGCGACACGTGGCGGAGCTATCAGACCCATGTCATCGACACCATCAGCAGCTCCGACCACTATCCCATTATCACCAAACTGGCCCGTCGGAGCCGTTAATGTCCCTTGAGAGCCATAAAAAACACGGGAAACGACAAATATTTGCCTTTTCATCAACGCCCTTCCACAAAAAAGCTGTATATTTGCGCGCTATTTTGGGCTTACAGCCCTCTTTCGGCACTTGAAACGACGTGAAATAACAAATAATCATTCATAAAATCAATCAAAATGCAAAACAAAGGATTTGTAAAAGTTTTCGCTGTCCTGCTCGCTCTGGTGTGTATCTTCTACCTGAGCTTCTCATGGGTGGTAAGCCACTATGAGGGCAAGGCCGAGAAGCTTGCTGCCGTCGAGGGCGAAGCTGCCGGACAGCACTACTTGGACTCTCTCGCCAATGAGCCCGTCTATTTCGGCGTGTGGACGCTGAAAGAGTGCCGCGAGATGGGTATTGGTCTGGGTCTGGACCTCAAGGGTGGCATGAACGTCATCCTCGAAGTCTCCGTGCCCGATGTCGTCAAGGCTCTGGCCGACCACAAGGAAGACCCCGCCTTCAACCAGGCCGTCGATCAGGCGAAAGCCGAGGCCCAGGCCGGGCAGGGTGACTTCATCTCTCTCTTCGTCAAGGACTACAAGGCCATCGCTCCCAACAGCAATCTGGCCGAGCTATTTGCTACGCAGCAGCTGCGCGGCAAGGTCAGCACTAAGAGCTCCGACCGCGAGGTCGAGGCCGTCCTGCGCGAGGAGGTGAAGGCTGCCATTGACAACTCGTTCAACGTCATCCGCACACGTATCGACCGCTTCGGCGTCGTGCAGCCCAACATCCAGGCCCTCGAAGGCCAGGAGGGTCGCATCATGGTGGAGCTCCCCGGTATCAAGGAGCCCGGCCGCGTGCGTAAGCTCCTCCAAGGTTCCGCCAACCTGGAGTTCTGGGAGACCTACACGACCTCTGAGGCTGTGCCCTACCTCCTCTCCCTCGACACGAAGCTCGCCGCCGTCGGCGTAGAAGAAGCCGCCGCAGAACCTGCCGAAGAAACCGCCGCTCCTGCCGAGACCGCCGAGACCCCCGCAACCGCTGAGGCCGCTCCCGCAGACAGCGCCGCCGCCACTGATGCTCTCGCTTCCATCGTGAAGGGCGACGAAGCTCCCGCTGCCAGCGCCGCTGAGGCCACCGCGGAAGCACTCAAGGCTCACCCCCTGCTCGCACGCCTACAGGTCCTCAACCAGGACAACGGCTGCGTCGTGGGCTACGCCGGCAAGCGCGACATGGAGGCCATCAACGCCCTTCTGGAGACCCCCGAGGCCAAGGCTGTCCTCCCCGCCGACATGAAGCTCCTCTGGGGCGTCAAGGGCGTGGATAAGAACGACGAGGTCTTCGAGCTCTATGCCATCAAGGTCACCGAGCGCAACGGCCGCGCACCGCTCGAAGGCGATGTCGTCACCGATGCCAAGGACGAGTTCGACCAGCAGGGACGCCCCTGCGTGTCCATGCAGATGAACGTCGAGGGTGCCCGCCGCTGGGCTGCCCTGACGAAGGCCAACGTGCACCGTCCCATCGCCATCGTCCTCGACAACTACGTCTATAGTGCCCCCAACGTGCAGAACGAGATCACGGGCGGTAACTCCCAGATCACCGGTCACTTCACCCCCGAGGACACCCGCGACCTGGCCAACGTGCTCAAGTCCGGTAAGATGCCCGCTCCCGCCAACATCGTCAGCGACGAGATCGTAGGTCCCTCGCTCGGTCAGGAGTCCATCCGCCAGGGCCTCTGGAGCATGGTGCTCGCCTTCATCGCCTTGATGCTCTACATGATCGCGATGTACGGCTTCCGTCCCGGTATGGTCGCCAACTGCGCCCTGCTGCTGAACCTCTTCTTCACGCTCGGCATCCTCACCTCCTTCCAGGCAGCGCTGACCATGAGCGGTATCGCCGGTATGGTGCTGACGCTCGGTATGGCCGTCGATGCCAATGTGCTCATCTTTGAACGTACCAAGGAGGAGATGCGCACCGGCAAGGCTGTCCGCCAGGCCCTCAGCGCCGGCTACAGCAACGCCTTCAGCGCCATCATCGACTCCAACGTCACCAGCATCCTCACCGGTATCATCCTTTACTACTTCGGTACAGGTCCCATCCGCGGCTTCGCCACCACGTACATCATCGGTATCGTCATCTCGTTCTTCACCGCTGTATATCTCACGCGTGTGGTCTTCGAGAGCGTCATGGCCAAGGAGAAGTGGCTCGACCTGACCTTCACTACGGGTGTCAGCCGTAAGTTCCTCTCCAACACCAACTTTAACTTCATGGGCGCTTGGAAGCGTTCCTTCGGTATCTTTGGCAGCATCGTCGTGCTGGCCATCATCTGCTGGTCGTTGCGTGGCTTCTCACAGAGTATCGACTTCACCGGAGGCCGCAACTTCGTGGTCCTCTTCGAGAACGAGGTGCAGCCCGAGGCCGTGCGCTCCAGCCTCGCACAGGCCTTCCCCGAAAGCACCACCAGCGCCATCGCACTCGGCACCGAGGGCAAGACCATCCGTATCTCCACCAACTACCGCATCAACGAGGACGGCAGCGAAGTGGATAGCGAGATTGAGAGCAAGCTCTTCACCGTTCTCAAAGACGGCGGGTTCCTCAGCGCAGACCTCGACGAGCAGACCTTCATCAACCGCGACGAGCGCGCAGGCGGCTCCATCATCAGCTCCCAGAAGGTAGGACCTTCCATCGCTGCTGACATCACCCGCGGTGCCATCATCTCCGTCATCCTGGCGCTGATCGTCATCTTCGTCTATATCCTCGTGCGCTTCCGCAACGTGGCCTTCTCCGTGGGTGCCATCACCGCCTTGGCTGTCGATACCATCTTCATCCTCGGTATGTTCTCCGCCTGTCATGGTTGGATGCCCTTCTCGCTCGAGATCGACCAGACATTCATCGGCGCTCTGCTGACCTGTATCGGTTACTCCATCAACGATAAGGTGGTTGTCTTCGACCGTATCCGCGAGAACCTCGCTCTCTACCCGAAGCGCGACAAGCAGCTCCTCTTCAACCAGTCCCTGAACGCTACGTTGACGCGTACCATCAACACCTCCGTCTCCACGTTCATCGTGCTGCTCTTCATCTTCATCTTCGGCGGTGCCAGCATCAAGAGCTTCGCATTCGCCATGATGCTCGGTGTCATCATCGGCACCATCACCTCCATGTTCATTGCTGCCCCCACGGCCTACCTGGTTATGGGTCGCAAGATTAAGGAAGATGCTGAATAAGCAGAATAACGACGCAAAGCAGCCTCGCCCTGAACAGGGCGAGGCTGCTTTGTTTCGCCGTTACTATCAGTACCTGCGCCTCGAGCGCGGTTTCTCCGAGAACACGCTCGATGCCTACCGCAAGGATCTCCAGAAGCTCCTGTCCTACTACGCGGACGAGGGCATCGGCTTCCGCAGCGTCACCCTCGAGCAGCTGCAGACCTTCGTGGCGACGCTCATGGATCTCGGCATCACGCCGCGCAGCATCGCGCGCATACTCGCGGGCGTGCGTTCCTTTTATAAATACCTTGTCCTGGAGGGAGAGCTCGACAACGACCCCACCGAGCTCCTCGAGAGCCCCTCACGCGGCAGCCACCTCCCCGACGTGCTCACCGTTGGCGAGATCGATCTCCTCATCAACACCATCGATATGACCAAGGCCGAGGGCCAGCGCGACCGCGCCATTCTGGAGACCCTCTACTCCTGTGGGCTCCGCGTCAGTGAGCTCTGTCATCTGAAGATGAGCGACCTCTTCCTCCACGAGGGCTTCATCCGTGTGCACGGCAAAGGCAAGAAGGAGCGGCTCGTGCCCATCTCGCCCCGTGCCGTCGCGGAACTGCAAGACTGGTTCTACGACCGCGCACGCATCGCCATCAAGCCCGGCGCCGAGGATGATGTCTTCCTGAGCATCCGCCGCGGTACGCCCCTCTCCCGCATCACCGTCTTCCACATCGTCAAGGAGCTCTGTCGCGCCGCAGGCATCCGCACCACCGTCTCCCCCCACACCTTCCGCCACAGCTTCGCCACCCATCTCCTCGAAGGCGGCGCGAACCTGCGTGCCATCCAGGAGATGCTCGGCCACGAGGGCATCGCCACCACCGAGATCTACCTCAACATCGACCGCCACCACCTCCGCGAGGAAATCCTCAATCACCACCCCCGCAATATCAAGGCGTAAGGCTGTACGTGAGCGTAGGCGCTTCGTTCCTATCGCTGCTATATCATAGAGCGTAGGGGTTCGTAGGGTTTTACGCGAAAGTTTTTGTGAATAAATCTTCTGCTGTTATCTGTTTATTGATTTTCCTCGCGTACATATTATTATATAGTCCGAAGGGGGTAACATAAACTATAGAAAAGGATTTTTTTGTGTTTGTTACTTTTCTGAATGTACGAAGACGCTCATCAACATGGTTGGCATACGCTTTTGTGATCTCATATTCATTGGCTGAATACTTCATTTCGCATACGCTGATTGTCTTGTCCTTTCTATCTATCAGCAAATCAATTTGTCCGCCTCTCTTCAGATCTTCGTCAGCATTGATGTCATTTACGACGGCCTCTGATGGCCGATAGATCCAAGAACAAGGGGCGTAATAGGCTCCGCTAATACCTAAGGCATTGACAATCTGTTCGAAATGATGGAGGCAAACGGTCTCAAAAGCATAGCCCGACCAAGCATTATATTCTGGCGTCCCAATCATCTGCATCCAATAATTCTTGCCATAATTACCTCCGATCTTCATGAAATGGAGATAGAACAGCGAGAACTGGTCTGTTAGCTGAAACACCTTGTCCTTTTTCTCCTTGCCGAAAGGCTGATACGAACGGATGAACTCACATGTTTCCAATTCTTTGAGTAATGTGGAGAGATTGCCGTTATTCGCCAACTTCGTCTTGCTGATGATCTCAAGACGGGTCATTCCTTTCCGGCTATTGCTGAGTGCATTGATGACGGCAATATGATTCTCGGCCTTTTTGAAAAGAGAGTCGTATAGTTTGTTGAATTCGTCGCTCAGTTCCCCACCTCTGGAAAAGCACAGATCGTTGATGTTCTCTGCTACGCTTTTATCCCTGCTAAACAGCGACAAATAGTAGGCGACTCCCCCGACTGCCATGTAGCAGTCAATCATTTCAGGTCGCTCATAATTGAAGCCTTTGCTTTGGAAGTATTGCTCCGTTTCTTCCAGGCAGAAGGGCGAAACCAGCATCTTGTGTGTGACGCGATTGTGCAGCCCACCTCTGGCGTTAATCAGTTTCTTTAGCATCCATGAAGTGGCCGAACCACAGACAATCAGCTTGATGTCATTCCGATAGTAGGCCCAGTCATTCCAGAAGTGCTCCAACGCTCCAAGGAAGCGTGATTTCGGCGTGTCAAACCAAGGAAGTTCGTCGATGAAGATGATTTTGGCGCCCTCTCCAAGCTTCTCGATGTTTTTGGAGAGCATTCGGAAGGCTTCTGTCCAGCTCTTAGGTACACGGCTGTCATGAAAGAAATCGTCCAGTGCGTATGAGAAATTCAGTAGTTGGTCTGCAAGGCGCACATTCTCTTTACCCGTCATTCTGAAAGTGAATCTGCCTTCTAGCAATTCCTTCACAAGAAACGTTTTTCCCACACGACGTCTTCCATAAATGGCAACAAACTCAGACCGTTCTGAAGAAATGTACTTCTTCAACTCTATCTTCTCTCTTTCGCGGCCAATAATCTCTTTTTCCATTGTCTTCATTCTTTATATTCTGGCGCAAAGTTAGCAAAAAGATGCGATTGCGCCAAGTAATAGCACTATAAAGTGGCGCAATCTTGATATTTTTGCAAGATTGCGCCAGATGATAGCCACCCAGCTCCCAGGTGATGAATCGTCCTTTATTTGTTTCGGATCTTCAGCGTCTGATCGGCAGCTTTGACGATGTAGATGCCGGCCGGTTGTGCGGCTAAGCTTACTTCGAGCGTCTGTCCTTCCTGCGCGGTGAGGGTCTTGAGCAGGATGCCGGCGGTGGTGTAGATGCGGACGGGGGTACCGCCTTTTAGGTTCGAGAGGTAGAGGGTACCTCCCTTCTGTGCCACGACGATGCCGGGCTGCGAGGGCGCATCAACGCTGTCGTAAAGGTCCTCGTAGGTGTAGCGCAGTACGTTCGAGAGCTGATAGGTTACCGTGACTGTTGCTGTCTTGATGATGAGCAGTCCCTCCTCGAAGGTGGTCTCGGGCTGGTCCTGCAACTCGTAGCTCACCCGCTCGCCCGACTTCAGCCAGACGATGAGGCGTGGAGTTGGCGTGTCGGTCTGCGCCATGGCTGTGGTGGCGCAGAACACAGACTGGAGAATGAAGAGGGATAGGAAGAGCAGGCGTGCGCTCAGTGTGGTCTTGATATTCATAGGTGCGTTGGTGTTTTTATTGTTGAAATTCCGAGCAGTTTACTGCGCGTCGGGATGTCCCCAGGGCAGGGCGGGGCCGGCGGCACCCTTGCGGTGCAGATAGATGGTGATGGTGCATGCATCCTGGTCAATGACCCACGGCGTGACGGCAGTGGCATCCTCCGAGGCGAGGTAGCCGCCGTCGGTGAACTGGAAGCCCAAGAGCCCCTTGTTGTCGTCCTCGGTGCCGCCGCTGGGCACGTAGTGGATGCGCCAGACGGTGCCGTCGTAGTACTGATAGTTGTAGTGGAGACGATAGTAGTAGGAGTACGGCTCGGGCTCCAGGTCGGTGACAGTAAACGAGAGGTCGGTGGGTGCGGAGAAGACGTTATCAGGGCCGGGCAGATGATAGTTGGTGATGGTCTTGTCGTAGTGATATGACACGCTGCCAAACGTTATCTTGTTGTCCTGGTTCACGTCCATTGAGATGTTCCACGTCTGGTTAGCGTCCTTGCCGCCAATGGCATTGAAGTGAACGGTGTACTGTGGATCGGGATGCTTCTTGTCGATGACGGTCTGGCCCGAGATACTTGATGTGCCATAGACGCCCTCGTGCTTGGTGCCTGCGTAGGGCAGATAGCCCTCGTACCATCCGACACCGGGATTGTCTTTCTGGATGTAGATGGTCACGCCGTCGTACTCCACGTTGACGGTTCGGCCGCCGTAGGCATCCTGGGTGACGTTGACCGTGGCCGTGACGCTGTTGTTGGCATTGGAGCCGGTGACAGTGACGGTGCCCGTGCGCTCCTCCTGCTTCATGTTGTCATCGACCCGTATGGTCAGTGTCGTGCCGCTGATGGAGGCGTGTATCCAGGAGGCTGACTCGCTGGCGTAGATGTTGGTGCAGTTGCGGGCATCGATGTTCAGCTCCGTCGGGTCGTCCATGTACTCGAAATGGCGACTTGTTGTGCGGTTGCCGTTAATGAAGAGGTCGGCGGGCATGGCGGACTTCGGCCGCTGCTCGATGGTGATCGTCTTCGTCAGCGAGCCGAGTGTCGCTTCAATCGTACCGGTACGTGAGATGTCGGTATCGTCGGTGTAGTTATCGACCGTGATGATGGCGCGGCGGTAGGTGCCGTCGGGGCCGAACAGCCCGTCGCTCTTCTCGACGTGTATCCACGATGTGCTGGGCATAAAGACGACGTTGTCGCTACTGCTCTCGTACATCAGCATCTGCGAAAAGGCGTTCTCTGCCTCGAACGTATAGTAGTCGTTAAAGATGTTCAAGACAGTCTCGCCGTTGTCACCGCCTGCCGCCTGGTGGATTATCAGGTTGACACCGATGACCAGGCCGTTCTTCGTGCCTTGGACATGGGCGTAGCCGGTGCGCTCGTCCTGTGTGTCGTTAGGTTCGACCGAGACCGTCATGCGGCGGCCGCCATCGGTCAGCCCGACGCCCACCCACGGCGTGACGGCCTGGATGTCTATATACGAGAGCGACGACTCCACGGCGATGTCGAAGATACCGCCGTCGCTACCCACGTTCAGTTCGCTGGGTGTCAGCGTGATGTAGTCCTGCTGCTTGATGCTGATGACAGCCTCGACCACCTTGCCACTGACGGTGGCCTGCACCCGCACCTTGCTTTCGCGCGGACCTGAGCCATAGTTGGGATCGGCCGTGACGTCGAGCACGCCTTCGGTGAGTGTGGCCTTCAGCCAGTCAGCGTCCGCGACGGCTGCCACGGGGTAGTCGCCACTGGTGGTGACCGTCACCTGCTGTGTGCCGCCGTCAGCGCTGTAGGTCAGGGAGTAGGCTGTGAGGGCGAGGGCGCCTTGCTGTGTCACCGTGATATAGTCGGCCGTCATCACGCCGTTCTTGCCGGTGCCGCCGACGCTGACATATCCTGTGCGGTCGCCAGCCGTCAGAGCTGGTGTGGCGGTGACGCGCAGTTCGTCGCCGGCAATCTCGGCTGTGAGCCATGTGGCACTGCCCGTGTTGCATGTCAGTTCATCAACGTTGGTGGCTATTTGGGCCGTCTGCATACCGCCGGCCGCGCCAAATGTCATCTCGCGAGGCATCAGTGTGATGATGGGCTCGCCGGGGAAGGCACTTTGTAGCACCTGGATGTTCACCTCCTTCGTCGAACCGTTGGTAAAGGTGCCTCGGACGGTGATGATGCCGGCGCGTGTGGCCTGTCCCGCCGGCAGCTCATCGGCTGTCAGCTTCAGGCTGGTGCCCTCCTGACTGGCGTGCAGCCAGTCGGCGTTGCTGACGAGGCGGATGGTCGTGGCCGTTGTCTGTAGCACGGTGGTGACCGTCGAGGCTTCGGGTCCTACCTCAAACTTCTGCTGCTCTACGGTCAGCTTATCGTTGTCAATCTCTATCTCCTCAGCTTTCTCGTTGACCGTCAGTACGATGTCACAGGTCTTGATAATCGGCATCACCTTGTATGTGCCGCTGGGCAGGTCTTTGACGTCGAACTGGTGGCTGAACTCGTTGTAGGTATTCGACAGACCGTAGTCCTCGCCCTTGAAGGCCTGCAGGACGCTGTTGCCTTTGGCGTCGTAGATACCTATACCGACATCGACGAGCCAGCATGTCTGGCGCTGTGGCGAGACGGTGGCTGTGAGGGCAGAGGTCTTTTCGTCGAAGTCGATTTCCGTGTCATCGAAGTCGGGAAAGAGGAACCAGTCGGAGGCGCCGAACTTCATGTTATCGCTCCAGAAGGTCTTCTCCTTTTTGTCATAGCCACTCACGTAAATCTGGGCTTTCGCCTCGGTGTCGATGGACAGCATGGTCAGCCCGACACGGCTGTCCTTCAGTAGTCCATAGGCGCCGTTCTTGCGGAGCCCTTCGGCGCTGAGGCTGATTTCAGCCTCCAACTTCGGTCCGCTGTATATTTCCCATCCGATGGAGGCAAAGAACAGGTTCTCAATCCAGCGGTTGGTGGCCACCTCGAACTTCACCTTCGTGCCGGCATGGATGAAGCCGTTGAACACCAGGTTGATGTCGGTGGTGCCGGTGTCGAACCATTTGTCTGCCAACACTTTCCCCTCACCTTCTTTCGAGCCGTTGCCCCACTTCATGGCGATGAGGTTGGGCGATTCGGTATCGATGATGAGGGTCTGGGCCATGGGCAGCTGCATCGTGGGGAACTTGATGCCCAGGTCCATTGAGCCTCCTATCTTGACGAAGCCCTCCGGCCACGGATCGGTCTCGAAGATAGGCACTGCGGCCGGGAACTTGATGGCAGGCAGCGCCAGCGGCGTGGGGAAGTTCCACTCCTTGCCCTCGGCCGTCCAGTTCATGTGCAGGCTGGGTGAGGCTGAGAGATTCTCTGTGACTGTCGCTTTCATGTAGAAGCGACTCGATGAGGCGTTGTAGGTGATGTTGAGCTTGGATTCAATGTTCATGTCGATACCGACATTCACGTTACTACCCAGTGAGCCTTTGTCGTCATATTGCAGACGACCACCCCAACTGAACAGCGTCACGTCGAAGTTACCTTGGTCATCGGCTCCTGCCCGACGGCGCGACAGATAGCTGTCCGGTACACCGGCCATGCGCCGCATCATGTTGCCCCGGTGGTCGTAGCCTACTTGCTCGACGGTGATGAACTGCCGGAACAGATCGCCCCAACTGTCAATGGGCGCCATATCGCAGATGATGTAGCCGCCTTCCTCTGACACGGCACTGACCTTTCCGAAATAGCCGTCGTGGCCGTAAACCTTCTCGTCCAGTCCCATCAGCACATTGCCAGCGACGGGGATGAGTCCGGCTGGCATGTCGCCGCGGAAGTAAAGCCGTACGGCACCGGACAGCTCATCCAGATGGTCAAAATAATCATTTAATCCCAAATCGTCCATCTCGCGCAGCTGCGGGTTCAGCTGGATCTCAGGCTGTACGAACGAGACCGAGTCAATGGCGGTGAGCATGATGCGGTAGGTGCTGTCCGCAGTCTCGATTTCCTGCGACACCCATCCGTCGTGCTCAATCCCGAGGGTATCAAGCCTCGAGACACCCATGCGTAGCACCTGGTCGTAGAAGAAGCCGTCGAAGTGCCCGTCATTCTGATAGATGTAGAAAGCCTCTTGGGCACTTGCTTCTTGAGTGAAGACTGAGCAGTGAAGCGCGAACATGGCCAATAGCGCGAGAAGGCGTAGCCAATGATGCTTGATGAATCGTGAAGGTTTCATAATGATGGTTGTGCTTTAAGATTTGTGTCTGTTACTCGTTCAGCTCATAGAACACCTTATAGCCCATGTTGGTGTTGCAGGTGATGGAGTAGTCCTGCGTCTCTATGATGGTGGCATTGGGGTAGGGCTTGTACCAGTCGAATCCGTTCCCGGCAGTGATGCCGCTGAGGCGGGTGTAGCAGTTGGCGCTGTACGTGAGCGTGCCCGTTCCGATGAAGGTGAATGCGTACTGCTGGTTGGTCTCGTTCCAGGCGACGGTGACGGTGCCTTCGATGTCGCGCTTGAAGTGTTCGTCGAGCGCCACGTTGGCCAGCTCGTCAAGGATGTCGCCTGCGCCGGTCCGGCCGAATGCGGACCTGGGTACTCCATTGTAGCGATATACGGTTTCCACGTCAGCTGCACTCTTGCGGTGGTGGTCCATGTCGGTGTTCAGCTTGAATGTGCCCGAGCCGCTCAGGTAGCGCTGTCCGGGCTCCACGGGGTCGAACGTACCGGTGATGGTCAGCCCCTTGCCTTCCAGAGTGAACGTGCCGTCGTCGTTTTTCTGAATGACGGGATTGCAGTTGAATGTCGAGTCGATGTCCTCGCTGCCGGGCATTAGGGCGCGGCCGAAGAGGGAGGTCCAATCCTCTTCCTCGGGGTTGGGAGCGCCGTGCACCCAGATGGACTCACCCTCATAGTCGGTTTGTGCCAGACTGTTCTCGTCTATCTGGTGGAACAGGAGCCCCAGGTAGGCGGGATCTACGTCCTCCCGCACGTAAACCGTCTGTCGGCGTGAGCTGAAACCGAAGGTGTCGTTGGGGTCGCGTGCCACGAACTCTATCTGCGCCAGTCGGCGTTTGTAGCCTGTGTTGGGCTTCACGGTGATGCTGTAACCATCGTTTGCCTTTTCATAGCTGAGCCAGTCTGTGTCCTGCCAGTTGCTGTAGTTCACGTTGACCTCGGTCTCCTTGGTGAGCGTGTTCTTCACGTTGATGGTTCCCGAGCCGCCCTGGTGGTCGAACTGCAGTTCGAGCGGGTTCACGATGAGATCCTGCACGCCGGAATAGATACGCTTGCCGGGACTGCCTATGAGTTCGAAGCCCATGAGGTGGCAGAGGGGGTGGACGGTGTACCACTTGTCTGGCTCAACATTGTTGAAGCTGAGGCTGTAGCGCTTCCACTGGGTGGGCCCGAGGTAGTCGCGGGTGTCCCAGATGCGGTCGCCCACCTGCTTGTTGTTGTCATCGAAGAGTGCGAAACCCAGTGTGCCGGTGGTGAAGAGCAGTACGTTGCGGTCGACGTCGCAATTCACCGTGAGCCGTTGCGAGGAGCTGTCGTAGTAGCCCGTCGGTTCTTGGAACTTCGGCACCAGTGCGCCCTGGAAATCCCAGGCACGGTCTTTCTCCCAGAACGTGTCGTCGTCTTCCCACTTATAGAACTTGGCCGACCATCCCACTTTGGCGAAGAGGCCCGTCTTCACGGTGTTGTCGCGATTGAGGATGTCGTAGGCGAAGGTGTTGATGCTGTCCACGGGTGCTTCGAGCGCCTCGGTCTTGATCTCTGCCTCCAGACTGCTCTTCAGTCCGGCATCGATGCGGAGTTCGAGCTTACCGATGTCCTCGGTGCCGAATAGGAAGTTCACCTTGTAGTATGGCCCGGCGGTGACGGTGACGGTGTTTTGTGGCAATCGCATATAGCGGTCATAGACCCAGACGTCCTCCCAGACGGTGTCGTTGCCTGCATAGAAGACGGGTCGGCCGGCGCGCAACTCGTCGCGCAGTGTGGCATCTGGGGCATATCCTTGGACAATGCGGCTCTCGTCGTAGCCGAAATTGGTGACGAGGGCTTTGAAGGCATTGAAGGTGTAGGCCTCACTGCCGTTGGGCTGGTCATAGTGCATATTGACAGCGCAACCGACATCATAGAGAACCTTCTGCCGGGCCGCTGCTCGTTTGTTGTAGTCGTCATTGTCAATGTTGCCCCATGCGTAAGACGACTGCGTGAAGTCGATGCTTTGGCTGGCATCCCAGAAGTTGGTGTGGCTGCCATAGCCTTGCTTGGGCCAGCGGTGGTAGTTCAGTATTCCTGCAACTGCTGTAGCTACGCAGCCTGCATAACGGTATCCGTAGAGGTCTATGGTCTGACCCCACGTCGTCTTCAGCAGTGGCTCCACCGTGCCATATCCGGACACGGGCGCACGGCGGGGCCGGCTGGCGGCTGTGCCTTGCAGCGAAGGGGCCTCTTTGCGGTAGGCGGCAATGCCCTTGGCATAGCCCTCTACGAGGTACTGCAGGTTATCGGGGAGTTGGTCGGCATCGAAGTTGCCACTGTCGCTCCAGCCCAGCACCTCGTGCTCGGTGCCCTCGTCGCCGGAGACGATGATGAAGCCGCCCGAGGGCACGTTATAGACATAGAGCTCCGGCGCGGCATTGTCGAAGACGGACTGCCACGCCAGCGTGATGGACTTGGAGGCGGCGGTCGGGAAGCGGCGCTGTCCGCTGGATGTGGATGAGGTCGCAAAGCGTTGGGCTATCTGCCGTGCCTGAGCCTCTGCGATCACTTGTGCCGTGGTGTTCAGAACAAGCGCCAGAGCGACAAGAAGGAGAAAAGTCTTTTTCATACGCAGTGATGTTTTGGGATCTTTTACACTTATATCTGCGTGCAAAGATAGCCCCTGACGGCGGAAAAAGACTTACATAATCACAAAATCGACTAACAATTGTTATTTTGTTAGTCGATTGCAGGGCTCTTTATTCGGACTGGAGCCAGTCCTTGGGCGTCATGCCGGTGAGGGCTTTGAACGTTCGGAAGAAGGAGGCTTCCGTCGAAAAGCCCGAATTCATCCATACTTCTGAGATCTTCCTCTCAGGATTCTGGCGCAACAGCTGTTGGGCATGTTCTATGCGGTAGCTGTTCACGAACTGCGTGAAGGAACAGCCGCGTGTGTTCTTGAGGCAGGTGGAGATGTAGGTGCGATTGGTGCCCAGTGCATCGGCAACGTCCTGCACCTTCAGCTCGCTGTTCAGGTAGGGCTGCTGTTCTTCCATGTAGCGGCAGATGCGCGCGAAGAGCTCTGTGTCGGTTGCAGTGGCTTCCGCTGTCGCTGATTCGGAGGTTTCCGTTGATGCTGATTCGGAGGCTTCTGCTGCTGCGGGCTTGCGATGACGGCGTAGCAGGATGACAGTGACGAGTGACGCGATGATGAAGGCCGCCAACAGCCAGCGCCACGGGTGGCTGCCAGCGGGTACTGTCGCTTCTCTGGGACCTACATGGAGCAGAAGCACTGCTGCTGAGGCGTCGTAGTTATTGTTGTGTTCCAAGACGCCACCGACGAGCATCAGGTCGCCGCTGTCAGTCAGCAGCGGCTGTGCGCGCCCGATGCTGTCTTGCGGTTCACTATAGTATAAGGTGACAGGGGCTGGTCTCTCCAGATAATCGATGGCGGCAACGTAGATCCTGTGGTCGTCCTTCTCCTCGCCGTAACCCTCGATGTACGCACGACCGGACTTCCTGTCAGCAAGGATATGACAGAACCAGGTGATGGGTCCCCACTGGCTCTGCATAGGGATGGGGCAGACGGTAGGGAGCAGCGAGAATGTTTCTCCTTCCACGCGGACGACGGCCATGGCGGTGTCACCGCGCATCACCTGTATCAGGTTGACGTACTCACCCTTCGATTCATCGCCTATGAAGCACGAGCCGTGGTAGCCGATGGGGTACGGGTAGGGCTTCCATGTCTCAAACA
This sequence comes from Bacteroidaceae bacterium, assembly GCA_017470425.1. Taxonomy (GTDB): domain Bacteria; phylum Bacteroidota; class Bacteroidia; order Bacteroidales; family Bacteroidaceae; genus Physcousia. The sequence continues at coordinate 3,758 of JAFUYT010000019.1, read as the reverse complement.
ACGGGATGGTAAAGGGCTCGCCCTGGAGCCGGTCGATGAGGATGGTGTCGAAGTCTTCGGCGTGGTTGTCGCGGGCCGCGAAGATGATGGCGTTGTCGGGTGCTGTCCGGAGGATGTGGGGCAGGGAGCGGTGCTGCGACACTGGCTTGACGAACTTGCACTGGCGGCTGCCGTCGTACATCTCGATCAGGTCGTCCTGGAACCAGTTGCCGGAGATGATGATACGCCCGCTGTCCATGGGCAGTGCATTGCCGAAGCAGCGCTTCTGCTCAAGGCAGCCGTAGCCCGTGAAGCGGTGTGCGACGGGATCGTAGAGTTCGATGGGGAAGGTCTGCCCGATTCCCAGCTCTTTCTCGTGGCCGCCCGCCAGCAGGATCTCACCGGTCTCCGTGGAGGTCATGATGCCATGGTCGTGGGGATAGACCATCGGCATGAGGTGCCAGGCTCCGTCGCTATAGTACTCTGCGGTGGCTGTGGGGACGAAGCCGGACGTGTGGCCGCCCGCCGCCACCACCTCGCCACCGACGCTAAACACGACATGGCCGATGCGGGGCACGTTCAGGTCGGGCAGACGCTCCACCTCCATCTTCTGCATGGGACATGTTGCCGTCTGCACTGCAGCGTGCTGCGCAATGCTTTGCAGCGTGCTGCATAGCGCCATGCAGCAGGCTGCGATATGAAATGCTGCATGAGAGCTGCATTTCCGTTTCACTGCGCGCAACAGGCGGCCGAGCCAGGTGTAGCGGATGCCCCAGTCCGTGAGGGCCGCCTTCATGGCTGCTTCGATGGTGGGGGCGGCGGTAGGTTCGCAGAGGGTGACGGCGATGGGACCGTCATAGGGTTCGCGGTCGTACTCGTAATGCTGAATCCAATGCGTGGGAATCGGGAACCCATGAAAATGTGTGCCGGCATCCAGACCTATGTTCCGGACGAGCGTCTTGCCGGGATAGAGGCAGAGGCCGTGGGCGCGGTGGATGGCGATGCCCCAGCAGATGTCCCAGGGGATGGGTTGGCGGTCGAGGTGCTTCAGGCAGGGGAAGACGCCGTCGTACTCCAGTGCCTGAAGGTCATCGGGCGTGAGGCCCTCGAGGGCTTCGGCGCGTGATGCGTAGTGGCGGAAGTGCTGCTGCCAGCGGTCGCGCCAGGTGCCCCAGCCCCAGCCTGCCATGAAGTGCGAGAAGTAGAAGCTCTGGGCCTCTATTCTCGTAAAGCCACTGACGTGCATCACTCTTTTGTCATCGCGATAGAGGCGGAAGGCATCGTTCATGAACTGAAGGAAGTGGGGCGAGGTGACGATGTCGTCCTCGAGGACGATGACGGTCTCGTGCTGCTCCAGCACCTGGTGGATGCCCTCGATGATGTTACGCTCCAGATAGTAGTTCACGGGGCGCTCCACGATGGTCATATTATATAATGTACGCGCGCGAGAGATTTCTGCCTCAATCTCGTGGAGGACGGCGCGCACCTCACGTACTGCCTTCCATGATGCCTCGTCGCGACCGCCGTCGGAGAACACGTAGAGCGATGTCTGCGGTGCCAGCGTGTTCGCGAGCAGGGCGCGCAGCGTCCGCCGCGTGTTGTCGGCGCGGTTATAGACGAAGAGGGCGACGGGACTAACGCCCGAACAGCCACTTTTTGAAGAAGGGACTGACGCGGAGAACATGGCTGGTGAGGATGGAGAAGGCGACGACGAGGGCGGCAAGGAGCATGGCAGTGGTGCCTTCAAGCACGAAGTTGGTGGGATGGGCCTTGAACCATACGCCGACGTCCTTCAGATGAGGGATGAAGAAATAGTGGATGAGGTAGATGTCGAGGGTGCGCACGCCGATGTATTGGAGAGTGGCGCCGAGGCGCGTCTCCTTGGTGAACCAACTGGCATAATGGCGGAAGAAGGCCACGATGACCATCACCAGGGCGTACATCGACAGCGTGCGTGGCAGGTTGGCCCACTGCATCCGCAGGTTGTGCCATTTCAGGTAGTCGCCGGCACCCAGAAAGGCGATCATGATGAGCAGCGGGAAGAACCACTTCGAGTCCAGCAGGCGCTGCACCTGTGGCCAGTAGCGGTGGACGAGGTTGCCCAGGAGGAAGAAGTGGAAGTAGCGTGCCAGCTCCGTGATGCTCGTTGCCCTCCAGAAGTCATCCTTGTACCACGAGAACCACGAGGGCATGTAGAGTGTGGCGTAGGCGAAGAGGGAGAGCAGCCATAGCACTATAAGGACGGCCCCTCTCCGCGCTCCCCCCGTGGGGGGGAGAGCTGCTTTACTGCTTGAAACATTTCCAGAGGATAAGGGGTCCTCCCCTCCACGGGGGGAGATAGAGAGGGGCTTCGCGAGGCTGCACACCAGATAATAGACCAGGAACATCTCCAGCAGCACGAGCGTGAACCAGTAGCCTCCCTTCGTGGGACTCGTCCAGGCGTACTCCATGCGTTCCCAGAAGTGCTTGGCCATGAGGGCGATGTAGGCGGTCATGAAGACCACCGTCGGTACGATCTGCACGCGCAGCTTCTTAGCTATCAGTGCGCCCGTGTCGCGCAGGTTCCATGAGAACGACGCCTTGTAGGCGAGGAAGCCGCTGATGAAGAAGAACAACGGCATACGGAACAGGAGGCAGATGGACATGAACATCGAATACTTCGTGTTCGTGTCGAAGCCGAAGCCATAGACATGGTTCGTCACAACCATGAACATCGTGAAGCCCCGCAGGGCATCAAGCCATTCGAGTCGTTGCTTAGTCATCGAAGAATTCAAGTTTGTTGACATGTCCGCCTAAGTGGTCGAGGTCGGGGAGTTGCATATAATCGCCGTACTGCGTCTGGAGCATGTGGTGGCTGTTGCCGGGCACGGAGAGCTGCGCGTCCTCGAACTCGTGTGTCGTCAGCGGGAAGATGTCGCGCTCGTCATAGACGATATGGAAGGGGATGCCGTAGTCGTAGGTCAGCGTGCGGCCACAGGTGATGCGGCTGATCAGGCGCAGCGCGGGGAACGTGAGGTGCTTGTTGACCCAAGTGATGGCGCGGATGCGGCGCATGGCCCACTGACGGTTCTTCGACGTGCGGAAGATCTTGAACGTGTGGCCTTGCAGCGGTTCGCCCACGAGATGCGTCCACAGGCGCATCCGCTCGAAGGGGAAGATGTCGATATAGACGCCGCGTTCCTTGAAGACCTGATCGTAGGGACATTCTTCCTCCAGCAGCGAGCGGCGGTCGCGCAGCTTGGCGAAGAAGTAGAAGTAGTTCGGGTCGGTATCGTTCGTCTGCAGGGCGATGTGCTGGGGCAGTTCCGAAGGCAGGATCTCCATCAGCCGCAGGTAGTCCTTGCGCAGGACGGCCACGTCGAGGTCGTCGTCCCAGGGAATGAAGCCATTGTGGCGGATGGCCCCCAGGAGTGTGCCGCCGTAGAGGAAATAGGGGATGTCGTGCTTCCGGCAGATGCGGTCTAGCTCCACGACCATCTCAAGCATCTTCCGCTGGTGGCGTCGCAGCTGCGAGCCTTCGGGGTTGAAGCGTGCCTTGAGGGCCTCGGCATCGAACGGAGTCTTCGTTTGCGGGTCGGTTGGCATAGTCATTTTGTTCGTTTAGTGATGCAAAGGTACAGAAAAGTTTCAAAGTTCACGCCTCCAAGTACAAAAACTTTGATCTTTCCACATCAAACTCTAAACTTTTCTGTACCTTTCCTCTATAAATGGGAAACAAATTGCCCCGCCAAAGTAATTAAATCGTGGATTTACTTGAATTAGGCACATAAGCATCTCCA
>JAFUYT010000033.1 GCA_017470425.1 Bacteroidaceae bacterium | reverse complement strand
TCGAGCTCGTAGAGGAAAGTATTACCCAAAAGCACGGAAATCGTAAGATGGCCGTGTGGGGATGCTTATGTCCCTAATTCAAGTAAATCCACGATTTAATTACCTTGGCGGGGCAATTTGTTTCCCATTTATAGAGGAAAGATACTTCTTATTTTGATATATAATACCATTTCAGGCGCAAAATATTTGAAATATTGCACGAGGAGGGAGTGGATTACTCCTGACATAATTGTATGTGCAAACACGAGATAAACGAAGAGAGGTCGTGTCTGTTACTTTTGACACAACCTCTTAATCCGTAAAAATTGCAACCAGATTCTCCCCCCCCCATCGTCTTCGCAGGAACGAGTAGCTTCTACTTCTATTGATAGCCCGATCCTTTGTACAGGTAACAGTTGGAACATTTGGCATTATTGATACCGAAAGCGTCAATCAGACCGTCGCCGCCGCACCACTGGCACTTCTTCGAACCAAGGCAATAGTATCTGGAAGTGACGATTATTCCGGGTCTTGTCCTCCGAAGAAGCGGCGGCGGGCTTCCTGACGGGCGGCACGGTCGCTTCCTTCGGCACGGAAGTCGCCGCGGCCTTTGCCGTAGCCCATGCGCTTGCCCTTGCCGTAGGCGTCGCCCTTGCCTTTGTCGAAGCCACCGCCCTTGCCTTTGTCGAAGCCACCGCCCTTGCCTTTGTCGAAGCCACCACGACGCCCCCTGCCGAACTCTTCGTTTCTGTCGCGTCCGAAGCCGTCGCCACGGGAGTATTTGTTGGAGCGGTGATGGTCTTCGCGGTCCTCGGAGAAACGGCGGCGGGGACGTTCCTGATCGTCATCGTCATCGAAGCTGCGCTTGAAGTCGCGGTGCTGCTTGAAACGGCGCTTCTGCGCCATCTCGCGGCGCTCGGCGTCGGTCTTCACGGTGCCGCCGCTGGCACGATGTGCCTCCAGACGGCCGTCGAAGAGGACGTACTTGCGAAGCTCACATTCGAGGGAGCCATTATATAGAGGTGTCTTGAGCGACGGACGCAGGCCTATCTGCTCGAAGCACTCCTCGCGGTAGCTGAGAATCCAGGCCTCGCCGCCGGTGTGCTCGAACTTCAGCTTCTGGCCGATGGTTCTGTAGAGACCCAGAAGGTCGGGCGTGGAGATACGTTCACCATAGGGGGGATTGGTGACGATGAGGGGATGAGCCGGGACTTCTTCTTCTGCCGGGAGGGTGAGGGGCGTTTCCTTGAAGTCGGCTTCTTCGATGGTGATGTCCTTCGAGAGTCCTGCTGCGCGGACGTTGCGGGTGGCGATGCCGACGGCCTTGGGATCGATGTCGCGGCCGTAGATGTGGTGCGTGAACTCACGTTCGTTGCTGTCATCGTTGTAGATGCGCTCGAAGAGGTCGCGGTCGTAGTCGGGCCATTTCTCGAAGGCGTAGCCCTGGCGGAATACGCCGGGAGCCATGCCGCGGGCGATGAGGGCGGCCTCGATGCAGAGCGTGCCGCTGCCGCAGAAGGGATCCAGGAAGTCGCTCTCGCCGCGCCAGCCAGTCATCAGGATGATGCCGGCTGCCAGCACCTCGTTGAGGGGTGCGGCGACGGTTTCCTGACGGTAGCCGCGGCGGTGCAGGCTCTCGCCGCTGCTGTCGAGGGCGAGGGTGGCATCGTAGTCGGAGATATGGATGTGGAGCTGGATATCGGGGTTGCTGACGCTCACGTTCGGACGTGTGCCGGTGCGCTCGCGGAACTGATCCACGATGGCATCCTTCACCTTGTAAGCCACGAACTTAGAGTGGCGGAACTCGGGCGAGAAGACGACGCTATCGACGGCGAAGGTGGTGCCCGGCGAGAGGTACTCGCTCCAGTCGATGGCCTTCACGGCATCATAGACATCGTCGGCGCTCTTGGCCTTGAATTGTTTGATGGGTTTCAGCACGCGGATGGCGGTGCGCAGGCAGAAGTTAGCGCGGTACATCATTTCCTTGTCACCCGTGAAGGTGACCATGCGGCGCCCGATCTGGATGTCGCTGGCGCCCAGCTCGGTAAGTTCCTGTGCCAACAGGGGTTCCAGACCCTGGAAGGTCTTGGCAATGAGTTCAGTTGTCATTGATTAATGGCAATATTTGTTTTGTAGGATTTTCGTGTTGGGTTCCACATCCTCGGTCACCCAGATGTTACCTCCGATGACGGCATTGTGACCGATGGTGATGCGCCCGAGGATGGTGCTGTTGGCATAGACGATGACGTTGTCCTCGAGGATGGGATGGCGGGGGATGCCCTTGATGGGGTGTCCTTCGGTGTCGAGCGGGAAGCTCTTGGCACCGAGCGTCACGCCCTGGTAGAGTTTCACGCCATTGCCGATGATGCAGGTGGCACCGATGACGACGCCCGTGCCGTGGTCGATGGTGAAATGGTGACCGATGGTGGCGGCGGGGTGGATGTCGATACCGGTCTCGGAGTGTGCCATCTCGGTGATGATGCGGGGAATGAGAGGCACGCCTAACTCCAGCAGCACGTGCGCGATGCGGTAGTTGGTGATGGCTTTGATGACGGGATAGCAGGAGATGACCTCGCCGTAGCTTTCGGCAGCGGGGTCGCCGAGATAGGCGGCTTCCACGTCGGTGGCCAGCACCTGGCGGAGCGCGGGCAGTTGTTGGATGAATGCGCGCGTGAGCTCGCTGGCCTTGCCCTTGCGCGAATCCTGCGCTGCGGCGTAGGTCTCGCCGTAGGCTTCAGCCTCGCCCCATCCGGCGGCGAAGCAGAGACCGGCCTGGATCTGCTCGCAGAGGATGCCGTAGAGGTGCTCCATCGCGATGCCGATGTGGAAGATGAGATTCTGGTTATTCACTGTGCTCTTCCCGTAGAAGCCGGGGAAGAGGATGCTGCGGCACAAGTCCATCATCTCAGCCAGCGCAGGCTGAGAGGGAAGCGGGTCGCCATCCCGGTGTTCGTGGAACAGGCCGCATAACGACTCGGGAGCGGACAGCTCCGTGGCGATGGTCGTCAGGAGGGTTTGCGTAGAACGATTCATTGCGCGGCAAAGGTAAGGAGAAATTCATGATTCACCATCCTTCGAGCGGCATTTTCTTGCCTTTTTCCTTTATTTTTAGGTGGTGAGAGGCTCATTCCTCGTCCAACTGCGGTTGTATGTGGTGCAGCGTCTCGTTATAGACGTAGCCGTTTTCCAGCAGTCGCGCCTTTATTTCCTCGACATCGCGGTCGAAGTTGTCGCACAGCTCTTCCAGCGTCTCAAACTCCTCGTCGCGCAACAGCATATTGATGGCTGATACCAGCATCGCCGGGTCATTGGGTAAGTAATCCATATCAAATAATTTTCAATTTCTCAATTTCTCAATCTTTCAATGCGGAACAGCTTGTCGCTGTGCCTGATTTTCGCATCCACCTTGAACGAGACATTCGAGCCCTGGCGGGCGACGGGCACGGCGGCGTTCGTGTCGTCGTGCATCTCCTCGATGACGCCGTAGAGCGCACCCGTCGTGGGTCCCGTGACAAGGAACTTGTCGCCCACGTGCAGCTCAGCGGCCTCGATGTGGAACTCGCCCAAGCCCAGCCGCGAATAGTACTTCGTGCCGCGACCGACATACACCTTCCGCTCCGTGGCCTCAGAGCCGTAGCTCTGGGTATATTCCGGCACCCGCTGACCCTGGTAGTAGCCATCCCAGAAGCCGCGGTTGAAGACACTCCGCAGCCGCTCGTCAAGTTGATCGATTCTTTCCGGCGCATCCGTGCCCGAGAGAATCGACTCCAGTCTCTCCCGATAACACTCCACGACTGTCCTCACGTACTCCGGTCCGCGTGCGCGTCCCTCTATCTTGAACACGCGTACGCCCGCGTCGATCATCTGGTCAAGGAATCCGATGGTCTTCAGGTCCTTGGGCGACAGGATGTAGGGTCCGTTCACCTCCATCTCCGTGCCCGTCTCCTTGTCCGTCACGATGTAGCTCCTCCGGCACAGCTGCATACATTCGCCTCGGTTGGCGGAGCGACAGGTGTTGAGCGTGCTGAGATAACACTTCCCGGAGATGCCCATGCAGAGCGCTCCGTGGCAGAACATCTCAATGCGGATGGGCTGACCCGATGGGCCGCAGATGTGGTCGCGCTCGATGGTATCGTAGATCTCCCGCACCTGGTGCAGGTTCAGCTCGCGCGCCAGCACCACGACATCAGCGAACTGCGCGTAGAAGCGCAGCGCCTCGACATTGGAGATATTCAGCTGTGTGCTCAGATGCACCTCCAGTCCTATCTTGCGGGCGTACGTCATCACGGCGACGTCCGAGGCGATGACGGCTGAAATCTCAGCCGACATCGCGGCATCCAGAATCTCCCGCATCGTCGCCAGGTCCTCGCCGTAGATGATGGTGTTCACGGTCAGGTAGCTCCGCACGCCCCGCTCGCGGCATGTCGCCGCGATGTCCTTCAGGTCATCGATGGTGAAGGCCGATGCCGAGTGTGCCCGCATATTCAGGCGCCCGATGCCGAAGTAGATGCTGTCGGCACCCGCCTGCAACGCTGCCGCCAGACTCTCCCGCGACCCCACCGGCGCCATGATCTCAAAGTCTTCTCTTTTCATTGTTCAAGCCCCCTCTACATCTCCCTGAAGGGAGACTTGCCTTTCAGCGAGAGGCATCATTATTGTTGATTTAATTCTCAATTCTCAAAGCCTTTAACCATTTACTGCGCTCGACGGTTTATCCGTCGAGATTTCTCCGTGAAAACTCACAGCCGCAGTACAGCTGGTTATAGAATCCGTATTCCTTCAGCAGCTGGTTGCGCCGCTCCTGCAAGCCGCCTTTGCGCCAGTTCTGTGCCCAGAAACGGGCGCCCGGCACTGCTATCTCGGCGGCCCGTCCAGCCCGCTCAATCTGGTCCAGTCGCTTCCAGCGCGAGGAGGCCAGCGTGGTCGTGAACACATCGATGCCGAGCTCCACGGCCTTCTGTGCCGTCGCTTCCAGACGCATCGCGAAGCAGCGTTCGCAGCGCGCGCCGCGCTCGGGTTCGCCCTCCATTCCGCTCACACAGCAGCGCCATGCCTCATGGTTCCAGTCCTCATCGATCCACTCGATGCCGAGGCTCTCGGCGTGGCGCTTGCTCTCTGCCTTGCGGATCTCGTATTCCTCGCGTGGAAAGATGTTGGGGTTGAAGTAATAGATGGTGGGCCGCACGCCGTGTGCCAGCATCCATTCCACGATGGCGCTGGAGCATGGCGCACAGCACGCGTGCAAGAGCACACGCTCCACGCCTGCCGGCACTTCGATGCCTGTTTTTGCTTTCATGGCGGCAAAGTTAGTGACTTTTTCGCAAACGACGCGCGCCATTTGCGAAAAAGTCACTAACTTTGCCGCTGCAATGAAAATAGGTAACATAGATTTAGGCGAGCGCCCTGTCCTCTTGGCGCCCATGGAAGATGTCACTGACATCGGCTTCCGACTGCTCTGCCGACGGCTGGGAGCAGCGATGGTATATTCTGAATTTGTCGCAGCAGACGCCCTCGTACGCATGGTCAACAAAAGCCTTAAGAAGCTGGAGGTCTGCGACGAAGAGCGACCCGTTGCCATACAGATCTATGGCAAGGAACCTGGGCCGATGGCCGACGCTGCACGCATCGTGGTGGAGCAGGCGCACCCCGACGTGCTGGACCTGAACTTCGGGTGCCCCGTGCGTAAGATTGCCACGAAGGGTGCCGGTGCTGGGTTGCTTCAGACACCAGACAAGCTACTGGCTATCACGCGTGCCGTCGTTGATGCTGTCGGCGACCAGGTGCCCGTGACCGTGAAGACGCGCCTCGGATGGGACCACGAGCATAAGATCATCGTCGAGCTGGCCGAGCAGCTTCAGGACTGCGGCATCTCCGCCTTGACCATCCACGGCCGCACCCGCTCCCAGCTTTATGCCGACCAGGCTGACTGGACGCTCATCGGTCAGGTGAAGCAGAACCCCCGCATGAGGATTCCCATCATCGGCAACGGTGACATCACCTCCGCCGAGCGCGCCGTCGAGGCCTTTGAGCGCTATGGCGTCGATGCCGTCATGGTCGGTCGCGCCACCTTCGGCCGCCCCTGGATCTTCCGCGAAATCGCCGAGGCCCTCCACTCTGCCCCCTCCTCCACCGCTTCTTCCCCTTCCTCGGGCAGTGTGTCCGGCGGTTTGTCCGCTGGGTCTTCCTCCCTCGACTGGAAGCTCGACATTCTGAAAGAGCAGGTCCTCACCTCCGTAGCTCGCACGAATGAGCTCAGCGGCATCCGCCATATCCGCCGCCACCTCGCCGCCACCCCCCTCTTCAAGGGCATCCCCGACTTCCGCCAGACCCGCATCAAGATGCTTCAGGCTGACACCGTCGCCGAGCTCTTTGAAGTGATGGAATATACCCGCAAGCTGCTGCACCAGCAACAGTAGGCTCAGTCGCTCTCGCTCTTGTTCGCTTCCTTCTTTTCCCTGTTGGCCAGATACAGCTTTGAGCCGCCGAGACAGCCCAAGACCAAGCCGACAGCTGCCACTAAGCGCGATGAGAGCACCAATGCGGCGATGACCAAACCCACTCCCCAGGCGCATTGGTTCATCCCCGTACGCCAGAGTCCCGCGTCGGTGCCCTTGGGCGCATCGAAGATGCTGGGCGATGTCGCCTGCCCGGTCGCTGACGCCTGCCCATTCTCCATCGCTGTCTGAACGGGCGCATTTTGGCGCCGGTTGTTGCGAATCACCAGCCAGATGATGAGTGCCAGGATCCACAGCGGCGCCGTCAGCAGAATCAGCAGCAGCGTTACCATCAGGATCGCGAAGAGGCCGAGCAGCGCCGAGCCCCACCAGGGCAGCTCGTCGCTGCTGATGTGGAATTCCTTCTGCACGCTCTGCACGAAGTCATCGAAGGCGCCCTCCGAGACCTCCACCGTGTCCGTGTCCTCGCCTTCGTAGAAGAAAGTCGTGTCCTCGGCAACGGTATCGCTGGGTGCTATGGCCGTCGTAGCAGCCTTGGGATGAGTTTGTGAGTCAGCTGCAAAGGCTGTGTTCATGGGCAGCTGCGCCAACATCCATGCGGCTGCCATCACAAAAAGTGTCTTATTCTTCATCGTTTCTTGGGATATAATAGTGTTCGAAGATTCGTTGCAGCTGCTGTTCATCGTCCATCAGCGTCTGCAACTGTGCCAGCCGCCGTGCATTGGGAGAGTCGGGAAACCACAAGTGGAGGTAGCCGTCGCGACCGTATTTCTCATGCAGGTGCGCGAGCATACGCTCATAATGCTGTTCGCGGCTGAGCTCCGGATAGTGGTCCAGGCCATATTGGATAGTCCGCTGCACAATTGTTTCCGGATCTATGAACCGGTCTGCCTCAGCCACGATGCGTCCGTAGAGGCTGCGGGGTGCCGCTTTCGCCGATGCACGGTGATCCTCAGCCGCCTCGGCCATCGTCTCAATCTGTGCTTCGCTGAACCAGCGGCGCAGCGCATGGTCGTTACGAATGATGCGAGCCGACACCTCATGGTGCCGCTCGCGGCCTTCGCAGAGCCCTGTGTCGTGGAAAGCAGCAATGGCATACACCATATTGAGATCTACATCCAGTTGCCTGGCCAGCTCCATACTCTGCCGTATCACCATCCACGCATGATCACGCTGATGGGCCTTGTCGAAATGGTCGTATTGTGGCAGGATCGTATCTTCCACGTACGCCCGTAGCGCCGGGTCAATTCCCTGCATTCCTTTTTCCTCGTTCATGGGTGTATCATCCAATTTGACGCTGCAAAAGTACGTTTTTCTGTTCATAATACAAGAGAAAACATAAAAAAAGCATACCTTTGCGCCAACAAGTGACTCTCTTCATGGACAGACCAGCTCTCAGCGCACATCTCTCCCCCACCCTCGCGGGCACCCTCCTCGCCCTCGCCAACATCGTCCTCGCCCTTGTCGGCACTTTCCTTTTCCCCTCCCCTTCCCTTGCGCAATCCACCCATTGGCACATCGAGGCAGAGTCAGCTTCCACACGCGTGTTGTTGCGCAATGACACCCTCGACATCATTAGCCCCAAGGGTCTGTCTCTATGGTGGGATCAGCCTCTCATGGCTCCATGCACGATAGAATACCAAGCCTGTGTCGTCATGGAGGGTGGCCCCTGCGACCGCCTCTCAGACCTCAACTGCTTCTGGATGGCGAGCATCCCAAACGGTAAGCCTCTCGCCCCTTGGAAAGGGGGTGGGAGTGTGCCTGGCCGCTTCGTTGATAGTTACCGTCTGCAATGTTACTACCTTGGCTATGGTGGCAACTATAACACTACCACACGCTTCCGTCGCTATGATGGCGACACACTGGCAGTCAATGATCCTGCCCATCGTCCTCCTATTCTGAAGGAATATACAGACAGTGCTCATCTGCTGCGTCCAAACCATTGGTATTCCATCCGTCTGGACGTAAACAGCGATGGGCGCGTGCGCTATTCAATAGATGACGAATGTCTGGTTGACTACGTTGACACCTCTCCCCTACTCTATGGCTGGTTCGCCTTCCGCACGACATGGAGCCACACGCGGATAACGGGGGTGAGAGTGAAAAGTGAAAAGGTCCCCGAGCCCCCTAAAGGGGAGCGTAGGGAATGAAAAGTGACGAATTATGAATTGAGAATTATGAATTGTGAATTATGAATTGTGAATTATGAATTATGAATTATGAATTGTGAATTATGAATTGAGAATTATGAATTATTAATTATGATTTATGAATTATGAATTACATATAGGTATGGAAAATAAACAACTGGAAACACAAGTCTCTCCTCGTGGAGATTTAGAGGGAACCAAGGTGACTAAAGGAACTAAGGCCGTTATTATAGGCGCAAGCTCTGGCATTGGTTATGAAGTGACGAAGCTGTTGCTGGCAGAAGGGTGGCATTTGGGCGTTGCTGCACGCCGCGAAGAAAAACTCCTGGAGCTGAAGGCTTTGGCGCCCGACCGCATAGAAGTCATGACTATCGATATCACACATCCTGATGCCACAGAACGACTCCTTGCACTCATCAATAAACTCGGTGGAATGGATCTCTACTTCCACGCATCGGGCATCGGATGGCAAAACCGCACACTTGAAGCGGACATCGAGCAGCGCACCGTGGAGACCAATGCCCTGGGCTTCACCCGCATGATTGGTAGCGCCTATCGCTATTTTGTCGAAAAAGGAGAGGGACACATCGCTGCCATCACCTCCATCGCCGGCACCAAGGGGCTCGGTCCTGCACCCGCATACTCAGCCACAAAAGCCCTGCAGGCCACCTATCTCGAATCCCTCGAGCAGCTCATCCACCAGCGTGGCCTGCGGATTTGCATCACCGACATCCGCCCCGGCTTCGTAGATACCGCTCTCCTGCGACCCGCCAATCCCGAAAAGGAGAAGGGCTTCCCCTATCCTATGATGATGCGCCCCGAAGCCGTGGCACGCGAAATCGTTTGTTCCATCAACAAACGGCGCCACGTAAGGATCATTGATTGGCGATACCGCATCATAACCTTCTTCTGGAGACTAATCCCACGCTGTCTCTGGCGGCTTATCAGGCTTTAGCCAGCAGCTGCTCCCCGTGGCTTTTGGTCTTGATTTGCTTTCCCTGGATAATGTCTTCTATGATGCCCTCCTCGTTGATGCCCAAGATCTCGGGCGCTTTGTCTCCTATATGCATAATCTATATTATTGATATTATTAGTTTTGTCTCATGATTCCCGTGAATATTCGGCCGCTGTTGATACCAAGCCGGCGGGCTGAAAAGAAGCGGGAATAGTGCGTGTATGTGCAGAGGCCGCTGACGTGAATAGCTGCTGCCGTTATACCGGCTTGCGTGAGCTGCCAGGCGTTGGCACGCCAGAGGTCGATATGCCATCTCTGCGTCGCAGGATGGCGGAAGGCAATGTCAGCCATGGGAAAACCAGCATCGGCAAAAGCAGCATAGACCTCCTCCCCTACCTCAAATGCCTCCGGTCCAATGCTGGGGCCTATCACGCAGGACACATCCTCTGCCTTCGTGCCGTATGCCTCCTGTAGCGCCTTGAACGTCAGCGCACCAATGTGTGCTACCGTACCTCGCCAGCCAGCATGAGCCGCAGCTATGGCGTCTGTGCGCTTGTCATAAAATAAAAGCGGCACACAGTCAGCAGTAGAAATGCCTATGCAGACACCTGCAAGCCTGGTGATGAGCGCATCAGTATCTTCAAAGCCTCCTCCCCTATTCTCTTCCGTAACCTCTTCTATACGAACGCCATGCACCTGTCTCGGCACAATCAGATGGGTGTCTGTAATCCCCAACTGCCTACATAGCTGTTCCCGACATAGCCGCACATGCTCTCTCTCATCTCCGCAGTAATGCGTGATATTGAATCCATCGTAAGGCATCGCAGCCTCCGAGCAGTGCCGCTCCGTAGAAAATGCAGTGATATGGTCAGCGAGGGAGTAAGTCATACTTCTTTGCTTCTTTATGATTATAAGGCGATCTTCAAGAGAAGGATTGAAGGGAAGAAAGAGATGGGGAGGAGGGTTAGGATTGCAGTAGGAGAGCCAGGGATTGCAACAGGGCATAAAGAAAGATGTTGGCGGCGGTCTTGCCGAGGACGGCATTTAAGGCGTGACCGCTCAAACGTTTCATGTTAAACCATGTGCGAACATGAGGAATGAGATAGAGTAGGGGTATGAGAGCGACAGGGGAAGATATAGAAAGGAGAAATGGCAATAGGACGGCGACGATGCCGACGAGCAGGTATAGCCATTCTGCAAAACGGCCACCGGCGAGCACAACGATAGTGCGTTTGCCTGCCGTGCAGTCTTGCTCGCGATCGCGGTAGTTATTGACTATAAGCAGACAATCCGTGGCAAGGCCCATGCCAATGGAGAGCAGAAAAACAGGTAGTGTCACTTCACCCGCCTGTATGAAATAAGTGGTGCACACAGGCACAAGACCGAAGAATACAAGCACGAGCACATCGCCCAATCCCAGGCCAGCTAACAGGGTGGTATAGAGGAAACAAAAGACGACGCATGCCACGCCAATGGCAATGAGCCACCAACCGCCCCAGAACACCAGCGGCAACCCCGCGATGCACGCCAGTAGGGTAGTGATGCCAATGCCTAACTCCATAGCTCTGGGCGTGATCCATCCTTCGCTACACGCACGCAAGGGTCCCAGACGTGTCTCATGGTCGTCACGTCCTTTCTTGAAGTCGAAATAGTCGTTGACGAAGTTAGCATCCACTTGCATCAGGAGGGCAAAGATCAGGCATAGGAGTGCAGGTGTCCAACTAAATGTAGTATCCCTCCACGCTGCACTCAGCGCCAATATCACAGGTGCAGCTGCGCCCGTCAAGGTTTTAGGTCGTGCCGCCAGCCACCAGGCGCGCATGCTATTGGTCTCAATATGATTGAATGTCTCTTGTCTTATCATTTATTCCTTTTCTTTTTCGGCGATGCAAATATAGATAAAATCTCCGAGCTTATAAGCCAGTCGAGATAAAAATGTGAACAAATTGCCCCGAAAAAAGAGATCAAGGCTCACATACGCTCTATTTTTATCCTTTTACGTGCTCTAAGTCACAAATCTTTTGTAT
>JAFUYT010000018.1 GCA_017470425.1 Bacteroidaceae bacterium | reverse complement strand
TACAAAAGATTTGTGACTTAGAGCACGTAAAAGGATAAAAATAGAGCGTATGTGAGCCTTGATCTCTTTTTTCGGGGCAATTTGTTCACATTTTTATCTCGACTGGCTTATAAGCTCGGAGATTTTATCTATATTTGCAGACATAATCAAATTCTCCCCACATGCACTAATACAGACTTGTACTTCGGTACCATGTGCTTCTGCCACCGGCGGCGTTCAGCTGCACAGGGAGGGAAAAGCGAGAGCATTGCCAGCTATAACCGCGAGGTCATCAAGACAAAGCTGGCAGAAAGAAGGAAATGGGGAGGTGGGAAGACAGGTTCTTGATACAAATGGAGGATGGGAAGGGGATTATATTGTACTTTTGCGGAGGATTTATCAAAAGAACTGGTCATGACGGACGAACAGTCACATTATAGCAACCACGGGGCGGTGCGACGGGAGGTGAAGCCGAACGGACACAGGCGGGCGTTTGCACACGACTACCGGGAGGTGGGGACGTATATGGTGACGATCGTCACGGAGGGACGCGCGCGGGTGTTCGGACATATCGAAGGAAGTGCAATGGCGACCAAGAGGCTGGACCATGCTGCATGGGTATATGATTTGGAGGCTCCACACATGGTGCTTTCGGAACTGGGACGACGGGTATTGGAAGAGGAGGTGCCGAAGATCAACAACAGGTACCCGCAGGTGGAGGTGTGGCGTGTGGCGATGATGCCTGACCACATACACTTGCTATTGAGGGTGAAGGAGGCGCTGCCAGAAGGAAAGCATCTGGGGCAAGTGGTCAGCGGCTTCAAGAGCGGCTGCTCGCGGGCGTGGTGGAGGCTGCTCGACGAGGTGATACCCGCGGGGGAATCCGCGGGCACGATGGCTGAGGACGGGAATAAAGATACTGCAGAAGTGGCGGGAGGGATGGAAAAAGGAACCGCAGAAGTGGCAGGAGGAACGGGAAAAAGGGACGCAGAAGGGACGGGAGAGGCGAGAAAAGGGATCGCAGAAATTGCAGGAGGGATGGAAAAAGGGATCGCAGAAGTGGCGGGAGGGATGGAAAAAGGGATCGCAGACGTGGCGGGAAGGATGGGAGAAGTTGGTAAGATAGACGAGGGATTGAAGAAAGCTATTCTTGAAGTCCTCAGCAAGCAGCAGGGCAACCGGCCCGCGGACATACGGGCAACCGGGCTTACTGGCATACAGGGCACAGGGTCCGCGGACATACGGGCAACCGGGCTTACTGGCATACAGGGCACCCGGCCTGCGGACATGCAGACCACCGTGCCCGCGGATTCCCCCGCGGGCAATCAAAAGAACAATTCTGCTCATCGCAACCGCTTTTCTAAGAAATACCCTCAGCACTGGATGAGCTACCCGCTCCTTTTCTCCTCTGGCTACCATGACCGCATCGTGAACCGCCCTGGTATGCTCGAAAATATCAAGCGCTATATGCTGGAGAATCCGCTTCGTGCCCGCATCAGGGAAGAGTGTCCGCGGCTGATGCAACGGCAGCTGCACCTGTGGATCGGCGGGCGGGAATATGCGGCGTTCGGGAACCTCTTCCTGCTGAAGAACCCGGAGAAGGAGCAGGTGTTCTTCCACCGCTATACAGAGGTCGATGAGGCTGAGCGGCAGGCTATCCTATCCTCTGGGCAGCTCACGGACAAGGAACGACAGCATCTGAAAACGGCTCCGCGGAAGATGCCCACTCACCTCACTGCTTTCTTCGTGCGTGAACGCGCCCGCCTCCTGCGTATGGCCGAGGAGGGCACGGTGCTGGTGACGCCAGGTATCTCCAAGGGCGAGAGTCTCATTGTCAATGCCGCCATTGATGCACAACTCCCTCTCATCCTCTTACAGAAGGAACCCATCACATGCTACTGGAAGCCATCGGAACGGCGGTTCTATGCCTGTACCACCGGTCACCTCCTCATTCTCGCCCCTTGGCAGCTTGATGATGAGATCAGCCAAAAAGGCGAAGTGAACGGTTATGCCGTAGGCAGCGCCGGCAGCCCCATCAGTGACTATGCCCGTTTTCATCATCTGAATGACTTAGTGCAGGAAATCTGCGGGGCACAGGATATGAAGATTATCGGGTACAAGTCCTTGCTCGGGTAGTGCTTCGCAAAAAGTTTTTTTAAAAAACTATACGAACATTACGAAACTTCCTCCTCTCTTCTCCCCCATTCTACAGAGACCTTGGCAACCCTCTATAGAGGGTGATCACAGTCTTTATAGAGGGTCAGCTCTGTCTCTATAGAGGGCTGCGAAGGACCCTATAGGGAGCAGAATGAAGAATAGTAATCTTATGCCGATAAGATAGCAATCTTCGGGCTTTTCTCACGCGTGAGAAAAGCCCGAAGATTAGGGAGGCGTATGCAAAACAGAAGGAACGGGAACCGGGAGGTTCGTAATGTTCGTAATGTTTTACGCAAAAGTTTTTTCGGAGAGGGATTAGAGGTTGTCCTTCTCGATGTCCTTGAAGTACTTGTAGGTGCCGTGCTTCAGTTCGTCGGTGGCAGCCTCGTCGCAGACGATGATGGCATGGGGGTGCATCTGCAGGGCGCTGATGGTCCACTCCTGGCTGACGCCAAATTCGATGGCGTGCGCGAGGGCACGGGCCTTGTTGTGGCCATTGGCCACGATGAGCACTTCCTTGGCGTCCATGACGGTGCCAACGCCTACGGTGAGGGCGGTCTTGGGAACCTTGTTCACATCGTTGTCGAAGAAGCGGCTGTTGGCGATGATGGTGTCGGTCGTCAGGCTCTTCACGCGGGTGCGGCTCTGCAGGGAGCTGAAGGGCTCGTTGAAGGCGATGTGGCCGTCGGGGCCGATGCCACCCATGAAGAGGTCGATACCGCCGGCATCCTTGATGGCCTGCTCGTAGGCAGCACACTCGGCAGCGAGGTCCTTGGCATTACCATTGAGGATGTGCACGTTCTCCTTCTTGATGTCGATATGCGAGAAGAAGTTGGTCCACATGAAGCTGTGGTAGCTCTCGGGATGCTCCTCGGGCAGACCCACGTACTCGTCCATGTTGAAGGTGATCACGTTCTGGAAGCTCACCTTGCCGGCCTTGTTCAGTTCAATCAGATGCTTGTACAGCCCCAGGGGTGAAGAGCCTGTGGGACATCCCAGCTTGAAGGGTTTCTCAGCCGTAGGCTTTGCCTCGTTGATGCGGGCGGCGACATACTCTGCAGCCCAGCGCGATAAGTTCGCGTAATCGGGTTCAATAATAACGCGCATAGTGAAAATATGATTTACAGATTAACAAATTTGCAGATTAACAGCCCCATCTCCTCCCCCATTGGGGAGGCTGGGAGGGGGCGTTTACTTCACGTACTCGGCCAGGTCGGTCAGGCGCATATCGCCCTTGCGGAGGAAGGTGTCGTGCATGGCGAAGGCGGCGCTGAGGCAGTGGTGGGTGTGGCCGCTGAACTTCTCGGCGTATTTGAGATAGTCGCGGAGCAGCGGCTGGTAGTCGGGGTGAGCCACCTTGATGAGCTCCTCGGCCTTCTCCATGGCGCACTTGCCGCGCAGGTCGGCGACGCCGTACTCGGTGATGACGGCATCCACGAAGTGGCTCGTATGGTCGATATGGCTGGCGAAGGGCACGATGCTGGAGATCGCGCCGCCCTTGGTGGTGGAGCCGCAGGTGAAGATGCTGAGGTAGCTGTTGCAGGTGAAGTCCGCCGAGCCGCCGATGCCGTTCATCATCTTCGTGCCGCAGATCTTGGTGCTGTTCACATGGCCGTAGATGTCAGCCTCGATGGCGGTGTTGAGGGAGCATACGCCGATGCGGGCGATGACCTCGGGGTTGTTGCTGATCTCGGAGGGACGCAGCACGAGCTTGTCCTTGAAGAAGTCGATGTCATCATAGATGCCCGTCAGACACTCATTCGTCACCGTCAGCGAGCAGGCGCTGGCGCTGAGCACGCGGCCCTCACGCATCAGCTGGATGGGGGCATCCTGGAGCACTTCGGTGTAGATGTTGAAGTTGGGCACCTCGGTGCTGTGGCCGAGGGCGCCGAGCACTGCGTTGGCACCGCTGCCCACGCCGGACTGGAGGTTGAGGAAGGTGGGAGGAATCTTGCCTTCGCGCATGTTCTGCACGAGGAAGTCGGCCACGTTCTGCCCGATCTTCGTCGTGATGGGATCGGGATCCTTGAAGGCGCGAGCCTCGTCGGGGATATTGCACTCGATGATGCCCATGATGCGGTCGGCATCCACCTCTACGTAGGGCTTGCCGATGCGGTCGCTGGGCTTGGTGATGTTGATGGGTGTGCGATAGGGATGGTACTCGATTTCATAGACATCGTGCAGGCCCTTGCTCTTGGGGCTGTGGAAGGCGTTGAGCTCCACGAAGATGCCGCGCTTGGCCATGCGGCACACGGTGGGGCTGATACCGCCGGCAGCAGTGAGGAAGATATGTGCCTTGGAGCCGTGGATCTCCACGTCGCAAGCCTCGATGATTCCCCAATCGGGGCAGGGCAGGTAGCCCTGGCGCATCTGGGTGGCCATGTTCGAGAGGTTCAGGTCGGTGTAGCTGATCTCGCCCAGATTCACGTGCTTGCGGAAGTCGGGGTTGGTGGTGTAGGGCGCACGGAGGCCGATGGCCTGTTCGTTGGCGAGCACGCCATCGCAGCTCTGACCTGTGGAGGCACCGGTCAGGATGTTCACTTTGAAGGGTCGTCCGGCCTCGTGCTCGGCATGAGCCTTCTTGGCCAGTTCGGCGGTGACACACTTGGGAACACCAGCGGGTGTGAAGCCTGAGAGGCCGATGGTGTGGCCGTTCTCGATGAGTGCTGCGGCTTCAGCAGCTTGGATGCGTTTAATCATTTTTTGATGCTATCTGCTTAATGGATTCGTTTTGCGGCGCAAAGATAGGCAAAATATTCGTAAGCACGCGCTATCTGCCCGAAAAAATGTAACTCGCTGTCTCCGCTTCGGTGTGAAGGACGACATGATTCAGCTCTTCGGTCGTCACGCGCACGGCAGACTTCGTCAGCTCCGGCACGTTGTAGCTCTTCAGCAGCAGGATGTTGTATTCCGGGTCGCGCTGCGGCAGCAGGAAGGCGCGACGGGCGCGGCCGTCGCGGTCGAAATAAGAGATGTACACGCGCGAGAAGTTGCCGTCATCGCGGCGGCTGGCGAAGACGATCCAACGGCCATTGGACGACCACCCGTGGTAGCTGTCGGCGTCGGGCGAATTTACCTGATTTAATGGCTTTGCCGTGAGGTCAAGCAGGTCTAACAGCCAGAGGTCTGCGCTCTTATGCCAGATATGGAACTGGCCATAGTCACCGAGGGTGAAGAGCAGGTAGCGGCCGCCGGGGCTGACGCGTGGCACGGAGGCGCTCTTACCCATCGCGGCGGCATCGACCTCCAGACGCGGCTCGCCGAAGCGGCGCGTGGCGGGGTCGAAGGGCATGGAATAGATGTTGTAGAGGAGGCTGTCATAGCGCACGGCGAGGTCGCCGGCGGTGTGCTCCTCGGGCAGCGAGGCGGGCATCGCAGCGGAGCAGTAGTAGAGGCGGGTGCCGTCGGGCGTCCAGCAGGGGAAGGTCTCCAGCTCACCGTCGGTGCGCAGGATGTTCTGCACGGTGTTCTTCTCGGCATCGTAGAGCAGGAGGTCCGAGGCCTCGTCGAGCACCTCGATCTTCTCGGCATGTTGCATGTGGAAGACCTGTCCCGTCTTGTTCGTGGAGAAGGCGATGAGGGGCAGCGTGGGGTGCCACGAGGGATAGACGCCGGCGCTGAGGATGCTGTCGTGGCGGATGGCGACCTTGTGAGCCTCGGTGCCGTGGGTGATGACGGTGCCGCCGTGCTGGGCGCGCACGTGGAAGAGCATCCGCTGGGTGTCGTATGCCTGGTAGCTGTGGCAGTTCACGCAGTGGTTGTGCTCGTCGTCGAAGGTGCGGTTGTTCTCGTAGATGACGGCCTCGTGGAAGTTGGTGAGGTCGCGCTGGTAGAGGCCCAGCTGGCGGTAGAGCTCATAGCCGGGCTCGATGAGGCGGTAGCTGAGGAAGGGGTCGATGTCCTCCTCGGCAACCTGAACGGTGAAGGGCTGGTAGCGCACCCAACCTGCGGAGCGGTGGGCATAGACGGCGACGGCGAGGGTGCGGCCTTTTGCGTCGGACAGAATCCGACGCCACTCTGCACTGTCGATGTCGAACTTACCATCGCGGGCGGCACCGCAGAGGAGAGCAGGGGGTTCAGCGACGGTGGGAGGAGCTGCCACCTGCAGCTCGGCGATGAACTCGGTAGCCTCCGCATCGGTGACCATGAAGTTCAGGGGAGCGATATTGGGGGGCACGGTGACATCGCGGTAGTCGGGGTAGATGACCAGCGAATCCGCCGTCTCGGCGAAGGAGGTGGGGAGGGAGGAGGGTTTATGGGTGCAGGAGAGGAGGAAGAAAAAGACCCACCCCCAGACCCCTCCCGTGAGGGAGGGGAGAAGCTGGCGCGTAGTAGGAGACCCACCCCCGTCCCCTCCCATAAGGGAGGGGAGAAGCTGGCGCGTAGTAGTTGAAGGATTATTTGATATTTCGTTATTTCGACAATTCATCATTTACTTCGTTATTTCGACAATTCATCATTTTCACTACCACCCCGCAGGCACTCCCCTCCCTCACGGGAGGGGTTGGGGGTGGGTCTTTAATTCACTCCCGCATTGCTGCTTGTGTGCTCTTTGTCATCACGTTTGCGCGTGGCCTTCAGGTTGCCGAAGAAATAGTAGTAGGGATAGTAGCCGCGATACTGGTTGAAGAGCTCGAGGCCTCCGCGCGCGCGATCTTTCATATAAGGCTGTGCCGTGCGCAAGAAGCCCTGATAGACCTGCACGTTCATCTGCAGCTGCGGGAAGGCCTGCAGGATGGCGGGGTTCTTGGGCGCCTGCGTGACAAGCCCCTCGGCAATGGTCCGGGGCGGCGTCGTGCCCATGAGGGGTTCGCAGCGCATCAGGAAATCTGGCATCCGCTTGCTGTAGAGGTTCGCCATGAGGCTCTGCATGAGCGCCTCCTGCGAGCGCCCCTCCGTCAGGACGGCCGCATAGCCGAGGAACGTGGGTTGCTGGTAGAAACTCTCGAAGCTGTCGTGGACAGGCTCCGTGCGGCGCAGCTGCGCGAAGAGCGGGTCTGCCTCCACCGCCTCGGGGTTGTCCAGCATCGCCGTGTAGCGTCTCACGAACTCACCCTCGAAGGGATGGCGGCTGAGGATGTGCAGGTACTTGCGGGCCAGCGCCCAGTCATGGTCGAGGAGCGCGAGGCGTGCCAGATGCTTCAGGTTCTTCAGCGAAGGACCGTTCATCGTGAGGCCCTCCATCGCATTGTGGGCGGCGGCACGGAAGAGGCCGGCATGGTAGTTGCAGTCGGCCAGATAGTAGTTCGTGCCCAGGTCTGGATGTCCTCCCCACGACGCTACGCGCAGCGAATCGTAGTCCAGACGGATGTCCAGGAGTTGGTCGGTGAGGTGTCCCGTGTGGACGAGGGCGATGGCGTAGTAGGCCGCCAACGGGCGATAGCTCAGCTCGGCATGGTCGTGTGCCGTCGCCATCATCCCCTGCCAGTCCTCATGCAAGAGCTGCACCTCCATGCGGGTGACAGGACGCAGGTAGGGATGGCGCAGGTGGGTGGTGAGGAAGGGGAAGAGGAGGAAGGAGGCGGGGAGGAGCGCAGGGAGGAGCGCAGGGAGACCGGCGCGAAGGCGCCGGGCACTGCGGCCGGGGGAGAGGGGAGCGGCTGCGCTGGATGGCCGCGGGTGGCTGCCCCTGCGCTTAAACGTCCAGATAATGAAGGCATCGATGGCGAGCACCAGCACGCCGAGCAGAAGGACGCCGAGTGTGCTTCCAGGTTCCCCTTGGAAGTAGAGATTGAGACCCTTCCACGCCACCCACGTCATCCACGCTGTGGCAGGGAGATAGCCGAGGCCACGCCACCAGCTGCCGGGGCGCAGGCGCAGGCAGTAGTCCGTGAGCCACACCGAGGCCGTCAGCAACAGCGCCACGACGAGGCCGCCGCCCCACGGCCAGCGGTAGAGCGTCAGCAGGGCGCGCCCCGTGATCCACAGCGTGCCGAAGGGCTGCTGCCAGAGGCCGTGCATGAGCGTCTCATCAGCCGCGAAGAAGGAATACTCGCGCGCCATGCGGAACACATCACCCATCCACCACGCGGCCCACAGCCATGCGATCAAGAAGAACAAAGCCGAGGCCATCGCCTCTACGCCCTTGCCGGGTATAGAGACGATGGCCTTACGCTGGGGTGTCCCTGTTTTCTTCATTTAACGGACAAAGACTTTCTTCCCGTCGATGATATAGATGCCCGCCTGTGTCGGCTTCTGGAGGCGACGGCCTGTCAGGTCGATGACCTCATGTCCGGCGGCGGACTCGCCTGTGCGGATGTCGAGGATGGCGACCTCGGGCTTCGTGTCGGTACAGGGCGTATCGGTCATGTCGTAGTTGGCCGTCACGACCTTCACGTTGGCCATGCCCACGTTCAGCACCACTTCCGGCAGCGTCACCGACTTCTTGTTGGTGGCCCAGAGGAGGTTGCCGTCGGCATCGTAGAACTTGTGTCCAGCATAGTTCCGGTTCCCCTGGAAGGTGATGGTCTTGCCGGAGGCGGAGAGCTTGTACCAGTCATCGGCGCAAGGTGTGGCATCATCGGTGAACGACTCATAGTCACCGCCGACGTAGGTCGCCGTTGCCGATGCCATCAGGTAGGGGTACTCATCGTTCGCCCGCTTGTAGCCGTCCGAGGCGGTCACGCATCCGAAGATGTTGTCGGGGTCAGCCTTCTTCTTGATGATGCGATCGTCGATGAACATGATGTTGCCGAGCTTCTTCTCGTACTTCTGCATATAAGCCTTGGCAGCGTCGATGTGAGCCTTCGTGGTGGTGACATCGTAGTTGGAGTAGTCCTCCACACGAAGCATCTCTACGGGGATAAACATACCATAGGCCTCGAAGAACTCGCTGAGGTCAGCCTGTGCCACATCACAGATCATCTTGGCCAGATGCAGGTAGTCATCCTTACCATAGGATGTCGGGCCTCCGTTGCCGGGACCGCTCCACTTGTTGATGGGGCTCTTGCGCATCTTACGGAACAGGTTGGGCAGGAAGTTGTCGTCGTGGTGCTGCACATGGAAGTAGAGATAGAGCTGGAAGAACATACTCGTCGTCATCCAGATATTGCGCTGCAGCCACGGCGTCTGGCTGGCCATGTAGTCGAAGTTCTGGCTCGGATAGTAGCGGCGCGAGTTGAGGATGCCGCTCTCGAAGGTGTTGATGTTCGAGAACAGGTTGTTGGAGCTCTCGGTGGTGCCGATGACGTTGATGCTCCCCTGGTGGTTGTGTCCAATTTCGTGGGAGGGGCCCCAGAGGTTGCCGCCGCCGTTCGTCATCTTCTGGTAGTTCATGATGGTGGAGATGGTGCCCTCGGAGTACCAGGTGCCGTAGGTCGAGGCGTGCATATAGGAGCTGGCGCCGCTGAAGGCGTTCCAGATGTTGTTGTACTTGCCCTCGAAGTCCTCGACACCCATGTAGCGGTCCTCGTTCTCCACGATCTTATCCCATACGCGCATGAGGCCTTCCATCTCGTTGGGCTCCGCCGCCAGGACGAGATCCTTGTCCATCTGGAACACCAGCCGCTGCGTCTTCAGGTTCACGTAGGGGCTTGCCTTGAGGAGATCTTTCTGGAGGAGTTTCCAGTCGGCATTCGTCATGCCGCGCGTAGCATCCCAGTAGCCGTTGAGCTGTCCACCCTCGATATGCACGGTGACATCGTTGTAGCGGTTGAGGCGCGTATAAAGACTTCCCGTGGTCGTCTCCTTCAGCTGATAGAGCACATAGAGCATCTTCTTTTCGGTGAACTGGAACAGGTTGAGGCCCGCCTTTAGCGCGGTGGTTGTGCCCGTGGGATTAGCTCCTGCCACACCTTCCGTGGAGACCGCCTCGAGCATCAGCTCCGCATATCCACTGGGCGTGGCGCTCACGTAGATGTAGATGATGTCACCCTTGTCCGCCACGATGCCGGTGGGGCCGGAGAGGCGGCCAAAGAGATTGCTCATCGTGAATCCGTTGGCGCCGGACATATAGACATTGTTGCTATAGACATGATAGTCCGCCACGCGGAAGAAGCGTTCGTAGTCGGCCGTATAGTCGCCGTTGGTATATTGCTGCCACGTGTTGTTCTTCACCTTCAGCACCATTTCCTTCATGGCATCGGTGAGGGCAGCGAAGTGGACGTTCTGCGCCAGTTCCTCGTCGGTAAGGGTGGCGATGGTGTCTCTGAGCGTCGTGCACTGCTTATCGACAAAGAGGGAGTCGAGCTCCTTCTGCAGGGCTGCTTTCCGACTGGAGAGCTCCTTGAACTCCGCGATGATGTCGTCCAGATCGGACAGTTTCCCGCGGGCGGCATCGATGTCCTCCTGCGACAGCTCTACCTCTTGGAACTGCCATACGCTGGCTGCTGCCGCCGTACTCCAGCGCACAGCATTGTGACCCTGTGACTCGGAGTCGTGCAGGCCCTGGGACTCTCCGGGGGAGGCAATCGTCCACTTATATTCCCAGTCATCGTCCTGCGGCGTGATAGCGAAGGAGACATTCAAGTTGAACTGCTCCATATTCGCTGCTGTCGTTGTGCGGTAGGGCTTGCTCTGATCGCTCTGGCGCAGGAGGAAGCGCTGGGTCAGCACGTTCTCAAACTTCCAGTTGTCGCCATCCTTCTTGAGCGTCCAGTACTGAGCCACCTCCTTGGCATCTATGGGCTGTGTGGTCACGTCCCCACCCAGGACTTCCGCATCCTGTAGGGCACGGCCGTAGTAGGAGATCACACGATAGTACTTGCCCTCGCTCAGCTCTCCCGCATAGGGAGACTGGTCGAGCAGGCGCTGCTTGACATCTTCCAGGGTGTAGTTCGTGACCGCCTCGATGTACCAATCGCAACCAGCGTCCATCGAATAGCTGAACAGGTTATGGCTATCGTTGGTGTTCAGGAAGCTGCCGCCGAACCCGCTGTCCGAGGAGATGTTGTAGAGTGCCTTGGAAGTTGTGGCATTCGGGCTCTTGCGGATATACAGCGTCACCTTGCCGGAACCCGGCGTAGCGTAGGCGGACTGCAGGTACTCGCCTGTGTTGGCGCTCCGCAGGGAATAGCCGTTGCCGCTGGGCAACAGCACCCACACCTGATTGTACGTGTTGAGGTTTCGTGCGGTCGTCGCGGCACTACCCGCCTTGGCAGTCGATAGATAATACCCTGTGCGCTCGCTCTTCAGCCGCACCAAGCCCGTAGGAAAGTCCTGGGCACTGACAGTCATCGTGGTTGCCATCAAGACCAACCATGTCAGGAAAAGGAATACAATTTTTGAGGTCTTCATCTTTATCATATTATATGTTAGTTAGTCTATCTGTAGTTACTTTCAACAAGTTCTACTTCTTCTGCATCTGTATCGTTCATTCCATATTTCTTGTACAAGCGCGCTAACACTTCTTCATTTGAGGAATAGTTTCCTTCGGCAAAGTTTCGTTCTGCTTGTTCCAACATAGCATAAACCTCTTCCATAGTGTAGGGCTTCAGAATATCCGACTTTGCACAATAAAGGAGTTGTGCACCTAACCATTCCATATCATCTGGCGTGAGGGTAACTTGGATATAGCCTAATAGGCTATTTAATGATTCCTTGCTCATAAATCCATTACATTAGGTTGTCGCCGCAAAGATAGCAACTCTTGGCGAAGTCGCCAAATTTCAGACGAAAAAAACGGGGGGAGGACATGAAAAGGGGGGGCGAAAGGGTGTAAAGGAAGAGGGTAAGAACGCGAAGAGACTGCCCGAGGGCAGTCTCTTCGAATAAGAATGATGGGAGAGAACTTACTTCACAACCACCTTCACACCATTGAGGATATAAATACCCTTGCCATAGCGCTTCAGGGCATTCAGGTTAGCCTTGCGGCTCAGCTGACGGCCGTCGATGGTGTAAAGCTCACCCGTCGTAGCCACCTTCTGGAGGGTAGCGGAAATGCCGTCCTCAATCGTGACAATTTCGTAGGTGTAATCGAGAGTCAAAGAGAAAGGTGCCTCGGCCTGAACATAAGCTGTATTGGCGGGGACATTGTAAAGACTCATCACGTCACTCTCACCGACGACGAAGCCATCAGCATGGGTCGTGAGAGCGCCCTTCGGCAAGTTGATGGTGCTGTATGTACCCTTCAACAGCGGACCAGCAATGGCTTCCTTCGTGAGGCTGTAATCATGATGGAAGGCGTAAGGCTCTGCATCGTCCAGTTCTGCATCATAGTCGCCAGCAGCGATGTAGATGAACGGGCGACCAGGAATGGCCTCAGTGATGGTGTTCAGCTTGATGACACCCTCTTCCACTGCCACGACATCGTAGAACTCAGCATCCTCGGCGGGCTGTATGCCTACGGGGAAGCAGAAGGAGTTGACAGAGCCGGGCTTCAGGTTCATGAAGAACTCCGTGCCGTCATAGTCCTCTGCGACATCACCGGCCTCTTCAAGATAGAGAGCACTACGGCTCCCTGCCGTGGTTGCACCGTAGGTAACAACCATGTTGTATGAACGCTGAGCATGGAGATAGTTCTGGCTTGCGTCAGTAATCAGATTGGTGAGTGCAAGCAGGTTCTGGCCATAGCCGATTGCCTGTACTCTGAAGAGAGAGGGCAGTACATCAAGACGTACGCTATTGTATGCACCCACGAACAAGCCGGTAGCCTTGTTCTGCAGCACGTAGGCACTGTCACCAACGCTCACGAAGCGGAACATGGAGAGATCCTTGTTCTCAATGTCCTCATCAGCATCCAGGAAGAGGTAATGATTGCGGGTGATAATCTCTCCGTCCTCGATGGGCACCACCGTCTTGTAGGTGACTTCCACCTCCTCAGAAGTAGGATTGCCTTCGGAATCCTCACCCTCTACAATAACAGTCTCTTGATCTGTCGCATAGTTGGCAACCGTGATATACTTGTCCCACAGGGCTTCATCCACCACGACTTCATTGCTTACGGCAGGATCATTGGTTTCAATATCCCATCCATTGGCCTCGAAGGTTTCCTTGGAGCCGAAGTGGATGCGATACCACTTGCCTTCCTGAATCTTATTGGCAGCAGCGCGGACAGCCTCAGCTTGTTCTTTCAGCGTCTCAACATACTGATTGCTCTTTGCGGCAGCATAGACACTTCCTTCATCGTAAGCCTTCGCCTCATTATAGGTTGCTGTCAAGGCATCCACGGTGCTGGTCTCACTCCAGTAACCAGGTGCAGAACCTACAACAACGCCGTTGATCAGCGGTTCTATCTCGGCCAGCAGTTCACGAAGCTCCGTGGGATCCACGAACTGAGCCTTGAAGGCATCGTAGGCTTCCACGAGGGCATTGTAGCGCTCCTCCGTAATCTCATCATTACTCAACTTGTTGAGTTCCTTCAGGAGTGCATCCAGCGTTGTTGCCACCTCACCCATGTATGCGAACTGAGAATTCTCATTGGGCACGGGCAGCACCAGCTGGAACTCGCTGACGTGGCCATAGCCACGACCTGTAGTAGTACCGTCGATGTAGAAGCGCAGATACTTGTAGCCCCGCGTATCAAAGTCCTTTGAGGTGATTGTTTCAGTGTTGTTACCAAAAGGAGTAGAAAGGCTTGCGACCTCGGTCCACTCTGCCTCATGACCTTCCACCTTCACGTCGCCGACGGCTTTCTCACCGTTGATGACTTCCTCATCCTCTTCCGTGTAGAGGACCTCTGCCACATCCTGCTCATTGCTACCGAAGACGCCCCATAAGGTAATGTGATCATTGGTCACAGGACGGCGTGTAATCTTCAACTGGATAAGCTCATTTACAGGCTCGTTCAGTGCCACCTCGAGCCAATGGGTATGGTTCGCAATGTTACCACCACTATAATCCGAGTGCCAATAAGTCGTATTTACGCCATCCAACAGTCCTTCCCATCCGTAATCTTTACCAACGCCTTCAGCTGCAGATGTCCAGGGGGAGCTGAACTGAGAGCCGTCAGTGATTAGCTCGGTGTATTCCTGAATATCTTTGGCATCCTTGACTGCCTGATTGGCTTCATCCAGCAACTTATTGAAGTTGGCAATGAGCTTTTCTTGGTTCTTGATGGGAGCGTATGCATCGATGATGGCCTGTGCCACAACCTCATCCACTGCTTCGATGACCCATTCCGAGCCACCCATCTTGTTCGAGGTGGCGGCGGGATAGCTGGGATACCAGATAGTAAGATTACTGCCCGTTCCTGCGCCAGAACCATGACTAGCCTGATGGATATAGCCGTAACCACCGGTCTCTACGCCATTGCGACGGATATCAACATAGGTCACGCCATCCACTGTCATCAAAGGCTCCAACACATACTGGTTCTCGCTTTCATAAGACAGCGAACCAGGATTATCATTGAAGCGGGCATCCGTGGACATGCTGACGATGTCATAGACACCTTCACCGACATTCTTAATTTGGAAGAGAGACTGACAGTCATTCTCCAGATCTGCACGTGTGCCCCAGTTACCTGTCATGGAACCATTGTTGTTCACCACATACAGATACTTGGTCTCACCGTCATTGTAGTCAATCGCTGTGCGGAAACGATAATAGCCGTCTGCCAAAGACATATCCGTCACCTTGGAAGCTATAACTGCCTCATAAGCAGCAACCAACTGCTCCCTCAGAGCATCAATTTCCTCGATGGTTGTCAGCGTCGAAACATATTCATCTGTGATGCTGTTGTAAAGCTCATTGAATTGTGCAACCAATTCTGCATCATAGTTACCCGGTTCCGTGCCTGTGACAAAAGCATAGTCACCGCCCTCAAGATACTGTACATACTGTTGCTGCGTGGCATACAACGCATCAATGGCGACAAACAGAGGATCCTTTTTCTGAACAGTGATAAAGAATTCCGAGGTGTTTGCAAATTTCGATGCCGTATTCGCGCCGACCGTAAAGTCAAACTCGGAAACTTCCGACGGGAACAGATACTCGAAATGAACAGGGTCTGTGGTGCTATTGTTCAAATCAGACTTTTCACCCATCACTTCCACATAAACTCCTTGATCAGCAGCACTGGCGACAAAATCTACGGAGAGCTCCACGAACTCCCAGCCATCCTCAACGGATACCTTATAAATATCAGATGTGCCATTTCCACCAATGCAGTTGAAAAACTGGATATTGGTGCCGTTCCAATAGGCCATGTTGTTGGCGCCAAGGCCATTGTTGTTTGAGCTGCTTTCACGAATCAGGATTTTAGGAGTCGTGTCTGACTGCCACTGCGAAGCCCAGGTTCTCGCCGGGTTGGCATACAACCAGTCTCCGACTCCCTTCTTCACTTCAATCGTGACAGGGTCATCCTGTGCGAAGGCAGGCGTGAAGCCTCCCAAGAGAGCGAGGAGGCTAACAAAAAGTAAGTAAATCTTCTTCATGCGTTAAAGAATTAAGTTAAGTTAGTAATGTTATCGTGTCTCTAATGTGCTTAACCAACGTTGAGCGGTCAAAAATAGATATTTTCAACGATGTAAAAGCAGAACGGAGCCGCTAAGCCCCGTTCATTTAATCTTTTTTAACCAAAATAGATGGCGATTACACACTCAATATCGTGCAAAACGCTACTTCACGACTGTTTTCTTGCCATCGATGACGTAGATGCCGCGGCTGGACGTCGTCGTGCGGCGACCCTGCAGGTCATAGACCACGGCAGCACTGCCCGTTTTGCCCTCGACGGCTTGGATGGCTGTGGCAAGTTCACCGATGCTGGCAGCGTGCTTCACCTGGATGTCCGTGGCTGTAGCGCTCTGCTGCTCCCATGTGACGCCGCAGCGCGTGGGGAGGAACATCTGGTCGGCACTCGTGCGGATGAGGATGCTCGCCAGCAGCTCGGTGTCCTGCTTGGCGGGAATGCCATAGCGGTTGTCACTGCCCGGGAGGCTCTGCCAGCTGCTGCCGAACGTGACGCGGTTGCCCTGTGCATCCTCGAGGGTGACAGGCAGCAGGGCGCTGCTGATGGCCTGCGCCTCTGTGGTGCGGGCGCGCAGCGTCTGCGTGGTCGGCGAGAAGACGATGTAGGGAACACCGGCCTCGATGCCGTTCTCAGTGCACTCGAGGAAATAGAGGTTGAGCACGGCACCTTCCTGGTGGATGGCGCTGAGGCGCTCCACGCGCAGATCACGGGCTGCCGTCTGCAGCTGCTCCGCGGTGAGCGAGAAGGGCAGGCACAGGGTGTTGTAACCGGCGAACAGCGTGCGGGTGAGCTGTACGGGCGTCTCGGAGGTCTGCAACTGCTCGACATTCAGGTTCTGAGAATACGTCGAAAGTGTCTTGACACGGTTCTGGGCGGTAGCCGATGCACAGACGGCAAAGGCAGCAACCGCAAGGAGAGTAAGGTGTTTCATCATGAGAATTTTACAAGTTAAAGATTTACTATTTATTCCGAGGAACTCTTCACTTCTCATTCTTAATCAGCCACTCCGCAATCTGGACGGCATTCAGCGCGGCGCCCTTCTTGATCTGGTCTCCGCAGAGCCAGAAGGTGAGGCCGTTGGGGTTGGCCAGGTCACTGCGGATGCGGCCTACAAAGACATCGTCCAGCCCGGCAGTGAAGAGGGGCATGGGGTACTTCTTGTTGGCGGGGTCATCGACCAGGGTGACGCCGGGGGCATGGGCAAAAGCCTCGCGAGCCTCATCGGGAGAGATGGGGCGCTCGGTCTCGATCCAGACAGCCTCGGAGTGACTACGTAGAGAAGGTACGCGCACGCAGATAGCCGAACAGGCGGCGTCGGTGTGCATGATCTTGCGCGTCTCATTGAACATCTTCATCTCCTCCTTCGTGTAGCCGTTGTCGGTGAAGACATCGATCTGCGGGATGACATTGTAGGCCAACTGGTAGGCGAACTTCTCCACGGGAGGCTCCTTGCCGTCGAGGACTGCGCGGTACTGGGCTTCGAGCTCTGCCATCGCAGCAGCGCCGGCGCCGCTGGCGGCCTGGTAGCTGGCGATATGGATGCGCTTGATGTGGGAGATCTTCTCCAGCGGCTGCAGGCAGACGACCATCATGATGGTGGTGCAGTTGGGGTTGGCGATGATACCGCGGGGGCGATTCAACGCATCCTCGGCGTTGCACTCGGGCACCACGAGGGGCACGTCGGGATCCATGCGGAAAGCGCTGGAGTTATCGATCATCACGGTGCCGTGCTTGGTAATGGTCTCGGCAAACTCCTTGCTGGTGCCACCGCCGGCGCTGACGAAGGCGACGTCGATGCCCTTGAAATCATCATTGTGCTGCAGCAGCTTCACGGTGTAGTCCTTGCCGCGGAAGGTATATGTACGCCCCGCACTGCGCTCGCTGCCGAAGAGCACGAGCTCATCCACGGGGAAGTTGCGCTCATCGAGCACACGAAGGAATTCCTGACCTACGGCGCCGCTGGCGCCTACGATTGCGACTTTCATATAGAGTTGACAGTTGAGAGTTGACAGTTAAGAGTTTTGCTTCACGGGGGCAAAGGTACGTAATTTTTAGATGAAAGAGGAAATTTGAAGGTCGAAAGTTTGCCTGAGAGTCTAAAATATTACAAAAACGTTCGCTCAGAGGCCAAAAACTTTTCACTTTGAACTTTAAACTCTCAACTTTTCCGTACCTTTGCACGCGAATTGCGGGAGCCCCCGCCCACACCAGAAACCGTACATGCAACCTCTCATCACCAACCCGACGTGGATCTTCCTCGTCATGTTGCTCGTCATCCTGCTGGCGCCGATCCTGTTCAGGCGTCTGCGCATCCCCCATATCATCGGCCTGATCCTGGCCGGTGCCTTGCTGGGCGAGCATGGTCTGGGGGTCCTGGCGCGCGACACCTCGTTTGAGTTGTTCGGGCAGGTGGGCATCTACTACATTATGTTCCTGGCGGGTCTGGAGATGGACATGGGCAGCTTCCGCCGCCACGGCGCCAAGGGTGCTGTCTTCGGGCTGTTCACGTTCGCCATTCCTTTCTTCTTAGGTTTCTTCGCGGCACGCTATCTACTACAACTGAGTGTGCCCTCGTCGTTGCTGGTCAGCTGCATTCTGGCCTCCCACACACTGGTGACCTACCCCGTCATCGGGCGCTATGGCCTGTCGAAGCAGCCCAGCGTGACCTATGCCATCATCGCCACGGCCATCGCCTCGTTTGCCGCGCTGCTGATGCTGGCCATCGTCGTGCAGAAGGAGCATGGCGGCCGCGACGGGTGGTACTGGCTGCGCTTCGGAGTCGGCATCGTGCTGTACATCGTCGCCGTGGCCTACAGTTTCCCGAAGATCGGACGTTGGTTCCTGCGCCGCAATGAAGATGCCGTGACACAGTACATCTTCGTCCTGACGATGGTCTTCATCAGCGCCGTCCTGGCAGCGACCGTTGGGCTGGAAGGGCTGCTGGGCGCCTTCATCGCCGGTCTGGTGCTGAACCGTATCATCCCGCACGGCGGCCCGCTCATGAGCCGGATTGAGTTCGTCGGCAACGCGCTGTTCGTGCCCTGGTTCCTCATCGGCGTGGGCATGATCATCGACTGGCAGATCCTGGTGAGCGACGCCCACACGCTGATGTTCTGTGGCCTCATGCTGGCCGTGGCCACGTTCGGCA
This sequence comes from Bacteroidaceae bacterium, assembly GCA_017470425.1. GTDB lineage: Bacteria > Bacteroidota > Bacteroidia > Bacteroidales > Bacteroidaceae > Physcousia. The sequence goes on along the minus strand of JAFUYT010000018.1, from coordinate 32,943 downwards.
AGTGGCTGGCCGCACTGCTGATGCAGCGGGTCTATGGCCTGCAGCGTGCCGACCGCTTCCTGATGTTCGGCCTGACCAATTCCCACGCCGCCGGTGCCCTGGCCATCGTGATCATCGGCACACAGCCGGGCGTGGAGCTGATGAATGTCGAGGTGCTGAACGCCACCGTCGTCCTGATTCTCTTCTCCTGCATCATCAGCTCCTTTGCCACAGAGAAGGGAGCCCGGCAGATGGCACTGCGCACGACCGAGCTGGACCGCAACCGCGGCAGCTACCACGGCAAATGCCTCACGGCCTACGCCTATCCCCGGATGGTGGATGTGCTCACGCAGCTGTCCATCATGATCCGCAACCCGCGCATCCCCGACAGCCTGATGGGCCTGGCCGTGTCGATGGACGACGACCCCGACGACCTCCTGCGCGCCCAGGGCGTCAGCAATCTGGAAAAGGCCCGCGAGATCGCGGCAGCAGCAGACGTCAATATGTCCGTCATGAGCCGCATCAGCAGCAACGTGGCCAGTGCCATCGTGCACACAATGCGCGAGGTGGATGCAGGCGAGATTATTATGGGTATGCACGAGACGGAGGACGGAAAGCTCTCCGGCAAACTGGGCGTCACCGCGCAGAGCGTGCTCAACACGTCGCACCGCGAAGTGCTGCTCGTACACCTACAGATGCCGCTGGGCACCGTGCGCCGTATCATCGTGGCAGTGCCCCCGAAGGCGGAGTACGAGGTGGGCTTCTACAAATGGCTGGAGCATCTCTGCCGCATCGCGGAGCAGACGGGGCAACCCATCATCTTCCATACACAGGGCGACACGGGATACTATATCAAGGAATATCTGACGACGCAGCACCCGTCGGTGCAGCACGGGGTGCAAGCCGAGAACGGATTCGGGAACCTGATCATGCGGCTGCCCAAGGAGGTGAATGAGGATCATCTGCTCATCATCGTCACCGCGCGCGCCGGCTTCATCTCCTACACGCCCGCCCTGAACACCCTCCCCCATTTCATCGCCCAACATTTTTCCCACACCAACGTCATCCTGCTCTACCCCGATCAGTACGGCGACCCGCAGGAATCGCTCTCGGTGTTCGCGCCGAACGGCCAGAGCGTCACGCAGCGGCAACTGCTGTTCGAGGAGTGGCTGGGGAAGTTGAGGAATTGAAAGATTGAGAAATTGAAACATTGAAAGATTGAGAATTGAATGATTCATCTTAGCAACATCCATAAAAGCTTTGACACGCTCGAAGTGCTCAAGGGCATCGACCTCGACATCGCTCAGGGCGAGGTCGTGAGCATCGTGGGTCCCAGCGGCGCCGGCAAGACGACGCTCCTGCAGATCATGGGCACGCTGGACAGCGCCGACAGCGGCAGCCTCGTCATCAACGGCACCGACGTCTCGCGCCTCAGCCAGCGCGAGCTGGCCCGCTTCCGCAACCGCCAGATCGGCTTCGTGTTCCAGTTCCACCAGTTGCTGCCCGAATTCACGGCACTGGAGAACGTGATGATTCCCGCTCTCATCGCGGGACGCAGTCAGAGCGACGCCCGCAAGCGCGGCGAGGAGCTGCTGGCCTACATGGGGCTCAGCGACCGCGCCACCCACAAACCCGCCGAACTCAGCGGCGGCGAGAAACAACGCGTGGCGGTGGCACGCGCGCTGGTCAACAAACCGGCCGTGGTTCTCGCCGACGAACCCAGCGGCAGCCTCGACAGCGCCAACAAAGCTGAGCTCCACGCCCTTTTCTTCCGCCTGCGCGACGAGATGGGCCAGACGTTCGTCATCGTCACTCACGACGAGGAACTGGCACGCACCACCGACAGAACCATTCACATGAAGGACGGACAAATCGTATGAAACTACAACTCGGAAAGATGAACACCCTGCGCGTCCTGCGCCGCGCTGACCAGGGCCTCTATCTCAGTGGCGGCCCCGAGGACATCCTGCTCCCTAACCGCTACGTGCCAGAAGGGACCCAAGAGGGCGATGACATCGAGGTCTTCGTCTATCTCGATGCCGAGGAGCGCCTCATCGCCACGACAGAGACACCCAAGGCACAGGTGGGCGACTTCGCATGGCTGCAGGTGGCGTGGGTCAACCAGTTCGGGGCCTTCCTCGACTGGGGCCTGATGAAGGATCTCTTCGTGCCGTTCCGCGAGCAGAAGATGAAGATGCAAAAAGGCAAGAGCTACCTTGTGCACCTCCACATCGACCCCGAGAGCTACCGCATCATGGCATCCGCCAAGGTGGAGCGCTACCTGAGCACTGACTACCCGCCCTACCACGGCGGCGATGCCGTGGAGCTGCTCGTATGGCAGAAGACCGACCTCGGCTTCAAGGTCATCATCGACAACCGCTTCGGCGGCCTGCTCTTCGACGATGAGATCTTCCGGCCACTGCACAGCGGCGACCGCCTCACGGGCTACATCAAGCAAGTGCGCCCCGACGGCAAGATTGACGTCTCCCTCCAGCGGAAGGGGCAGAAGGCGGTCCATGACTTCAGCGACATCCTCCTGGAACACCTCCAGCACAACGGCGGCTTCACACCCTTAGGCGACAAGAGCCCTGCCGAGGAGATCTACGCCCTCTTCGGCGTAAGCAAGAAGGTCTTCAAGAAAGCCGTCGGAGACCTTTACAAGCGGCACTTGATCACCATCGAGCCTGAGGGGGTGAGGATTACTGAAACATTAAAAGATTGAAATTTACCTTTCTGCAAAATAACCTACATTATACTTTAAACTAAACTTTAAATTAAAAAACAATATGGCAAAGAAAGCTCTGCTGATGATCCTCGACGGATGGGGCATCGGCAACCAAGGAAAAGGCGACGTCATCTTCCAGACACCCACGCCTTACATGGATTACCTCAACGCGAACTACCCCCACAGCCAGCTCCTGGCCTGCGGCGAGAACGTAGGTCTGCCCGACGGGCAGATGGGTAACTCCGAGGTCGGACACCTCAACATCGGCGGCGGCCGCGTCGTCTATCAGGACCTCGTGAAGATCAACCGCGCCTGTAAGGACGGCAGCATCATGAAGAACCCCGAAGTCGTCAGCGCCTTCGAGTATGCCGTGCGCGAAGGAAAGGCTGTGCACTTCATGGGCCTCACCTCCAACGGCGGCGTCCACAGCTCCCTCGAACACCTCTTCATGCTCTGCGAGATCTCGCAGGAGTACAAGGTGCGCGAGACCTACGTGCACTGCTTCATGGACGGCCGCGACACCGATCCCCGCTCCGGCGTGGGCTTCATCCGGCAGCTGCAAGAGAAGTGCAATGAGACCGGCGCACACATCGCCAGCATCATCGGCCGCTTCTACGCCATGGACCGCGACAAACGTTGGGAGCGCGTGAAGATTGCCTACGACCTCCTCATCTCCGGCGAGGGCTACCAGGCCAAGGATATGGCCGAGGCCATGGAACTCTCCTATGCCGACGGCGTCACCGATGAGTTCATCAAGCCCATCAACAACGCCAACGTCGATGGCACCATCAAGGAGGGCGACGTCATCATCTTCTTCAACTACCGCAACGACCGCGCCAAGGAGCTGACCATCGTGCTCACGCAGCAGGATATGCCGGAGCAGGGCATGAAGACCATCCCCGGCCTGCAGTACTACTGCATGACGCCCTACGATGCCTCGTTCAAGGGCGTGCACATCCTCTTCCCGAAAGAGAATGTCGAGGACACCCTCGGTGAGTACATCAGCCGCAAGGGTCTGAAGCAGCTCCACACCGCCGAGACGGAGAAGTACGCCCACGTCACCTTCTTCTTCAACGGTGGCCGTGAGCAGCCCTACGAGGGCGAGGACCGCATCCTCGTGGCCAGCCCCAAGGTGGCCACCTACGACCTGAAGCCCGAGATGAGCGCCTTCGAGGTGAAAGACAAGCTCGTGGCTGCCATCAAGGAGGACAAGTACGACTTCATCGTCGTCAACTTCGCCAACGGCGACATGGTCGGTCACACTGGCGTCTATGAGGCCATCGAGAAAGCCGTCGTAGCCGTTGACCAGTGCGTCAACGAAGTCGTGGAGGCCGCCAAGACCATGGGCGACTACGAGGTCATCATCATCGCCGACCACGGCAATGCCGACAATGCCCTCAACCCCGACGGTACGCCCAACACGGCCCACTCGCTGAACCCCGTGCCGTTCATCTATGTGACCGAGAACAAGAGCGCCAAGGTCGAAGACGGCATCCTCGCCGACGTCGCACCCAGCATCCTCCACATCATAGGTCTGGAGCAGCCGAAGGACATGACCGGCCGCTGCCTCATCAAGGACTAAAGTAAAGAAGAGGGTGCTTCGACACACCCTCTTCTACAAAAGTTTTGGCGTAAAATTCTCTCACTCCCTCACGCGGCCTCATTTTCAACGCCTTGCGGTGAGAGAAACGGTGAGAGTGTGAGGGAAGGGGGGGGCTCAGGCAGGTAACGACGTGAAACGGTAAAGGTAGTGACGTGAAACGTTGAGAGTAAGGACGTGAAACGTTGAAAGTAAGGACGTGCAAGCTTGTTCCATGCATGGCAAAAGATCATTCCACGCATGGCACAAGCCATAACCTCGCGAGCTTCACGCTGCAACCTCGCGAGCTTCACGCCATAACCTCGCAAGCTTCACGCCATAACCTCGCGAGCTTCATGCCGTAACCTCGCGAGCTTCGCGCTGCAAGCCCCACAAATAACGCGTTTTCCCTCACGCCCTCACCGTTTCTCTCACCACAAGGTGTTGAAAATGAGGACGTGTGAGAGTGTGAGAGAATTTTCGGCCAAACTTAATTTTGTGTAAGACATGAGAAGACGTAAGAGAGGCCACCCGAATGGGTGGCCTCTCTTCTTTTGCTTTGTAGCGGGACTCGGGCTTGAACCGAGGACCTCATGATTATGAATCATGCGCTCTAACCAGCTGAGCTATCCCGCCATCGTTCTGAATTGCGAGTGCAAAGGTACGCTCTTTTTTCGGAATAGCCAAATGTTTTGCCTGAAAAAGTAATGCGAGGCGCAGAAAAGCAGAACGCAAAGGCATCAGAAAAGCCTCTTCCATGAACGGAAGAGGCTTTTTGGTTCGCGGAAGTGTTGCGATTAGCCCAGGCTGATGGCGCCGGAGGGGCAAGCCTCTGCACAGGTGCCACACTCGGTGCACTCGTCGGGGTTGATGCTGTAGATATCACCTTCGCTGATAGCGCCAACGGGACATTCATCGATACAGGTGCCGCAAGCAACGCAGTCTTCACTAATTACGTAAGCCATGATGTAGAATGTTTAAAAATGAATAATCGGTTCGGTTTGACGGGGCAAAAGTAATCACTTTTGGTGATTCTCGCAAGGAAACGGCGATTTTTTTGCACTTCTGATACCTAAAAGGGGTGAGTAGAGGGTGGCAAGCGATGCTCTCACGCGCGCGTACCTATATATAATATATAGTCAGAGCCGGTTGTCAGCCTTTGCCGGCACGTCGGGCTTCCTTGAGTTTCTCCTTCGCGGCTTTCTCGGCCTCCTTCGCTGCCTTACGCTGTGCCTCGGCATCACGACGGATGGCCTCCGCCTCACGCTTCATGCGCTCCGCTTCCTGCTTCTGGATAGCAGCCTGTCGCTTGAGTTCGTTCTCCTGGCGACGCTGCTCTGCCTCGATGCGCTTCTTCTCCATCGCGATGCTCTTGCGACGGTTGGCAGCCTCGCGCTTCAGCTCCTGTGCTTCGCGTCGTAGTTCCTCGGCCTCATAGCGTTTGTCTTCAGCAGCGACACGCATATCGCTGGCCTCCTGCTTAATGCGCGTGGCCGCATCACGCTTCAGGCTGGCCGTCTGCTTGCGGTTCAGTCTGGCCTCCTTGCGCTTCTCCTTAGCCAGTCGCTTGGCCTCCTTGGCCGCCAGCTTGGCTTCCTTGATGGCCTTCTTGCGCTCCTTGGCTTCCTGCTTCATCTCCTTGGCACGCTGCTTCATGAGCCGCGCCTCCTCTTTCTTCTCTGCCTTCAGCCGCTTGCGCTCAGCCTTCTCCAGCTTCGCCTGTGTCTTTGCCTGTTCACGTTCCGCCTTTTCCCATGCCTTGGCGGCCCGCTCCTCTTCGCGCGCAGCACGTTGCTGGGCACGCTCCACCTGCTGCTGGTACCTCGTATTGGCGTACGAAGAAGCAGATGTCGCAGCGGTCGCAGCACCAGCAGATGCCACTGCGGTGCGTGAGGAGGACGACGTGCGCGGCGTATAAGAAGTCGCAGGCTGGCTCACACCCGCCTCCTCACTCAAGCAGACGGGGCACGCTGTCAGCCCCTTGCCCTTGGCTGTCGTGGGCGTCACGGGCATCACGATACCCGAACAGCCCTTCAACTCTGAGCACGTCTTCAACTTGTGGTAGTAGCCATCAGTGCCTCCGGTGCAGTAATAGACCAGACCCGGCGCAGGCGGATCAGAGGGACGCGCCACAACCCCACCGCAGAAAACAATCAGCAGCAGGAAAACCAGTATCGGATATAAGAAGGTCTGTTTCATTGGGCTTAATCGGAGCAAAGGTAGAGTCTTTTGCTGAATCCAACAAAATTTCAGGCAAAAAACTCTTGAAAAGCCCATAAATAATGCCCTAATAGAATGGCCCCGTACAGGGGGGGCGGAAGGGTGCAGCGAAAAAAAATGAGTGAAGATGCGCTTATTCATAGAAAAAGAAGTAACTTTGCGCCCGAAAAGTGCAATCATTCAATCATAAACCAACCATTACCTCGATGAATTTTGTAGAAGAACTCACTTGGCGCGGCATGATCCACCAGATGATGCCGGGCACCGAAGAACTCCTTCAGAAAGAACAAGTCACAGCCTACGTGGGTATCGACCCGACGGCTGACAGCCTGCATATCGGGCATCTCTGCGGTGTGATGATGCTGCGCCACCTGCAGCGCTGCGGCCACAAACCCATTGCCCTACTCGGCGGTGCCACGGGCATGATCGGAGACCCCAGCGGCAAGAGCCAGGAGCGCAACCTGCTCGATGAAGAGACGTTGCGCCACAACGTGGCCTGCATCCGCGAGCAGCTGGCCCGCTTCCTTGACTTCGACTCTGACGCACCCAACGCCGCAGAACTCGTCAACAACTACGACTGGATGAAGGACTTTACGTTCCTCAACTTCGCCCGCGACATCGGCAAATGCATCACCGTCAACTATATGATGGCAAAAGACAGCGTGAAGCGCCGCCTGAACGGTGAGTTCCAGGAGGGTATGTCCTTCACCGAGTTCACCTATCAGCTCCTGCAGGGCTACGACTTCCTGCACCTCTACCAGACGAAGGGCTGCAAGCTGCAGATGGGCGGCAGCGACCAGTGGGGTAACATCACCACTGGCACGGAGCTCATCCGCCGCAAACTGGGCGCTGAGAACGAGGCCTTTGCACTGACATGCCCGCTCATCACCAAGGCCGACGGCAAGAAGTTCGGAAAGACCGAGCAGGGCAACGTGTGGCTCGACCGCAAGCGCACCACTCCCTATATGTTCTACCAGTTCTGGCTCAACGTGGGCGATGAAGAGGCCGAGCGCTACATCAAGATCTTCACGTCCCTGGACAAGGAGACCATCGACCAGCTCATCGCCGAGCACCGTCAGGATCCCGGCCGCCGCGTGTTGCAGAAGCGCCTGGCCGAAGAGGTCACCACGCTCGTGCATGGCCGCGAGGAATATGAGCTGGCGCTCGAAGCATCCAACATCCTCTTCGGAAAGGCCACCAAGGAGAGCCTGGTGAAACTGGACGAGACCACGCTGCTGGATGTCTTCTCGGGCGTGCCTCATTTCACCATCCAACGCAGCCTCCTCGAGGGCGAGGGCATCAAGGCCGTGGAGCTCATGGCCACCGAGACGCAGTGCTTCCCCTCGAAGGGTGAAATGCGTAAGATGGTGCAGGGCGGCGGTGTTAGCCTCAACAAAGAGAAGCTCACCGCCTTCGATCAGCCCGTCACCACCGCCGACCTCATCGACGGCCGCTATCTGCTCGTGCAGCGAGGCAAGAAGTTCTACTATCTACTGATTGCGGAGTAAAAGGAAAACCCTCCCGCAGAGAACCCTCCCCCCTGCCCCTCCCTTGTAGGGAGGGGAGTAATTACCTGCCAAGACATGACAATGAATTATAAGGAGAAACGATAATGAAGAAGAATATGAAGACTATCACATACTATAATTCTTTCTTATTAAGAATATTTCTCATCTTCTTGTTCGTTATACTCTTTGTCCCCTCATTCGCACAGGTATCTACCCCCCTCCCTACAAGGGAGGGGCAGGGGGGAGGGTCTTCAGGGGGAAGGTCTTCAGTGGGCGGGTCCGTTGATGGCATCCAGACGATTTTAGGTTTAATGTCCCCCTCGCAGAAGATAGCGCAGCTCACTGGCAAGACGCTCTTCGCGATGGCTGACGACGAGGAGCTGGGCATCCCCGGATGGCTGATGTCTGACGGCCCGCATGGCGTACACCGCGAGGGCTACACGTCGTTCCCCACCGGCATCGCGATGGCTGCTCTCTGGGACCGCGACCTACTCCTGCGCCTGGGCCACGCTATGGGCGAGGAATTCTGGGCTGCCGGACAACACGTGGGGCTGGCACCCTGCATCGACCTCTGTCTGGATCCGCGCGGCGGCCGCACCGCCGAGAGCGCAGGCGAGGATCCCTACCTAAGTGGCCAGATTGGCACATACCTTGTGCGCGGCATCCAGACGATGCCCGTGATGGCATGCCTGAAGCACTTCGAAATCGAGGGCAAGCAAGCCTATCGCAAAACCTGCAATGAGATCATCAGCGAACGCGACCTCATGGGCTTCTTCGGTACCAACTTCCGCACCGCCCTGCAGGAGGGCGTACCGCTCAGCCTCATGTCGAGCTACAACTTGCTGAACGGCGTACAGGTCGCCGCCAACCGCCACCTCCTCACTGATATCCTGCGCACACGCTGGGGCTATCCCTTCACCGTCATCTCCGATTGGGGCGGCGTGCAGGATGGTCCCTCTTCCCTTCTCGGCGGCACCGACGTCTGCATGGGTTCCACGCACTACCGCCAACAGCTGCCCACCGCCCTCGCCAACGGCACCATCACCGAGGCAAACCTCGACACCGCCGCCAGCCGTGTCCTGCTGACAAAGTCCGTCATGGGTCTGCTCGACTGGCAACCCGCCCTTCCCAGCGACCCCATGACCCTTGTCGATAACGCCGCCCACCGCGCTCTCTGCCGCGAAGCCGCCGGCAAAGCCGTCGTCCTCCTGCGCAACACCGGCAACCTCCTCCCCCTCCCCGCCCCTTCCTCCTCCACTGCCCTCCCAAGCACTTCCCTCTCCCCCACTGACCTCCCCTCCGGCATTTCCCCCTCTTCCACCTCCCTGCGCCCCGTTAGCGGCGGTTCGTCCGCCGCTTTGAAGCTCGCCGTCATCGGCCCCAATGCTGAAGGCGAGAACCTCAACTGCTTCGGAAGCAGTGAGACACAGCCCGCCTATGCTGTCAGCCTCCTTGCAGGCATCCGTGCGGTAGTGCCATCTGCTACTTATGTCAAGGGCGGCCCCATCAGCGGCGATGACACCTCCGCCTTCGCCGAGGCCGAGGCAGCAGCGCGCGCCGCCGACTATGTCATCTTCGCGGGAGGTCTGGACAAGACCCTCGAAGGCGAGAGCATCATCGGCGTACAGGTGCAGGACCGCGAGAGCACCGCCCTGCCCGCTATCCAGCAGCAGCTCATCCGCCGCCTCGCAGCAGCCAACAGCCACCTGATTGTCGTCCTGCAGAGCGGTGGCATCGTCTCGCTGGCCGACTGCATCGACGACATCCCCGCCCTCGTCTATTCCTTCTACAGCGGCCAGGAAGCCGGCAACGGCATCGCCGACGTCCTCTTCGGACTCCGCAACCCCGCAGGACGTCTGCCCATGACGATGCCGCAGAACGATGCCCAGCTGCCCGAGTGGAACGACACCTACTTCACCGATGACTGGGGCGGCGGCTACCGCTGGTATGAACGGCAAGGGATGACGCCACAGTACCCTTTCGGCTACGGCCTCAGCTACACCACCTTCCGCTACGACCACCTCACCGTGACGCCACAACCCGACGGCATGAGCTATGCCATCACCGCGGACATCACCAACACTGGCACACGCGACGGCGAGGAGGTAGCACAGCTTTACATAGACCAGAACGAGGCCCCCGCCTGGCAGCCACTACAGCAGCTGCGCGGCTTCGAGCGCATCAGCATCCCCGCCGGGCAGACGCGCACCGTCCGCTTCCAACTCTCCGCCGAGGACTTCTACGAGTGGAACCTCCAGCGCGAAGCCTATGAGGTGCCCGCCACCTCGTTCACACTCAGTGTCGGCGGTTCGTCCGCCGACCTCCCCCTCACCACCACACTGGACCTGAGCACACTCCCCTCCGCCCCCGACCTGCGCATCACACAACTCTTCACGCAGCCCCGTTACCCTCGCGTGGGCGACGAAGTCACCTTTTATGCCTACGTGAAGAACCAAGGCACTGCGCCCGCAGGCCTGTGGGCACTCCTCATCGGCACCCCGGACAGTCCCCAGACCGCTCTCGGCACCAGCTTCGACACGCCCCCTGCGCTGGTGAACAGCCATCCGGAGCTGCAACCCGGACAGGGCACCCTCCTGTTCTGTTCCTTAGGCGCATGGACACCTTCCAGTGCAGGTGACTTCGACATCGATGCCACGCTGAGCCTCATCGGCGAACAAGGAGACTGGAACACGGTAGATGCTCACACCTTCCCACTTCATGTCTATGCAGCTGACAGCGACCCGCTCTACGACGGCATCTCCCCCATGACCATCCTCCCGCAGTCTTCCCACAACGCCTCTTCTCCCGCTCATTACTATGACCTGAGCGGACGACGCCTCACCCATCCGACGCGGAAGGGTCTCTACATTCTCAACGGTAAGAAGGTGCTGATACGATAAGACTGTGTCAACAGAGCATCTTGATGACTGCATCAAGAGATGATCTTGTTGGCGCCGCTAGTGATGGACAGTGCCTCGGGATGCTCACGAATGAAGCTGTCGATATGTCGGACGCGTTTCTCGTCGAGAATCTCATCGACAGCAATCAGGATGCCTGTCTCCTCCACGTCGCCAAAGCCGTAGTTGATGGCAGTGCCGAACATACGCATGGTGGGCGAGAGTCCCATGTAGGCGTTCACGAGCGGCGGGATATTGTAGCCGCGCAGTCGCACCTCACGGTTGAGGATCCGGTAGTCAGCCTTGAAGTCATCCTCGCAGAACAAGGCCGCTAACTCCTCGCGGTTCGCCTCGATTTCAAGCGGTTTCATCGGAATGATGAGTTTATCGGGGTCAGCAAAATGCTTCTGCAGGAAATAAAGGATCATATCACGAGCCTGACGGTCATAGCTCGGGTACATGGTCATCTTGCCGAAGAGGTAACGCATCTTGGGCATGATCACGGTGAGGGCGCCCAGCCCGTCCCACAGGTTGTCCAGCGCGAAGAGCGCCTTCGAACCGGCGCGCGTGCTCTGGTACTCCAGCGTCACCCAGCTGCGTCCCAGCTCGATGGTGTAGGGGAAATAGTCGCGCAGGAAGCGCTCAGAGAAATGGAACATGTGGGAGGTGGCCAAGATGGGCTGTCCTTCGGCATCGAAACTGGCCTCCGACCCCAGCAGATAGCGGTAGCCTCCCAGAATAGCCTCAGCCTCGGGATCCCAGACGATGAGCTGCTTGTAAGGTCGCTCCATCGTGTCGAACTCATCAAGATCCAATGCCTTACCCGTTCCTCCTCCCGCCGCACGGAATGCGATTTCGCGGAGGCGACCGATCTCGCGCAGCACGTTGGGGGCGTTCTGCCACGTGACGATATACACCTCGTTGTTACTCTTGTTGGTCATGCGCAGGCGCTTGTCCTCCGTGAGCTCACTCTTCAGGATGTCAACGGGAATAGGGGCAATGATTTCTTCCATATCTCTATTACTCTCTTACTGCTTACTTTCTATAATTCATAGGCCCGCGTCTTCACCCACTCTGCCCACTCTGCGGGACGACGTGAGCGATCGAAGGTCTGCCAGGGGATAGGCTGTCCAAAACGCACGATGAAGTGCTTGCCGCGCGAGCGGTACATCTCATCGGGCAACAGGAGCATCGCCAAATTAAACTTGATGCCCAACCGCTTGCACCATTGCGCAATCCGGTAGAAACGGGGCGAGTTCTGAGCAATGAAATGGATGGGCACCACGTCGCGCTGCGTCTGCACGCTCTTCTGGATGAACGCTTTCCCCCACGGGAGGTCTCGAATCTGCCCGTCGATCAGTCGGGAGCAGATGCCTGCAGGGAACATAATCACCTGATTGTCGCCCTCAAAGGCTTCATTCACCTGATTAGGGAGGTTGCGTGCCTGAGCGCCGAACTTGTTGATAGGCACACAGATGGGCGCCAAGCCCTTGAGGTTCATGAGGAGATCATTCACCAGATACCTGACACGGCCTTCGTATTTCGTACCAATGATGCCGCCCAACGCTACGCCGTCGATGGCGCCGAGGGGATGGTTGGAGACGAAGGTGAACTGGCGGTCGTCAGGCAGGCGATCCAAGCCTTCAACGGTCACCGTGACGCCCAAGTACTCAATGCCCTTGACACAGAACTCCACTCCTTCGTGACCTCGCACCAGAAACTCATTGATGAAATCCTCGTGAATCAGCCGTTTGAGCCATCGGATGACAAATCCCGGGACGCGGTTTCCTGCCCGCTCGCGGACGATTTTCTCAAGATCAATGGCTAACTCGGGATGTTCTGACATTGTGAGAGGAAAAGAAAAGGTCAATAAATGGTGAACTTACGGTTGTTAATCAAATAAGTACCCTTGGGGAGTCCTGAAAGCCAATTCGTTCCCTTGGACAAGCGGAAAGCGGTATAAAACGTACCACCTTCGGTATAGACGGGTAACAGCTGATTATAACGGCTCTGCACGCAGAGTTGGCGACCTTGCTGGCGGATGTTGACGGGCAGAGGGCTGGTCATCATCCGAGGGCGCACCTCTTCACGCTGGCTTGTCACGGTGGACTGCGTGGATAGCGAATCCGTCCGCTGAACCTGTGCTGTCAAGCGCCAAGGCATGAGCAATGCCAGAGCAGCCATCAGAACAGCGATGAGGTGAATCCCTTTTTGGTATAAGTTTGATTTCATGTCTGTAGAAGGGCGCTGTAAAAGCTGATTTGGGTACAAAGGTATGGTTTTTTAGCGGCTTCGCCAAATTTTGAGGCAAAAATATGTATATAGGCACATGAAAAAGGCTATTCAGTGCTTTGAAGGAGACTTGGAGTTAAAGCGTAGCTCTAAAGTTACAAATAGCACCAAAACAATGAGTTATAAAATTTTTCAAAAATAATTCGTAAAGGATGATGTAAGTTTGGAATAATCTTCGTATCTTTGCGCCATGGAAACTGGCATTTACCACATTCCCGTGCTATTGCAGCCTTCCCTGGAGGCGCTGAACATCAGGCGTGATGGGACTTACGTGGATGTGACGCTGGGCGGCGGCGGCCATAGTCGTGCGATTCTCTCCCAATTAGAGGGCGGCCGTTTGTTCAGTTTCGACCAGGATGCCGATGCCATTGCCCGCTGTGAAGCGGAGCAGTCAGAGACGATGTCAGGCTCAACACAATGGACGCTTGTCCGCTCGAACTTCCGCTACCTGCATCACTGGATGCGCTACTACGAAGTAGATGGTGTGGATGGAATTCTGGCAGACCTGGGCGTCTCCAGTCACCATCTGGACGCCGCAGAGCGCGGTTTCAGTTTCAGGGCAGATGCCCCGCTGGACATGAGGATGAACCAACAGGCGCGCCGATCAGCCGCCGACGTGGTGAACAGCTATTCCGCTGAAGAGCTCACGTCCATCTTCCGGCTCTATGGAGAGCTGCATCAGGCATCGCGCATGGCAGCGGCCATCGTCAAAGCGCGTGCCGCCTCCCCGATAACGACCACGCAGCAGTTGGTGCAGGTATTGTCTCCGCTGATTGGGCGGGACCGTGAGAAGAAAGATCTGGCCCGTGCCTTTCAAGCCTTGCGCATCGAGGTGAATGGCGAGATGGAAGCACTGCGCGATATGCTCTCTGCAGCCGTCAACCTACTGAAGCCCGGCGGCCGACTGGTGGTCATCGCCTATCATTCGCTGGAAGACCGCATGGTCAAGAACCTGATGCGCGCCGGCAATATCAACGGCGACGTGCAACAAGACATCTACGGGCGCAGTCAGGCTCCCTTCCGCCTCATCGGGAAACCAGTGGTGGCCAGCGACGAAGAGGTACAGCAGAACCCACGAAGCAGGAGTGCGCGCCTGCGTGTGGCAGAAAAAATTTGAAGATCAAGGCGGAAAGAATAACCCCGTCACAGAAAATAAGGAGTAAAAGGAGAAGAGGTGATAGAAAATGGAGTAGAAGCACCTCCTCTATATAATATAAATAGGTATAAGTGAGATTTGCATGAAACGAGACAAGAAGGCTCAGCAGGACGACGTGGAGCTGGTCGTCACCAACCTCGAGGAGAACACCTCGGAGTTGGAGGAAGCAATATTGCCTGAGGTGGACAGCGACACGCAGCACGCTGAGAGCGACGATACAGCGCACTGCGATGACGCTCGCAGTGTGGATGGCACTGATGGCGCTGACGGCGACGAAAGCACGCCGGTGCCCGATGATGTCCCCGTGGCCACGACAGAAGAGGATGCCCACGAACGGCGTTCGGCATGGCGCTTGTTCTCATCGGAAGACCTGCCACAGCTGACCCTACGGGAGATCCTGGGCGGCGACTACCTCATCGGCAGCTTCCTACGGCGCAACATCTGGTTTATCCTGGTGCTGGTCCTGCTGGGTATTCTCTATATCTCGAACCGCTATGCCGCCCAGCAGGAAATCATCGAGGAAGAGCACCTGCGCAATGAGCTGGTGGAGAAGAAGAACTACGCCCTGACACAATATGCCACCCTAACCATGAGCAGCCGACAGAGCAACATCGAGCGGAAGCTCCAGCAGATGGGCGACAGCCTCCTGAAGAGTGCCACCGAACCTCCGTTTATCATCCGCATCAAGAAATAAGCCGTTATGAACTTCGACCACAAACATATTATTCCGCGTTATACGTTCGTCATTATCCTGATGACGCTGGTGGGCGTTGCTGTGATAGCCACCGCCGCCTATTCAATGTTTTTCGAAAAGAGCTACTGGGAGAAGGTGCGCGAACGTCTGGCTTCCCGCCAGAAGGACATTCCCGCCGTCCGCGGCAACATCTACTCGGCCGATGGCCAGCTGCTGGTGGGCTCAATGCCCATCTACACGCTCTACGCCGACCTCGTCGTGGTCGATCAGAACGACAGTGTCGCCGAGCGCAGGGGACGAGCCTGGCGCGACACCGTGTTTGTCCGTGAAATCGACAGCCTCTGCATCGGCCTCAACCAGCTGTTCCCCAAGAAATCGGTGGCAGAATACAAGACACTACTCCACAAGGCATACAAGAATGCGAAGGAACGCGAGCGCGGCAAGAAATGCCAGCGCACGTTTGTGCTGGCCCGCAACGCCTCCTACATCCAGTACCGCGAGTTCCTGAGGCTGCCGTATGTCCGCTACGGACGTAACAAGTCCGGCTTCTACGGCGAGGAGATTCCACAGCGCCAGAAGCCTTATGGCAATATGGCCACCCGCACGCTGGGCTCCTTGCTGCCAGCCAGCGATTCCGCCATGAACGGTCTGGAACTGGCCTACGACAGCATCCTGCGCGGCGTGAACGGCAAGAAGCATCGCGAGAAAGTGCGCCGACAGTGGATGGACCGCACGGACGTGGAGCCCATCAACGGCCTCGACATCATCTCGACCATCGACGTGGGGATGCAGGATGCCGCCGAGAAGATCCTTGTGCGCAAGCTGCACGAAGTCAATGGCGAAGTAGGTGTCGTGGTGCTGATGGAAGTGGCCACGGGCGACGTGAAAGCCATCGTGAACATGACACGCCTGGGAACATCGGGAAACTATTACTACGCGGAAGTCAAGAACAACGCCATCACCGACCTCTGGGAACCGGGCTCGACGTTCAAGACCGCCTCCATCATGGTGGCACTCGAGGACGGCGTGGTCACCCGCAAGGACAGCGTGCAGGTGGGCAACGGACAGTATCTCATGCACGGCCGCGTGATGAAGGATCACAACTGGCGCAAGGGCGGCTACGGCCGCAGGATCTCCGTCGATGAGTGTCTGATGTTCTCGTCCAACGTAGGCGTGAGCCGCATCATCGATGAGAACTACTTCCAACATCCCGAGAAATATGTCGATGGCCTGCACCGCGAAGGTGTCGGCGTGCCGTTCACACTACCCTTCCAGGGGCAAGGCTTCCCCAGCGTGCGCCGCCCCAAACCCGACGGCAGCAACTGGAGCAAGACGGCACTGGCATGGATGAGCATCGGCTACGAGACGCAGATCCCGCCCATCTACACCGTCACCTTCTACAATGCCATCGCCAACAACGGTCGCATGGTGAAGCCCCGCTTCGTGCGCGAGATCCGCAAGGATGGCATGACGCTCAAGAGCTTCCCCGTGGAGGTCGTGAAGGAGCAGATCTGCAAGCCCAGCACCCTGAAGGATATCCACGAGATCCTGGAGCGCGTCGTCAACGACCCGACCGGCCTCGGCAAGAAAGCAGGCTGCAAGCAGTTCAAGGTCTGCGGCAAGACGGGTACGGCGCAGGTTGCCGACGAACATGGCAGCTACCACGGTTCCCCCGCCCGCTACATGGTGAGCTTCTGCGGTTTCTATCCCAGCGAGGCTCCGCAGTACAGTTGTATCGTCTGCATCAAGAAGAGCGGTCTCCCCGCCTCTGGTGGCGGACAGTGTGGCCCGGTGTTCTCTGAGCTGGCACAATACGTGATGGCCAAAGGTGTCTTCCGCGAGGTGCAGGAGGCAGCCGACAGCACATCAGTCTTCGAGCGTCCCGAGCCCGCAGCCATGCCGGAGGCGGAAGCAGGCACCGTACCAAACGTCGTAGGCCTCGGCGCACGCGATGCCGTAGGACTGCTGGAAGCGCTGGGGCTGAAGGTGCGCCTCCAAGGACAGGGACGCGTCTATCGCCAGAATATGCCGGCCGGAACCAAAGCCGTGAAGGGACAGACGATTACGCTGGAGCTTAAGGCGATGTAAAATTGAAACATTGAAAGATACTTCATTAAGAATTGAAAATATATCGAGATATGAAATTAGAAGAACTGCTCTCTCCCGTCAAGCCTCTCCAGGTAGCAGGCTCCACAGACATCGAAGTCGCGGACATCGCGATTGACTCCCGGCAGGTGAAGCCCGGCACGCTCTTCGTGGCGGTGCCCGGCACTCAAGTTGATGGCCATGCTTTCATCGGCAAGGCGGTGGAGCAAGGTGCCATCGCCGTCGTCTGTCAGACGATGCCCGCAGAGCGCCCCGAAGGGGTGACGTTCGTGCAGATGGCAGACACCGAGTCCGCCGTAGGCCCGCTGGCCCACCATTTCTTCGGCGACCCCACAGAAAAGCTCGATCTCATCGGCGTCACCGGCACCAATGGCAAGACGACCATCGCCACGCTACTGTACCGGATGTTCCGCCAGTTTGGCTACAAGTGCGGACTCTGCTCCACCGTTTGCAACTATATCGACGGTGTCGCCGTTCCCACCGACCATACCACTCCTGACCCCATTACGCTGAACCGCCTGCTAGGCCGCATGGCCGACGAAGGTTGCCGCTATGCTTTCATGGAGGTGAGCTCCCACAGCGTGGCACAGCACCGCATCGGTGGTCTGAAGTTCAAGGGCGGCATCTTCACGAACCTCACCCGCGATCATCTGGACTATCACAAGACGGTCGAGGCCTACCGCGACGCCAAGAAGGCTTTCTTCGACGGTCTGCCCGCAGATGCTTTCGTCGTCACAAACGCCGACGACAAGAACGGGCTGTTCATGACACAGAATACCCGTGCACAGGTCAAGACCTACTCCCTGCGCGCCATGGCCGACTTCCGCGCGCGGATTCTCGAAGAAGGCTTCGAGGGGATGACGCTGGATATCTCCGGACATGAAGTTTTCGTCCAATTCATCGGACGCTTCAATGTCTCCAACCTGCTGGCCGTCTATGGCGCTGCCGTCTGTCTGGGCAAGCGCCCGGAAGATGTGCTGGTCGTGCTGAGCACGCTGACGCCCGTGAACGGCCGCTTCGAGACCATTCGCTCGCGCGAGGGTGTCACCGCCATTGTCGATTACGCCCACACACCCGACGCACTCGACAACGTCCTGAGCACCATCAATGAGATCTTGAAGAAACCCGGGCAGTGCATCACCGTCTGCGGTGCCGGCGGCAACCGCGACAAGGGCAAGCGCCCCCTGATGGCACAGTCGGCCGTCCGCGCCTCCGACCGCGTCATCATCACCTCCGACAACCCCCGCTTCGAAGAGCCGCAGGACATCATCAACGATATGCTCGCTGGCATCACGACGGCCGAAGACAAGCGTAAGGTCATCAGCATCGTGGATCGTCGCGAAGCCATCCGCACCGCCTGCATGATGGCGCAGCCGGGCGACGTCATCCTCATCGCTGGCAAAGGCCACGAGGACTATCAGGATGTCAAAGGTGTCAAGCACCACTTCGATGACCACGAAGTCGTCCGCGAGACATTCGGAATAGAATAAGGAGAGAAACAACAGATGCTATAGAAACAATAGGAACCTTCAACCATTAACTCTCACGCAATGCTATACTACTTCTTCCGCTACCTCGGTGAATTCGGGATTTCTGGCGCCCACATGTGGAGCTACATCTCGTTCCGCGCCATCCTGACACTGGTGCTCTCGCTCATCATCTCCGCCTGGTTCGGCGAATGGTTCATCAAGTATATGCGCCGCCGCCACATCAGCGAGGAGCAGCGCGATGCCAGCATCGACCCCTACGGCGTAGAGAAGAAAGGCGTGCCGGCAATGGGCGGCGTCATCATCATCGTGGCCACGCTCATCCCCGTCCTCCTCTTCGGGCGTCTGCGCAACATCTATCTGATTCTGATGGTGGGCACGACGCTGTGGCTGGGCCTGCTGGGCTTCTGGGATGACTACACGAAAATGACGAGCAGCAAGGACGGCATCCGCCCCATCTACAAACTGATCGGACAGGCCATCCTGGGACTGGTCGTGGGTCTGACGCTGTGGCTGAGCCCCGATGCTGTCGTCCACGAAAACGTGACTGTGGAGCGGCAGAACGGCGTGGAGATGGTCACCCACACGAGTGAACCCGTCAAGAGCACCGTCACAACAATTCCATTCTTCAAGGATAACAACCTGCGGTACTCCGACGTTTTCCTGTGGCTGGGCAAATACCGCACGGCCGCAGGCTGGATTCTCTTCGTGCTCGTGACGACCTTCGTCGTGATGGCCGTGTCGAACGGCGCGAACCTCAACGATGGCATGGACGGCATGTGTTCCGGCAACGCCGCCATCATGTGTCTGGCGCTGGCCATCCTGGCGTATGTCTCGTCGCACATCCAGTTCGCCTCGTACCTGAACATCATGTACGTGCCCGGCTCGGAGGAGCTGGTGGTCTTCCTGATGGCTTTCGTGGGTGCCCTCATCGGTTTCCTGTGGTACAATGCGTACCCTGCCCAGATCTTCATGGGTGACACCGGCTCGCTGGCCATCGGCGGCATCATCGCCGTGACGGCCATCATCATCCACAAAGAGCTGCTGTTGCCGCTCATCTGCTTCATCTTCTTCATCGAAAGCGTGAGCGTCATCCTGCAGACAAACTATGCGCGCTACGGCAACAAGCGCGGCCTGAAGCTCCGCTTCTTCAAGCGCGCCCCCATCCACGACACCTTCCGCGTGAAGCCCGGCCAGCTGCCCCCCGACTTCAAGGTGCTGCTGAACTGGCCGCGCGGCTGCTGGCTGGAGTCGAAGATCACGACCCGTTTCTGGATTATCACCATCATGATGTGCGCACTGGCTATCGTCACATTAAAGATCAGGTGATTACCAAAGAGAAAGAAGAAAAGTAAAAGTGAAATATGAAAAGAATAGTGATATTAGGTGCCGCAGAGAGCGGCGTAGGTGCTGCGGTGCTGGCACAGAAAGAAGGATTTGATGTCTTCGTCACAGACATGGGCAAGATCAAACCCCACTACCAGGAGGTGCTCGACCGCCACGGCATCCGCTGGGAGGAGGGTCAGCACACGGAAGCCCTCGTGCTCACCGCCGACGAGATCATCAAGAGCCCGGGTATCCCCGCCACAGCTCCGATGGTTCGCAAAATCCAGGATGCAGGTATTCCCATCATCAGCGAGATAGAGTTTGCAGGACGCTACACCCACTCGAAGATGATCTGCATCACAGGCTCCAATGGCAAGACGACCACGACGAGCCTCATTTACCATATCTTCAAGAAAGCGGGCTACGACGTAGGCCTGGCCGGCAACATCGGCAACAGCCTGGCACTGCAGGTCGCCGAGGATCCGCACGAATACTACGTCATCGAGCTCTCGAGCTTCCAGCTGGACAACATGTACGACTTCCGTGCGAACATCGCCGTCCTGCTGAACATCACGCCCGACCATCTCGACCGCTACGACAACAATATGCAGAACTACACGGATGCGAAGATGCGCATCCTCCAGAACCAGACGAAGGACGATGCCTTCGTGTTCTGGAACGACGACCCCGTCATCCGCGCGGAACTGGAGAAGTACCACATCGAGAGCCGGATGTGTCCGTTCAGCATCCTGAGCAAGGAAGGGATGATTGGCTACATCGCCGACGGCGAGTACGTCATCGAGCGCCCCACACCCTTCAACATGGAACAGGAGTCGCTCTCGCTCTCCGGAAAGCACAACATGTACAACTCGTTGGCCGCAGGCATCACCGCCGACTTGAGCGGCATCTCGAATGACGTCATCCGGGAGAGCCTCAGCGACTTCGAGGGCGTAGAGCACCGCCTGGAATTCACGTGCAAGGTGCACGGCGTGACGTTCATCAACGACTCGAAGGCCACCAACGTGGATGCCTGCTGGTACGCGCTGGAGAGCATGACCAGCCCGACGATCCTCATTCTCGGCGGCCTGGACAAGGGCAACGACTACAACCAGATCAAGGACCTGGTCCGACAGAAGTGCAAGGGCCTCGTCTTCCTGGGCGTCGATAATCGCAAGCTGCACGACTTCTTCGACCCGATGGGCATCCCCACGGCCGAGACCCACTCAATGAAAGACTGCGTGGCAGCCTGCTACCAGATGGCCGCCCCCGGCGACACCGTCCTGCTCTCCCCCTGCTGCGCCAGCTTCGACCTCTTCAAGAACATGGAGGACCGCGGCGAGCAGTTCAAGTCCCTCGCCCGTGCTTTGTAAATTGTAAATTGTCAAATCGTCAAATCAGAAATCCCGATGACCATCCGCAATAAAACCATACATCTCGACCGCCTCTTCGAGGGCGATAAAGTCCTGTGGATGATTCTCTTCTTCCTGTGTATCATCTCCATCCTCGAAGTCTATAGCGCGTCCAGCAACATGACCTTCGAGCAGGGTGCCTACTGGAGCCCTGTGCTCAAGCATGGCCTGTATCTGGGCATGGGCGTGGGCATCACGTGGGTCATCCATCGCATCCCCTGCCGCTTCTTTGGCTGGATCGTGATCGTGGGCCCGATTCTCAGTATTCTGCTGCTGGCCGCGGCGATGCTGTCGTCGGGCAGTCTGAACGACACCAACCGCTGGCTGAGCGTGGGCGGCTTCTCGTTCCAGCCCTCGGAGATTGCCAAGGGTTCGCTGGTCGTCGTCGTAGCGTGGCTCCTGGGCGTGATGCGCAACGAGAAAGGCGCCACCGTCTCCGCCTTCAAGTGGATTCTCGGCATCACCGTGGTCATCTGCGGCATGATTGTGAAGGAGAACCTCTCAACGGCGATGTTCACCTTCGCGGTGGTGCTGATGCTGATGTTCGTGGGCGACGTGCCCTGGAAACAGTTCAGCGCGCTCATCGGCCTCCTGGTCATCGCCGGTGCCATCGGTTATAGCACACTGGCCTTCACGCCCGAGCCCACGCTCCAGAAAGTGAGTGAGCTACCGGGTCTGAAACGACTGCCCACCTGGGCGCACCGCGTACGCAACCACACCGAGATGCCGGAGGACCCCTTGCAGTTCGACCTCAACACCAATCCCCAGATCACGCAGGCCCACATCGCCGTGGCCACCAGCGGCATCATCGGCTGCGGTCCCGGCAACTCGAAGGTGCGCGATTTCCTGCCGCAGGCCTACTCCGACTTCATCTTCGCCATCATCATCGAGGAACTGGGCCTCATCGGCGGCGTCTTCGTGCTGCTCCTCTACATCGCCCTACTCTACCGGGCGGCGCGCATCGCCAGCCGGTGCGAAAAGAACTTTCCGGCGTTCCTCATGCTGGGGCTGGCGCTGCTCATCGTCACGCAGGCGCTCATCAACATGATGGTGGCCGTGGGCCTCTTCCCCGTCACGGGTCAGCCGCTGCCCCTGGTCAGCCGTGGTGGCTCGTCGATCATGGTGAACTGCGCATACATCGGGATGATGCTGTCCATAAGCCGCTCGGCACGTCAAAATGGTGAATTATCCACCTCCGCGCTGTAAAAAGTCCACTCAAAACGTTCATCATAAGAGAATTATTCGTAATTTTGCACCAAATTTTGAATCGATAATGAACCAACCCATCCGAGTCATCGTCAGCGGTGGTGGCACAGGCGGCCACATCTTCCCCGCACTCAGCATAGCAGGCGCCATCCAGGCGCTGCAGCCCGAGGCACAGATTCTCTTTGTCGGTGCCGAAGGGCGCATGGAGATGAAGCGCGTGCCCGCGGCAGGCTACGAGATCAAGGGCCTGCCCATCGTGGGCTTCGACCGCGCCCATCTGCTGAAGAACATCCTGCTCCCCTATAAGATGTGGAAGAGCGACCGCATGGTGAAGCAGATTATCCGCGACTTCCGCCCCGACGCGGTCGTGGGCGTCGGCGGCTACGCCAGCTTCCCCACCCTCTCGGCCGCGCGCCAGCTGGGCATCCCCTACCTCATTCAGGAGCAGAACTCCTTCGCGGGAAAGGCCAACAAGATGCTGGCCAAGGGTGCCCGCCGGATCTGCGTGGCCTACGAAGGCATGGAGCGTTTCTTCCCCGCGGAGAAGCTGATGCTCACCGGCAACCCCGTGCGCCAGGCACTGACGGAGTGCAAGCTGACCCGTGCAGAAGCGGTCACGAAGCTGGGCTTCAGCCCCTTCCGCCCCGTGGTACTCATCATCGGCGGCAGCCTGGGAGCCCGCACCATCAACGAGAGCGTCATCGCACGGCTTCCGCAGATCGCCGAGAGCAAGGTGCAGATCGTATGGCAGACAGGCGGCTACTACTTCGAGAACATCAAGGCGCGCCTCGCTGAGCAGGGATGCCCCGTCAACCTGAAGGTCACGGATTTCATCAACCACATGGACGAGGCCTACCGCGCCGCCGATCTGGTCATCAGCCGCGCCGGCGCCAGCAGCATCTCGGAGCTCTGCCTCCTGGGCAAGCCCTCCATCCTCGTGCCCTCGCCCAACGTCGCGGAAGACCACCAGACGCACAACGCGATGGCACTGGTACAGAAGGACGCCGCCCTGATGGTACGCGACGCCGAGGCCGAGGAAAAGCTCATCCCCCTGGCGCTCACCGTGGCCACCGACGACGAGGCCCTCAAGCGCCTCAGCACCAACGCCGCCGCCATGGGCCTCCCCCATTCGGCCAAGGTCATCGCCGAGGAGGTTTTCAAGATGGTAAGCAAAACAACGGAATAACGGAATAACGACATATCGTTCACATGATCACCTCAGTATATTTCATCGGCATCGGCGGCATCGGCATGAGCGCCATCGCCCGCTACTACCTACAGCGCGGTCTCGCCGTCGGCGGCTATGACAAGACACCGTCGGCACTGACGCGCGACCTCGAGCGGGAGGGCGCCCTCGTGCACTACGAGGACAACGTGGCCCTCATCCCCGCGGCGTTCCGCGACCCGCAGACGACGCTCGTCATCTACACCCCCGCCATCCCCGCTGAGCACACGGAGCTGCAGTTCTTCCGCGCTGGAGGCTTCGACATACAGAAGCGCGCACAGGTGCTGGGCACACTCACCCACGACCACAAGGGGCTCTGCGTGGCCGGCACCCACGGCAAGACCACCACGAGCAGCATGACCGCCCACCTGCTGCACCAGAGCCACATCGACTGCAACGCCTTCCTCGGCGGCATCACCAAGAACTACGGCACCAACTATATCCTGGCACCCGAGAGCGACTATGTGGTCATCGAGGCCGATGAATTCGACCGTTCCTTCCACTGGCTCGCGCCATTCGCCACCGTCATCACCGCCACCGATCCCGACCACCTCGACATCTACGGCACCGAGGAGGCGTATCTCGAGAGCTTCCGCCACTACACCGAACTGATACAGCCGGGCGGCTACCTGGTGCTCCACACGGGGCTGAAAATGCAGCCGAACGTACAGGCGGGCGTGACCACCTACACCTACTCCCGCACCGAGGGCGACTTCCACGCCGAGAACATCCGCATCGGCAATGGCGACATCACCTTCGACCTCGTCTCGCCCTTGGGCGACATCCGCGACGTGCGCTTGGGCGTGCCCGTCAGCGTGAACATCGAGAACGGCATCGGCGCCATGGCATTGGCACAGATTGCCGGCGTCCCAACCGACGAGATCCGCCGCGGCATGGCATCGTTCAGCGGGGTGGAACGTCGCTTCGACTTCCGCGTGAAGAACGAGCACAAGGCTTACCTCAGCGACTATGCCCACCACCCCGAGGAGTTGCGCAAGTGCATCGAGAGCATCCGCGAGGTCTATGCCGGATGCCGCATCGTGGGCATCTTCCAGCCACACCTCTACACGCGCACCCGTGACTTCTACCACGAGTTCGCCGACGCGCTCTCGCTGCTCGACGAAGTGATCCTGACGGAGATCTATCCTGCCCGCGAGCTCCCCATCCCGGGCGTCACCAGCCAGCTCATCCTCGACCACCTGCGCCCCGGCGTTCCCGCCCGCCTCATCCGCAAGGCCGACGTCGTCGATGTGGTGCGCCACACGGACTTCGACGTCCTCATGACCCTCGGCGCCGGCGACCTGGAGGACTACTCCGCCGCAATCGCTGAAGTCGTAGAAAAACTTTCACTATAAACTCTCAACTCTCACCCGCCCATGTGGAAGACCATCTTAAAAGTTTGCATCCTCGTAGGTGTCCTGGCCTACCTGATCTTCGCGCTGACGACCTTCAACAAGTCCGGCAAGCAACAGGTGTGCACGGGCTTGGACATCGTGGTGAACGACGACACCCACTTCATTCGCGAGAATGAGGTGCGCGACCTGCTGACCGCCAACAAACTCTTTCCCGAAGGCAAGGCGATGCAGGACATCGACCTCGGAGAGCTGGAGAAGGTCCTCACCGCCAGCCCCTACATCGACCAGGCACTGTGCTACAAGACAGCCGACGGACGGGTGACCATCCAGGTGACGCCGCGCATCCCCGTGCTCCACGTGCTGAACCAGACGGGCGAGGACTTCTACATCGACCACCGCGGCGGCATCATCCCCCGCGGCTACCATCAGATCGACCTCATCGTGATGACAGGCAACGTGCCGAAGCAGACGGCCGGCCGCCTCTATGCCCCGATGGGCGTGACCCTGTGCAAAGACTCCTTCTGGAACCATCAGATCGAGGAGATCCATATCACGCCGGCTGGCGAGATCGAGATCACACCGCGCACCGGCGACCATATCATCCAACTCGGCGACACCTCCGACCTGAACGACAAGCTCAGCCGCATGAGGACCTTCTACACCGAAGGCCTCGACAAGGCCGGATGGAACCGCTACAAGACCATCAACCTCAAGTTCAAGGACCAGGTCATCTGCACACGCCGCTAATAATCCATTATACATTGTCCATTGTCCATTATACATTAAAATAGATCATAGTTATGGGAGTAGAAAAGAACATCGTAGCGATTGAGCTGGGCTCTTCAGCCGTCCGCGCCATGATCGGGCAGAAAAAGCCCGACGGAAGTCTGTGCATCACAGGCTATGAGAAAGAGAGTGCCCCCGACAGCATCCACAAGGGGGTTGTCTATAACATCGACAAGACCGTGCAGGCCATTGCTGCAGTCATCAAGCGCATCGAGGAGCGACAGAAGGTCTATGTCAACAAAGTCTATATCGGCGTGACAGGACAGTCACTCCGCACCGTAGGCAACACCATCAAGCGACAGCTCGACGTGAAGGTCGCCATCAACGAGGAGATCATGGACGCCCTGAAGGACGAGAACAGGATGCAGCCCTATGCCAACGCCGAGATCCTCGACTTCGTGGCACAGGAGTACCGCGTAGGCAGCCACCTGACGATGGACCCCGTGGGCGTGATGGCCGACCACATCGAGGGCTACTACAAGAACATCATCGCCCGCAAGACACTGTGCGACAACCTGCGCCGCTGCCTCGAAGGAGCCAAGCTGGAGCCTTTCGACTTCTTCATCTCCCCGCTGCTGCTCTCGGGCTACCTGCTGACCGACCCCGAGAAGCGCTCCGGATGCGCGCTCGTCGATTTCGGCGCCGAGACGACGACCGTCATCATCTACGAGAAGAACATCCTGCGCCACCTCGTCGTCCTGCCACTCGGCGGAAACACCATCACCGCTGACATCGCCTCCATCTTCCATATCGAACACGAGGAAGCCGAACTCCTCAAGCGCACCCACGGCTCCGCCTACACCGAGGAGACCGAGGTCGCAGAGCCACAGACACTCAACATCAGCAACGACCGCCAGATCGACAAGAAGCGGCTCCTCAACATCATCGAGGCACGCCAGCAGGAGATCCTGAACAACGTCTGGGAACAGATCAAGAACTACTCCGACCGACTCCTCTCTGGCGTCATCTTCACCGGAGGCGCCTCCAACATGCGACAGCTCGAGACTGCCTTCGTCAAGTACCACCACTTCGACAAGGTCAAGACGCGCCTCATGCCGACCGTCACGGAATATACCACCAGCCTGCGCCTCGACCCGCAGACCAACACGCTCGCCACCCTCGTGGCCATGCTCCGCCGCGGCGACGAGGAGTGCACCAGCGAGCGGCCCATTGAGCCCGAACTCTTCGACACCACCAAGGAAGAACCCGCCATCCCCACCTCCACCACCAAGGAAGAAGGCGTCGTCATGCAACCCCTACAGGGACAGCCCGAAGAACCCTCCGCGCCCTCGGCATCCACTACCGCCGCGCCCTCGGCATCAGCAGCCGCCGTGCCCTCGGCATCAGCCGAGGTCGAACCCTCCGAGGAGAAGAAAGAAAAGAAAGAGAAAGGACCAGGCGTCTTCCAGCGCATGGGCAAGTGGATCAAGGACCGCGCCAGCGAGCTCGTAGAGGAAAGGTAACCAGCAATCTCTCATCCGTTCAATTTGTCAATCTCTCAATCGTCACTATCACTATGGCAGAAGAATATAACAACGAGGCCGGAGGCATTCAGTTCAACCTCAAGGTCAACAACCCCAGCATCATCAAAGTGGTGGGCGTAGGCGGCGGCGGCGGTAATGCCGTGACACACATGTTCAACGAGGGCATCCACGATGTCACCTACGTGCTCTGCAACACCGATAACAAAGCGCTCACCGATTCACCCGTGCCCATGAAGCTACAGATGGGCGAAGGACTCGGAGCAGGCAACCGCCCCGAGGTGGGACGCAAGGCAGCACTCGACTCGCTGCCACAGATCCGCGAACTCTTCACCGACGGCACACGCATGGCATTCATCACCGCAGGCATGGGAGGCGGCACTGGCACCGGAGCAGCACCCATCGTCGCACAGTGCGCCCGCGAGCTCGACATCCTCACCGTGGGCATCGTCACCATCCCCTTCCGCTTCGAAGGACACAAGAAAATCGACCAGGCACTCGACGGCGTCGAGGAAATGTCAAAGCACGTCGATGCGCTCCTCGTCATCAACAACGAACGACTCCGCGAGATTTACCCCGAGCTCACCGTACTCAACGGATTCGCTAAGGCCGACGACACACTCAGCATCGCCGCCAAGAGCATCGCCGAGATCATCACCATGCGAGGCATCATCAACCTCGACTTCCAGGACGTGAAGACCGTACTCAAGGACGGCGGCGTAGCCATCATGTCAACCGGCTACGGCGAAGGAGAGAACCGCGTCACCAAAGCCTTCCAGGAAGCACTCCACAGCCCGCTGCTCAACAACAACGACATCTTCAACTCCAAGAAAGTCCTCTTCTACATCACCTTCAGCCGCAACGACCAGAACACACAGCTCACCATGGAGGAAATGAACGAGGTCAACGACTTCATGAGCAAATTCAACCAGGACAGCGTGGAGACCAAATGGGGCATGGGCACCGACGACTCACTCGGCGACAAAGTCAAGATCACCCTCCTCGCCTCCGGCTTCGGACTGCAGAACGTACCCAGCATGGAGGACCGCATGGCCAAGCTCACACGCGAGGAAGAAGAGCGACAGCGCCAGGAGGAAGAGGAGCAGGAAGAGAAAGGACAGCGCCGCGGACGCTTCTACGGCACCGACGACAACACCCCCCAGAAGCCCCGACGCCAGACCTTCATCTTCTCCGAGAACGACCTCGACAACGACGACATCATCTCCATGGTCGAATCCACCCCCACCGTCGATCGCAAGAAAGAGGAGCTCCGCCGCATCCAGGAGAAATCCAACCACGAGGCATCCGATGCCGCCGTGCCCTCGGCATCAGCCGAGGTCGAAGACCCCTCCTCCGACGGTCTCGCCTTCACCATCACCTTCTGACCCCTCCCATTCATCTCCCCATAACCGAGAAGCGGCCGTGTCTTTCCCCTTGACACAGCCGCTTCTCTTTTATCTCCGCCGGATCACTTCTTCACCGTGAACTGGTATTCCATCGTCGTCTGCCCCTTCACCTCCACGTCGGTGTATTCTATCGAAAATGGGCCATTGTAGTGCACTGTGGGGATGCAACGGATGTTTACTGCCCGCAGTATGGCTCTGGCGTTCAGCGTATAGGAGCCGATGCGCGAGAAGCGGTAGAGGTAGTAGTCGCCCATATCCTGCAGGGTGAAGGTGCCGCCGATGTCGTGACTCATGTTGCCCGACTTCAGCACGTTATACCCACCCCAGCGATTGTAGGCATCAAGCATCCACTGGTAGTAGCTGTCCCAATTGTGGAAGATGGACTCTACCTGCTCCTCGGTGTAGTCGTAGTCGTACTCATCGAGCATATAGTCCCAGTCGTAGGCATGTTTAAAATCACCAGACAGGTCGAAGCGCGTATCTATGGTAGGATTCCAATAATAGGAGTTCGAGCCACGCCCCCGCTTCGGCCATTGCCAATAGTTGAGGATCTGGGCTTCTGCTGTATTCACGCAGCCTGTCAGAGTCGGATTTTCGCCATCCACCTTAGGACAGAGCAAATTATAAGGGGCTGTCTGGTTCCACTTTGTTTTCACGAATGGTTCCACCACGACATTGCCGAAAGAATAAGTATAAGTTTCGATTCGCCTTGACGCCCGTTTCGAAGAAGCACCTGCAGCCTGCGGATGGGCTCGCAGCATCTCTATCTGGTGGGCGTAGCGCTCCATCATGGCCCGGACATTCTCCGGAGCCCCGTCAAGGCTGAACGAGCCGTGGTCGGAGTAGCCCAGGACGGGCGTGGTGGTGCCGTCGTCGCCAGAGACGATGACGAAGCCGCCGTCGGCCTCAGCGCTGTTGAACACATAGTACAGCGGACTTGCCGCTTCGTCCGCGAGCGACGGCGCCTTATATGCCAGTCTCGGCGCCGGTGCCTCCACGCTGCCCACAGCCTTGGCGCGTCGGGCCTTGGCCTGCGGGAAGCTGTTCATCATCTGCACGGCGATCTGCCGCGCCTGCGCCTCGCTGACATCGTCCGCATACATCGCCTGCGCACCCGTCAGAGCCGTCAACATTATCATCAGAATTTTCCTTGCTTTCATTCCTTTCCTGTTTTTGGTTCAAAATCGATTCCTTCGGGGGCAAAGATATGATAAAGAAATGAAACAGGAACTGCCAAAATCTGAAAATCGACTGCCAAACACATTTTGGCAGTCTTTTTTCTTGAATAATGGGTGTAAAACCACCCCTCAACCACACGCCGTCCCCCGCCCGCGTCAGAGGATTTCTGCCGCGGCCGCTCGCACGTTTTTTGCATGCAGGCTGGCTTGCTTTTCTCTTTCATTTCTTTTTTTGCTTCTTTTTTTCTTTTTTCTCTTTAAAACCGGGGTGCCTGACGACCGGCTGTTCCTGGGTAGCTGACGACCAGCTTTTTCGCGGAGGCTGACGCCCTGTTATTCGCAGCGTGGCAGGCTGGCGGCGTTCGCCTCGCCGCCTTCGGGACAGAACCTCGCGAGGTTGTGCACGGAAGCACGCGAGCTTATGCCCATAACCTCGCGAGCTTCAGGTTGTAACCTCGCGAGCTTATCGCTGCAACCTCATGCCCCTCTGCCACGCACTCCGTAACCCTCTGCCACGTACCCCACGGGCTTCTGCCACGCACCCCATAGGGTGCAGGACCGGAGCTGGCCAGCTTATGCCTCCCAGTCCAGCAGCTGTCGGCATTCCAGCGGCAAAGATATGACAATTTTGCAGTTTGCTCCAAGAGCCAAGGCGGGAATAAAACGGACGTCTCTTTTTTTCCGTTTTATTCCCGCCTGGAGACACCCCTCAACCTCATTACCACAAGAAAACTTTTGCGGAAAACTTTGCGAACCCGCCGCTGTTAGAGGGGAGCGTAGGGTATTCAACAGATGGTTGCCCTTCTGTAATTGTAGGAATGCCAATAGTGCTGCTTCAACTTCTCGGAGAGGAAGGAACGATGAATCAGTTCTTGGGCGAGAGGCTGCGGGGCTGCAAAGAAATCGAGTTCACGCTTGACTAAGCGAGCTGACAGACCAATGCGATGCCCAAACTCCTCGAAGTCGCCGCGATCGACGGTGTGCGTGTCGGTGAACATCATTCCTTCACGGAACAATCCTTTGTCAAGGGCAAAGATGCGGGGCTCATAAAGATGCAGACTCGTGTTGATGAGGTCGTAAGCGGGCGTCAAGTGGTACTCTCCGTCACCACGATTGATTAGCGAGAAGTTCTTCAGATGGGCATCATCGTTCAGGATCAAATAGTTAAAAACCACGATGCGGAAAAACTTTAGTACTTCAACCGGTGCGGCTGTGGTGTACTTGCGGATGAGTTCTGCACACTCCTCATAGCTCAGATGGCTGTATTTATAGTCACTCCCTCCATTGGCTTTCGTCAGCCCACTCAACGATGCCAGGTCTTCCTGCTGGTACTTGACGCCATCGGGTGCCACATCGAAACGGCGTGTCAGATATGCCGCCTCGCCATCGCGAAAGAAACAGAGCGCGTTGGCAGCCGTCTCGATATGATAGACCTGTGCGGCCAGCTGCATACTCAGATGCTCATTGGCGGGGCAGTACTTCCGCTCCAATATGGAATAGGAAGACGGTGCCGGCTTGAGGATGTACCTGCCGCGCTCACCCTCCGAGGGTTTCACAAGCTGTCTGTCAGCGCTTATCAACAGACTCGCCTTGGGCTGTACACCTGACAGCGAGATGCGCCCCACATGACGGGCATATTCCTCCGCATCGGCATTCTCGTTGTTGGGACTGTCGAAAGACAGGATATGCGACACTTCCTTGCCGTCAAACAGCTGTTTGTGAGCCGCGGGAGAATACGTGTCGAAGCCTTCGGCAAGTGTAGAGGGACATACGTTCAGAGGTTCCATCATGCAATGGGTTTTACGGTTACAGCACCTATCGTATCCTCCTGTGCCGTTGCCAGAAGGATGCCGAAGTCGTCATTCTCATCAATATGCAGGAGCATCGACTGCGTCTGGCGGTTCGCGCCTTCGGAGAGCATATTGAAGAAGTAGGGAAAGAGATAATCGCTCATGTAAGGGGACTCTCTCACGGGCATAGCCAGACAGACGGGAGCACCAGCATACCCCTTATTATATATAAAGATATACTGGCGGGCGTCTGTCTCCCGCAGAACACCAGCCTCCCTATCGTGAACAAGTACCTTACACTGTCTCATAATCCAAAGTCTTTAGGCATATGTCCATCTGCAGGCCAAGCGTGTCGAGAATCGTCAGCAGTGTGCTGAGTTGTGGATTGCCCTCGCCGCGTTCAATAGCCACCAGCGTGTTGAGGCCCACGCCAGCCAGGTCGGCCAGCGTCTGTTGGTTCACGCCCAAATGCTTCCGCCGTTCCTTGATGATGTTTCCTAATTCTTTCGCATTCATAACTCACAATATATTGTGATTTCGCAGCAAAGGTAAGGAGAAGTCTCGGAATAACCAAGCAAATTCACAACAAATTGTGATTCCATGTGAAAAACTTTTGTGGAAAACATTACGAACCTTCCGGCGGGAGGTCAAAGCCGCTCGATCCGGCAGCTGTGTTGCTTTGTCTGGCGGTCGTAGCTGATGCCCACAAGCAGCAGGCGGTCGGCATAGTCGGCGACCTTCGCCGGGTACTGTTTGCGGCGGATCTGCTCGATGGCGCTGTCTGCATCGCGGTTCACCTTCAGCTCGAGGATGACGGCGGGAGAGTCCACGTTCTTCCGGGGGATGAGCACGATGTCGGCGAAACCTTTCCCGCTTGCCAACTCGCGGTGCATCACATAGTCGTTGCGGGCATAGTAGTAGGCGATAGAGAGCACGCAGGCCAGGGAATTCTCGTTGTTGTACGAGAGGATGCTCGTGTTCTCGTCGTGGGCGGCCGCCACACCGCGCGCCACCGCCTCGGCATCGCCGTCGAGCGTCGCCTGTAACAGCTGACGCGATTGCTCGATGGCATCGACCACGGGTTTCCACTGGTTCTTCCTGACAGCATTCACCATCTCGCCTGCTACCTCACGGTTGG
>JAFUYT010000017.1 GCA_017470425.1 Bacteroidaceae bacterium | reverse complement strand
GCTCGTAGAGGAAAGTATTACCCAAAAACACGGAAATCGTAAGATGGCCGTGTGGAGATGCTTATGTGCCTAATTCAAGTAAATCCACGATTTAATTACTTTGGCGGGGCAATTTGTTTCCCATTTATAGAGGAAAGGTAACATTTTTCTATTTTATCTCTATGGTTTACCTTCCTAAAGTATCTTAAAGAGTGTAGTTTCGAGCCGTAATAGGTGTTTATGCCGAAAGAAAGTCAGCGCTTGTCTGGAGAATAGATGATGTCGGGGAGGGCGTGGCGGCCGTCGGGGGTGGTGAGGACGAAGGTGAACAGCCATTTGTTCAGGCGGACGCCGGCGGCGGCTACGTAGGGCAGCTTGAGGAGTACCTTGTTCCAACCATGATGGAGGTGGACGGGGAGGGGCTGGCGGGCGGCGAAGTTTTCGTTGAGCAGGTCGGTCTCGGAGGTGATGCCCCTGCCGGAGTTCTCCCAGGCGGGCGGCAGCAGCTCCACGCCGTTCAGCCAGATGCGCGAGCCCTTGCGATCCCACTGTCCGACGTCCGGCGCGCGGTCGTTCTCCGAGCGGCTGTAGTTCTGGAACTCGATGAGCGCCCCGGCTTCTTGCGCCTTGGGGGAATAGACGTAGGTCCAGGCGTAGGCGGTGGTGTTTAGTGCGGTGGCCTCGTAGAAGCCGGGAACAACGGTTCCCCAGGTGTGGCGCAGATAGACGGCGGCGCCCACGGCCTCGGTGCTGCCATAGGTCTCGCCGTCGAAGTCGTAGCTGTGGGGCAACGGGTCGGCTGTCGCTGTTTCGGGCGGGAACACGGCCGAGGCGTCGCCGCCGTTGGGGAAGGGAGCGGTGATGCGCCAGCGCACGTCGGTCTGCCGCACGTAGGGGATGGGCTCGTGGCGCAGCCAGGTGTCCTTGTAGTGGAGGAAGCGGCGCTCCCAGTCGCGGAACTCCTCCAGCTCGCTGCCGGAAAGGGGCAGCGCCGTGCCGCCCGCTTCGATGTACTGCTGGCCGCCGCCCATCCATCCGCGTTCGGCGGTGGCCAGGACGTTGGCGTAGAGGTTGTTCTGGTAGATGATGTCACGCTCGGCGGGGAGCTTGCGGTCGTTCCACACGGCGCTGATGGCTCCCGCCAGTTCCGGACTGCCCTGCTGGAAGTAGTAGATGTTGCTCCGATAGATGCCTACGAGGTCGGCAAAGACGTCGAAGTGGTTGACGTAGTTGTAGCGGCAATCGATATTGGGCAGGCCGTCTATCTTCCGGCCCGCAGTGCTCCACATCTCGGTCATGTCGATATGAGGCAGCGTGGCGGTGCTGATGCTGACGCCGCTGATGGGGTTCCAGACAACGCAGCGGCGGCCCAGCGACTGGTGGATGTAGGCGGTCATCTCGTTGATGAACTCCGCCGTCGTCCCCGCCTCGTCGGCACCGATGTGGAGATATGGCGCCCGGGGGAAGGCCGTTGCCAGCTCGGCGAGCAGGGTCTTCAGCGCGGCGCGTCCCTGCGGGCTGCTCATGGGGTAGCCCATGGCGGCGGTGAAGGCGCGGGAGTGGCCGGGCATGTCTATCTCGGGGATGATGACCATGCCTCGCTCGGCAGCGTAGGCTCCCAGCTCGGTGCATTGTGTCTGGGTGTAGTAGCTGCCGGCGAAGCGTGTCGTGTAGGCGGCCTCGTTGAGCTGCGGAAAGGCCTTGGACTCGAAGCGGAAGGCCTGGTTGTCGGTCAGGTGCCAGTGGAAGGCGTTGACCTTGAAGCGCGCCAGCAGGTCGATCTCCCGCTTCAGTTCCTCGAAGCTGATGAACGAGCGGCCTACGTCGTGCATGAAGCCGCGCAGCTTGAAGGCGGGGTAGTCGGTGATGGTCACGCCCGGCAGGCGGGCGCCGTCGGTGGCAGCGGCGAGTTGCATTAGGGTCTGAGCGGCGCGGATGACTCCCGTCCGTGTGCCGGCGGTGATGGTGACGGCGTTGGGGGCGATGCTGAGCCGGTAGCCCTCGTTCTCGAAGCCCGGCAGGGCGTAGTCGAAGGTGCCCAGCTCATCGTCGCTGACCAGCCGCACCGTGACCGTTGCCTTCGCGGATTTCTTGGTCTTGAAGAGAGATGCGAGGAGCGTAGAGCCGGTGGGGTCGTTCAGGCGCACCGAGCGCTTCAGACTGAACGCTTGTCCGCTCACGGCAATCTCCTTGGGCTTCGGCAGCAGCCATGCCGCAGGCTCCGTGCCGTCCTGCCCGAAGACGGGACACGCGAATGTGGCCATCAGGCACAGGATGAGATATTTAACACTACAGCACATGTATAAACTAATGCAGTGGAATGCGTGTCTGGAAGGTGGAGGCGGGCAGACCTTGGCGGTTGCGAAGGTCGGCATCGGTGAAGCCGCTCCAGCCGTAGCGCACGGCAGCAGGCCATTGCACGTCGGGCGATGAGAGCTGTATCCTGTCGCCTTCAATCTGAATGGTGGCGGGATGGAAGAGGCCGTCGGGCCCGGCGAGCTCGAAGCCGCGGGTACAGATGAGTCCGTCGGCGTGGTCGAAGCGCAGGGAGACGGTGTGGTTCTGTCCCAGCACAGCGGAGTGCAGGGTGGGTCCTTCGCAGACGAGCTCATGGCCGTAGGTGTGGCTCAGAGCGAGCAGTGCTAACCGCTCGCCCACAGGGCGCTTGGTGCGATAGTGTACATCGGCAGCATCGCCCACATCACTGCTGACGGCCATCCATGTGTCGGGCAGTTCATTGGCAAGGCGGCGCTGGCTGTCGCGGAAGGCAGGCCAAGAGGGACGGGGAAGGCTGGAGAGCTGGACGACGTAGAAGGGAAGCGAAGGGAAGCCCCCCCGCAGCCCCCCGGTGGGGGGCATCTCATTCTCTCTGGAAGCCCCCCACCGGGGGGCCACGGGGGGCTTGCGAAAGTGTTCGCGCCACGACTGTTCGAGCAGTCGGAACAGGCGCTCGTGAACCTCCACGTTATGGGCATTGCTCTCGCCCTGGTACCAGATGACGCCCTTGACGGGAAGATGCCCGAGGGGCGCGACGGCGGCTTCGAAGAGGTAGGCGGGATCGTAGGGATGGCGCTGCAGCGGGTTGTAGGCCGCCGATTCCTTGTTAAGGGCATGGGCGATGTTCTGCGTCATGCGGCCTCGTGCCCAAGGCTGGCCATAGTCGCCGTTGCGCCAGTCGTTCAGGATGTTGGGGAACTCCCGCTCCAGCGTCGTGCGATCTATCCACGACTCTGTGGTAGAGCCTCCCACGGCATTACAGATGATGCCGATGGGGATGTCCTCAAGGCTGTCGCAGAGGACGCGCGCGAAGTTGAAGGCCACGGCAGAGAACTTGGCAACCACCTCCGGCGAGGCTGTGTGCCACCCCTGGAAGTCCATGTGCCGCAGTTCGTTGGTGTAGCGTAGCACGCTGTCGTCCCACTCCACGGCATCCGTGCGGGCACGGGCAGGCATATTAAATAGGTGTAGGCGGTTGGCGAGGCGTGCAGCGTCGGCCAGGTCCTGGTCGAGGGTGTTGCACTGATCCACGCGCAGCTCCATATTCGACTGACCGCTGGCCAGCCACAGGTCGCCGAAGTAGAGGCTGTCAATGACGAAAAGCCCACCCCCAGCCCCTCCCTGAGGGAGGGGAGACTGGGAGGGGTGGGCCTTTGTGAGATTGGGGAGAGTGAAGGGATAGTGGTCGGGATAGTAGAGGTGGTAGTCCTTGGGGTCCAGCGGAGTGGACGTGAAGGTCAGCTTGTAGGGTCCTCCGGCCTTCATGTGAGGCAGTTCTATCTGCCACGAGCCGTCGGCGCGGGTGAAGGCATCGCGCTCCTCCACGACCTTACCGTCCCGGCTCAGCACGGCATGGACGTTCTGGCGGGCGTTGGCCTGTCCCTCGATAAGCAGGTGCTCGTCGCGCGGCAGCACCATTCCACTGGCATAGACGGGCGGCAGGCGCAGTCCGCCATAGTCGCCCGTGAGTGCGCCATAGACCGTGCGTGCCAGGATCTGCGCACCCTCGGGGTTGGGGTGCAGGGCATCGGGGAAGAGGTCGGGGCGCGAGTGCAGGGGCGAGTAGAGGTCGATGAGCTGTACATTGGCGCCCCGGGCCACCTGCCCGATAGCCTGTTGTATCTGGGCGTGCCAGTCGCGTGTGCCACTCTGGAAGCGGGGGTGGCGGTCGAAGATGGGCGTCATCCGGCAGATGAGGATGCGTGCTTCAGGGTTCGCCGTGCGGAAGGAATCTATCAGCGCACGGTAGTCGGGGATGAAATCTTCCTTCCAGTCGGGCCAGTTGCGCGGGTCGGTGTCGTTCAGGCCCAGGTGGATGACCACCCAGTCGGCCTTGAAGTCCATCGCCTGACGGAACTCCGGCGTCTTCACATACGGTCGATGACCTTTGGATAATAAGGTGGAACCCGAATGTCCGAAGTTCCCGACCTCATAGCGGTTGGCACCATAGGCGCTGTCCAGCATCTGCTGCAGACGCACCGGATAGGCGTCGCGGTCGCGGTGGCGCAGACCGTAGCCGTAGGTCACGCTGTTGCCCACGCAGGCCACACGCGTAGGCCTCACTTCAGTTTTCTTCTTACGGGCGCTCCAGGCGGGCGAAGCCACAAGACTGAGAATCGTGCATAGGACGATGGTTTTCACGTAGTTCTGCTTCATGATAAGGGTCGTTTTGGTCGTTTTCGGGTGTAAATATACGATATTATGACCAAACTCATCGCATAAAATGCCAGAAAACATTCAAAAACGCGGAATTATTCTCCCGCAGGCAGATTCCAAGAGGGCGGCGACACTTTTATGGCCAAAAATTTGGCGGGAACCGCGAAATGGTTGTATCTTTGCACGCAAGAGAACTGACTATGAAGATTCTGGCAGTAGGAATGAATTATGCGGAGCACAATAAAGAGCTTCGCGAAACGTTATATAAAAGGGAGAGTCCCGTGATCTTCACGAAGGCGGACTCGGCACTGCTCACGGGCGGCCGGCCGTTCTTCATCCCGGACTTCACCGAGCGCTGCGACTACGAAACGGAGCTGGTGGTACGCATCAGCCGCCTGGGGCGCAGCATCTCGCCGCGCTTTGCCCACCGCTACTACGACGCCGTCACCGTGGGCATCGACTTCACGGCGCGCGACCTGCAGGAGCGCCTGCGGGCACAAGGGCTTCCCTGGGATCTCTGCAAGGGCTTCGACGGCTCCGCGGCCATCGGCCGCTTCGTGCCAGTGACGGCATTGGAGCACGGCATCCAGGACCTGCACTTCCACCTCGACATCAACGGCGCGACGGTGCAGGAAGGCCACACGGCCGATATGCTCTACGCGGTGGATGAACTGGTGGCCTTCGTGAGCCTGTTCTTCACGCTGAAGACAGGCGACCTCCTCTTCACGGGCACCCCCGCCGGCGTTGGCCCTGTCCACATCGATGACCACCT
Source organism: Bacteroidaceae bacterium (assembly GCA_017470425.1). Classification (GTDB taxonomy): domain Bacteria; phylum Bacteroidota; class Bacteroidia; order Bacteroidales; family Bacteroidaceae; genus Physcousia. Next base: position 73,709 of record JAFUYT010000017.1, on the reverse strand, counting down.
CTGCGGCTGGCTCGAAGGCGAGAAGCTTCTGGAGTTCAACGTGAAGTGAGAGTTGATAGTTGATAGTTTAAAGATATACAGAATTGAAACATTTTCTCTACATACTCATCATGCTGATGTGCTGGCCCCTGACAGCCCGCACACAGGACTTTACGCAGTTCGACTGGGAGCGTCTGCGCATCGACAGCATCGTGCCGACCTATCATGAGTTGGTGCCGTTAGAGACCGACTACCGGCTGTTCGACTACTCCGTGTGTGTGCGCTATCCCGAATGGGCACCGCTCACGAAGGGCGAGGTGGAGCGCCTGCGCGCCATCCCCGGCAGCGAAGCATCTGTCAGCGACAGCCTGCGGATCACATCCGCCGTGGGCATCAGCCGCGGCGAGGGCGTGCTGGACATCAGCTTCGTGCCCCTTATCGTGCGGGACGGCAACTACTACAAGCTGCTAAGCGGCAAGGTGGAGATCACGCCGACACTGAAAGCGACCGCCGCGCGCCGCCTGCGCCGTGCGGCAGCGGGCAGCCAGCGCTGGGCCTCGGAGAGCGTACTGGCCACGGGGCGATGGATGAAGATCAGCGTGGAGAGCGACGGCATCCATCACCTGACCTACAGCGCCCTCAACGAGATGGGTTTCACGAATCCCGACAACATCCGCATCTATGGCTACGGCGGCCACCTGCAGAAGGAAGCTCTCGACGCCGACAGGGACTTCGACGACCTTGAGGCGGTCACGCTCCTTCGAGTCCCCGACGGCTACCTGTTCCACGCCAACGGCCTCGACACCTGGCGGAACGATGAGCACGTGCCCAACCACTACGCCCGCGCCGCCTGTTACTTCGTCACGGAAGCCGCTACGCCTGCGGGCGACGTCCCCACCCTCTCCTCCTCGGAGACCGCGACGGCGCTGGTCTCTACCTTCGACGCCTACACCACTTACCACCCGCAGAGCTACGCCTGGTACCACGGCGGCCGACAGCTCTACGAGGACTACGACTACGCCCGCGGCAACACCCGCAACTACACGCTGACGCTCCCCTGCCGCAGCGTCGGCGGGCAAGGCCGTCTGACCGTGAACTTCACGGCAGCCAACAGCACCGCCACGACGGCCACCGTGCGCTTCAACAATGCGGCGCTGGGCAACTTCAACCTCTCCGCCCTCGGCGACTACTCCTACGCCAGCAGTGTGAACAAGATCTACAGCGTAGCGGCTCCGAGCGCCTCCAACACCGTACAGATCTCGACCACGCAGGGACAGCACGCCCGTCTGAACTACCTGACACTAAAATTCACGGGTGCCATGACGCTCGACGGCGGCGTACAGCAGGTGCAGTTCTCGCGCAGCGACCAGGAGGCGTGCACCTACGACATCAGCTACGCCTCCGGGCAGCAGCCCCAGCTCTGGCGTCTCGCCGAGCGCGGCCAGCCCGCAGCCGCCATCAGCGGCACGCTGACGACGGTCGATGGCACACCCCACTTCCGGGCCGTCGTGGCAGGCGACGGCGAGGCACACCGCTACGTGGTCTTCAACGTGAACGCCTACGCCTCGTACCCGCAGCCCACCGTCGTGGGTGAGGTGTGGAACCAGAACCTCCACGCCACCGGCACCCTCGACATGGTCATCATCACACCCGCCAGCGGCATCTTCGACGGCGAGGCAGAGCGCCTGGCACAGGCCCACCGCGAGTGGGATGGGCTGCGCGTGGGTGTCTTCCGCGCCGACCATATCTACAACGAGTTCTCCAGCGGCACACCCGATGCCACCGCCTACCGCCGCTTCCTGAAGATGCTCTACGACCGCGCCGAGACCAACGCCGACCGCCCGCGCTACCTGCTGCTCTTCGGTGACTGCGCGTGGGACAACCGTATGCGCACGTCGGTCTGGCGCAACCTCTCGCCCGACAACTTCCTGCTCTGCTTCGAGAGCGAGAACTCCACGAGCGACACCCAGTGCTACGTGATGGAAGACTACTTCGGCCTCCTCGACGACGGCGAGGGCAGCGCGCTGACCTCCGACAAGCCCGACCTGGGCGTGGGCCGCTTCCCCGTGCGCAACATCACCGAGGCGAAGGCCGCCGTCGATAAGACACTCACCTACCTGCGCGGCGACTACGCCGGAGCCTGGAAGAACGTCGTCTGCTTCATGGGCGACGACGGTGACAAGAACCAGCATCTGGAGATGGTCAAGCGCGTGGCCGACATCGTCAAGAGCAACTACCCGGAGCTGGAGGTGCGCGAGGTGATGTGGGATGCCTACCCACGCGTAGCCTCCGCCAGCGGCAACCGCTACCCGCTCATTGAGAAGCTCATCCGCCAGCAGATGGAAGAGGGTGCTCTCATGATGAACTACACGGGCCACGGCGCCACCTACTGCCTCTCCCACGAGATGGTGATGCGCACCGAGGACTTCCTCAACTTCAAATCGCCGCGGGCACCCCTGTGGGTGACGGCGGCCTGCGACGTGATGCCCTTCGACACGCAGACCACCAACATCGGCGAGACAGCCTTTCTGAACCCCAACGGCGCCGCCGTGGCCTTCTACGGCACCGCGCGCACCGTCTATGCCAATCAGAATGAATACCTGAACAACGCCTTCTGCCGCGCCCTCTTCGCCAAGGACGCCAGCGGTGCCCCTAACCGCCTGGGCGACGCTGTGCGACTGAGCAAGGTCAACAGCCCGTCGGGCGAGAACAGGCTGCACTATGCCCTGCTGGGCGACCCCGCCCTCTACTTCGGCAACCCCGGCAACCGCGTCGTCCTCGACGCCGTCAACGGCACCGCCGTCAGCGAGCTGCCCGACGACTTCACGCTCCACGCGGGCGGCAAGGCCCGCTTCACTGGCCACATCGAGCACAGCTCCGGCGACCGCGTCAGCGACTTCCAGGGTGTCCTCACCGCCCGCCTCTACGACAGCGAGAGCCGCATCATGGGCCGCAACAACGCCGGCGCCGACACCACCTTCTACTACAACGCCTACGACAAGATCCTCTACAACGGACAGGACAGCGTGCGCGCCGGAACGTTCGACATCACCTGCCCCATCCCCGTGGATATCCACTACAGCAACGAGGCCGGCCGACTGGTGTTCTACGCCAACACCAACGACCGCCACACCGAGGCCAACGGCTACAGCCACGACTTCCTCATCGGCGGCACCGAGCCTGACATTGACAATGCTGAAGGTCCCCATATCATGGCCTATCTGGGCGACGATACGTTCACCGACGGGCAGACCGTCGGCGCCACGCCCTACTTCATTGCCGAGATTACCGACGAGAACGGCATCAGCGCCGCCGGCAACGGACTCGGCCACGACCTGGAGCTCATCATCGACGGCAACCCCGCCACGACCTACACGCTCAACGACTACTTCACGGGTGAGTTCGGCGACTACACACGCGGCCACGTGGCCTTCTCCATCCCCGCGCTCAGCGCCGGTGAGCACACGCTGGTGTTCCGCGCCTGGGACCTTCTGAACAACCCGAACTCCGTCACCCTCCACTTCGTCGTGGATCCGGGTCTGCCGCTGAGCATCGTGCAACTGGCAGCCACCAAGAACCCCGCCAGCTCACAGACGCAGTTCCTGCTCACGTATGACCGCCCGGGCAGCGTCTGCGAGTTCACGGTCGAAGTCTTTGACTTCTCGGGGCGCCTGCTGTGGAGCCACACCGAGTCAGGCAGCAACGACACGGGCTTCTATGCCATCCCCTGGAACCTCACCACCGGCAGCGGCTTCCCGCTCGGCAGCGGCATCTATCTCTACCGCGCTCGTGTGACCTGCGACGAGAGCAGCGAAGCGACCGCCGCACAAAAACTCATTATCAACCGAAGGCAATAAAAACGGCAGCGCTACGTTATATATCTGTAGCCAACGTTTTCCGACGATGAAAAGATTCACACGTGATACCCTGCTCATGCTTGCCCTGCTGACCAGCCTCACCGCTGCCGCACAGGACAAGGAGAATATGTTCAACCCCGTGACGACCAGCGTCACCTCCATGTCCATCGCCCCCGACGCCCGCGGCGGCGGTATGGGCGACGTGGGCGCCGCCACTGAGGCCGATGTCAACTCGCAGTACTGGAACCCTGCCAAGTACCCGTTCTGCGTGGGCCGCGCCGGCATAGCCCTGAGCTACACACCTTGGTTGCGCAAGCTCGTCAGCGACATCAACCTGGCCAACGTGGCCGGTTTCTACCGCATCGGCGACTACTCCGCCATCAGCGCCTCCCTGCGCTACTTCTCGCTCGGCGAGGTGTCGCTTTGGGACAACGAGGCAGGCTCCGCCATCGAGGGTATGACCATCAAGCCCTATGAGTTCGCCGTCGATGCCGCTTACTCGCGTATGCTCTCCGACTACTTCTCGATGGGCGTAGGTATGCGCTTCATCTATTCCGACATCACCTACGACTACACCTCCGAGAGCTCCGCTGGTAAGGCTTTCGCCGCTGACATCGCCCTCTACTACAACAACTACTTCATGATGGGCAACCACGAGTGCCAGTGGGCCTTCGGTCTGAACATCTCCAACATCGGCTCCAAGATCAGCTACGGCGGCGACGACAACTCGGAGTTCATCCCCACGAACCTGCGCCTGGGTCTGAACCTGACAATCCCGTTCGACGAGTACAACCGCCTCTCCATCTCCGCCGATGCCAATAAGATGCTCGTACCTACCTACCCGAAGAAGGAAGCCGACGAGAGCGACAACGACTACACCGACCGCGTGCAGCGCGAGTACTACGACGTCTCGCCCATCGCCGGTATCTTCAAGAGCTTCCACGACGCCCCCAACGGCTTTAAGGAAGAGTTACAGGAAATCCAGTGGAGCATCGGTGCTGAGTACAGCTACAACGACCGCTTCTTCGTCCGTGTGGGCTACCACGACGAGGCCGCCAACAAAGGTAACCGCAAGTACATCACCGCCGGTGCCGGCTTCAAGATGAGCGTCTTCTCCATCGACGCCTCCTACGTGTTCTCCACCGCCCAGTCCAATCCCCTCGACCAGACCATGCGCTTCACCCTCGGCTTCGACCTCGACGGCATGAAGGATTTGTTTGGGAGGAAGCGTCGTTGATCGTTATAACTTTAAACCTTAAACTTTAAACATCCCATGCGCATCGGTTTCGGCTTCGACGTCCACCAGCTGGTCCCCGACCGCCCCTTGTGGCTCGGCGGCATCCGCATTGACCACACCCTTGGCCTCCTCGGCCACTCCGACGCCGACGTGCTCATCCACGCCATTTGCGACGCCCTCCTCGGCGCCGCGAACCTGCGCGATATCGGCTACCACTTCCCCGACACCGCCGCCGAGACCGATGGCATCGACAGCAAGATCCTTCTCCGCAAGACCATTGCCTTGATTGCCGAGAAGGGCTACCGCGTCGGCAATATCGACGCCACCGTCTGCGCCGAGCGCCCCAAGCTGAATCCACATATCCCCGCCATGCAGGCCTGTCTGGCCGACGTCATGGGCATCGACCCCGATGCCGTGAGCATCAAGGCCACCACGACCGAGCGCCTCGGCTTCACCGGCCGCGAAGAAGGCATCTCAGCCTACGCCGTCTGCCTTATCGAGAAGTAAGCCTTCTCCCCTCCCCACACATTACTCATTTCCCGTACTCGCTGGGCGTGACACCGAAACGCTCCTTGAAGCAGGTGCGGAAGTAGCTGAGACTGTTGAAACCGCAGTCCCCGGCGATGGCCGCAATGGTCTGCTCCGTGAGGTCGCCGTGGGCGATGCGCCGTGCAGCCTCATCGAGCCGTACCATGCGGATATACTCATTCGTGGACATACCCAGCATATTCTTCACCTTGCGGTAGAGCGTGGAACGCGACATGGCCATGCGGTCACAGAGCAAGTCGATGTCCAGCTCGGGGTTGTCGAGATTGTCGAAGATGATGCGGCTGAGCTTATCCAGCAGTGCCTGGTCGGCCTTGGAGATGGTAGATACAGGCATTTCCTGCTCGCGGGTGTCCTGAGCCTGTGCAGGTTGCATGGCCGCATTTTCGCGCTCGGCCAGTTGGGCACTGAGGTCTTTGTTCAGGCTGATGACATAGCGCAGGTTGTTCTCCAACGCCAACCGGCGGCGGTAGGCGCGCATCACCTGCACAATGACGCCTAAGGCGAGCATCGCATAGAGCACATAGGCCCACCACGACAGCCACCACGGCGGCCGCACACGGAAAGCTACGGTGCAGGCGGCCTCCTCGGGCCACGGCTGACCCATCAGCCGCACGCGCATCTCCACGCTATAGTTCCCCGGCACGAGACTGTGCAACGTCAGCTTCGGGCTCTGCCCCAGGCTGATCCACTGTCCGCCGGCACCATCTACGCGGTAGGCGTACTCCACCATCTCCGCAAGCGCGGCATCTGCCAGACTGAAGGTCAGCGTGAATGTGTTGTCGCGATAGCCGAAGGTGAGGCTGTCCTGCGGGATGAACTGCGACGCCATCGCGCCGTGCGGGTCGGTGCGCAGGAGCATGAAACTCATCAGCTGCAAGCGCGGCAGCGGTTTCGGTTCAGCGGCCTCCTGCGGGTCGAAGAGGGTAGCGCCGCCCTCGCTGCCGATAGCCATCTGACCGTCGGCAAGCAGTGCCAGCGCACCATTGCAGAAGGGACGCCCGGGCAGCCCCGAGGGACGATGGTAGGTGCAGAATACATCCCGCGCCTCATCGAAGCGCACCAGCCCCCGATTCGTGGTCACCCAAAGGCGCCCGTCGCCATCCTCGCCGATGGCACGGATGTAGAGCGTGGGCAACCCGTGGCCCAGCGAATAGAGTGTGTAGCGGGTAGGCTCGCGGGTGTCATCGAAACGGATGACGCCTTCCAGCGTGGCAGCCCACATTCGCCCATGACTGTCGCAGTGCAGATGGGTGATGGCGCCCGACGGGAAGGACGGCAGGCCGGGTATCGTGTCACGTGGGTTCAAGCTCTGCAGATGCCTGCCCTGTGCGTCGAAGATCTGGATGCCGGAGCCGTAGATGCCCACCCACAGCTTCTTCTGTGCGTCCTCGGCCAGGCTGAAAACATAGTGCGAGGGAAGGGCGCGATTCATGTCAGTGAGCCGTTCCAACCCATTCTCGCCATCGCGTAGCTCATAAACACCGTCGCTGGTGGCAAGCAGCCAGCGATGCGACTGACGATGGAGCGCATAGACGCTCAGGACACTGGACGGCGAAGGAATCTGCTGTAGGCGTCCGGTAAGCCGGTTGAAGCGCCACAGCCCCTCAGCCTCCGTGCCGAGGAGCAACGTCTCTTCAGACTCCTGACGGAGTACGTAGGGATACAAGGCGATGCCCTGCGGTGTGCGGATCGGGCAGCACTGCAAGAGCTTTCCCGCCTGGTCATAATGAAACAGCTTTCCAGAGGTGCCCACCCAGAAGGTTGTGTCGGGCATGGATAGCACAGAGGATGCCATGAAGTCCTGCCCGCCGTCCTCTGCCTGCAACAACTGGAACTCGCTTTGGCGATGCGGCCAACATTCGAGGCCCCCGGCAGAGCCCCGCCAGCGGTTGCCATTGTGGTCGGTCAGCAGAAGGCGGTGCGCCAGGTCATCCCACCCTTCGGGCTGCGGTCGGCTCTCTACGGCGCGCGTTTGTACATCCACGAGCCAGCAGCCCACAGGGGATTCTACGCTGAGCCGCCCGCCGCCAAGGTCGCGCAACATCGTCGGGCGGTTGTAGAGCCCCTGGAAGTCGGCCATCTCATAGACAACAGCTGTGCGCTCGGTGGTTTTACCGTCGGGGTCCGCACTCAGGTGTGCGAAGCGGTCCTCGATGTTCAGCACCCACAGGCCACCGTCGGCGGCAGGCGCGAGGTCGGCAATGTTATAGAAACCGGGAATCTCGTAGGGGTGGATGCGCCGTGTCTGCAAATCCATGACCGCCAGCCCGCTCTTCAGCCCCAGCCAGAGGCGGCCCGTCAGCGTGTCGGCCCAGAGGGCGGAGAAGCCGTTGCCCGTAAGGCCGCTGTTCTCAGTGGTGTAATGTTCGAAGCCCACGCCATCATAGCCCACCAGCCCCTCTTCGGTGCCCATCCATAGCATCCCCCGCCCATCCTCAGCCAGACAGACGACATGCTCGGCAGGCATACCCTCGGCCGTGCCGATGTGCAGGGCGGGTTGCGCGTGAAGGGACATCAGACCACTCAGGCAGAACAGCAGGCAGAGAGCGTGGAGGCCACCCTTCGCCACCCACTCGGTGGGTGTGCAACCCATCTCCTTGCGGAAACAGGTGGCGAAATACTTGGGGCTCGAGAAACCTACGGCATCTGCCAGTTCTGCCACACGTATGCCAGGCTGGCGGCGCATCATTTCACAGGCCGTCTGTAGGCGGAAGCGGCGGATATAAGTGGTAGCGTCGGTGCCACACAGGGTCTTCAGCTTGCGATAGAGTGTGGAATGTGACGTGCCAACGGCGGCAATGAGTGCCTGCTGGTCGAACTCGGGATTGCTGAGGTTCTGGCGTATGGCCTCGTCACACCGCCGTAAGAAGTCGGCGTCGTAGCTGCTGATGGCCTCGGCCACCTCTACGCCCGTCGGTGCGGGTTGCCCCTGCTGACGTCCGAGCTGTGCCACGATGGCCGAGAGCTCCTCGTTGCGCTCTCGCTCCAGCGCCATCAGCCGTTGCATCTCCAGCCGCTCGCGGCGCAACTGCCAGCGCCGACGGACATAAGCCACCGCAGCCAGCACGGCCAGGGCGTAGAGACACCACGCCCACCAGCGGCGCCACAGCGGCGGCAAGACGGTGATGCGCAATTGTGCCTCCTCAGCGCCATCGGTAGTGCGGACACGGAAGGTGTAGGTGCCGGGCGACAGGTTGACATAGCGCACTGTTGATACCCCCGCCTGCGGGTACACCCACTCATTCTCCATGCCTTCAAGGCGATAGGCAAACTGTACAGCCTCGGGCTCGACGAAGTTGAAAGAGGAGAAGCTGATGCCGAGCGTGCCGCGACCAGGCGGCAGTGTGACATGGCGCGTATAAGGCGGCAGGACATCGGCCACCCGCTGCCATGCACGCGACTCCATATCCCAGAGCGATATACCCTGAACGGTGATGTCCGTGACGAGACATCGGTGGGGCGCTGGGCCGACACGCTGTGCGGCTTCCGCGGGCGTCAGCACCGTGAGGTCGCTTCCAGCAGCGACACAGAGGCGGCCGTCGGCCAGCGACAACGAGGTGGAGTTGCCGTAGTAGTTGCGCGGCAGGCCGTGGCGCACGGTGTAGAGGTGCAGCGGCCGTTCACCATCGGGCTGCGGGGTGTCCAGACAAGCCAAGCCGCAGTTGGTGAGCATCCACAGGCGGCCGTCAGCATCCTCCTCCATACTGCGCACGTTGTCGCCGCTGATGCCAAACTGGCGGCTGACACTGCAGAAGGCGTCGCTGTCAGCATCGTAGCGCAGCAGTCCCGGTTCACTGGTGCAAGCCCAGAGGTCGCCGTGGCCATCGCGAAGGATGCGGTAGATGCCGCCGATGCGGTAGTTCGGGTTCGCCGGTTCGTCGGTGTCGGCACTCTGACCGACACTGGCGGGCGTGGTGGCGGACTGACCTACATACGTATAAAGGAACGCGCGCGCGTGTGAAGGTGTAGTGAGCGGCCCTTGCAGGTGCAGGACACCTCCGATGAGGCCCAGCCAATAGTCATCAGCGGCGGTCTGTGTGATACTCAGAACGTGCGTATGGCGCAGGTCCGTCGTGCCGGCAGCGGCGATATAGCTGCCGCTCCCACCGGGCTCCATCACCGAGAGACCCGCCCACGTGCCGATGAGCAGGCGGCCGTCGGGTGTGGCCAACAGACTATAGATGCAATTGTCGCACAGCCACGGCGTCGCGCGGTCATAGTGCATAAGGACGGTACCGTCGGCCGCACAGGCGTAGAGGCCGTGGCGCTCAGTGCCCACCATCAGACGACCGTCTGGCAACGCACAGAGGGCGTTCACCTGCAGCGGCTGCCTGATGTCCTCGCCTGCCATCGTGCGGAAGCGGGTAGCGACGAGGTCGCCCGTCGCGGCATCGCGGCGCAGGACATCGCCCCGCTGAGTGCCCACCCATAGCGTGCCCGAGGCATCGACGGTCAGGGCACGAATGGCGTCGGTCGTGTCGCGCAGGCGGTCGTTCGCGAACGGCGAGCGGCGCGGCATCGATAGTTCCACGCCACCGAAGGGCAGACAACGCCACGTGGCACCGTCGCGGTCGCGCTGCACGGCGCTGCCATTAGGCGCGAGCGGCACGGTGGGCTCAGACGTGCGCTGCCAGCGGCCGTCAGTGTAGGCATACCACCCGCGGTCGGAGCGGGCGCGGACGATGCCGTCGCGGTCGCAGACCAGTTGCCAGGTGTAGCCCGAGGGCACGCTGTCACCGTCGTTGAAGCGCAGCACCTCGCCCGTGCGCTTATCCAGTCTGTTCACGCCCCGGAAGGTGCCTATCCAGAGTACACCGTCGCGGTCCTCGGCCAGCTGTTTGATGTCGCACGAGGTGAAGCGATGCGGGTGGTCGATGTCGTTGCGGTAGGACTGGAGCGCATAGCCGTCATAGCGGTATAGGCCGAGGCGCGTGCCGATCCAGATGAAGCCGTCGCGGTCTTGCAGCGTCACGGCAGTCTCGTCGCAGGGCAGGTCGCCGTGGGTGGAGGAGAGAAGGCGCGTCACAAGGGTGTCCGTGGCGGCAGTCGCGAGACTGTGCAACAGCGTCAGCAGGAGCAGGAGGAGAGAGGTACGTCTCATAGCGTTGTGAGTGATTGCGCTGCAAAGATAACAAAAAAATGAGGTTCGCAGGTTCGCTGAGGGTTCTTTTCTGGTTCAAAGAGCGTTCAAAAATGGTGCCGACGGCCCTTTGAGCCCATTTTTCACCCTTTTGAACGACCTTTGAACCCCATTTCGCATCGCATACGCTACCTTTGCAACACGAAATCATCCAAACAACTCATCATGCTATGAAATTTTCTACGAACTTCTCACTGACAAGAGTGCTGCTGACGGCGGTGCTCCTCGTGGGCTTCGCCCTCCGCGCCACGGCCTCCCTCTCGCTGACAAACCTGCGGGTGGAATCACTCACCGCTCCCTTGGGAATCGACACACCGACGCCTACATTCAGCTGGAGGCTGAATAGCAGCGAACGCGGCTGTCGCCAGACGAGCTACGCCATCACCGTGGTCAGGGCTGACGGCACACAGATGTGGTCTTCGGGCACCGTCGCTTCGTCCGCACAGACGGGCATCGCCTACGGTGGCACATCCCTGCAGAGCTGCACCGCCTACACGTGGACACTCACCGTGACCGACAACCTCGGCCAGACCGCCGCCACCACCTCGACGTTCGAGACGGCCTTTCTCTCGCCATCGGAGTGGACGGCACAATGGATCCACGCTGAGGGCATCGCCCACCAGACGCTCGACCCGCTGGTGATAGAGTTCAATGAACCCATCACGTGCCGCTACCTCCGGCTGAACATCACCGAGCTGGGACTGCGCGCCTCGACGGACGCAGGCTACTCGTTCGCCCAGCTGGCAGAAGTGGAGATCTACGCCGGCAACGAGAACGTAGCGCGCTCGGCCACTTTCTCTGCCGGCAAGAGCGCTGACACCTGGGAGCTACAGGGCTACGGATGGTCGCTCAGCTACATCAACGACGGTCTGAAGAGCGGCACCGACAGCCGCAACGGATGGACGACGCAGCAGAACGTGGCCACGCCCGTCACCATCACCGCCGACCTGGGCACAGCCAAGGAGGTGACGAAGATCATGCTCTACCCCCGACAGAACGACCACGCCGTGGGCATGGCCGCCAACATCGCGGCCAATTTCCCCGCGGCCTTCACCGTGCAGACCTCGACGGACGGCCGCACCTACGCCGCAGCCTACACGAAAGCGGCCGAACGCTACCATGTTCCTTACTTCGGCAAACAGTTCGCGGTCGCCGACGGCAAGACCATTGCCCGCGCCCGCATCTATGCCTCGGCCCTCGGCGTGTTCACGATGAAGCTCAACGGCAGCCCCGTGACAGATGCCGTGCTGGAGCCTGGCGAGAGCGAGTATGAGAAGACCATCCTCTACTCCACCTACGACGTGACTGACCTCGTGCGCACGGGTACGAATACCATCCTCGCGCAGGTAGCGGGCGGCATCTATAACATCGAATACCTGACCGACCGTTTCTCGAAGGGGGAGGTGCGCAACAACGGCGACACAGGTCTGCTGGCCGAACTGCTCATCGAGTACACCGATGGCACCAGCGAGCGCATCGTGACCGATGCCACCTGGCAGACAGCACCCTCGCCCACGCTGGGCAGCAACTGGTGGGGTGGGGAGGACTATGATGCAGCCCCCTATAATCCCCCGGCGGGGGATGAACAGCCAACCAATGCCCCCCACTGGGGGGCCACGGGGGGCCTCTCCCTCCTCACGTCGCCCAAGTTCACCAGCCCGCACTCGGGTGTGAGCGGCTTCGGCACACTGCGCAGCCGCATGTATGAGCCACTGAAGGTCGTGGAGGAATGGCAGGCGGTCAGCGTGAAGACCATCCAGAGCGGGGGCTACACACTGCGGATGGTGGACTTCGGCCGCAACTTCGCCGGGCAGTACCGCTTCCGCCTGCGGGGCAAGGCAGGACAGACCATCACCCTGCGCTGCGGCGAGAGCCTGAACGCCGACGGCTCGGTGTATATGGAGAACTATTATACAGGCCCCTCCGACACCTACGAGACATACACTTTCGCGGGCAGCGACGAAGAGGAGTGGGGACCCGAGTTCATGTACCACGGTTTCCGTTACCTGCAGATCATCGGCCTCGACGAGGAACCGCAGCCCGAGCAGTTCACCGCCCTGCGCATCCGCTCGGCGATGGACAACATCGGAACCGTCGAGACCTCCAACGCCCTCATCAACGACATCCACGTCATCTGCCGCGACGCCATCGCCTCGCAGCTCTACAACAGCATCACCGACTGTCCCCACCGCGAGAAGCTCGGGTGGTTAGACGTGCCCAACGAGATGTATGTCTCGCTGAACGCGAACTTCGACATGCAGTCGTTCTACAATAAAGTAGTCCTCGACTGCTTCGATGCCCAGCAGGCCGACGGCCACGTGCCCTCCGTAGCGCCCTACTACATGAACGTCTATGGCGACGATGTCAACTGGGGCGGCGCGGCCATCCTCGTGCCCTATCGGGGCTGGAAGTACTACGGCGACGCGTCGCTCATGACGAAGTACTACGCCCAGATGTGCCGCCTCGTCCAACACTATACCGACAACACCACAGGCTACATCATCAACGACTCGTTCAGCGTCCTCAGCGACTGGGGCCAGGAGACGGCGGGCGTGTCGCCACTCGTGCCGACGGGCTTCACCGAGACCTGTACCTATTATTATATCCTGCGCGCGATGGCAGAGATGGCCACGGCTCTCGGCCACGATGCCGACGCCACGGCCTACACCACCCTCGCGGCCAACGTACGCACAGCGTTCAACGCGAAGTACTACAACGCCGAGACCCACGTCTATACCAGCGTCAGCGGTGGCGGCGGCCGACAGAGCGAGCAGGCACAGCCGCTCTACTACGGGCTGGTGCCCGAGGGCGACGAGGCGGAGGTGGCGGCCGTGCTGGCCGAGGCCGTGAAGAACGACGGCTACAAGGTGAAGTCGGGCGAGATTGCCCTGAAGTGCATCTTCATGTCGCTGGCCCGCTACGGCTACAACGACATCGTCTGGCAAATGGCCAACCAGACCGACTGTCCCAGCTACGGCTACTGGGTGCGCCAAGGCTATACCACTACGCCCGAGTACTGGGACGTGGGCGCTTTCTCGCAGAACCACTGCATGATGGACCACATCGAGGAATGGTTCTACACACAGCTCGGCGGAATCAGTTGGATAATGGACAATGAACCGCTCGGCGAAAGGACGCCTCGAAACTCCGAAGAATGGACAATAAGAATTGCTCCATACATTCCCGCGGACCTGAACAACTGCGACATCGCCACCGAGTGCATCTACGGCCGTATCCGCTCGGCCTGGCAGCGGACGACCGGCGGCTACCGCTTCCAGTTCTCCGTTCCCGCAGGCACCGAAGCCACCCTCATCCTGCCCGCCACGGACGGGATGGTGCTGAAGGAGGACGGCACGGCCATCAGCGCTGGCACGCGCGGCATCGTCAGCGTCACCTACGGCACCACGGAGACACAGGTCATCGTCGGCTCAGGCGACTACAGCTTCACCCTCGGCGAGGGCGACGGCATCACGGCTGCCGGTGAGGCAATCGGGCTACCCGGGTCAGGCGCGCTGTACGCCCTCAGCGGACAGAGGATCAGTTCCTCTGTAGATTCCTTCCTCTCTGCGCACTCCGCACGGAACCTCCAAAAAGGAATCTACATCGCGGGCGGCAAGAAGTTCGCCAAACGCTAAACGATACGAAAAGGCCTCCTTCAGCAGGAGGCCTTTCAATGCTCTTTCATCGCACGGCAAACTTCTGACCGCCCCTGATGAGAATACCTTTGTGGCGGACGTTGTGACTTGTCAGACTGTCCGCCCACTGGCGACCGCTCAAGTCATAGCATGACCCGTCCTCCACGGTGCCCGGATTCATCGCGTGGATAGCGTCGGGCTGGGAGGGAGCCTGATAGGCCAAACGGACATCGGCCAGGAACGCCCAGTTATTGCCGTTGACGGCTTCAGCGCGCAGGCCGAGCTGCAAAGTATTCCCCTCGCTGAGGTCAAAGGTGAGGGTGTAGGGCGCATACTGCGCCGTGGTGACGGGAGTGGCCGCAGTGGCGGCACCGTCGCCCATGAAGAGGCTGATGCCCTCGCGGTTGTCACCCCCATTGTTGTTGTTCCACAAGGTGGCGGCGGCGAAGACGGTCAGCGTGTAAGTGCCTGCAGGCAGACCGCTTACCTGCTGATAGATGATGCGCGCGTTGGTCTGCGGGCTGGCAGCCCAGTGGCTGATGCCGTAGCCCCCGTAGAAGAAGGAGCTGATGGCCGGCTGCTGTTCAGCATAGCCGCTGGCGCTGTTCTTCTCGCGCAGCCAGCCGGAGGTGACATCGCTGCCCGTGGCTGCTCCCAGAAGGGCCGGTGTGGCATTCTGTGTCTCGCGGATATAATCTGCGATACTGATGAGCGCATAGCGGTGGGCCTCGTCAGCACGGTTACTCACGTTCGTCCCTGCCAGATACCACGCCCCGCTGAGCTGCTCGCCGCTGCCCAGCGTGTAGTGGCCGGCCTCTGCCGTGAGGGTGAACGTGTGCGTGTCGTCTGCCGCGAGCGTCCAGTAGGTGGAGGTGGCAGCGCCGTCGGCCCATGCGTACTGACCGTTATAGACACCCAGCTTCAGATAACCGCTGGCTGTGGGGCGGTTCTCGAAGCGGAGCGTGTAGCCCTTTGCAGTTTGTTTGAGGGCGATGCGCTCGGGAGCGGAGGCGAGACGGGGCTGATTCGCCTCTGCGCCGGCCGCGACCTGCCCCAGGAACTTACCGGCCGTGATGTCATAGAGGAAGTAGCTTCCTGCGGCCACGGGCTGGTAGAGCTCAGCCGAAGGCGTGAAGGTCGGCGTGCCGTGGCCGGTCAGCACGCCCTGGAGCGCGCTGAGGAGTGCATCATAGCCGCCCGCATCGACGGCGTCGGAGAGCTGGGCATACTGCTCTTCAGTGAGGAAGTCACGCTCGATATGGCAGAGCCCGCTGGCTTCCTGCCGCAGGACATCGGCCACGGTGCCCTCCGCGCCGCAGAGGTAGGTGGAGAAGGAATTGGCGGGTAGCGTGGCGTGCAGGAGCTGGCCGTCGATGTCTATGCTGAGCTCCCTGTCGCTACCGCTGTCGTTGCCGATGACGACAACCACACTGCCATCGGGCCGGAGGGCCGACACGAGCAGGCGCGACGGGTCGCACTGCAGGATCTTCGAGCCCACAGGAATCAGGTGGGTGTAGTGTTTGTAAGCGTAGTACTCGGGCGTGTAGTAAGCCGTGCGAGCTGCGCTGTTCACCTGCACGAGGGCATTCTGCCGCCAGCCCCACGTGCTGTAGCCGCCGTCCTTGAGGATGGCGTTCCAGTAGGTGTAGGTCGTGATGCCGTTGGAAAGGTAGTGGTTGCAGAGCTCGAAGGTGTGCACGGCTGCTCCCCAGTCGAAGGTGCCACCCCCACATTCGCTCTCGGTCTGCACCAACTCATACTGCGGCCATGTCGAGCGCACGGCGGCCACCTGCTGGCGACCTTCCCACTGGAAGCCCACCTGCCGCACATAGCGGTCGATGCCGGGAGTCGAGAGGATAGTCTGGAATACATCCCATCGGTTGGTGTTGAAGGTGCCAGCGATGAGGGTCACGTCGGGCTGGTGCTCGGCCATGTACGGCCCGAGGTACTCGGCCAGGAACTTGCCCGTCGTGGCAGACAGCCACGAGCAGCCCGGATAAGGCGTGTTGGAATAGGCCTCGTTCTGATAAGCCAGCCCCGTGATGGGGATGCCTTGCTCGGCGTAGGCCTGGATGAAGCGGTCGAAGTAGAGGCAGTAGGCGTGGTAGTAGCGTTCGTCCTCCACGAACTGGTCGCGCTGCAAGGGCGGAAAGGCCTCGGTGTTGCCATTGGTGCTGGTGATGGCCTGCGCATAGTGCTTGTTCTTCTTCATCCACTGCGGCGGGCTCCAGGGCGATGCCCAGAACGTCATCGCGGGCTGCTCGGCCTGTGCCAGGCGGATGCTGGGGATGATGCGCTGTAGGTCGCGCTCGATGGTGAAGTGCTCCATCGCGAAGTCCTCGGTGTTACCGGGTGTCTCATCGCAGGAATACCAGTCGCAGGCATAGTCCGAGGCACCCACGGGGATGCGCCCCACGGTCAGGCGCAGGTCACCGTCCGGGTTGAAGGCACGCTTAATGAACAGCGTGCGGTCGGCCTCCGAGAGCAGGTTCCATGCCTCGTAGTCGAGTTCATTGAAGCAGGTGCCCCACCCTTTGAAGGTCTGTGCCGGCTGGTCACTACGAATCGTGACATCCGCTGCTTCCGTGGTCTCTACAAGCGTCTCAGTCTGCATCTTCCAGTAGTTGCCGTCGGTAGAACGGAAACCGATGGCCACCTGTTGAGCCATTGCGTGCCCCATACCCAGGAACAGCCCCAGGCATACAAGAGAAGTTTTCCTTAACATCAGTTTCTTCATATATTTGATTGTGTGTGTGCAAAGATAGTTATTTTCTTCTTTCGAACGAGCTTCGAAGACGTTTTTTTGAATAAGGCCGCCTCCACACGCTTGTGAAGGCGACCTTTCACTAACTAACAAACTCGTCAAAACGATTCTACAATATATTCTCAGTCCCAGACATTGTCCCAGCCAGAGCCCTTGGTGGCAGCATCGCTGCCATTCCATTCTTGCGTCTCTACGCCATCGAGATTCGTGCCTCGCGCAGCTCCAGGCTGACTTGCGGCCAACAAGGATTGCACCATAACCACATAGCAATAAGTCTGAGGGGATTTATAAATCTTTTTCATGTGATAATACTTTAGCCTGTTGATTACTACTTCTGATTACTTCACCACGATTTTCTTTCCTCCACGAATATATATGCCCTTGGGAAGCTTGGAGGAAGATGTGGTTGCACCGTAGCTGCGACCACTTAGGTCATAAACATCACCCGCAACGACAGGCTCCGCACAGACAGACTGGACACCTGTAGCCATGTCATCCAAGTTCAAAGCCACTTTCACCTCCACCTCTTCCGTTGAGCGGTTCTTGAACCACGCGCGATAGGGCTTCATGGTGATGCTTTGTTCCGTACTGACATGATTGAGCTTGTCGCCTGACAGGAAGTAGAGGTTCATGTCGCTCTTGGTTACCTTGTTGTAGGTTCCAGTGAAGGCATAGCTGATGCGGGCGTTCTCCGCTGCTGTCACCACCTGTTCTGTGATGTCTGTCTTGAGAGGAACAGCCTCAAAGGTGGCACTGCAGGTAGTACTGCCAGCTGCAATCTTCACTATGCAGGGAACGCCTGCCAGCAGGTCATCGCTGGCATCGGCGAAGTTCAGTGTCACCGTGCCCGACTCTGCATCGTATGCGATGCTACTGAATGTCTTCACCTCCGTGGCTCCTAACTTCGTCTTAAGGTTATCCACTGTGGTCGTGAAGGGGAGCACTATACCATTCCATCCTTCATTAAACGTGCGCTCTAAAGTGACGTTAGCAGCATCGTAGTCCGAAAGGACTGAGAAAGTAGCGCTACCCTCATCGAGGGTAATATCTACGGCACTTGTACCATAGTAATACAGTCGGAAGTCATCGAAGATAGTCCAATTGTTATGGCTGGCAGCCGGACCACGGAAGCCGAATGTCAGGTCACCCTCCACCTGTGCTTGCACCGTATTTTTATAGATTTCATCGGCGAAGTAGCGCGCGCTAGTGGCCATGTTCTTCGGATGGTGTCCACCATCCTCATCCTTGAAATCGTCCACCCCCACCGTTCCGTATGCGGTTGGCGACGAGGCCTCCATTACGTTCTTAATGGTAGTGGCACCGCCGTTGATGTAGATATTGGCCGTTACGGGATAGTTACCGGACTTGTAATAAGCATAATCTTCGTCATTTGTACCCATTGACACCCACTGGAAAGCCTCCACCGTCAGCTCATAGTTGCCACGTGGCATATCGGTAAGCACCTGATTGATGTCGAAGGCATATTTCCCGAAGAACTCCGCCACACCGTGGCTCACGTTGTTGATTGCCGGATTGGAAGTCCATCCATCACGTCCCTCATCAAACGAGGCATTCGCGATGAGACAGGTCAGGTCAAGATGCTGGCCGCTGTTGATGTTCACAGCACCGATGAATGTCTTGACAGCAGCCAACACAGCAGCTGCCTGCGTGTTCACAGCAGCTGCATCCGCAGCACTGGCCACAGCCGTCTGCGCCGCAGAGACAGCTCCTTCTAAAGTTTCCACCGCTGTTCCGGGGTCTGTGTAGGCTGAGGTCTGCTCCTTGATAGTGTTCGCCTGGCTAACGGCCTTGGAGAACGCAGCTTCCGCGGCCTGACGGGCAACATACTCAGCATAATTCGCTGCGGTGATCAACGCATATTGATGTGCATTGGCTTCCACGTCCGTTGCATTCCCGCTGATCAGATACCATGTCTTTGTACTAAAGTGATCTGCATATTCGCTGGTTGACACGATGTATGTATTGACAGCATCAGCCACAGTGGTAAAGATCCACTTCGTATCACTGTCACCACCATCGGCCCAGATATAGATATTGTTGTAAGTGCCCATCTTCAGGTAGTTGGCATTATCGTATTTGATGGCATAGGTGCCATCGCCATTACTGCTTACCACCATCAGACAGCTTGCGTCAGGCGTTGAGGCCGTTGCAGGAAAGTTGTTGCTATGCGAGAGGAATGTCTCAGCAGTGATGTCGTAGAGATAGAAACTGCCCGCTCCAACTGCCGAATAGTAGGCAGAAGGAATAGGAGTAGCCTGTGCCATGCAACATCCGAGCACAGCAAACAAGAGGAAAAGTAGTTTTTGTTTCATTGATGTGTGAGTTGAGTTAGTTTTGCGAATTTGCGGCAAAGGTAACTCTTCTCCTACACACGCGGCGTAAACGAATCGGTCATCCCGAAACACAAATCGGCCAAGATGAGGATCTTGACCGATTTGCGACGCTGGAATGAAACAAATGCGTCTCTCTCGTCCCAGTGCTTCACCGCAGGCACCGACAGGGTTGTCTGCTCATTTGACGATGAACTTACTGGCTTGGCTGCCGCCTGCCTTGATATAAGGGCCACCGTAAGGACGTGGGGCGGCGATGGCACGCCCGCTCAGGTCATACCACGCACCAGCCTCATTGTCCATTCTTCGAAGCGTTGAAGCGTCCTTCGGCCGAGCGGTCCATTGTCCAATATCATGGATACCATCGGCGTCGGGGTTGGGAGCTGACAGCTGCACAAGGGTGATGTCGGCGAGGTAGCACCAGTTGTTGCCATTGGCAGCACCGGCACGCATACCGAGGGTCAGGGTCTCGCCAGCTTTCAGGTCGATGACGAGAGAGTGGAGGGCATAGGTGGCTGCAGAGACTTCCGTCTCAGCTATGGTGCCACTGCCGCCGCGGGCGAAAAAAAAGGCCCCAGCCTGATGGCTGCGGTCGTTGTCACTGCTGCTCCAGCGGTTGGCGGCGCAGAAGGCGGCAATGCCGTAGCGCCCTTCGGGCAGGCCGGTGATGTCCTGGCGAAAGAAGTCGCTGTTCGTCGGGGGCGTGGGCGACCAGTAGGCGAGACCCGTGCTGTTGTAGAGCGCGGAACCCAGCTTCGCCTCGGTATAACCGCCGCTGGCATTGCCCTCCATCCTGGGCCATGCCGCGCCGTCGAAGGCCGGCACGGAAGCCGTCTTGTCGATGTAACGGGTGTCGAAATCATAGTCGCCGGCATACTCCACCGTCAGGTTGTCCAGTGCGAACCAGTCGGCATTGGTGTCGGCGGCAAAGGCCACGAGGAAGCTGACGGCCGCGGGCTCGGCGAGGGTGAAGGTGATTGTTGCGTGCTGCGCGTGGTCGCCGCTGATATGTTCAAGAGCTATCTGCTCGCCGCCTGCCGAGACGGTGACACCCGCGAGGGTGCCCTCCGTCTGGTAGCGCTGACTGCCCTGCCGGAAAGTGGCGTTGTAGTCAAAGGCGAAGGTGTATTGTCCGGCGGGCAGCACCCGTGTGCTCTGCGAGATGCTCTGTCCGGCCAACGTCGTGGCCGAGCCCCATCCCGTGTAGCTCTCCAGGAAGCCGTCCAGCTCCGTGCCGTGCCACGACGTGGCGTTGTACTTGATGTACTGCGTCGAGCTGACGGTCCAGCCGTCGAGGCTCTCGGCGCCGAAGTCGGCGTTGCGGAAGAAGTGGGAGGTGAAAGGCTGCTCCTGCTCCACGATGTCGGCCTGCAGCTTCACCTCACCAGCCACGCCGTTGGAGCGGAGGATGGCGAGGGCGCGGCCGCGGAAGACGGTGGGCGTGGTGGAGCGGAAGCTCTTCATGTCGTTGGGCGAGGCGGTGCCGCAGGCGATGAGCTCGCCAGCGCCTATGTTGCGGATGCTGATTTGCGTGGTGCAGTCGCTGGTGACGACGTTGCCCTCGGCATCGACGAGCTCCAGCGTGACGTAGGCCAGGTCGTTCAGCGCAGCCGAGAGGGCGGGATCCTCATAGACGCAGCGCACGCCGACGGCAGGGCCTGTGGTGCGGAGCACGAACTCCTCCCCTACCCGCTCAGTGCCGTCGGCATCGAGGTTGACGGCGCGCAGCGTGCCGGGCTGATAGGGAACGGTGAAGCCCGCCCAGAAGGTGGTGCCGGGCGCCTTGTCGCCAAGGGGCGTGTCGTTCAGGTAGAGGCGCACCCGCGGCGCACGGCTATAGACGTTGACAGAAACGTTCTGCCCCTCGCGACCGGGCCACGTCCAGTGCTGCTCCTCGAGCTGCCAGCCCCAGGCATTGTTCTGCGAGGCGGTGGGCTGCACAGCCATCGTGATGGGTGCCTGCCGCCAGACGACGTCGCGGTAGTAGCTCTGCGGTTTCTTCTGCCCGATGAGGTCGAGGTCGCCGCAGTAGCCATTGAACCAGGGCCAGTCCTGGAACATCGTGGGGGCATGGTCGGCGTAGGCGGCACCGATGCCAGCCTCGCCGAGGTAGTCCATCGCCGTCCACACGAAGTCGCCGATGACGTAGGGCTTCTGCTCCACAAGCGTCCAGTTCTCGGAGGCCTGCTTGGGGTAGCTCTCCAGGCCGCACATCACGCGGTCGGGGTGGGTCTGGTGGTCGTGCTCATACTTGTCATAGAGATAGTTGTAGCCGCCGACGTCGAGGCTCTGGAAGGCTTTCGCGTCCTGCTCATCCCAGTTCTGTGCGGCGGAGTTCCAGGCGGCGCCCTCGTCCCAGCCGCAGATAGCGGCCGTGATGGGGCGCGTCGTGTCGAGTTCCCGGACGGTGGCCCGCAGACGGGCGGCAACCTCCATGCCGGCGGGCTCTATGCGGCCGGGGATCTCGTTGCCAATGCTCCACATAATGATGCTGGGGTGGTTGCGGTCGCGCCGCACCATCGTGGCAATGTCCTCGGTGCTGTGGTCGGCGAAGTAGCGGTGGTAGTCGTCGTTGTTCTTCTTGCGCAGCCACTGGTCGAAGCACTCGTCGATGACCATCAGGCCAAGCTCGTCGCAGACGTCGAGGAAGTTCTCCGAGGGCAGGTTGTGGCTGCAGCGCACGGCGTTGAAGCCTTGTGCCTTCAGCAGCTCCAGCTTGCGGCGCTCCGCCTTGTCGAAGGCGGCAGCGCCGAGGAGGCCGTTGTCGTGGTGGACACAGCCGCCGCGCAGCAGCGTAGGTACGCCGTTCAAGAGGAAACCCTCGGTAGCCGAGAAGGAGAGGGTGCGCACGCCGAAGCGCTTGGTGAAGGTGTCGAGGGTCTGCCCGTCGGCATCCTTCACGCTAATGCGCGCCGTATATAAATAAGGTGTATCGGGACTCCAGGGGTGGAGGGAGGGGAGTTGAAAGTTGAAAGTTGAAAGTTCTTCACTGCGCGAAGCGGCAGAGCCGAGCGGAGAGTTTTTGGCTGGCACGGCGACCGTCGTCTGTTGCGTCGCCACCGTCGTCCCCTGTGCGTCGATAATATCGACGCTCACAATGGCATCAGCCGCCTCGCTGCCCTCGTTATAGACGCGCGTCTCGACAGAGATTTCCCCATCCGCCAGTCCATTGTCCACTTTAACAACCGTCTCCCAATCGTCGGCGTGCAAGCTCGGCGTGGTGATGAGCCAGACATGGCGGTAGATGCCGCTGCCAGCGTACCAGCGGGTGTTGTTGCCCTCGTTGAGGACGCGCACGAGGATCGTGTTCTCGCCCTCGTGCAGCAGTTCCGTCACATCAGCGCGGAAGCTGGTGTAGCCATAGACGTTCTCGTGGCAGAGCGTGCCGTTGACATAGAGCCACGACTGGTTGTAGGCACCCTCGAAGTAAATGGAGAATTGTCCATTGTCCATTTTCAACCGTCCATTTTCAATTTTCAATTTCCTCATGTACCATCCTTCGCCGCCCACGGTGTGGCCCGTCTGGTATTTGCCGATGCTGTTCGTGGAGAACGGCCCGATGACGCGGCCGCCGGCCTGTGCTGCCGCTTCGGTCTCCACGCTCCAGTCGTGGGGCAGGTCGAGCGAGCGCCAGCTGTCAGCCACGGAGGGGTCGGCGATGGCGGCGCTGCCATCGCCCAGACAGAAACGCCAGTCGGCATCCATGCATTGCTTACGCTGTGCAGAAGCTGTGAGGGCGCAGCACACACCCAGCACAGCCATCCATAGTTTCGTCGTGTTCATCATTCGGAATATCTGTTTGTTACTTATTTCGGCTGCAAAGATATATATTTTTTTCTGATAAGTAGGTACACAGAATTAGTTTTACATATCATTTTTTGAAGATTGACGTCTGGATTGATGAATATTACAGATTTTCCGCAGCCATGAGGTAATCAGGAGAGGCTTCTTCTGCCTGCGAATAGGATTCCACGCCTTTTATAAGGAAGTGCAGATGATCGACATAATTGCCCACCTTGGCCCTGTTGTCTCCGAAAGCCAGTTGCCAGTTGAAGCTCCGATAGGGATCCTGTCCTAATGTCCTGCGTTCCATGTCACCATTCATGCAGACATAGTTGATGATGCTGTTGAGATATTCTTCCTGCAGCGATGACAGGTTCTCAGAGCGCAGGAACTCATAGAACAGTTGATGTGCTTTCGTGCGGTCAATGCCGCACAGAGAACGTATCAGTGCCGCCACATTTCCCCCGTAGATCTTGCGTTCCCGCTGGCAATAGTCCTCATACTGCTCCTTAGTGCCCAGCTCTTCCCATAGGATGCGTTCCAACTCATGCACATCCTGTATGGTCAGCTGTTTCATATTGAATATCTTCCGGAACACCTCGTCGTCGCGATGTTCTGCCAGATAGTCAAACACGCGCTGCTTGTAAGTGATGTTGGTGGCCTGTGGCGTATCTATCCGCGGATTGTCTATCATATCTTCAATGTCCACGTCGAAGGTGGCGTTGTCCTGTACGTCAATGGCAAAGCGCGCCAGCTCTCTCAGCACCTTGCGCACTCGTTCCAGGTCTTCCAGCGTAGCTCCTGTCCAGAAGTGTTCCGGAATCACCTCTTCAATCGTAGCCATCTGCTCCCTTACCTGAGGTATGTTGCCCTTCTTGGTTCTCAGAATCTGACATAGCTGCTTGATCTTTTCCGTCACAGCTGTCGGAGATGAGATTCTCTGCAGACGTGCAATCTCGCAAGCATACATCAGCGCATCCAGCATCATCGCCATTTCGTCGCCAGAAGCCACCAACAAGGGTGCAATCGTCGTCTGCAACACAGCCACATCAGCCTCCCTCAGATGCTCCCAATACTGCTCCGCGCGGAACGGGTCGATTTCTTCGCCATGCTTACGGACCAAGATGCGCTCAAAGCCCAGGCCTCCTACCTGTTTCCACAACTCATTCTTCAACTCGCCGTGCAGTTGCCGCTCGAAATCTGTGCGGGCCACTCTCTGCAAGAGGAAGGCCAATTCCGATTTCTGACAGAAGATGCGCTCCGTCAGCGACCTTGTCCGGGTCGCCGTAGCTCCCTGCGGATGCTCATCGAAGTAGTCGAAGTTATTGCAGAAGTCAAAGATCAGGAATTTCTCCTTATCCCTGCCTGCTCCCAGCAGGTTCTTGCACAGGCGCGTTCCACGCCCCTTCATCTGCTCGAACTTGATCTTGGAGTGTACGGGCTTGAAGAACACCAGGTTCAACACCTCCGGCACATCAATGCCGGTGTCCAGCATATCCACGCTCACAGCCACACGCGGCTCGTGGTCCACCTTCTCGAACTCGCCCAGAAGGTGTTTCCGCTGTGTGGCCTGATAGTCAATCACCTCGCAGTAGTCGGGTCCCAGTTGCGGATAGAGCACAGCGAACCGTTCTGCAATCTTCACGGCGTGCCTGTGGTTGTAGGCAAAGATGATGGTCTTGCCGATGTTTTCGCCGCTGTCCACGCGCAGGCCCTTCTCCATCAGTTCCTGCAGCACCTTGTCTATCGTGTCGGTGTTATAGACATATCGGAATATCTCGTTGCTCTCGATGTCGCGTTCCCCTTCGCCTTCACTCTCGAAGATGGTGTCCAGCTGCCGCTGCTCGTCCTCAGAGCGTTCGCGGTATCGGATGCCATTGCGCAGGATGTCCGAGTCATAGCGGTAGGCCTCGAAGTTCACCAGGTGTCCGTCTCTGACGGCTTCCCCATATTCATAGAAATCATTGGGCTCGCCGTCCTCCAGTTCCAGCAGACGGTAGGTGCTGCGGTCAATCTCTTCTCGGGGTGTAGCCGTCAGCCCCACCAGCAGCGAGTCGAAGTAATCGAAGATGGCACGAAACTTGCCGAAGACGGAGCGGTGGGCCTCATCGATGATAATCAGGTCGAAGCGTCCCACGCTGAAGGTCTTCTCCTCTGCGTCGATGAAGTTGATCATCGTCTGATAGGTCGAGAACAGCAGGCGGGCATCCAGATTCCTTGTCTGTCGCGGGTCACAGAGATTGCACTTCGTCTCGTCGGGCAGGTAGGTGTTGAACTTACCGAAGGCCTGATCCACCAGGTCGGTGCGGTCGGCCAGGAACAGCACGTTCCTGACCCAGTTGTTCCTCAGCAGCACCTCTATCAGGGCGATGGCCACACGCGTCTTGCCCGTCCCTGTTGCCATCACGAGCAAGCCCCTGCGATGCTTCGTGTTGAAGTGCTCGCAGATGCTCTTCACGGCTCGGGTCTGATACGGCCTATCCACGATTTCCTCCTTAGCCAGCATATCGACAATATCCTGCCGACCTCGCTTCTGGATGAGTTTCTGCAGGTCCTGGCGGGTGTGGAAACCGTAGATGGTTCTGGCCGGATAGCCCAGGCCGTCGATGACATGGGTTTCATAGCCATTGGTATAATAGACCACAGGCTTCACGCCGAACCGGGCCTCTAAGCACTGGGCATAGAGCTCTGCCTGGGTCTTTCCCGCCACAGGGTCAACGGTCGTCCTCTTGGCTTCCACAACGGCCAGCGGCATCCCGTCGGTGTCGAACAGCACATAGTCGGCATATCCCCTGCCCGATGGGGTATCGGGCATCCCCTGCACCTCTATTTCTATGCACGCCTTGCCGCTCACGATGACGCCTGCGGCCTCGGAGATCTCCCAACCCGCCTCGCGCAGCATCTCGTCGATATAGATCTTGCGGGTCTCTGCCTCGCTCAGGTTCTCTGGGTTATGTGCCACCAGCACCTCGGCCGTCGGTGTCTGGATGGGCTTCGCCTCCTCTGCGGCTTCTGTCTGTTGGCGGGTGGCAGCGGCCTCATTGGTCGTGACGGTCATCACCCGTGTGCCCCTTTCCGGCAGCAGCGTAGGATCAAAGGACGGGTAGCGGTCTATGTAGCCCAGCAGCTTCAGCACATCGCCCACGAAATAGTAGATGTCCAGCACGGCATACTCACAGTCGCGCCTCGACACCCCTCCCTGGTGGGCAGCACGATTGCCCACACTGCGCACGAAGTGGAGCTTCCGCATCAGGTCGCGTGAATGGATGAACTCCGCGAAGCGGGCATCTTGCACCTTCTCGAAGAGGTTCGCCCTGGGCGACACCTCCCAGTGCTGAACCCTGTATATCAGCTCGATGGTCCACTCCAGTGCCCTCCTGCACGCCATCGCCGCCTTGTCCGGATCGGCCTTGCAGAACACCTCTGCCTCATCACAACGCTGGTACAGCGTCGTGAACAGCGGCAGTTCCTTGAGGTAGTCGAAGTTCTTATGCATAGTCCTTATCTTATTACTTTATCCGAAATACTTATCCATCGTATAATCCAGCAGCGTCTGTGTCTCTGCAATGCTCTGCCTCACCAGCTCCTTCTGTGCCTCAATGGCAGAAATCTTCTCGGCAAATTGCTGCTGGAGGGGGAGAGGGGGGAGTTTAAAAACATAGGCGAACAATGTTTCTCTATTAAGCTTGGGCATACGAGCACGTCCAGAATTCTTTATTGCATATTCTAAGAAATGCTTCGACGACAATAGTTTCATAATATATATGTTATTTGCCTTGGGCAACACATTAAGAGGATACATATCTGCACTACAAATTCCGTCGAAGTTTGCCATGGCAACTTTATTTAAGTTAGGACGTATTTTTGAATACAACACCATTCCAGACTTAAATGGGTATTTATCACTTATTAGCCCCTCATCTTTTGCTTGTACACAATTAACGATTTCATTTGTGCCACTGACAATGTTTGCCGGGCTTACATGTAACTGAAAGCAATATGGTTCGCTCTTGGGGTCTACCAATCCTGACGCCACTTCAACTACATCACCCAACTTAACCTTCTCAAAATCATAATCATCTCCAAACATCTCATAGAAGATAGCCTGCGCCAGCTTGTCGAACTCCTTCAACTGCTCTTGCTTCAGAGCAATCATTTCGTTCAAGCAATCTAACTCGGCAACGATGTGTTGCTGGTCGGACATGGGCGGAATCGGGACAATCAGATTGCCTAATTGCTTCAAATAGATACCCTTCTGAGCGACTCCATGAGCTTCTTCATTCAACTTGGAATTGTTCCCAATGAAGTAATACATAAGGAAACGAGAAAGGATGTTCTCTTTGGGGGTAATTGCAGCGACGCTTCTCTGGAGTGTGATATGGCCTTCGGTGCCGTCCAGCACATAACACCTTCCTATAGCTCCAACAATGGTTAGTAGCAAATCCCCTTTCTTCAGAGCAGTCCTCTTGTCTTCCGCCTCAAAGTCTTCCTTTGACAGACACCTGAAATCGGTAAGCTCTATTCTGTCATTGAAGATGTTCTGAGAACTTATCATATGGTAATCGCTGTACTCAATCCCCTTTGGAGGATTGTGACTGCCATCGGTCAACTTCTCGCAAACCTCTCCCAGCTTCTTATATTCCCACTTCGTTCTATCCATATTCTTCAACGTTAGATCTCTGACACTGTCTCTGACACTATCTCTGACACTATCTCTGACAATTTAGATATTACAAGCTGCTTTTAATTAACACTTTACATACATTACATCTCTGTTGTTCTTGCTACTTCCATTCACCACTTTTAACAATTTGGCATCTATCAAATCGTTAATATATTTCTTTATGTTAGTAGAATGATAACTTACACCGATATGTTTCAATATCTGTCGGCTCGTTCTAGGCAATCTACAATAGACAATTACCAGTCTTTGCTTGGCATTTAGCTCTATCGCCGTTGTTTCCTCAGTAAGCTTAACTTCTTCCTGATTCCTTTGCTCCAATCCATTGTCTTGTAGTTTACGATAGAGCGTTACTTGGAAGAAACTGTTCTGCCTGAAAGTTGGGGTCGGCAGTCCCTTTGCTTCACATTGCTCTATAATGTCCGTGGTTCCAGTTCCCATACGTTCAATATAGCCCGCCAAATAGACAGGATGAGCTAACACAGGATTGGTGGGTATTGACGAATGGAGTTGTGACAGCAGAGGAACAGTCATACCGTATGGCAGCGTTCCTGGATTCAGGATTTCTAAGCGATCCCGGAACAACATCACCTGCACACTGGCATTGCTGGTATAGTCGCGATGTGTGACAGCGTTCACAATAGCCTCTGTCACAGCCTTTACTGGAAACTCGTAGTCAACATCGACCGACGCTGATTTAGAGCGGTCGCCCACTTTTGCATTGATATGCCCCATCACGAACCCCACAGCCTGGTCAACCAGTTCAAAGATGCTACCGTGGAACACCTGATAGAAGGGTATGGGCTTTTCCACCTTCGTGCCATAGAACTGAGCGCACTTCACCTCCGACGTTATGAAGAACTTCTGCGGGTCTTTGGCAAAGAGCAACAAGGCTGAGTTCGTCAGTCTTCCGTCTTCGGCCATCAGGTTCAGGTGTGTCAGAATCTTGGGAATGCCTGCGCTGAAAGGAATGGGGAAGTTACGGCGGTCTCGGGCCAGATTGACAAACAACTCCACTTTCGAGGGGTCAATGTCGTCGAGCGTGGCCGCACGATGGAATGTTGCATCGAACGACAGCAGTCGGAGATATTCTTTTTCTTCCAGATAGCGTACCAGCGAAGTATAGACCGCTGTGCGCAGGTCGTCGTATGCATCAAAGGATTTGCGCACCACATCCTGTTCCACTTTATGAATGAAGCGCTCTTCCTTGGGATGACGGGAGGGTACGTTCTTCAGATAAATAAGTCGGTGTTTGTGCTGCTGGGTGGCCACGTCATATTCGCGCTCTGTAGGCGAGACACCCGCTCCGTCTTCATAACCATATCGCTCGCCAAACAGCCCGACGTAGATGTCGCACTGGCCAGCCTCTGTGAGATAGGCCTCTTGCGCCGAGGTGTTGATGGCAGGAAGTTCCTCAAAGATAAAAGGAATGAAGAACCGCCCCAATAAGGCGTCCTGCCGGATATAGTTGCACAGCTGTTTACGCTCGCTGGCAAACTCTGCCTGTACACTGCTGATGAATATTCTAATCTCTGCCATAGTTTACAGATATTTCTTATTTTCCCACTCCGTTCTATCCATTACTCTTCCTCCTTCTTCTCCATTTTCAACCTTTCGAGAACCATAGGTCCTGCCACTTCGGCACCTGCCTGAAGATGCTCTTGAATGGTTTCGTGCTATCTTTTGCCATTGTCTTTTATTCTTTTAGGTTTCAGTTCTTTTTAGTTTTCTATCGTTTCTATCGTTTCTATAGTTTCTATAGATTCTATAGTCGCTATTGCTTCTATTGCTTCTATCGCTTCTATCGAGTCAAGTACCTCTCCTTGAACTCCTGCTGGCGGGCTGCGAACTGCGCCTCCAGGGCCTCGATGCGGGCGAAGACATCCTGGGGGGCGTCATATACAACCTTCTCGCGCACCACCTCTTTATATTTATTAAAGGTGAGGTCGTAGTCGTTCTGGCGAATCTCTTCTGCGGGCACAAAGAAACTCTGGTCACGGCGGGTGCGGGTGCGCTCGGCCTCGAGGTGCTGCCAGCGGTGGAGCAGGTCGGGGATGTCATCGTCGGCAGTGGGTGTGCGCTTGGCGTTCAGCGTGAAGCCGTCGGCGTGCATCTCATAGAACCAGACATCGCCAGTGCCGCCTGCATCCGTCCGGGTGAAAATCAGAATGGCCGTGGAGACCCCGCTGTAGGGCTGGAAGACCCCTGCGGGCATGGAGATGACGGCGCGCAGACACTGGTGGTCGATGAGTTCGCGGCGGATGGCCATGTGGGCATTGTCGTTGCCGAAGAGCACGCCGTCGGGAACAATGGAGAAACACCGTCCTCCCACCTTCAGGGAGCGGACAAAGAGGGCGAGGAACAGCAGCTCCGTGGCATTCGTGTTGCAGGTGGCCAGCAGGCTCTTGCTGATGGTGCTCTTCAGCACCTTGCCCGAGAACGGCGGGTTGGCCACACAAAGCGTGTAGCGGCTCTGGTCGGTGTTGTCCTCAGACAGCGAGTCCTGATAGCGGATATTCGGCGAGGGGATGCCATGCAGGAGCATGTTCATGGCACCGATGCGCAGCATCGTCTGGTCGGTGTCGAAGCCGTTGAACATCGTGGAGTAATAGCGGCGGCGCACATCCTCGTTGGTCTGGATGGTGGCGTGGTTCTGGTCATAGACCTGGCGCGCTGCCTCCATGATGAATCCTGCGCTGCCCATGGCGGGGTCACATACGATGTCGTCTATCTTGGGCTCTGCCATCGTGATCATCATGCGGATGATGTGGCGGGGCGTGCGGAACTGGCCGTTCTGCCCCTTCTCCGACATGCGCGCCAGCATATATTCATAGACATCGCCCATGGTGTCGGCATCCTCCATATCCAGGAGGTCTATGTCATCGACCACCGATTGGAGCACATCGGCCTTGGGAATGCTGAAGACGGCGTCCTGCATGTAGCGGCTGTAAGCGGAACCGCTCTCCTTGCCGATGTTCTTGATGAACACGAACACATTGTTGCGCACGTGGTGGAGCATGTTCTGGGCGGAGAAGCCCTTGAACACCGACCAGCGCAGGTCTTCGTAGGCCACCTCCTGCTTCGTCTCCGGGTTCAGCCACTTCTCACCCTTCTTGTACAGCGGATTCTCCAGCTCATAGCCGAACTCCGTGGCGTTGCTCTCTTCATGGCGCTGTTTGTCGTCCAGCAGCTTGATGAAGAACAGATACGTCAGCTGTTCCAGGATGGTCACAGGCACCGTGATGCCTCCTGCCCACAGCGTATCCCATATCTTATCGATCCGGCTCTTCATGTCGCCGGTGACGGTCGAAGAATTCTGATTACTTGCCATATATTTCTAACTAAGCCACAATGTATGCGCAAAAGTACAAATAATATTTGTAACTCCGTTCTCCAAAACAGAAAAACTTCGAAAAGAGTCCACATTTACCCCTTTTGAGAGAGGGAACGGCAGGGACAGGGCGGCCGTTCAGGAGAGTCGTGTCCGCATGACTCCTTTCACGCGCGCGAGAGAAAGTTTTTTTGGGGGAAATAATATACATACCTACACCCATACTATCTTATCCACTTATAAACAGTCGGTTACAAGAGTGTAGAATATGGTGTAGGATGCCTGAAAAGGTGTAGGATATTGCCTAAAAAAGGGGAAATACACGGGAAAGGATCTACTTTTTCGCGCCGCACACCTCACCTCACCGTGCCGCACACCACACCTCACCGCGCCGCACTACCGCAGCAAGCAAAGCCTTCACGGCGCAGCGGGGACGCGTTAAACTACATGAAGCAGTTTTTCTCACCAATGAGAAAACTTTTTATCACGCGTGAGAAAGGTTTTTCTCACGCGTGATAAAAGCCATAAGAATGTATCCTTTTCTGTTTTAAGTCATCGGCTGAACGATCTGTTGCCTACGAGGACCTTGCGGCCATTCAGGATGTAAACGCCATGAGGCAAGTTGCTGACGGACGAGGGGCGGTCTGCGAGCTTCCGCCCGGCGAGGTCGTAGGCTGCATCCTGACCGAGGGCGGTGTCCTCACGGATGCTGCCGATGGCATCGTCGGTGTCGGAAAGGGCCGTGAGACGGAAGTTATTGAAGAGGCACCAGCCGTAGGCGATGTAGTTCGGGACGTGGATAGTGATAGTCGCCTGACAGCTCTCGTCGATGTAGGCATAGAGTTCGACGGCATACTTGCCTGCATCCATGAGCGCCTTGGCCTGGTCTGTGGTGTTGGGGTTGTCGGCAGCGGCAGCATCGGAGTACCACGAGGGGATTTGCGCCGTGTAGGCATCGGCCTCTGCATCCGAGGCTGAGCGCAGGCTTACATAGGCATTGGAGAGCTCATAGCCCTGGGCACCGAGGGCGCTGCAGTCGGCGTTGGAGCCCTGACGGTAGAGGGCGTTGAGCGTGAGTCGGTAGAGGCCGGCATGGGGGACGCTGACGGTCTGGCTGACCGTGCCCGCCGTCTGGTAGAGCTCGCCGCCGTAGGTGCCGGTGTTGTAGGTGGAGCCCGTCGTGGCGGTCAGCACCCAGTCGGTGGTGCTGCCTGCCGTAGCGCTCTTGATGGCGATGACCTCATCGGTGTCGTGGTAGCCGTCGGCGAGGGCGAGGTTCGCCTGGCGTGATTCCCCGAGGAGCGCCTTCTGCTGTTCCAGCGTCAGGAAGGTGACCGGCGTAGCCTCCGAGACATCGGCGGCATCCACGCGAACGCGCGCATCGTCGTACATCTTCAGATAGGCACCATTGTGGGAACGCAGGACGTAGCCCTCGGCGACGGGTTCGATGAACCACGATGTGGTGTTGTAGTACGGTGCCTTGTCGGCATAGCCGTCGCTGCCGAGGTAGAGGCGGTTGTCGAGGAAACAGACGGTGGCGACACCGGCGCCGCTGGTCCTCACGGTGGCGGGCACGCCGTAGCTGTCGGCAACGCCGCGAGTGCCATACTCAGCGCCACGGCCGAGGAAGCACTGCTGCACGGGCAGGTAGAGGTAGTAGTCGCCGTCGGCCACGGCCGCTGCGGGCAGGTCGGCGAGCTCCGCCGACGTGATGGCACTCTCACCATCGACCATGATGCGGATGAAGTCGAGGAGTTCCTCAGCAGGGACACCCACGGCACCGCGCCAGTAGTTGAAGAACTTCTCCTGTAGCGTGGTGCCCTGCAGCGCGCTGATGTACTGTATCTTATGGTCGATGCCGTCTTTCGTGCGGAGACCCGCGCTGGAGAACGACGTCAGTTCGTAGTCCTTGTAGAGCTGATCCACGGGCAGGCCGAGCAGCCCTTCGAGCAGGAAGGCGAAGCAGCCGGTGCGGTCGGCGCCGTAGATGCAGTGGAAGTAGGCGGCCTTGTCGGCGCGGAGGGCAGCCAGCACGAGGTCGAAGGCGCTCTTGAACTTGGCCGCGTCGAGGTTGAGGGCATCCTCGCCCCAACGGTTGAGGTTGGCATAGTAATAGGTAGCGTCGTCGATGGCGGAGGCACCCATCGTGCCGTTCAAGAAGTCAATATCCTCGCGCAAATCCACTTCGGCACCGATGCCGAGGTCTGCCTTCAGCATGGCGAGGTCGCGGTCCGACGCGGTATAGAACTTCCCGGCACGGAGCTCCGAGCCACGGTAGATCTTGCCGTAGCGGAGGCGATTGCCGTCGGCAGTCTCCCAACCACCAAGATCGCGAAAATTGGCGATTCCATCGGCTTTGATCATGCGCAGGCGGCCACCCGTGTGGATGGTGCCGTCGGCGATGACAGCCTCGTCGGCCACCACCTTATAATAATAGGTCTGCTGGGGAAGGAGGTTCGGGAGGTCGTAGAGCACAGTGCCCGGAGCCACGGTCAACTGCGTGGAGGCCGCGAAGTCATCGGTGGTGCTGACGGAGAGCGTGGCCTCCGTCTCCTGTGCCGGGACGGGGATGGCAACGACGGCAGGGCGGTCATAGCGCAAGAGCGGATCCGTCTCGTAGTCACCCATGACGGTGACATCGTCGGTCGTGTAGGTGGTATTCGCCAGATAGAGAGCCACTTCGTCGTTCTCCAGCGAGACCTCCAGCTCGAGGCCACGGTAGTTGTCAAGCGGCTCGTAGGCCCGCACAAAGGTCAGCTTGAAGGCATCGGCCTTCAAGAGCGTCTGCCCCTTGCCGGTGTTCTGGACCTTGAAGTGGAGGACGCCGCTGCCCACGAAGGCCTCCTCGACGGTCAGCAGGTAGCCCACCTTCTTCTCGCCATCGACATCGGCGGCATTGGTGGGATAGACACTGGCGCGGCTGCCGTTGGCCGTCATCGTGATGGGGGCACCGTCGCCGAAGCTGGCCACGACGGCCGAGAGGGTGTAGTAGCCGGCAGGCAGACCGCTGACGGTCTGGTAGAGGTCGAGGGTGCTGATGCCCTTCGTCCAGGTGTTGAAGAGGTAAGCCCCTTCGGTGCCGGAGTAGAGGTAGGTGTCGTTGGTGGTGGAGAAGGCCCCCATGTCGGAACCCGCGTGCTCGAAGCTCCACCCCACGGTGTTGCCCAGCTCGAAGCCCGCGTTGATGATCAGGGAGGTGTAGTCAGTGCCGGGAGCCGTCCCGAGGGCAGCCGCCTCAAGGCTCTGATAGATGGCATAGACAGCGGCCACATCGGCGTAGGCGCCTTCCTCGTACTTCGTCTGTAATGCGCTCTTCACCGTCTCGCTCGTAGATTGTCCCTGTGCGACAACGATGGCCTCGGGGATGGCCGTCTGATAAAGGTCGATGCTGGCCTGCGCCTGACTGATGGCAGTGGCGAGGGCGCTGAGGGCGGCCTCGAGCCATGCCTGGCTGCCCGTGTTCACGTCGGTCTCGGCTGCCGCGATGGCCTGCGCGAGTGCCTCGCGTATTCCCGCGTACATCAGCTGCGGTTGCAGCGCCTTGGCAGCGGCGAGCTGCGTCTCATAGCTCTCCACAAGGGCACTGAGGTCGATGCCACAGTAGGTCAGCGTGATGTTGTCCCACGCGGCCCAGTCCTGACTGCTCGCCACGCTCTTACGCACGCCAATGCGCAGCGTACCGTCGGTGACCACTGCCTGCAGGGGTGCGTTGACGTACTCGCCGAGCATCATGGCCCGGGCTGCGCGTGACAGGTTATTGGGGACATAGTAGTTCACGCCGCCGACGCTGACAGCCGCAGAAGTGTTGTACTCCGAGTTGCTGGCTTTCATCAGCTCCGAGTCGAAGATGGACATCAGCGACGCCTCGACGGCATTGAGGTAGTATTTGGCGTTCAGCGCCTCGGTGCCAGCCGTGCGCGCTGCGGCAGCAGCGGCGGCGTCGTTGGCTCCGCCGCCCATGCGGTAGAAGCCTTGCACGGTCATGCGATAGACACCGTTGGGCAGTCCCGTCAGCTCCTGATAGCTGTCAAAGGTCGTGTTCCACATCTCCACGCAGTAGTTCTGCGAGGCTCCGGAAGCATAGCCATTATGGGTGGTAAAGGCTGTTCCCTTCCAGAGACCGGCCGCATTGGTGACGCGCCCGAAGTAAGGGTCGAGGACGAGGAAGGTGGCATCCACGGGCGACTCCTGCGTGGCCTCGCCGAAGGCCGCCAGCAGCGCCTCGCGCGATGCCAGCCGCCAGTAGCCCAGCGCCGTGGCGGGTTCCGTCGCGGTCACCGTGGTCTTGGTGGGGTCGCTGTCGTTGCCCACGAGATACTGGTTGTTGGCCGTGGCCTGCAGGAGGAAGGTGTTCTCCTCACCCTCCACGGCGATGAAGCGCCAGGCGGTGTACTTCCCGCTCTTGGCGACATCGACGTAGCCGTCGTAGCCCAGGAAGAGGCCGTTGTAGGTCGGGGAGGTGGAGAGGTAATAGACGCCGTCACCCGTGCCCGCTGACAGCGTCACAGGGATGCCGCCCTGACGGGTGAGGGAGGCGCGCGTGCTCCAGTCATTCGCGCCACGCAGGAAGCCGTCGTTGCCGACATTATAAAGATAGAAGGTGCCGGACGCAGGGGCAGAGGCGGTCCAGGTCTGGGCGACGGTTGCCACGTTCATCAGCAACCACGCCAGTGACAGCGCGAGGGTTCGCAGGTAGGTTCTCATAGGGTTCAGGTATTTCGCGGTTTGGTTCGATGGAATCGGTCTTTTTTTATCTTACGGCCACCTTCTGGCCTCCGATGAGATAGATGCCTTTCGGAAGAGATTCCTTCCGCCCTTTTCGAGGGGAGGAGGGGGTGATCTGCCGACCACTGAGGTCATACACCGCGCCAGCCTCTCCCCTCCCTTCACGGGAGGGGGCGGGGGTGGGTCCTATGCCGTCGAGGTCACGGATGTAGGTGAGGCGGAAGTGATCAACGCAGGCCCAGTCATAGACGGTAGGCGTGAAATGGCGGAGGCCGATGCGGACATCGGCGCTCTCTGAGAGGGTGAAGGTGAGCTGCTGCCCATAGTGCCCGGCCTCGAAGGCATCGCTGGCCGTCTGGACGTTGTCGGGGTAGGTGTAGGGCGAATAGGTGTAGGGTGCAGAGGCGTCGTAGAGGGAGAGGAGGGGGTCCCCCCATGGCCCCCCGGCGGGGGGCGTTGGTTCTCTGCCGTTATTAACATCCCCCACCGGGGGATCATAGGGGGCTTCATCCCCCACCGGGGGATTATAG
Organism: Bacteroidaceae bacterium; assembly: GCA_017470425.1. GTDB lineage: Bacteria > Bacteroidota > Bacteroidia > Bacteroidales > Bacteroidaceae > Physcousia. The sequence goes on along the minus strand of JAFUYT010000017.1, from coordinate 37,147 downwards.
GGGGCTTCATCCCCCACCGGGGGATTATAGGGGGCCTCATCATAGGGGGCCACCGCATACACCTCTGCCACCTCCTCGGTGCCGAGAGTATGGCGGAGGTAGGCATTGGCGATGTTACCGTTGCGGTAGAAGCCCTGCCACGAGAGGCGATAGCTGCCGGCGGGCATGTTGTGCAACACCTGATAGGTGTCGAAGAGCTGGCTGTAATGCTCGGCCACGGTGCCGGGCGCGGCGCTGAAGGGCGTGCCCTCCCAGCCCTTGCTGCCGTCGGCAAAGTCGGGATTCGTGAGGAGGGCTGTGATATCGACCTCTGTGCCGTCGCCGATGAGGGTGAGGGCGTCGGCGTTGGGGGCGGTATCGGGTACGGGGTGCAGGGCGGGACAGTCAGCGCTTTTGGCGGTGGCAGCCTGCGTGAGAGCGAGCACCTGTGCGGGCGTGAGGGCGCAGTCATAGACGGTGAAGTCATCAAAGAAGACGTCCGTCATGCGCGCGTCAGCCGCAAAAGGGCTGCGTCCGAGCCATGCCTTCGTGTTCGCGTTGAGGCGGAGGCTGCCGCCCGTGAGGGTCTTGCTGCCACGCAGCTCGCCGTCGATGTAGATGCTGGCCGTGCCCTCGGAGGCCACGACGGTGACGTTGTGCCACGTGCGCTGGCTGAGGCCGGCGTGGGAGCTGACCTTCGTGGTGCCGGAGGCCACACGCTCGAAGTACCAGTTGAGGTTGTTGGCCTGGTTGATGAGGCCGGCGTAGTTCGTGGTGCCGTTGTTGACGTTCCATGCCCAGCAGAACTGGTTGAGGTGTCCGCCGCCGTTGGCCAGGATGTTCAGGCTGAGGCTGTAGGCCTCGCCGTTCAGGAGGGTGCCAATGGCCTGTGCGGCTTCGTTGCCGAGGTCGAGATAGCCCTTGTCGTCGCCGCCCGTATAGAAGGTATGGTTGCCGTCGGCCATTTCAAAGATGTCATCGCCGCTTTCGAAGTCGTAGCTGACGGCGGGCGTGGGCAGGTCGCCATCGGGCTGGAGGCGGGCTTCAGGGCTGACGCTGGAGAGGGGGATGGTGAGGACGGAGAGGGAGTAGGCGGGGACGTCGTAGGTGAGGGAGGGGGTGGCTCCGTCGGCAAAACCGACGGACGCTGTCGCCGGGGCCACGTTCATGGGGTTCTCCATCGAGTTCTCGGCGTAGTTGTCGGGGTTGCTCATCACACGCACCTCGGCAGCACCGCTGATGGTGGCATCGGCGAAGGTGAAGGTGGTGGGCACGGCCTCGCCGCTGTAGTTGATGACCTTCACGATGGCGGCATCCTCGGCCTCGTTGAGGGCGGCGCAGAGGTAGAGGCGCTGGCCGGTGGCGTTGGAGAGGGTGACGGTGTGGATGAGCGTGTCATCGAGATAGAGCTTGGCGGTGCGGCCGCTGCGCACGATCTTGATGTGGTAGGTCTGGCCCGTCTGGATGGTGCCGTCAGCGGTGGCGAGGGTCGTCTTGCTGCCGTTCACGGCCTGCTCCACGCCGTGCCGCGTGTTGTTCCATCCGCCGAGGTTCCACCAGACGTAGTTGTTGGCATCGCCGTATGCGAAGGTGATGAGGAAGCCCTCGTCGCCCGAGTTCTTCACGGCGTCAAGCTCGATGGTGCAGTCGTCGGTGCAGACGTCAAGCACATGGGCCGTGCCGGTGGTCGTGGCGGGGGAGGTGTAAGTTGAAAGTTGAGAGTTGGCAGTTGAAAGTTGAGAGTTGAACACTTCTGTGTCGTCGGCGGTGGTCACGCGGACGTTTGAATAGGTGACATCGGTGTTCCACGAGCCTAAGCCTAAGCGTGCGCCGTCGAGCCCTACGCTGTTGCCCGTCTCGGTCCAGGTGATGTTCTGGTGCCCCACGTTGGAGGCCATCATCTGCTGTGCCCAGTAGCTGGGCGTTCCGAAGGAGGAGTGGGCGTTGTAGTGGATCATGTCGGGCCGCCACTGCGCCTCGTTCTCGTTCATGAAGATGGGGGCATAGCTGGCCATGACGCAGACGTCGGCGTTGCGCTCCATGCCTGCCATGTAGATGGCTTCGCCCAGGGCGGCCTTCAGGGTGCCGTTGGTGCCGAAGTCCGAGGTCACGGCGTACTCGCCGTTGTAGATCTTGTGGCTGGTGCGGCTGGCGTTGTCGTACTTGTAGTAGTTGGCGGCAAACCAGTCGGGCGAGCGGTAGTAGTGCTCATCAACGACATCGACGGCATACTGGTTGCGCCACGTCGGGTCGTCGGTGCCCCAGCTCTCCACGTTGCCGATGCAGACGACCTCCGGCCAGCGTGCCTCGATGGCCGTGCGGAACTGATGGAAGCGCTCGGCGTAGTGGTCGCTCTGGTCGCTGTTGTTCGAGGCATGGAAGTTGTAGTTCTCGTTGCCTATCTCAAGCATACGCAGGTGGAAGGGCTCGGGGTGACCGGCCGCCACACGCTTGGCACCCCAGAAGGTGGAAGCGTCGCCGTTGGCATACTCCAGCGCGTCCAGCGCCTCCTGGATGAAGCCCTCGATGTGCTGGTAGTCCTGGTACCATCCGTGGCCGAGGCCCACGTTGACCACGAAGAGCGGCTCTGCGCCCAGGTCCTCGGCCAGCTGCAGGAACTCATGGAAGCCCATGCCATTGGAGACGGGGTAGCCCCAGTGGCTGTTGTAGAGCCCTAAGCGCTCCTCCACGGGGCCCACGGTGTGGCGCCACTGGTAGCGGTTGCCACCCTCGATGTAGCAGCCACCCGGGAAGCGCATGAAGCGCGGGTGCAGCGCCGCCAGCTTCTCGGCCAGGTCGCGCCGCATACCGTTCTCGCGGTCCTTGAACGTCGGCGGCATCAGGCTCACGCAATCGATATAAATAGTACCCGCACGCGAGCCGCGGATGGCGAACCACCCGAGCTGGTAGCTGCCCGTGGCCGTGATCTCGGCGGTATATTTCTGCCATGTCGAGCCGTCGGCCACGTGTACGGTGGCGTGGCCCAGGTCGTCGCCCTCGTAGCTCTCCAGCGTCAGCGTGACGTCGCCCGTCCAGCCGTCGGCACCACGCAGCCAGAACGAGGCACGGTATTTCTGCCCACGGACGATGTTGATGCCCCAGTAGCCGATGTTGCGGGTGCCGTCGCCCGCCTTGGCGAGGTTGAGGTGCATGGCGTGCTTCTGGGCTCCGTTAAGGAGGTTCTGCGAGGAGATGCTGAACGAGGCCGTACCTACCGGCCACCAGTAGTCAGGGTTACTGCCATTCTCCTCCATCGAGCCATTGCGGATGAGCTCGGCATAGAGGCCACCGTCGCCCGCATGGTTAATCTCCTCGTAGAAGATGCCATAGTGCAGCGGCCCGATGACGGGACCGCGCCGGGCGGTGGAGAAGGTGATAGCTGTCTCCTGGGCTGTCATCAAACACACAGCGAGCAGCAGTCCGCCGAGGACTGTTGCCCGCTTGGAAAGGGTCATAAGATAAGGCATGATCGTCTCATTCGTTAGTTCGTGCGGCAAAGATAAGCATTTCTGCACAACTCACATTACTTCACGAGCACTTTTTGACCATTCACGATGTAAATCCCTCTGGGGAGCGTCCTCGGCCGCCCTTCGGCAGTAGAGGAGAAGAGCCGACGGCCGCTGAGATCATACACCGCACCAGCCCCATTCTCAATTGTCAACTGTCCATTCCAAATTTCACCGATACCGTCGGTGGCAGGGTCATGATAGGTCAGCGTGAAGTGATCCCAGACGAGCCAGGTAGTGCCCGAGGTCGTCTCCTTCAGGCCGAAGCGGAGCTCGCCATCCTCACCCACGAAGGCATCGACGCTCAGAAGGCCGTAGGCTGCATCGGCGGCCATGCGGTCGCGCTCGGCATCGAAGTCGCTGCCGGCACAGCTCTGGGTGACCACGTCCTTCGTGGTTTTCCCGGCGGCCGTGGCATAGAGGTAGCCCGTGTTCCTTCCTTCACCGTTGACGAGCTGGCAGGTGACGGTATAGCGGCCTGCCGGAAGGCCCTTCAGCGTCTGGAACATCTCGAAGCCCGTGCTATGCCACACCTCGGCAGCACCGTTGAAGCGCTGGTTGCCCCAGCTCCCGGTCACCGTCCAGCCCGGCCAGCCGTTGCCTGCGAAGTCGGGATTGAAGATGAGCGCACTGAGGTCGATGGAGCCCTCACCGCCAGCGCTGATGAGTGCACGGACATAATCCTGATGGAAGCGTTCCTGAGAGATGGCGAAGAGCTGAAAATGGCCGATTTCATCGCCCTGCTTATTGCAGGCGAGTTCCTCACCGGCGACGTAGCCGTTGGCGGGTGTCCACAGACCGAGCCAGTTGCCGGTATAGGTGCCGTTCTCGATGGTCCAGGCACCGCCTGTGTTCTGCAGCAGGAAGCGTGCCCAGCTGATGCCATAGGGCTGGTCGTGGGTGCGCCAGTTGTGGGGAGCGTCCCACTCCGTCTGCAGGAGGAGACCGTCGAAATCGATATTACGCATACAATAGCCTCCGTCGAAAGCCTCCAGGGTAAACACCGTATTCAGGTGCGCCACGGGGTCAGCGGGTGTCTCGTAGAAGAGGGCCCGGTTGCCGTTCATCGGGGCGCCGTCGCGCAGTCCCAGAAGGAGGTCGGCATCGTCGGAAGCAATGACGAAATAGGAACCCGCCGCCATCGCCTCAACCAGCGCTGCCTCGCTATCGATATGGGTATAGCCGTTCGCCGTGGAGAGGAGGTCGTAATAGCCATAGGAAGCGGCTTTGACGATGACATGGAACTCATAGGTCTCGCCGTGGTAGGTGGCGGTGTAGGTGAGGGAGGAGCCGTCGGGCAAACCGACGGGCACAGTGACGGTGATGAAGCGGCCGTGGCTGCCATCCTGCCAGGTCACCTCCTCGGGGAGAGCGGTGGGCGGCAGGGTCAAGCCAAGAGTCACCTCGGTGCCCGCGAAGACAAGTGCCTCTGTTCCATCAATCTGTGCGCCGCCCACATTCATAAAGGGGCGTGCCGCGATGACGTGCAACGTAAAGCGGCACTCGTTGACATAGCCGCCCTGGTTCACGTACTGACAAGTATAGACACGATCCTCGGTGAGGTTGGGAACGACGAGGATGCTGCTGCCCGTGACACCGTTACTCCAACGGTAGTCGTCGGTCCAGCCGGATGAGTTGCTCAGATAGAGGATGACACTCTGACCATAGAGCACGGTCTGCTCGGTGGCGCTGTAGATGGTGCCATCAACGGTGATCTCGGGAACGGTGTAGTCGGGAACGGCATCGCCAGCCACTGCGATGGCGAAGCTCTGCTCGCTGGTGCGACCGTTGGCGGCGGTGTAGCGGACTCGATAGACGTAGCTCCGGTCGGCATGGACGGTAATCTGCCGCGTGGTCTCGCCCGTCTCCCACTGCCAGAGCCCGGTGTCCTCCACGCCCTCAGGCAGCTGCGGCACAAGGGTAATGTCGGCGCCGTCGGCGGGGATGGCACGCGTAGGCTCCACGCGATACGTATATTTCAGTCCGCCGAGGTTGGTCTGGTTCTTCAGCGTCTCACCCTTGTAGATGATGTCGCCGGAGAGCGGTGTGATGGCATCGGCGGCATCGATCATGGGTCGCCAATGAGTCAGCGTCGAGAAGCCTAAATGGTCGAATCCACCGCTGTTTTGGCTATAGTTGCCACCACCGCCATCGGGGCAGATAAGGTTGCTGGCGGCCTCGGAATACTGCATCTTCACGCCACGAAGGCCTTCGTAGTATCCGATGAGGCGGTCCCAGTAAGGACGCCACTCACCCGAGCCGCTGGTGTTGACGCCCGTCATGAGCCAAGCCGCACCCATCGTGCCACGACAGTCGGCATAGTTATAGTTCTTCCACGGCAACGTGGCAGCATCCACGCCACCGAAGTTCGAGGCCGCCACGAACTCAGCACCCGCTGCAATGCGGTCGTCCATGTAGGCGTACAGGTCGTCGCCCTGCGAGAGCCCTGTCTGGCAGATATCGACAGCCAAGCCCAGCGCCATGAGGGCATGACCCTGGTCGCGACCGCTCTCCTGCATCTGTCCGAGGTAGCCGAAGGGACCACGCGCATCCGGCATCATGACGGGCACGAGATTGCCGATGAACTCATCGCAGCCGTCATTGAGGATTTGTGTGAGTTTCGTGCGGTCGGGGTTGAAGGTGCCGACATGGTCGTACTTATAGAATGACACGCCCTGGTTGTAGATATGGACATCGTCGCAGAGGATGCCGATGGACATCAGGCAGAGGGCATTGCACAAGCCCCAGTTCGACCAATAATGTCCCGGGCGTTCGCCGAGGTTGGCATAGCGGAAGTTCAACCACGTATCGTGGCGACGCCGCAAGAAGTCGAGCGCCACAGGGTACCATGTCGTGAGCATGTAGCGCTTAAATTCCTCGAATTCATCGGAACTCCACCCGTCGAAGTCACGGACAATCTCAGCGGCCTGTGCAAAGCCGTAACCGTAGAGGCCGGCAGCGAGGCTCTTATTGGTGTCGCCACCCACATATTTATTATTTCGGGCCCAGTTCATCAGGATCGTGACCACGTTGCGAGCATGAGCATCGTCGCCACTGATCTTCCAACGGAGAGCATTCTGGTAGGCCATCGCAGCGCCACGGGCGGCGTTCATATAATTCTGTCCCGTACTGCCGCCACGGATGATCTCATAGACAGGCCACGTGAGGACATCGCTGTGCGAATAGCCATTGTCGCACAGGATCTGATAGGCGCGCTGGATGCGCGTGTCACCGTCGGCCAGTGCCTGGCGGATGCGGGCGAAATCCTCGTCGGTCACCATGCCGCCGGGGTGGCGGAAGCCGTGTCCCTCGGGCGTGAATGTGCGCGTAGGCAGCAGCGCGAAGCCCGCCGTAGCCTGTGCCGCCTCAAGGGCGCTGGTCAGGCGCTGCAGGCGTTGGTCGATCAAGGTCTGTGAGGCGCGGCCACGCTCGATCTCGATAACGCTGAGGTTCACCTCGTCACGCAGCTCACCCAAGGCACCGTCGGCATAGTCCGTGCCAGCCGAGGCCAGGAACAAGCGCGCCTCCCCCAGCCGCTCGGCCAAGGCCGTGAAGTCACCTGGCGTGCCATAGCGATAGGTCTCCTCCAGGCGGTCGGCGACTGCGGCAAGTTGTGTCACCTCAGCGTTCGTGATGGCCTCGTCGTAGAGTCGGAAGTCATAGAGGAGCGTCTGCCTCAGATAGCTGTCACCATCAAAGGCGGCACGTCCCAGCCAGCAATACGCAGGATTACTCTTGAAAGTCTCCTTCAAGACAGGCATGGCACCGTTGGAGAGGACCAGACGACCGTTCAAGAAGACCTGACCGAGGGTGCCACGCTGGCGATAGAGGAAGTGGACCCAGCGTCCTTGCTCACTGGCAGCACCCACCTCAGGACCCATCTCGCTCCCCCACCCTCCTACCGAGGCGCATACCTTCTGGGCATTCAAGCGGTAGCCGATATAGGGGCCGGAGGTCTCTGTATTCGCCGCCACCTGCGAAAAGATCCACAGGAAATACCCTGCGCCAGACAGCGAAGCCGATTCATTCACGCGGTAGTACAACGACAGCGTGAAGTCCTCCAATTGGCGCACGATGCGCCCCGTCGTAGCGGTCAGATTGACATAGCCGGCCCCGTTCCCTAAGTTCACGATGCCGTAGTCCCCCATCTGCTCAAAGGCAGCGGCGTTCACGAGTTGTGCACGGACCCCGGAACCTGTCTCCGTGTCGGAGACATATTTGCCGTTGGCGTTGGCGAAGTCGAGATGGACACGCAGATGCTCATCGGCCTGCGCCATGACACTCGTCCCCGACAGCCATGCCAACAGGGCGAGCGCAAACAGAATACTGATTCGTTTCATCTTGAGTAGTTAAAGAGTTAGCAAGTATTTCGGGGGCAAAGGTAGCTCTTCTCTTTCACACGCGCCATGCACGAATCGGTCATATCAAAACGTGAATCGGTCAAAATGGGGATTCACAGGTCGCGGATTCACCCTATATCAAAACTGCAGTCCTGCTCCGATGGAACAGGACTACAGTCTGTCGGAAAGAGGCGACTCGAACGCCCGACCCCTACGTCCCGAACGTAGTGCGCTACCAACTGCGCTACTTTCCGAAAGCAAGACGAACCTAACCGCCCATCAAGAGCACAGGTCTCGTTTGCGGGTGCAAAGGTACAACTTTTTTGGTATTCACAGAAGGATTTGCTGTTTTTTTCGCTATCTCATGAAGATTTTCGCGCAAAATCTTGCAGGAATCACAGAAAAGGACTACCTTTGCACCCGCAAATCGAAAGATAAGCACAAAAGAACATGTTGGTGTCATAGCTCAGTTGGTAGAGCAAAGGACTGAAAATCCTTGTGTCCCCGGTTCGATTCCTGGTGACACCACTTAAAAAAAGCATCCCCTCACCGTCGTGAGGGGATGCTTTTTTAAGTGGCAGGAAGGTCGTTTACTTGACAACGACCTTCTTGCCATCGATGATGTAGAGACCACGGGAGAGCAAACGGGTGTCACTGCCTACGTAGCGGCCATCAAGAGTGTAGATGCGGCCGGTGGAAGCCGGGGTGCTGACAGTGATGTCCTCCACTGCCGTAGGTATATCCTGTACCTTGATCTCATCAAGGAAGAAGCGCCCCTTCGCCGACGAGAAGGTGATCTGGATGCTTCCCGACGCCGTCACCTCAGCGGTGAACTCATTGAATGCACCTTTCGTCACGGTGAAGGTGGAGGGGCTGACGGTGCCGTTCGTCACGGAAAGATTGAGATTGCCGCCATCGCTGTTGTAGTCCCATGCGCCAGCACGGAAGGTCAGCAGGGCTTTTCCGTCCAGGTCGAAAGCGGGTGTCGTAGCGGTGCCATTGGCACGAGCCGTACCGAAGCGGGCACACTGGCTGGCCGCATAGGCGTTGGTCTGGGACCATCCAGCCTTATCTGTTATCTCTGCGGATAACTTGGAGCCACCACTAATGCCGCTCCAGACTCCATCGTTACCCCCCGTGCCCGTACACTTGTCGAAGCTCTCGTAGAAGTAGATGCCGTCCTCCGGAGCAGGGTCAGGATCTGGGTCGGGATCAGGATCGGGATCCGGGTCAGGCGTCTCGTTCAGCGTCAGCGTGATGGTGCCGTTGCTGTTCTTGGTGATCTTCTTGATGCCGATTTCCTTGGTGCTGCCGCTGTACGTCTTGAGGGATGCGATGCTGCTGCGGCTGCCGTTGCCGTAGAGGTGGTTGGAGCTGGCTGAGGTTGAAGTACTGTAGCTCATATACAGCTGAGCACCGTTGGCGGTGAGGACGCAGGCGCGCTTCTTGGACTGGGTGTTGTTCAAGGTATTGTAAGTCCATTGGTTCTTACTGTAGGCGAAGCGAGTGACGAGTACGCCGGAGCCGAAGGCTGCGGGATACCACGTACTGGGCTGACGGTTCTCCAAGATGAAAGTCTCGGTGCTACTGTTACGAACGATGACTGCGGAGCCCTCGGCGGTACCGAGCGGCGACTGTAGCGTCACCGCATCCGCAGAACCGATTTCCTTCAGTTCCAGCCATCCCATATAGCTCTTCTCGTAAGCCGTGTAGCCAGACGGTTTAAAACAATAGTCATCCACGTATGCGCCCGTATCCATGATAGACCAGAAGCCGAAGGGGTCGTCACCGCTATAGGAATAGTCTGTCACATAGAAGTCGGGCAAACCCAGGGCATGACCAAACTCATGGCAGAAAACGCTCATACCCATCAGACGGGAGCCGCCCGTGTTGAGTTCATTGCCGATAAAGAAACTGTTGAAACGGACGCCTTGGTAGGTGCCATATCCTACTGGATCTTCCTCAGCATCCCACTCGCAGGGCCAGAGGTAGTTGTCGCCGCCCGACGCTTCCGTAGCCTCTCCACGTCCAGCGTAGAGCATAGCCAGGAGGGGCACCCCCTTCTTATGATAGGAATCACCCGCAGGCACGACGAACTTGGAGAAGTCCGTGCCGAGCTGACTGACGGCTGCCGCAATCGCATCCCCAGGTAGCTCATCCAAATTCTGGTCGTTGCCTTGGCTGTCATTCTTACCGTAGTACGAATAGGACTTGCTAAGGGTGACAATGCCCACGACCTCGAAGTTGGGCACGAACTGCCCGCCGCTCTGCGCCACAAAGTAGTCGCGTACGGAGCCCACGGCGGTCGATTCGTCGTGGTAGCCTTCCTCGTTGTAGAAACGCATCATCTTTTCGACGGTCGTGGTGCTCTTGAATTTCAGGTCGGAGAACTGCACCATGACCACAGGGATGGTGTATTCGCCAATGCTGGGGACAGCACCACGGCTCATGGTGCCTTTCTTGCCAAGACCGTCGCTGGTCGAGGAGTAGATCACTTTGCGCGCCATCTGCTTGGTCTGCAGGCGCGTCTCGCGGCGAGCCTGGAGCATCTCTTCACTGGCCACTTCGAATTGATTGCCATTCTTGACATAGCACTTGCCATCAGCGGCACGCAGCCAGTGTCCATGTTCATCACCCACGAGCTCAGCGCGCACCTCAGTGCCGTCGGCCAGCGTGATGGTTCTCCAGAGTCCGCGCTTGGCGGGAATTGCCATTGCTGTCAGGGTCACAGCCATGAGCGCAACGGCAAGAATCAGTTTCTTCATCTATTAAATATTGTGTAGTTAGTCTGTTCCGAAAATGGGGCGCAAAGGTAGGAACTTAATTCCAAAGCATCAAAAATATCGACAGATTTTTGAGCTTTTCGCGGTATTTGTTGATGCGACGGCGACGGCCACACCGTCATTTCACCGCCTCCGCCATCGCCCGTCGCCACTTTTGATAGCCGGCGACGGCGATGATGACATAGAGGCCGTAGAGCGAAGCCTTGAAGGGGATGCCCTTCTGGAAATAGAGCCAGCAGGTAACTACATCAACGGCAATCCAGACGAACCACTGCTCCAAGAACTTATGCGCCAGCGCCCAGATGCCGACGAGCGAGAGGGCGGTCGTGAAAGCGTCGGCCACGGGGACGGTGGAGTCGGTGAACGATGACAGCAGCCACCAGATCACAGCCCACAGCACCGCGAAGATGAGCGACCAACGCAGAGCCAGGCGAGGAGGGATGTGGGAGGGTACCTCTCCAACTCCCCCCGTGGGGGGGAGAGCTTCGTTTCCGTTGGCATCCGCTTGAGAGGACGGGGAGTTGGAGGAGGCACGGCTCCAGCGCCACCAACCGTAGGCGGTCATGGCAAGATAATAGAATTCCATGCCGCAGTCGGCATACAGCCCTTTCTGGTAGTAGAGCACGATGCCGAGCAGCTGCATCACGGCGCCCACCGCCCACATCCATATTGAAGCACGATACTCCAACAGGATGTAGGCGAGGCCCAAGCACGCCGTCGTGAGATCTAACCAGTTCATTTAGAATCTCAGCGTCACGTTGCCCATTGCCGTGAAGCCGGCAGCGGGGATGAAACCAATCTGATAGTAGCGGTTGTCGTTGGGATGGTCGTAGCCCTCCACGATGGTGCTATACACCCATCCGCTGGAGGCATAGCAGGCATTGAAGAGGTTCGAGAGGCTGGCGCCGAGGATGATCTCGCGCATCCCCAGAATGCGCTGGCCGCTGCGGCGCAGCGTAGCGGGGCTGAGGGTGTAGGAGAGGTTCAAGTTGGAGGTGCTGAAGGCAGGCAGCGAACGATCCTCACATCCGGTGTTATCGAGATACTGGCGGCTGACGTAGTTGGTGTGCCACGTCGCCTTCAGACCGCGCCAGTGGAAGTCGAGGAAGCCGTTGAGGATAACCGACGGCGAGAAGGCCAGCGTCGAGTTGTCATAGTGGATGGTGCGGAAACTGTCCTCCCAATCCACGCTGGCCTGCTCGTCGAAGTTCAGGATGCGGTTGGCGCTGAGGGCGGCGTTGCCCTCGATGGAGAGCCAGGGGGTGATGTCCCACCCGGCTGTCAGCTCCACGCCGGTGCGGAAGCTCTCTGGGATGTTGGTGGTCAGCTTCTCGCCTATGTCACTCTCCTCGCCTGTCTGCACGAACTGATTGGTGTAGTGCATATAATATAGGTTCGCGCCCGCGTGCACGCGAGAACCTACGAAGTTATAGCCAGCCTCGAAGTCGAAGACCCACTCGGCCTTGGGCGAGGGCTTGTAGCCGTTGTCCGTGAAGTTGTTGCGTTCCGGCTCGCGGTGGCTGATGGCCTCGGAGAAGTAGGCGGTGTGGCCGTCGCGGTGCCAGGTGACGCCCGCCTTGGGGTTCAGGAAATGATAGTGCTTGTCGATATCGAGGTAGTGCTTCGAGATGGTGCCGTCGTCCTCCTCGATGAACTTGTCGTTGTAGCCATCGGTGCGGTAGCCCACGTGGCGGTACTGCACATCGCCGAAGATGTCCCACTCGGGGTCGAGGTGGTAGGCGGCCTTGACGAAGACGCTGTGATCGTCCTTCGTGGCGTCGCTGTCGTAGTAGGTGTAGCTGCCGGACGTGCCGAGGAGGGCTGCCGAGAGTTCAGCATCGGAGGTGTAGGTGAGATAACCGAAGTGGTTGCCCTGGAAGCGCTGCAGGGAGAGACCGGTGATGATGTCCCAGTGGTCGTCCTTGTAGTTGGCGTTACCAACGAGGCCGAAGGTGTGCTGCTTGAGGCCCTTCTGACGGATGAAGTCGGCTTTCTTGACGGTGGTGCCGGAGGGCGCCTTGAAGTTGGCGAGTCCGAACTTCTTCAGTTTGTTCTGCGGCCGGAACTCCTCGTAGTAGCCGTAGCCGTAGGTGTAGTGCAGTGTGGCGGTGGTGCTCCAGTGCTCATTGATGTCCCATGCGGCGGAGAGCAGGTTGTGGTTCTGCTTGAAATTATCAGTCGTGCGAGCCCAGAAACTGCCGTCGGCCATGCGATAGCGCTCGGTGATGTAGTTGCCTGCGGCATCGGTGGCGAAGGGGCTATAGGAGTCGTCCGGGTCGGAGTGCACCATCGCCTCGTAGAGCGAGTTGAATTTCCCGAGGCCGCGGTCGTACATATCCTTATACGTGTGGATGCTGGTCGCCTCGCCATAGGTACCGTCCATGATGGAGAGGTTGTTGTCGCCGGCGGTGACGCCATTCCAGGCCTGCCCGGTGTGCTCGTAGTTGCCGATGTTCTTGTAGCGGATGGTCAGACGGTCGTTGGGCATGAATGTGATGCCGCCATAGTAGCTGCCGGAGCGGCCGTCGGTGCCGTGGAGGAAGCCGTCGGTCTGCGTCTGGTGCCAGGCGCCGTCGATGACGAGCTTGTCCCAGAGAAGACCGGTGGAGAACTGGCCGCCGTAGTTCATCGTGTTGTAGGAGCCATAGGAGAAGTTCACCTCGCCACGCGGTGTCAGGAAGGGAGCCGCCGAGGACATGGCGATGGTGCCGCCGAAGGCGCCGTCGCCGTTGGTGCTGGTGCCCACGCCGCGCTGCACCTGCACGCTACCGAGCAGGGAGGCATAGCTGTTCATGTTGGCCCAGAACACACACTGGTCTTCGGGAGAGTTCAGCGCTACGCCGTCGAGCGTCACGTTGATACGGGAGTCACCGGCACCGCGGATGCGCATATAGGTGGTGCCGGTGCCGAGGCCGTTCTCGCCCCAGGCAATCACGCCCGGCGTGCGCGCCAGCAGGAAGGGCAGCTCACGCCCCGTCCGGGAGTGCTCCTGCAACTCGTCTTTCTTGATGTTGGCGACGGCAAAGGGCGCGTTCTTCTGAGTGCGCACGGCGCTGACGACAACTTCCTGCATGTGCTCCAGTCGCAGAGAATCCTCCACAGCAGCGTCTTGCGCCATCACAGGAGAGGCGGCGCCCAGAAGCCCCACGAAGGCCATGAAGCCCATTCGCGTTGTTACTTTGTGCAATAGCACATGGTCTGATTGGATGTTCATGTTCCTTTATTATTAGAAGGTTTAACAATAAAGGGGTGCAGGCGTACCTGCTCAAAGATTCCGCTTATCATCCCTACGTCGGTATGGTCCGCATCAGGTGAGGAGGGTTTGATCTCAGCCCGTCACGATGGCGGGCACCCCTTGATAATTCGGGCGCAAAGGTACGTAAAAGTTGAGAGTTTAGAGTTGAAAGATGAAAGTTTTTGCATTTTCTGCTTGTTTTTCCATCATTTTCCCTATCTTTGCACCATCTTTTCCCGAAAAAGGCCTCTCAACTTTCAACTATCAACTCTCAACTATCAACCCTCAACTATCACATGGGCGTACGATTCAACAAACGCATCACTATTCTCCCCTGGCTGAAAGCCAATGTCGGCAAGAGCGGCGTCAGCCTCACCATAGGCCCGAAGGGCAAGACGCTGAACGTGGGCAGCACCGGCGTCAGCGTCAACGTCAGCCTCGGGCAGGGTGTCGGCTACAGCAAGCGGCTCATCACATGGAAGAAGCTGAACCTGCTCAGCTGGCTCGGCATCGGTGGTGCTGCTGCCGCCAAGGCGGCCAAGAAAGGCACCGCGAAGGGCGCCGCGAAGAAAGGCAAGAAAGGTACGACCACGGAGCTCTCCCTCGATGATGCCCTCAACGAGGTGGAAGAAGGACAAGCCACACAGCCCGAAGCCACGACCTCCGGCGGCCCACTTAACAGCCTGCAGGAACAGGGCGGCTGCTCATGGGGCTGCGCCTTCTTCGGATGCCTGGGGATGCTGGTGGTGCTGGCGCTCCTCGTCCTGCTCATCCTCTACCTTGTACGCTCAGGTGCCATCGACCTCAGCGGCATCCTGCCACAGACGACCAACGGTTAGTTAACCCTCATACCCTATGGACAACCATCATTTACCTTTTGAATACATCACCGTCGAAGACGCTGCCAAGGCCGTCGAGAAGCAAGAGAACCGGATAGCAATGGCCAACGTCTGCGGTTTCTTCCTCTGCCAGCACGGGAGTGGCGACGTGAGCCTCAACGACAAGACCTTCCATATCAAGGCTGGCGACGTCTATTTCTACATGCCCTCCACCTTCGTCTGCGTCCTCAACCACTCCACGGACCTGAACGGCATCGCGGTGAAGTGCGAGATCGACTTTGTGCTGCCGATGCTGGAGCAGCTCATCGACGGCGGCAACATCCTGAGGATGCGCGAGAACCCGTGCATCTCCCTCCAGAACGAGCAACAACGGAGCCTGGAGAACCTGGCCAACCTGGTGCAGGAGCGGCAGCGGCAGCTTAGCCTCTACACGCCCGAGAGCGGCACCTTCCACATCCTGCAGCGCCTGACCCTGAGCCTCGCCGAGAGCCTGTTCCATGAGTTGCTGCTGGACTACGCCTGCAACCAATCGTTGCAGCCACAAGTCCACGACAACCGCGACCGCATCTTCCAGACATTCCTCGTCTCGCTCTTCCGCAACTACAAGCGGGAGCGCGAGGTGTCTTTCTACGCAGCCGAACAATGCCTGTCACCCCGCTATTTCTCCAGCGTCATCAAGGAGAAGAGCGGCCACTCCGCCTTGCAGTGGATTGTGCAGATGGTCATCAGCTCCGTACGTCAGGTACTGACATCCACCGACTTGAGCATCAAGGAGATTGCAATGGAGTACAACTTTCCCTCGCAGAGCTTCTTCGGGAAGTACTTCAAGCAATATGTCGGCGTCAGCCCGAAGGAATACCGCAAGAAGGCGAGAGCAACAGTCTGACCGTCGGCAACGCACCCGTCTGCATGGCGCCACGCGCAAGATTCACAGAAGCGCACCTTTTTGTGCATATTACCGCACAAGAAGGTGCGCTATTCATAAGAAATGCAGCGTTTATGCAAATAAAATGGCATAAGATGCACGCATATCTGAAAAAATATTCATACCTTTGCAGCCGATAAAAGCAACCTCATCACATGAGACAAGACAAGAACACACGGTTGGAGGTCATCAAGATGATCGTGTCCAGCCAAGAGCTGGCCAAACAGGAAGACCTTCTGAGAGAACTGGAGAAAGCCGGCTTCCCCTCCACGCAGGCGACGCTCTCGCGTGACCTGCGGCAGTTGCGCATCGTCAAAGGGCGCAACGAGCAGGGCAACTACACGTACCTACTGCCGGAGCAACGCCGCTACCAACGCGTCAGCGACACACGCATGACGGTGCAACAGATCAACCGCCTGGGCGTGCTCGCCATCAAGTTCAGCGGGAACCTCGGCGTGATCCAGACCCCGCCGGGACATGCAGCACACGTGGCCTACGACATCGACCACGCACAGGTGAAGGATGTCCTGGGCACCATCGCAGGCGACGACACCGTCCTCGTCGTACTCGAAGAGGGCGCAGACCGCAAGGCGGTGATGGCAGCGATTGCAGAGATTTAGGGGAGAGCACCCGTAATCCCCGTGGGGGATGATGAGAATAAGAAACAAAAAATATAATCATGGAACAGGAAATACAAGTGATGGTGGCCGACGAGTCCCACGAGAAATATGTCGATACTATCCTGAAGACCATCGAGGACGCGGCGAAGGTGCGCGGTACGGGTATCGCCAAGCGTACACACGAGTATGTTTTCACGAAGATGCGCGAGGCCAAGGCGGTCATTGCCCTGGCGCCGCAGGCCGACGGTTCGGAGCCTCGCTTTGCAGGCTTCAGCTACATCGAGACATGGGGTAACAAACAATATGTGACGACCTCCGGTCTCATCGTACACCCGGACTTCCGCGGTCTCGGCATCGCCAAGCGCATCAAGGACATGACCTTCTCGCTGGCACGCACACGCTGGCCCCACGCCAAGATTTTCTCGCTCACCAGCGGCAAGGCGGTCATGAAGATGAACACCCAGCTGGGCTACCTCCCCGTGACGTTCGATGACTTGACGGACGACGAGGCGTTCTGGAAGGGATGTGAGGGCTGTGTGAACATCAACGTGCTGCGCGAGCGCAACCGTAAGTTCTGCATCTGCACCGCCATGCTCTTCGACCCCGAGGAGCACCTGCCGGCCAAGATTCCACAGGAGGTGATAGATAGGATCAGGCGGTTAGAAAATGACAGGACAGCCCACCCCCAACCCCTCCCTGGGGAGGGGAGTGCTGAGAGGAGGATAAGGAAAGCATACGAGACTGCAGACTGTTCTGTCTATGATGTCCTGAAGGATTTTGCCGAGAAGAATAGGAAGAATCCGACGGATGCAGAACGCATCATATGGCAATATCTGAAAGGGAAGCAGTTGGGTGTTTCGTTCAGGCGACAACATATCATAGGTCTTTTCATCGCTGACTTCTCTGCACCGGCGATTAAGCTTCTCATTGAGATTGATGGGGGGTATCATCAATTACCAGACCAACAGGCGAGCGACGAGGAAAGGACCCAGTATCTCGAAGCGAAAGGTTTCAAAGTGTTACGCTTCACAAACGACCAAGTCATCGCTGACACAGACAACGTAATATCTCAAATACAACAATCAATATGGAAACAAACAAACAAACAGTAACAAGCACCCCTCCCCAGGGAGGGGCTGGGGGTGGGCTGCACCGCAAGCGTGTAGTGGTCGCCTTCAGCGGTGGCCTGGACACGAGCTACACCGTGATGTATCTCGCCAAAGAACTGGGTTATGAAGTGCACGCAGCATGTGCCAACACCGGCGGCTTCAGCGCCGAACAGCTGAAGACCAATGAAGAGAACGCCTACAAGCTGGGGGCCACGAAATATGTGGCGCTCGACGTGACGCAGGAATACTATGCCAAGTCGCTGAAGTACATGATCTTCGGCAACGTGCTGCGTAACAACTGCTACCCCATCTCGGTGAGCAGTGAGCGCATCTTCCAGGCCATCGCCATCGCACGCTATGCCAACGAGATCGGCGCGGATGCCATCGCCCACGGCTCTACGGGTGCCGGCAACGACCAGATTCGTTTCGACATGACCTTCCTCGTCATGGCCCCGGGCGTGGAGATTATCACGCTGACCCGCGACAAGAAGCTGACGCGCAAAGAAGAGGTCGATTACCTGAACGCCCACGGCTTCGCGGCAGACTTCGCCAAGCTGAAGTATTCCTACAACGTGGGCATCTGGGGCACCAGCATCTGCGGCGGCGAGCTGCTCGACGCTACACAGGGACTGCCCGAGGAGGCGTACCTGAAGCACGTGACGGCCAAGGAGCCGGAGAGCCTGCTGAAGATTGAATTCAAGGAGGGCGAGATCGTGGGTGTCAACGGCGAACACTTCGACGACCGCATCAAGGCGATCCAGAAGATCGAGGAGATCGGTGCCAGCTACGCCATCGGTCGCGACGCCAACGTGGGCGACACCATCGTGGGCATCAAGGGCCGTGTAGGCTTCGAGGCCGCCGCTCCGAAGCTCATCATCGAGGCACACCGCCTTTTAGAGAAATCTACCCTCTCCAAGTGGCAGCAGTACTGGAAGGACCAGCTCGGCAACTGGTACGGTATGTTCCTGCATGAGAGCCAGTATCTGGAGCCCGTGATGCCCGACCTGGAGGCATTCCTGACCTCCACGCAGCGCAACGTCACCGGCACCGCCATCCTCAAGCTCCGCCCCTTCGGCTTTGAGACTGTCGGCGTTGATTCCGTCAACGACCTGACCAAGTCCAAGCTCGGAGAATATGGCGAGACACAGAATGGCTGGACCGCCGACGAGGCCAAGGGCTTCATCAAAGTGCTCTCTACGCCACTGCGCGTATATTACGGAATCCACAAGGACGAACAGAGATGATTAAAGTTGGAATCATCGGTGGTGCCGGCTACACGGCGGGTGAGCTCATCCGCCTGTTGCTGCACCACCCCGAGGCAGAGATTGCCTTCGTCCACAGCACCAGCAACGCCAAGAACCTCATCACCGACGTTCACGAGGGGCTGCTGGGCGAGACGGAGTTGAAGTTCACCAGCCGCATGGCGCTGAAGAGCGTCGATGTACTGTTCCTGTGCATGGGCCACGGCAAGAGCGCCGAGTTCCTGGCGGAGCATCCCGTGCCGCAGAACGTGCGCATCATCGACCTGGCACAGGACTTCCGCATCGCCGGCAGCCACGACTACGTCTATGGCCTGCCGGAGCTCAACCGCGAGAATATCGTGCACGCACGCCACATCGCCAATCCCGGATGCTTCGCCACAGCCATCCAGTTAGGCTTGCTGCCGCTGGCTGCCAACTGGCTGTTGCACGAGGACATCAGCGTGAACGCCATCACAGGCTCCACGGGTGCCGGCGTGAAGCCTGGCAGCACGACACACTTCTCGTGGCGCAATAACAACCTGAGCATCTACAAGCCTTTCCGCCACCAGCACCTGGCCGAGATCCGGCAGTCGCTGGCACAGCTGCAGCCCGGCTTCGAGTCATCCGTGGATTTCATTCCCTATCGTGGCGACTTCGCACGCGGCATCTTCTGCACAGAGGTGGTGCGCATCGACCCAGCCTTGCCCGAGGAGGATATCGTGAAGATGTACAAGCAGTTCTACGAGACGACCGCCTTCACGCACTACGTGGATCGGGACCTTGACCTGAAGCAGGTCGTCAACACCAACAAGGCGCTCGTACACGTGGAGAAATTCGAGAACAAGCTACTCATCACCTCCATCATCGACAACCTCCTGAAGGGTGCCAGCGGTCAGGCCGTGCAGAACATGAACCTCATGTTCGGCATCGACGAGCACGCCGGCCTCAACCTGAAGCCCAGTGCCTTCTGACAAAGCAAGGCATCCTGCTGTTGGAAGATTAGTAATCTTAGGCGCATAAGATTAGGCATCTTACAGCGATAAGATTAGTAATCTTAAGGCCATAAGATTAGGCATCTTATCATAGATAGAATATTCTTCATGGATCTGAGAGTTCATAAGTCCCATATCCGCAGTACACTATTGCTGACCATAGCCCTCACCATGCAGTGGGGGAGTGCGTCTGCGCAGACGCCCCTCTATGAGGCGTCACTCGGTGATGCGACGCTGATATCTCCATACTACTTCGGGCCGAATGCATTCCCTGTGCCAGAGATGCTGGACGGCCGCGTGCAACATGACCTGCGCGTGGAGCTTGCGGGCGACTACTTCGCCGGCTACCGCGGCGACCGCACAGGCGACATCGCGCTGAAGGTGAACATCCCGCTATGGACCGACCGTGCCAACCTCTCCCTGTGGATGCCCGCGATGGAATGGTACAAAAACAGCGATGAGAACATCGCCACCTGCCGCATCCCCGAGGAGCATCGGGAGGAGGCGCGCAAGGGACATCTCAGCGGCGACGTATATATCAGCGCGGACATCCAACTCCTGAAGGAGAAGCGCTGGAGACCAGACTGGGTGGTGCGTGCCGCGCTGAAGACCGCCTCCGGCGGCGAGTACTTCCATGCCCGCTACTACGACAGCCCCGGCTATTTCTTCGATACGTCCGTGGGAAAGTCATGGAAGGTAGGGCACAACACCCGGTGGGCTCACAGCCTGCGCGCCGTCCTCTCCACGGGTTTCCTCTGCTGGCAGACCGACAACGGACGCCAGAACGATGCCGTGCAGTTCGGCGTGACAGCGAAATGGGAGAACCGCTTCTTTACGCTCGCCGAGACCTTTGCGGGCTACACCGGATGGGAGCACAACGCCAGCCACGGCGGCGACGCAGCCCATGACCGGCCGGTCGTGCTCCGCACGGATTTCATCGCCCATGTCCGACAGTTTGACATCGTAGCAGCTTATCAGTACGGCCTGCGCGACTACACCTATCACCAGGTACGCCTGGGCGTGGCTTATCGGTGGGACATCTTGAAAATGAAAAAGGAAAAGTGAAGAGTGAAAAAAGGACTCATCCATAGCATTTGGCATCTACTTGCAAAGGTGACCACTCCCTCCCTCATAGGGAGGGTAAGGGCTGGATCAGTTCTTTTACTGTTCACCCTACCCCTACATGCCCAAGTCGATGCCGATTCCGTTCGCGCCGACTTCTTCCGGGACTTCTATCATCAGGGCCATCTGGTGCATTGGCTTGATGCACTCAGCGACCACACCATCTACCAAGGCTTACATGTCGGACAATGGGACGAGGCGGGGCAGCTGATGTTCAGTGTCGATGGCAATTCATACCGATGGAATCGCTATTATTTGGATGGCTTCCGCATTGACAACCGCTTCACGCCAGGCTCCACCAGCTATGTGCCCAACATGGAGAACTACCACCTGCGCATCACCCCCAACAGCTCCACACTCGAATTTGAGCTGGACACGCTGGCACGTGACTATGCGCAGGTGTCGTGGAACCGTGGCAACCTGGGCGGCATCTCATGGGGCACGGAGGACATCATCCACCTCTTCCACGCCACGGGCACCGAGGAAGCCTACGACCGCGAAGCCATCAAGAACCGACAGTACGTGCGGGGACAGGGCACGATGGACGTAGCCTACACGCTACGCGACGCCGACGGTCGCGGCTACCGTCAGCATCTGTATGCCAGTGCCGGACAACAAGCCCTCCCCAACTTCGGCTACAACGGTCTTGTGGCTGGCTATCCGTTCTATACGGGAACATATTACAAAGTGCAGATGGACGGCCAGCTGCCATCGGGGCATTACCTCGATAAAATGGGCTATTTTGTCAACTTCTCGGGCACAGACAGCTATGGGGCGGAGTTCTACTACAACCCCAACGAGGTCGCGCGGCTGAACACCTACAGTGCCTCGCTCTATGCCAAGAAGGGAGCCTTGACAACAGGACTGACGTGGGCCACAAATGTCACGCGCCACAAAGAACGGGAGTTCCGTCGCAACCTCGTGGATCAGGACGGCGAGTCCCTGGAGCCGTGGCTGGCCGACGGCAGGACACATGAGCTGTCCTGGGCGCTCACCTACAGCAAGCCCTTGCGGTCATGGCTGCAGCTGAAGGCCGACGGCTACAATTCCCTCCTCTACTTCACCCCCGAGGCAACCGCCTTCTCCAACGAGCTGTACATGCAACACATGCTTCAGCCCTCTCCCACTCCACTCTATCGCTACGACTGGAGCAGCCACGCCTTTGCCGCAGGACTGCTGGAGAACCAGGTGGGCGTGGAGGCTTTCTACCAGCTGACACCGAAGCTCAGCGTGCGCGGACATCTCTATCTCACGCTGGACGGCATGGTGCTGCGCGACCGCACGAAGGTGACACCCAACGCCAAGGCCGCGGCGAGCCTCGACTACCGCCCCACGCGGTGGCTGCAACTCGGCTTCGTGCTGAGCCACGACCGCGTGAGCTACAACATCGAGGACGTCCGCTACATGAGCCGCGACTACATGAACGCCGACATTTACTACAGCGGTACCGACCAGTTGTTCACCACGACGGGCGGCAATAGCCACCGCTACGCCAGCGGCCTGTGGCAACCATCCTACGCCACCCTCAGCATCCCCATCCACCTGCGCTTCGGGCGCCATGAGATTGCCTTGCTGCAGAGCTTTAAGAAGTACTACCACACGTGGATGACCCGCTTTGCCGACGGCTACGATGCCAATGGCTACACCGCCCCCGACGGCTACTTTTTCATGTACCCCGGCCGGCGCGACTATATCGTTGACTACCAGCCCACGGAGTTGATGGGGACCAGCTGGCTCACGAACACGCCCTACTTCATGACTCAGACAACACGCTACACCTATCGCGGCGAGCGTTTCCTCTTCAGCCTCTCCTGGCAGTCGATGATGGGCACGGGGCTCTCAGCACTCGGCATCGGACCCTCGACCAACAACATCGATGCGCTCTCTGAGTCCACAGCAAACCCCAACACGCAGAATACCGTCAGCAACGCCACGGCCCGCTACCCCGGCGTGGGGCGTCTGGATCAGGACAAAGCCTATATGTGCCGTATCTACCTGGTCTACAACGTGAACAAGCACTTCCAGTTCGGCATCACAGGACGCTGGACCGATGGTCAGCCCATCGTCAGCTTCAACACAGCCACAGCCACCGATGCCGACGGGAATATGCTGGTCGGCATCCGCCCGACATGCTCGCGCGGCATCAACCCCACCGACGGCGACTTCGGCTGCCGCGAGAGTGCCCTCTTCAATATCGACCTCCATGCCCGTGCACAATGGGCGGTGAAAGGGCACCCCATGAGCCTCAGCCTGCTATGCTACAATGCCTACGACTTCGGAAATGTCCTTACCGAATATTCTTTCCCGCAGGGGGTGCGCGGCCTGGACCGCCGCGGCCCGGCAATGACACTGACCATCCCTCGCGGTATCATCGGAACCTTGAAGATTGAGTTATGAAACAGCTCCTATTGACCATCGGCCTCTGCATCGGTCTCCTACCGCTCCACGCGCAGGAGGACTCCACGAGCGTCACCCCACAGAGCGGGCGCAAGAATCCCTATTTCCAGCCGACGCAGCTCATTGCACCCGCCGTGCTCATCACTGCCGGGGCGTGGGGATTATGCGACAAAAGCCCGGTGGATTGGCTCGAAAAACGCGCTCGCTACGACATGAATCCCAACTACCACAAGACCTCTGCCGATGAGTACCTGCAATATGCCCCTACGGCCGTGCACCCGTTCTTAGGCTTCATCCCGGGCGTCAAGAGCAGACATAACTTCCGTGACCGCGTCATCGCCTCGGCGACGGCTCACGCTTTTATGGCGGCCGTCACCAACACCGTGAAATACACCGTCCGCGAACAACGCCCCGACTCCGAGGCGCGCAACTCTTTCTTCTCGGGGCACACCGCCACCGCCTTCACAGGCGCGGAGCTGATGCGCATCGAATATGGCTGGGGCTACGGTAGTGCGGCCTACGCCGTGGCGACGGGCGTGGCCTTCATGCGCGTCTATAACAAACGGCACTGGGTGGGCGATGTGCTGGCGGGTGCCGGCGTCGGCATCCTCTGCGCCAATGCCGGTTACTGGATGCTACCCGTCTGGAAACGATGGTTTAAGATTGATGACACGCCCGCGGAATCCGACATCGCAGGCAAGCACGGCAAGAGCGGCGACGCACCGATCATCGTGGCAGCACCCTTCTACGAAATCGAGGGTCATGCCGCAGGACTGACCTGCAACATCGTCTTCTGATAGCAAAAATCTTCCGTTTCATAGGATTTACTGACATTAAGCAACGTCATCTCAGATATTTGCTGTACCTTTGCAGCGTTTTCACACGAACAATGAAACACCCAACGAATCATAATCGTAAATAGTAAATCGTCAAATAGTAACTCATAATGACCCTCTTCGACGTCTATCCCTTATTCCCTGTCAACATCGTGCGCGGTAAAGGTTGCCACGTATGGGACGACAAGGGCACCGAGTATCTGGATCTCTATGGCGGCCACGCTGTCATCAGCATCGGCCACGCCCACCCGCACTACATAGAAGCCATCAGCCGCCAGGTCGGCCAGCTCGGTTTCTACAGCAACTCCGTGGTGAACACCTTGCAGCAGCAGCTCGCCGGGCGCTTAGGCAAGGCCTGCGGCTACGAGGACTACCGTCTGTTCCTCATCAACAGCGGCGCCGAGGCCAACGAGAACGCCCTGAAGCTGGCATCGTTCCACACAGGGCGCACACGTGTGCTGTCCGCACAGAAGGCCTTTCACGGCCGCACGAGCCTTGCTGTGGAGGTCACGAACAACCCGAAGATCATCGCACCCATCAATGCCAACGGCCACACGACCTTCCTGCCCCTCAACGATCTGGAAGCCTGGAAAGCGGAGCTGGCGAAGGGCGATGTAGCAGCCTGCATCATCGAGTGCATCCAGGGTGTGGGCGGCATCCAGCTGGCCACCGCCGAGTTCATGCAGGGCCTGCGCCAGGCCTGCGACGAGACGGGCACCGTGCTCATCTGCGACGAGATCCAGTGCGGCTACGGTCGTTCGGGCAAGTTCTTCGCCCACCAGTGGCTGGAGGTGGCCCCCGACATCATCACCGTGGCCAAGGGCATCGCCAACGGCTTCCCGATGGGCGCCGTCCTCATCTCTCCGAAGTTCGAAGCCGTCTATGGCCAGCTCGGCACCACCTTCGGCGGCAACCACCTGGCCTGCGCGGCAGCGTTGGCCGTGCTGGATGTCATCGAGGGCGAAGGACTGATAGAGAACGCGAGGAAGATAGGAGAGTTCCTGCTCTCGGAAATCAAGAATTTAGGCAACGAAAGGATAAAAGAGATCCGTGGCCGTGGCCTGATGATAGGCATCGAGCTCAACGAGCCGTACAAGGAAGTGCGCCAGCGCCTCCTCTTCGACAAGCACGTCTTCACCGGCTGTGCCGGCACCAATGTGCTGCGCCTGCTGCCGCCGCTCTGTCTGAGCATGGAAGAGGCTGAAGAATTTGTGGAAAGATTGAGGAAGACTCTCCCCACGCCCTCCCTATAAGGGAGGGAGCAATTACCTCTCACGAATAGTCATTGAGATTGATCATTTTTATAATAGAATATTCTTATGAATCCAACCAGTCAAATACATTCTGCTCCCTCCCTGACAGGGAGGGCAGGGGGAGAGTCCGAGTCCGCCTCTGCCCTCATACAAATCGGCGAGCGCCTGCGCGGCTTGCGCGATGTGCTGGACATCGAAGCACAGGAGGTGGCAGACCTCTGCGGCATCACCCTCGAGCACTACCTCCAGATGGAGAGCGGCGAGGGCGAGCTCTCCGTGGCCAATCTCCAGAAGATTGCCAAGGAATATGGCGTCGAGCTGAACGTGCTGCTCTTCGGTGAGGAGCCCCACATGAGTTCCTACTTCCTCACCCGCAAGGGACAGGGTCTGCACGTGGAGCGCCGCAAGGCTTACAACTACGAGAGCCTGGCCAGCGGCTTCCGCGGCCGCAAGGCGGATCCCTTCATCGTCACCGTGGAACCGAAGCCCGAGGACACCCCCCGCGAGAGCAACTCACACCCCGGACAGGAGTTCAACATGGTGCTCGAGGGAACGATGGAGCTGACCATCGGGCAGAAAACCCTGGTACTCAACGAGGGCGACAGCATCTACTTCGACGCCACACAGCCCCACGGGATGCGCGCACTGAACAACCACAACGTCAAATTCTTCGCCATCATTTTTTAATTTTCTGAAGCATGCGAACATACTCCGGATCCACAAAGAGTGCCCCTCCTCAGGGAGGGGTTAGGGGTGGGCTCTCATTATGATAGAACGATTTCTCAAGCAAACACAATTCACATCGACAGAGGACTTCAACGAACATCTGGAGTTCATCATCCCCGAGCACTTCAACTTCGCCTACGACGTGATGGACGCATGGGCCGAGGAGGCGCCCGATAAGCTGGCACTGCTCTGGACCAACGACGAAGGCGTGGAGCGCCGCGCCACCTTCGGGCAGCTGAAGCAGGAGAGCGACCAGGCCGCCGCCTATCTCCAGAGTCTCGGCATCGGCAAGGGAGACCCCGTGATGCTGATCCTCAAGCGCCGCTACGAGTGGTGGATCACCATGCTGGCCCTGCACAAGCTCGCCGCTGTGGTCATCCCCGCCACGCACATGCTCACGAAACATGACATTATATATAGGAACACACGCGCGAGCGTGAAAGCCATCATCTGCGTAGATGACCCTTACGTTACAGGCCAGATCCGCGAGGCGCTGCCCGAGAGCCCGACATTGAAGTTAGTGGTGGAAATAGGAGAAGGGGGAGACCAGACAGGTCATTCAGAGGATGGCTTCTTATGGCTGACGTCGAAGGAGATACCCTCTTGTCTGGGTGGCTCTGCTCCCATGCCGTCGAATTTGTCGCCCCTCCCCAGGGAGGGGAAGGGGGCGGGCTTCCACTCCAACGACGACACGATGCTGATGTACTTCACCAGCGGCACGTCGGGCGAGCCGAAAATGGTAGCTCACGACTTCCTCTACGCCATGGGACACCTGACGACAGGCGTCTTCTGGCATAACCTCTCCGAGGACTCCCTGCACCTGACCGTCGCCGACACGGGCTGGGGCAAAGCCGTATGGGGTAAGTTCTACGGACAATGGTTCGCCGGTGCCACCGTCTTCGTCTATGACCACGAGCAGTTCAATGCCGACCGCCTGCTGCGCCAGATGGAGAAGTACCACGTCACGAGTTTCTGCGCGCCGCCCACCATCTACCGCTTCATGATCCGCGAAGACCTCACGCAGTACGACCTCAGCGCCCTGCGCTACTGCTGCACCGCCGGCGAGGCGCTGAACCCCGCCGTCTATCAGAAGTTCTACGAGCAGACGGGCATCCGCCTCATGGAGGGCTTCGGGCAGACAGAGACCACCATGACCCTCGGCACGTTCCCCTGGATGGAGCCCAAACCGGGAAGCATGGGCAAGCCCAACGGCCAGTATCAGATCGACCTCCTGAAACCCGACGGCACGCCCTGCGAGGACGGTGAAAAGGGGGAAATCGTAATAAGAGCCCCCTATAATCCCCCGGTGGGGGATAAACAAAGCGGCGATGTAACGCCCCCCGCCGGGGGGCCACGGGGGGCTGTAACCCGTCCCCTCGGCCTCTTCAAGGAATACTACCGCGACCCGGAACTGACACGCCAAGCATGGCACGACGGCATCTACCACACGGGCGACGTGGCGTGGCGCGACGAGGACGGCTACTACTGGTTTGAGGGCCGCACCGACGATGTCATCAAGTCCAGCGGCTACCGCATCGGCCCCTTCGAGGTGGAGAGCGCACTGATGACGCATCCCGCCGTCGTGGAATGTGCCATCACCGGCGTCCCCGACGACATCCGGGGTATGGTCGTGAAAGCCACCGTCGTACTGGGTAAGGAATGGAAGGAGAAAGCCGGCGACGAGCTCATCAAGGAACTGCAGCAGCACGTCAAGCGCGAGACAGCGCCCTACAAATACCCCCGCATCATCGAGTTCGTCGATGAACTGCCCAAGACCATCAGCGGAAAGATTCGCAGGGTGGAGATCCGAAATAAAGATAATAAGAAATGAAGATAGCTATCATCGGCGCCGGCAATATGGGCGGCGCCATCGCCGAAGCCCTTCTGCAGGCAGGCGGACACACCGTGAGCGTCAGCAACCGTTCGGAAGGTAAACTGGAGCACTTCGCGCAACTGGGTGCCAGCGTGACCACAGACAACTGCGTGGCGGCTGCCACCGCCGACCTCGTCATCATCGCCGTGAAGCCGTGGCTCGTTGAGAATGTCCTGGGCGAGTTGGTCAGCAACGTCGATTGCAGCAGGAAGACCATCGTCTCCGTCGCCGCCGCCACCAAGGGCGAACAGCTCTGCCAGTGGGCGGGCGAGGGTTCACAGATCCTCACGGCCATCCCGAACACGGCGATTGCCCTGGGGGCATCCATGACGTTCCTCGTGCCCGTACGCGCCACCGAAGAGACGACACAACAGGTGAAAGCGCTGTTCGACACGATGGGACAGACGATGGTCACCGACGAGGCTCACCTCGCCGCCGGCACGGCGCTCGCCTCCTGCGGCATCGCCTATGCGCTGCG
Source organism: Bacteroidaceae bacterium (assembly GCA_017470425.1). Classification (GTDB taxonomy): domain Bacteria; phylum Bacteroidota; class Bacteroidia; order Bacteroidales; family Bacteroidaceae; genus Physcousia. Next base: position 8,893 of record JAFUYT010000017.1, on the reverse strand, counting down.
CTATGTCCGTGCCGCCACCGAGGGTGGCGTACAGCTCGGCTTCCGCGCGTCGGAGGCGCAAGCCATCGTGGCCCAGACGATCCGCGGCGCAGCCGCCCTGCTGAACCATGACGGTGCCCACGCCGAAGCCGAAATCGACAAAGTCACCACCCCCGGCGGCCTCACCATCCGTGGCCTCAACGCGATGGAAGAAGCCGGCTTCACGAATGCGGTGATACAGGGGCTGGTAAAGACCCTCCCCCCTGCCCCTCCCTTGTAGGGCGGGGAGTTATTACCTTTCAAGATTTGGGAACAAACGAAAAAGATACCGCATTAAATCACGTATATGGCAACATGAAAGAGAATCCAACGAGTCAAATACAAACTACTCCCCACCCTACAAGGGAGGGGCAGGGGGGAGGGTCTGCTGCTGGAGGATCCCGTCTCGTCATCAAAATCGGCTCCAACGTCCTGACCCGCCCCGACGGAAAGCTTGACGTGACACGCATGTCTGCCCTCGTGGATCAAGTGGCCTGGCTGCGGCAGCAGGGCCACGAGGTGATCCTTGTCTCCAGCGGTGCCGTGGCCTGCGGCCGCAATGAGCTGAAGGTGGAGCACGAGCTGGACTCTGTGGAACAGCGTCAGCTCTTCTCGGCCCTCGGACAGGTGAAGCTCATAGGCCTCTACTACGACCTCTTCCGCGAGTTCCACATCCACGTGGGACAAGTGCTCACGATGAAGGAGAACTTCGAGCCGGGCGAGCAGTTCGAGAACCAGCGTGCCTGTATGCGGGTGATGCTGGAGAACGGCGTGCTGCCCATCGTCAATGAGAACGACACCGTCAGCGTCACGGAGCTGATGTTCACCGATAACGACGAGCTCAGCGGTCTCATTGCACAGATGATTGGTGCCGACACCCTCATCCTCCTCTCCAACATCGACGGCATCTTTACCGGTCACCCCGACAATCCGCAGTCCGAGCTCATCCGCAGCGTAGCCCCCGGCACCGACCTCTCCACGTACATCCAACCCAGCAAGAGCGCTCACGGCCGCGGCGGGATGACCTCCAAATACACCACCGCCAGCAAGATCCAGGCCTCTGGCATCCGCGTCATCATCGCCAATGGCGAGCGCGAAAACATCCTCATAGACCTCATACAGCATCCCGAAACAATACCACACACCACCTTCATCCCCGCCTGACCAAAGATTTTGTGGCCCTGAAGCAAATTATCATCCCTTTTCTTTTGCTGAATCCCCAAACATACGTATCTTTGTAGCGAGATTGCAACCTATGCACGATGTCTATGACTTCTATATAACAGGCATTCTATGTTAGACAAGATCCAGACCATAGAAAAGTTGCGTTCCACTCGCCAATATCTTGGTGAGCACTATGGCGTTCATTCCATGATGCTTTTCGGTTCTCTTGCCAAAGGCTTACAACATGAGGGTAGCGATGTAGATGTCTGTGTTGAGATGGTGCCCAATCTGTTTAAACAAGCTGGAATCAAAGCGTATCTTGAAGAGCTATTGGGTTGCGACGTTGACGTAGTGCGCATGAGAGAACACATGAATCCTGTTTTTAAGCAACAAATACAGCAGTATGCTGTTAGAATCTACTGAACAGATGCAGATGGTCTATGAGACCCTATAAAATATTTATCTGGCTATTTCTCGGTTAGAGGAGCGCTCCGTGAATATTCATTGCGTTGATGATTATCTCAAATCTCCATCTGGTATGGAGAAACTTGATGCTGCTTGCATGGTACTGATTGCCCTTGGAGAGAGTGTAAGACTTTGGATAAACTGACAGAGAAACAACTTCTTCCGGCCTATCCGTCCATTGACTGGAAAGGTGTCATGGGAGTTAGAGATATCATTGCCCATCACTATTTCGAGGTTGACCCCGATGCTGTATTCAGTATTATCAAGAATGACTTAGCACCTCTGAAGCAAGCCATCGATTATTTCAAGAAGCAATTGTTCACAGAATAGTTTGGTGTGTCAACATTTAATCCATCAACTCTTAAACCGTTTATGCAATAAAACCAGTAACAACGACATACAGACACAAGTGTCCGCTTAGATTCTTGTCCCCGCCCATATCTTCAGCCTCTCCGCCACCACTGGAGAGCTTTTTTCTACCCTTACGCAAAATAAATGCCTCTTTCCCTTTGCCAAATCCCCAAACATACGTATCTTTGTAGCGAGAAACCGATGAATAACGCCTATGAGTACTGAAGCAATGACCCAGAAAATAGCAGAGTACTTCAAGACACAACCCGTCCTGAAGGCTTGGCTCTTTGGCTCCTACTCACGTGGCGAGGAACGGCCCGACAGCGATGTGGATATCCTTGTTGCCTTAGATTATAGTCAACCTATTGGTTTGCGCTTTTTCGGAATGTTCGAGGATTTAAGAGTTTTATTGGGGCGTGATGTAGATCTTGTGTCCGATCGAACATTAGCTCCATTTGCCCGTGAGAGCGCCGAACATGATAAGAAGCTAATATATGAGAGAACCGCTTAAAGATCGCGAGCGAATTAGAGCACATGAAGACTGCAATTGATCGCATCCTTCGATACACATCAGATAAGTCTTATGAAGATTTAGTGTCTGATGATATGATGTATTATGCAGTCGTGAAGAATATAGAGATTATTGGAGAAGCTGCCAATATGCTCACACAGGCCTTTCAACAGAATCATCCAAACACGCCATGGAAGATGGTAAAAGGGATGAGAAATTACATTGTTCATGAGTATTTCCAGATTGATGATATCGTAGTTTGGGATGTGGTCAAGAACAATATACCAGAACTCCGCGAACAAGTGGTTCGTTATCTCACCGAAACCAATTGGGACGAGTGGGAACAAACAAAATTGAACTTATAAATTACACTAAACGACATATCGACATACAGGCAGAAGCGTCCGCTTAGATTCTTGTTTCTGCCTTATAAATACAGCCTCTCCGCCACCTTTGGAGAGGCTTTTTTGTGGCTAAAAGTCAAATAAATGACAATTCTTTTGGAGGGTACATAAAACATCGCTACCTTTGTGGCACAGAAACTTATTTATGACCCAGAAACAGGTTCTAGATGACATCCGTAATGTTGCCAAAGAGACCCTTCCTAAAGGAGCCTCTCTATTACTTTATGGTTCACGCGCACGCGGCGATGCTCACAAGGATTCTGACTGGGATCTGCTTATTCTTCTGAATAAGCCCCATCGTGAAGCGGGTGATTTTGACAATTACTGTTTCCCGTTTATTGAGTTAGGCTGGAACATAGGCGAGGACATCAGTGCACGCAGTTTCACAAAAAGTATGTGGTATAATGGCCCTCACACCATGTTCTATTATAATGTAGAAGAAGATAAACAACTGCTATATGAGTCTTAGAGAAGAAGAACGATACGTGCTTGTCACTCTACAACTCGAAAAAGTGACAAAGATGTTTGCCGAGTTGGAAGTCCTACTTCAGAATAGTCTGTGGAGTTTGGCTGCCAACCGTCTATACTATGCTTTGTTCCATGCCGTTTGCGCTCTGCTCATCACAGATAAACACGAGGTTGGGACACATCGTGGAGCAGTACATAAGTTTAGTCTTTTCTATGTCAAAACAGGAGTCTTTACTATTGCCGACGGAAAGCTTTATTCTCAGCTTCAGCAGCTGCGTGAAGATGGAGACTATAACTGCTCGATCGATATTGACCAGAATGATGTCGAAAATTTAATTATCCCGACTCGCCAGCTTATAGAAAAGATAAAGGACTATATCTCCGAGAAGAGTACAAAGTAGTTCTTTCTTTTGTCGATAAGCCAGTCAGGCATTTCCTTTAAACATTAAACTTCTTAAACCCCTTAAACTGTTTATGCAATAAACCAATAAATCACATACAGACAGAAGCGTCCGCTTAGATTCTTGTATTAATAGACACATCAAATGAATATAGACAATTTACTTCAAAAATATTTCAAGGATTGTTCCTCATTGCCGACCATCGAGGTGTTCGACAATGAGAACATCTATGTTGTCTATGTTGATATAGTCAAGACGCTGAAGAATTCGCCTGACATAGAATTAGGCGTGCTGCAGCTGCTCAGTTACTGTTTCTATGAGATTTTGGACAATGTGCTGACTCATTCCGGCAAGAAGACTGGTACGGTTCTATTGCACCACGAACCTTCACGCTCCTGCATTAAGCTTTTGGTTGCCGATGATGGTATGGGCATTCGCGAGTCCCTTTCGGAGAACGAAGCCTATAAAAATATCACAGAGGCAGAGGCCATTCGACAATGCTTGAGGAATAAGGTAACCGATGGTAAAGGCATGGGATTTGGTCTCTATTCAACCTCTTGCCTCATCAAGAATGCAGGCGTAGAGATGGAGGTGCATTCAGGCCGGCACCTCTTGCGGACTGACGGAGAGAAAGAAGAAGTCCTTGACGCGCCACTGTGGCAAGGCACCATCATCTACTTCGAACTTCACACAGATAGGGAAATAGATCCCAACAGCATCCTTGAGAACCGAACAGATGCTGAAGCTGAATTTAATGAAACATTCATCGACACGTCCGACCTAGACGAGTTGTGGTGATTAAATATAGTACGCTATGATTACATTCCGATTTAGAGACTTCGGTGAGTATCTCGGCACGCGTCAGTTAGGCGAGAAAGTGCGCGAGCAGCTCTGGCCACTCATACAAGGCGACGAGAAAGTGCGCCTTGATTTCGAGGGCGTAGATGTCGTCTCCAACTCCTTCGCTGATGAGTGCATCGCCAAGATGCTTCTCTCAATATCTCTTGACGAACTGAAACAACGCACCACCTTCAGTGGCCTCAACGACTTTGCTCGTAAAAACATAGCCTTGGCCCTAAAACGCAGAATGGAAGCCTTAGCTGTCGCATAATTCTTCAACGCCGCCTAGGCGTACAACCCTTAACTCTTCACTCGCGCTTGCTCGCTTGATACTTCAAGAACCATTAACCATTAACCAAAGTGTTGCCTATGGCATAAACGACAAATAGACATACAGACAGAAGCGTCCGCTTAGATTCTTGTTTCTGTCCATATCTTCAGCCTCTCCGCCACCGCCGGAGAGCTTTTTTCTACCCTTAACGCAGGTAAACCATATGTTTTTTATAACTATTTGACTTTCAATAGCGTCAAAAGCCAATAAAAAGGAGAGGTTACGAATTAGTTACTTACAGAAGTTCAAAATTCTCCGCGATTTGCGTGAATATCAATAACTCTTTATCGACCTCATTTGCGCTACAAAGGTACAAAAATATATTCAAACTGACAATACAAAAGCCTAAAAATTATATATTGACCGCACTTTTTAACTTTTGAGACTTTGGCTAAGATTGCCCATAATTTGGTTGCGAATGCGATTGTCGCCGTCAGAAGCAGTCATCCGACGAGCAGATGACATCTTCCGACTATCTGGGGGAATAATGCTGATGCAGAGTGCCACCGACTGATAGAATACGATTCTACAGCCGACGATGCACACTTCATCGGCATTGTTCCCCTTTCTTTTGGTAGGCATTCGCAAGGCCACGCTGGCTTGGACAGCTCTAAGGTCAGGTCAGGAAAGTGGTTAGACTTCGCCGTATAAGGCCGTCTTTCGGATGGCGAAAGTCTTCGCTATGCAAAAGACGGTCACATACGGCTGTCATGGATGAAGGGGAACAAGTCGGCAGGCTCCGTACAAACATTGATGCAATCCGTGATTGCGACGATGTTTGCAGGGAGTCAGCCAACACATTCCTATCCTCCATCCGAAGAGGCGGACTTTCCTGATTTACAAGGGAGCGTAAGCCCATTGCATCGTGATTGTCATTTCAAGGCCAATGGCTTGGAAGATGACTTGACCAGCCCAATGTTCAGTTGCGAATGCGAGTGTCGCCGCCCGAAGCACTCATCCGACGAGCAAATGACATCTTCGGGCTGTCTGGGGAATAACCGCATCTAAGAGTACCACCGTCAGAATGAACAAGTTCGATTCTGCCGACGCTGCACACTTATCTGTGGCTGTCCCCTTTTCTGTTGGTAGGCATTCGCAAAGTCACACATACTAGAAAAGCACATCCGACCGTCGCAAAAGCACATTGTCTGTCGTCGTGCAAGTTTCTCCACTAATCGGTGCCAAGCCACTGATAAGCAGACAAACACGCACGACTGTTAGTGGAGGGGAGGAAACTGACGGTCTTTCTTGCAAGGATGAACCTTGTAGGCAGGACTGCCAGATTCCTCTAACCCCCTCCGCTTTGTTTTTGGTAGGCTTTTGCGAAAACAATCACTCAAAAACCTCATACACAAGTCGCCAATGGCGAAGCGTCCCCAATCAACTCTATCAATCGTCTGCCGATGACCTAATCAGCCCTTTGTATGGTTCGCTGCCACGAACACGAAAGAGGGGGGGGCAATGGCGCGTAATCCGTTTCCCGAACCACCGCATTTTGTCTTCCTGTCGCCTGATGTTTGATCGTTCCAGCGGCAAAGGTAAAACGCAAATTGGAATGGCAAAGTTTCATGCCCCAAGGGGTTTCGGCGAAATCTCCACACCCGCAAGGGGGTAGTATTTCACCGAAAAAACTTTGCGAATCCAATTCTGCTACCTTTCAGGGGGCCGCAGGAACGAACAAACGGCGATAGGAAGACGCTGAAAAAAAACGGTGGATTCGAGGAAACGGAATTAGTTCATTAGGAACTTCACTTCACAGCTCCTGGATCCACAAATAAAAATTAAAGATTATGGCATACAACATCACATTGACAACAACAGCGGTTATCTGCTTCGTCTCATACCGCATCCTCCTGTGGGCAGTCCGCATCCTGTGGTATTGCTTCAGGGCAGTAGTGAACCTCGTCCTATGGCTTGTCAGAGCCGCTTTCTGGACGATGCTATACCTCACACGTATCATCCTCTAACACCCCATACTGATATGCTCAAATACGCCATTATGCAGTACACCCCGCAACGCTATATGCGCAAGGCAGACTTCGACACACAGGAGGACATGCGCCACTTGCTCGACTTCAAGCAGGGCAGACGCTATGCCACCAAGTGGGCTGCCGACCTTGTGGCAAGGACACTCGCACCGATGGACTTGACCGACACCATCATCGTTTGCATCCCTGCCAGTTGTGAACAGACCAACAAGCGCAGATACAAGCGTTTCTCCGCCTCAGTTTGCGCAAAGTGCAAGGCTATCAATGGCTTCGAGCATATCCAAGTCGTAGGCAAGCGTGAGAAAGTGCATATCAGCAAGAAGCACGACCAGGATAGCAACGTGCAGATAGACACCGACTACTTCAACGGCAAGCGTGTCCTGCTGATTGACGACATCTGTACGACTTGTGCCACCGCCAACGCATTCATTGAGCAGATGCAAAAGGCAGGTGCAGACGTAAGAATGACGCTCTTTCTCGCCAAGACAAAAAGTTATCGTAGAACATCAAATTATCAATACAACTGATTATGAACACAGCAACAAGCATTCGACTCAGTATCAAGAACTGGGCACCGACAGACAGACCAAGTGACAAACTACAGGATATGGGTGTAGAGAGCCTATCCGACTCCGAACTAATCAGTATTCTGATAGGCAGCGGTACGCAGCAGTATTCAGCCATTGACGTAGCGCAGCACATGCTGAAGAGGTTCGACCATAACCTCAACACATTGGGCAAGGCACGTTTCGATGAGTTGACCGACGTTGAGGGAGTTGGTACGTTCACCGCCTGCAAGATACAAGCCGCAATCGAGTTGGGCAAGCGTAGGCAGAAAGCCGCAGTAGGATTGAAGCCTACCCTCTCGACTGCAACGGCTATCTATGAGTATATGCACCCATGTATGGCAGACCTCGAAGTGGAGGAGTTTTGGGTGATGTACCTCAACCAGTCCTACAAACTCATTAAGGCAATGCCAATTAGCCGAGGTGGACTGACTGAAACCGCTGTTGACATCCGTATCATTATGCGTGAAGCGGTACTCTGCAATGCCACCATCATAGCATTAGCCCACGACCACCCCAGCGGAAACACGCACCCCAGCAGACAAGACGACCAACTCACGAAAGCCATCAAGGATGCCTGCCAACTGATGCGCATTTTTCTCCTTGACCATGTTATCGTATGTGACGGAGCATACATGTCGTATAGAGAAGAGGGTAAACTATAATCATCAACAATATTCACATTCAAACACATCATCATTATGAAAGTAACATTAGAGAGCACTATTTGCGAGTGGGACAACGACACCGCAGCAGTTATCATCAAGTTCATGAATCTCCTTATGCTTGCCAAGACCCGTAGGGAGTTGGAGGTAGCGCTCGACTTCACCCCATTCAAAAGCCTTTATCAGAAACACCTAACATGGGGCTTTGGCAAGGGACACCTGTGGGTAAAGCAGGTATGCCCCTACAATGAGCAGGTAATGGAGAACAGACTGATGATAGTTGAGTTTTAACCCCTAATCAGAGAACATTATGCAGTACATTGACAGATTCACCATCCCCACATGGGCGATAGCAGCGATTGAGAACGGAGATTTCAGCGGGCTGAATGATATGGACACGGAACTTGTTCAGTCATTCATTGACACCAACTGCAAAGGCGGCTATTATGTTGAATGGGCAGGCATCAATGAGCCATATTTCAGCCATTATCCCGACATTGGCGGACTGGCCTCAGAAGTAGTGGAGGCAGACTTCTATCACGCATAAGTATTAACCAAGGTGGGAGTGCATAGCCATTCCCACCACTAACAACAAAAAAGAAGATGAAATATCAAGTACCAACCCGTTTTGTGTTCACGGGAGTTTTCACGGTGGAAGCCGAAAACAGAGAAGAAGCACGGCAGAAGGTTATGGAAAGTTGCGGACTTGTAATGGGTGGAG
>JAFUYT010000002.1 GCA_017470425.1 Bacteroidaceae bacterium | reverse complement strand
GCGGCAAGGTGGTGTTCATGAACCTGTCGTATGGACGGCAGCGGACGGTGCTGCTGGAATTGCGCGAGAAGGGAGCCTCGCTGCGGCAGTTAGAGAGGCTGACAGGAATCGGCAGAAACGTGATCTGGAGGATGAGCTGACGACGATCTTCACATCTCCCAGAGGTTCTCGTGCCAGCGAATCTCTGGCGGGAATTCTGGAGTTTGTTTGACAACGGCGATGGCGGAATAATGCACAGGCATAGGAGAAGGATGCTGTTGTTTCCACGCCATCATGGCGCGCCACATGAGGGCGCGTTTCTTTGCGTTGATTGCATCCTCTGCCTTCCATTCCTCGCCGTGGCGCGTCTTCACTTCTACGAAATACAGCTTACCTTCCCGCTGAGCAATGATATCTATCTCCTTCCGCTCATGACGCCAGTTGCGGGCAAGAATCTCGAAGCCATGCTCCAGCATATAGTTCGTCGCCACTTCCTCACCCCACTTTCCAAATTCATTATGGAACGCCATTACCTACAGATTTTAGTATTACAGCCGCAAAAGTAATGCTTTTTTGCAGAACAACCACCAAAATAAAGAAAAAACTTTTCACTGCTCCTGACACGTATCATTTTGGGGGTCTGATAACCTTAAAGGGGTAGCATGAAGCGTTGCTCATACCGAGCGCACAACGACAAAGAAGGCGTGGCCTCGCTGGTCACGCCTTCTTCCGTGTGCGTTATTGAAAGTTGCTACTTGCTGTGAAGATTAGTTCGAGGAAGAATGTCCGAGTGTTAGTTCTTGAAGAAATCCTGGACGGCCTCGTTGGGGACCATCTTCTCATCGAAGGAGTAAGAACCTTTTTCGTTCTTCACCATCTTGATGACCTTTGTGTAGCTGCGGCCATCGGTCTTACCCGTTTGCAGGGTTGCGACTGTTTTCTTTGCCATAGTGCTTCAGCTTGTTTTATTTGATTTCCTTGTGAACCGTCATGCGCTTGAGAATCGGATTGTACTTCTTCAACTCGAGGCGCTCGGGCGTGTTCTTTCTGTTCTTCGTGGTGATGTAGCGAGAGGTGCCGGGGAGGCCGCTCTCCTTCATTTCCGTGCATTCGAGAATCACCTGTACTCTATTGCCTTTCGCTTTCTTTGCCATGATTTTCTACGTTTTGATGGGTTAACGAATGAGAGAGGCTCTTCGCGCTTACTGCAGATAGCCCTTCTGGGCAGCCTGCTTGATAGCGGCGTCGAGACCAATCTTGTTAATCAAGCGCAAACCGGCAGCCGAGATGTTCAGGCTGATCCAGCAGTCTTCCTCTACCCAGTAGAACTTCTTGGTGAAGAGGTTCACATCGAAGACACGCTTTGTGCGGCGCTTAGAGTGCGATACATTGTTGCCGTGCATCGCCTTTTTTCCGGTGATTTGACAAATCTTAGACATGTTCTAATCTTTCCTTTTTGTAACTTTCAATATTACTTTCTTCCAAACAGCGCGCAAAGGTAGTGCATTTTTTTGGTTCCCGCAAAGGTTTGCGCGAAAATTTTACTCCTCGGCCAGCGGAAAGTCGTTTTTGAGGCGTTCGAGCAGCATCTGAAGGGCTGTAGCAGTGGCGCGCATGACGTTTTCCTCGCGCCCATCGTCGCCCGTGAGGCAGCGCACATCGGTGTTTTCCTTGTTGCCCACGGCCACGAAGATGGTGCCCACGGGTGCTTCAGGACCTCCGCCCGGTCCAGCGTAACCGGTGATGGCGACGGCGTAGTCGGTTCCTAAACGCTGGAGGGCGCCCTGGACCATCGCGCGTGCCACCTCCTCACTGACGGCTCCCTTCTCTTCAAGGAGCTCGGCGGAGACATCGAGCAGGCTGGTCTTCGTGTCGTTGGCATAGGCGACGATGCCGCCGCGGAAATAGGTGCTAGCACCGGGCAGCGCGGCGAGGGATACCGCCACGAGCCCCGCCGTGCAGCTCTCGGCGGTGGAGAGGGTCTGGCTGGCACGCCAGAGATATTCACTAATCTGTCTTGAAATGACTTTTGCTTGTATGTTCATGAGTTTGTTTTGTTATTTCTATATTGCAACCATCAGTCCTTTTACAGTGTCCCACGCGAGTATGCCGGTGCCTCCATCGGGCAGAAGTCCTTGTCGGCGTATTTGAAGGCGCCCGTGATGGCTATCATGGCGGCGTTGTCGGTGGTGTAACTGAATTTGGGGATATAGATGGTCCAGCCGTAGCGACGGGCATGGTCGCGGAAGGCTTCGCGCAGACCTGTGTTGGCGCTGACGCCACCGGCCACAGCAACGTGTTTGATCTTCAAGTCCTTGGCAGCACGGCGCAGTTTGTTCATGAGGATATCCACGATGGTCTTCTCAAGCGATGCCGCCAGGTCTTCCTTGTGGTGCTCAATGAAATCAGGATCATCCTTCAGCCAATCACGCAGATTGTAGAGGAACGAGGTCTTCAGGCCGCTGAAGCTGTAATCATAGCCGGGAATGGCGGGTTTGGCAAACGTGAAGGCCTCGGGGTTTCCCTGCCGTGCCAGACGGTCGATGATGGGTCCGCCGGGGTAGCCGAGCCCCATGACCTTGGAGCACTTGTCGATGGCCTCGCCCGCGGCATCGTCGATGGTCTGTCCGATAATCTGCATATCGTTGTAGGCCTTCACGAGCACAATCTGTGAGTTGCCGCCGCTGACGAGCAGACAGAGGAAGGGGAAGGGAGGGGTCCCGCTCCCCGCTCCCCCCGTGGGGGGGAGAGCCTCACTACGTTCGAGAGCTGGCGCGATTGTAGTAGTTTGTTTTCCTGAGGACTTAGATTCCTCCCCCTCACGGGGGGAGTCAGAGAGGGACCTCTCTTTTATGAAATGCGCCAGCACGTGGCCCTGCAGATGGTTCACATCAATCATGGGAATACCCAGCGAGGCGGCCAGTCCCTTGGCGAAGCTCACCCCTACGAGCAGGGAGCCCATGAGACCCGGTCCGCGCGTGAAAGCGATGGCACTCAGCTCTTCCTTCGTGACCCCTGCGCGCTTGATTGCCTGATCCACTACGGGTACTATATTCTGTTGGTGCGCGCGCGAGGCAAGCTCGGGCACCACACCGCCGTAGGCTTCATGCACAGCCTGCGATGCAGTCACGTTCGACAGCAGCACACCATCGCGGATGACAGCGGCACTGGTGTCATCGCAGGAGGATTCGATGCCGAGGATAACAATAGAAACCTCATCCCCCACCCTCCCTATAAGGGAGGGAGCAGAATGTTCTTGAGTGGATGATTCTATTTTCATCTTATGTAATATCACTAAATCCTTAATAATGATTACTTTTCTTGAAGGTAACCGCTCCCTCATAGGGAGGGAGGGAGGGGGGGAGAGTCTGCTAATGCGTCAGCACTTCCACCCCGTGTTCCGTCATCACAAAAGTATGTTCCCACTGAGCGCTTGGCAGTTCATCCTCGCTGACAACCGTCCAGCCATCATCCTCATCGCAGAACACCTCGTAGGTGCCCGTGTTGATCATCGGCTCGATGGTGAACACCATGCCCGGCACGAGGAGCATCCCAGTGCCCTTCTTGCCATAGTGGTCGATGTCAGGCTCTTCGTGGAACTCAAGTCCCACGCCATGCCCGGCCAGGTCACGGACGACGCTGAAGCCGTGCTTGTGGGCGTGCTTCTGGATGGCGTTGCCGATGTCGCCGACATAGACGTACGGCCGGGAGCACACCTCCTCGCCAATCTTCAGGCACTCCCACGCCACATCGACGAGCTTCTGCTTCGCCTTCGTGGTCTTACCACCCACGATGTACATCCGTGAGGCATCGGCGTAGTAGCCGTCAAGAATCGTGGTGCAATCTACGTTGATGATGTCGCCATTGCGCAGCACCTCCCAGTCGTTGGGGATGCCATGACAGACGACCTCGTTGACACTCGTGCAGCACGACCGCGGGAAGCCCTCGTAGCCGAGGCAGGCCGACGTGGCACCGTGCGCAGCCGTATATTCCGCCACGAGGTCATCGATGGCCTGCGTGGTCATGCCCGCGTGGATCTCTGTCGTAAGCATATCCAAGATGCCCGTGTTGACCACGCCTGCGCGACGGATGCCCTCGATCTGCTCGGGCGTCTTGATCAGCTCGCGCGAAGGCACCGTCTTGCCGCGCTCCTGCGCTGCTAAGATGATGCGGTCCATCTCCGTCAGTTCCTGACCTTTGATGACAGACCACCTCAGTTTCTTCTTCTTTCCATTCATAAGTGGGCGCAAAGGTACAAATAAGCGGGCGAATGACCAAATTTATTTGACTTTTTCCGAGCCCGGCCCCTTCCGGAAAGGGAGCGGCTCACGTGTAACGATAATGTTTCCTGCGGCTTAGATACTGCAAGTCCCCCTGATGCCTGTACGCCTCCTTCTCGAAGCGGATATGCTCATACGCCTTCATCCTATCACCGTACTTCGCCCAAAGGAAGAGCCACTCCACCACATACCAGATGAAGAACGGCACGTACAGCAACTCGCGCTGCTGCGCTGCATGGATGCGTTCGTGGTTGAGCTCCACCGCCGTCAGCGGCCGGACGGAGAACACCGCACCAAACAGGCAGATGGCCAGGAAAGCCCGTCCGCCGGGATGCCTCTTGATCAGATACACTTTCGGCTGCTTCGTCGCCGGGGCATCATGAGAACGCGGACAGCTCAGCCAGAGGCCAAGGGCAGTAAGGGCACCGTTGAGGAGGAGGAGTTCGTAGCCGAAATGGTATTGCCAGAGGGCGGCAGAGAGAAGAGAAAGGAGGTAGCAGAGGACTGGGGATGCGAGGCAGATGAAGGGGATGACGCGGGGCACGGGGCGAAGGCGTGCGGGAGCAAAGAGACCGAAGGCGAAGAGGCCGAGGAGGGGACCATAGGTGTAGGAAGCGATGACGTAAACAGCATCAATGACGCTGGTGCTGTTGAGGGCGCGGAAGGCGAGGATGAGGGCGAGCAGGAAAAGGCTCATGGCGATGTGGACACGGCGCCGCAGGCGCTCGTCATCGGGACGCTGGAAGAGGTCGCAGACGGTGCTGGTGGTGAGAGCCGTGAGCGCGCTGTCTGCACTGGAGAGCGCTGCGGCAGCAATGCCGAGGGTGAAGAAGGCGAGAGCACCCTGCCCCAGCCAACCACCGGCACAGAGCAACGGCAGCACTTCGTCGCCGGAGGGCGGGAGCGCGATGGCGCGGTGCGCAGCGAAGAGGTACATCAGCACGCCGAGGCCAAGGAACAGGAGGTTCACGGGCACGTAGAGGAGTCCGTTGACGATCATGTTCTTCTGCGAGGCACGGAGGGTGCGGCAGGTCAGGTTCTTCTGCATCATGTCCTGGTCGAGGCCAGTCATCACCACCACGATGAAGGCTCCGCTGAGGAACTGCTTCCAAAAGTACTGACGGCTCTGCCAGTCGCTGAATTCGAAGATGCGGCTCATTCTGCTGGCACGCACCTGCCGGACAGCCTCGCCGATGCCCCACCCTTCTGCATGCAGCAGCGCCGCAAGGATGAGCACGAGGGCCACGAGGAGGACGGCCGTCTGCAGGCAGTCGGTCCATACGATGGTGCCGATGCCGCCACGGTGGGTGTAGAGCCAGATAAGCACCAGGATGATGACGGCCGACAGCCAGAAAGGGAGGCCGAGGGCATCGAAGACGAGGCGCTGCAGAATCAGGCAGACGAGGTAGAGGCGCACGGCAGCGCCCAGCAGCTTCGAGAGCAGAAAGAAGGAAGCACCGGTGCGATAGGCGGTGAGACCGAAGCGGCGGTCAAGGTAGGCGTAGATGCTGGTGAGCCCCAGACGGTAATAGACAGGCAGGAGGAGGAAGGCCACAGCGATGTAGCCGGGGATGAAACCGAGGCACATCTGCAGGTATGTCATGTCCGCAGCACACACCATGCCGGGCACGCTCACGAAGGTGACGCCGCTGAGCGAAGCCCCCAACATACCGAAGGCGACGGCCCACCACGGTGAGCGTCGCCCTCCACTAAAGAATGTATCGTTGTCCGCACGACGTGCCGTCAGACGCGACACGACGGCGAGCAGCGCGCCGTAGGCCACGACGAGGATCACGGTCAGCGCCATCGCCGATTATTCGAGCACGGAGAGTTCCGAGGTGTCGTCGTCCTCGTCCTTGACATCAGCCTCGGGCGCATAGCTGGAGTAGAAGGTCTCGTCGTCCTCGGAGGGCTGTACGTCCTCTTCGACCTCGTCCTCCTCGTCGCGATCGTCGCGGTCGTCCTCTTCTTCGTCGTCCTCACGATGGACGCGGTTGCCCTCCTCATCGTACTCCTGATCCATGAGCATCCGCAACTTCGTGACGGGTGCCTTCTTCTTGGCGAAGATGGCCTCTATCCACGTGCCCTTCTCCACTTCGAGGACCTCGAAGCCATCGGCGACCTTACGGTCGAGGGTGCCGCCCTTCATGTGAAGTCGCGAGGCAGGCAGTGTCGTAGTGCTGATCTCGAAGCCACTCTCGATGATATCCTTCAGCGAGAGCGGGATGCTCTCCCAACCGCCGCCGAAGTTGCGGTCGATGAGCTCCAGGAGCGTAGCAGCAGTGATATGCTTGATATTCTCGTAGCTGAGATCCGTCAGACGGGAGATGTTGCGCTTACGGATGGCGACGACACCCTTACGAAGATCGCAACGGGGGAAGGTGGCCCAATCGCCGCCCGTGTATTTGGCGCTCTCACGCTCGTTGCCGTTATCGAAATGCACGACTTCGTATGCGAGGCGGATGATATTGAGGAGCTTCTCCTCGTAGGGCGGGAAGCTCTCGTCCTTCATCTCCTTTTCCCACAGATCCACAATCTCATTCTCGCCGACCGTCCACACGTTGGAGGAGTTCAGGTCGAGGATGGATTCCAGCTGGTATTCTTCTTGTTCTTGCTTGCTCATAAATATATTCTACGATGATTTAATTGTCAACTATCAACTGTCAACTATTCTATGAATTGCCGGATGCGCTGTTCCTCGTCGCGCCGGCAGATGAGGAGCGTGTTGTCCTTCTCCGCCACGATGTAGCCGTCGAGCCCCTGGACGATGACACGGCGCTCTTGTGTCGTGTGGACGATACAGTTGGCCGTGTCGTGAAGTTCAATGCGGGAGCCGATGGCTACGTTGCCATAGCCGTCGCGCTGGCTCTGTTCGTGGAGAGAGCCCCATGTGCCGAGGTCGCTCCATCCGAAGGACGCGGGGAAGACGAAGATCTCCTCGGCCTTCTCCATCACTGCGTAGTCGATGGAGATGGAGGGACACTTCGGGAACTCACGGTCGATGGTCTCCTGCTCTGCAGGCGAGCCATAAACAGGAAGCAGAGGCTCGAAGACAGCAGAGATCTCGGGGGCGTAGATGCGGAGGGCGTTCACAATGGTAGAGCAGCGGAAGAGAAAGATGCCGCTGTTCCAGAAGAAGTTCTTGCGCTTGATGTACTTCTCAGCGACTGCGAGCTCGGGCTTCTCATGGAAGGCATCGACGCGATAGACCTCCTTGTTGCGGGCGCTGGCCACAGAGAGGTCAGCCTGTATGTAGCCGTAGCCCGTCTCGGGGCGCGTGGGCTTCATGCCGAGGGTGACGATGCTGTCAGTCTCTGCCGTGAAGTTCAACGCCGAATTGATGACGCGCCGGAACTCTGCCACATCCATCACCACGTGATCTGCGGGCGACACAACGATGTTCGCCTGCGGATTCAGCGCCTTGATGCGCCAGCTGGCATAGGCGATGCAGGGGGCTGTATTGCGGCGGCAGGGCTCTTGCAGTATATGATCTGCAGGCACCTCGGGCAGCTGCTCCCGCACGAGGTCGGCATAGCGTGCGCTGGTGACTATCCATACATTTTCGGGCTGACAGACGTCGGCAAAGCGATCCATCGTGAGCTGAATCAGCGTGCGTCCGCAACCGAGCACATCAATGAACTGCTTGGGGCGGTCGGGCGTGCTCATAGGCCAGAAGCGGCTGCCGATGCCGCCGGCCATAATGACGAGATGATTGTTCGGGTTCATAAGTGGATAGGGCGTTTATGTGTGTGATAGAAAAACTATGGGATGGCCACCTTCCGTCCATCAACGATGTAAAGGCCACTACGGGGAGCGCCCAGTACGCGCCGTCCGGCGAGGTCGAAGACGCTCTGACTGCGGGCAGGCATCTCGGAGGCAACCTCGGACACACCGACCGTGAAGTCATTACCAAAGTAGAGGGTCACGGTCTTGTCGTCGTTCTCGCGGATGGAGTTCAGGTCCTTATGCATGAAACCGGCGGCGGTGAAGACGGTGGCCGCAGGTACAGAATTGGCTGTCAGCGAGTCGTTTGTCTCAAAGGGATAGCAGTTGCCGTTCCAGGTCTTGATCAGATCTGCGGCAGTAGCCGACGTGACGCAGGTGCCGATATAGCGATTGTTCGCTGCAATGATGGTCATGCGCTGATGATTGCCATCGGTGTTGACCGAGTTGTTGCTCCATCGGTTGGAATCGAAATCGACGTGAGTCACTTGCAGGCCATGTCCGAAGTTACAGGCAGCCTCGTCCCACCCTACTGGTTGACGGTTCTCGATGATGTAGTATTCATCGGGGTTCTCGGCATTGACAATCTTGTAGCCCTTGCCCGTCGTCGCCGTGGGTTCCAGCGTCAGCCACCCCGATTGGGTAAGTTTCTCCATCGTCTCCCACCCCATAAACTCTCGCTCGTAGGCGTTCATGCCGATAGGCTGGTAGCCGGCACCGGCATACTGTCCGTAGTCCATGATGCTCCAAAGGTCCATGCCGAAATTCTTATAGTTGACATCGTAGAAGTCGGGGAGTCCCAGGGCGTGGTTCATCTCGTGGCAGAGGATGCCAATGCCCTCGGGACGCACGCCATTGTAGGTCTTGTTGCTGGGAGCCAGATGCATCTCATTGCCGCAGAGTGCGGAGCGGAAGGTCACGCCACCGATCGTCATGTTCAGCGGTGACCACTTGGGCCACAGCGTGTCGTCATGTCCTCCGTTGGCCTCACCACAGCCGGCGAAGACGAGGAACACCATATCCACCTGATTTCTTCCGCGGTTGTTGAACTGCATCCAATCGATATCGGAGAACTTGTCCATCGCCTTGGTGATGGCGTCGCGGCAGAAGCCCGGGAAGTTCACATCTTTGTTATTGCCGTTGTGTTTTCCATATTCAGACTCCGGCTTGTCGAGCTTCACGGTGCCGAGCACCACGAAATCCGGCGTGAACTGTCCACGGCTCTGGTCGGAGAAATAGTCGCGGATAGCCCCATAGCTGCCGTGATCCTTGTAGAGGTTGCCCTCGCGTGTGCCATTGCAGAAGAGGTCGAAAAAATTCTTCTGTTCTTCCTCGGTCTGTCCAACGTGGAAGACAGAGTCCTGAAATTCAACAAGGATGACTGGGATGCGCGGCGAGCCTATTGAAGGCAGGGGTGCCGATGCCTGTGAACCGAGGTGGCGTACGCCGGCGCACAGCACTTGTCGTGCTCTGTGGCGGACACCGTCGGGCGTCTCCGCGGCCACGACATAGCCCGCCTCCGTCTCTTCCAGGATGCGGCCGTCTATTGTCTCATACCAGGCAAAGTGTTCATCGCCCAGCAGCATGGCCTCCACCACACTGCCGTCGGCCAGCTGTACCTGCCGCAAGATGCGCTGTGCCGGCACTGCCAAGAGCGCACCAACGATGCACCAGAAGCATAAAAGGAGATAGAATTTCTTCATAAGTTCGCATAAAAGGTGGGCAAAGGTACACTTTTCTCTGCGCGTGCGCAAGAAAACGGGCGAAAAAAGCGGCATCAGGCAGCCATATTTGATGTTTTCGGCACATTTTCTTGCCCGCATAAGCATCTTTTCTTAACTTTGGCACACCAAAAATCAACTATCAACTATCAACTCCCCCATGTTAGTCTATCCCAACGCAAAAATCAACCTGGGCCTCCACGTGACCGCACGCCGCGCCGATGGCTACCACGACATCGAAACAGTCTTCTACCCTATCCCCCTCATGGATGCACTCGAAGCCACCGAATCCCACACGGGTGGCAGCTTCCACCAGACGGGTGCTCCGCTCGACTGCGAGGCGAGTGACAACCTGGTCTTCCAAGCCCTGAAGAAGGTTGAAGAGGAGCATCAGCTCCCGTCCCTTGACATCCACTTGTTCAAGCACATACCATCTGGCGCAGGTCTCGGCGGCGGCAGCAGCGATGCCGCTTTCATGGTGCGTCTGCTGAACGAGCAGTTTGGCCTGGGGATGAGCACCAGCGAGATGCGCACACTGGTGGCCCCGCTGGGTGCCGACTGCGCTTTCTTCATCGAGAACAGTCCCATGCTCGCCACCGGCATCGGCGACCAGCTCTCCCCCATCTCCGTGAGCCTGTCTGGTTGGACGCTCATCGTGGTGAAGCCCGATGTCCACGTCTCCACGCGCGAAGCCTATGCCGGCATCACGCCGCGCCAGCCCGAGCGTCCGCTCGCAGAGGTGCTTGCACGCCCAGTTGAAGAGTGGCAGGGAACACTCGTCAACGACTTCGAGCCTCATATATTCTCGCTTTTCCCCGAGATCGCAGCCATCCGCGACCGTCTGCTCGACCACGGCGCCGTGTATGCGGCTATGAGCGGCAGTGGCTCCGCCGTCTTCGGCCTTCTCCGCACACCCATCGACCACGCCGAAGAGAAGTTCGCCGACTGTTTCGTCCGCCAGCGCCAGCTCTAATTCCCCATTCCCTTTTTTCCTTTATCCATTCTCCATTTCCACTAAAAAGACTGTCCCCCGACTCACGCCGGAGGACAGTCACAACACAAACACAAAATAAAACACGACAATGTGCAGAGCAGTAACTACCCCATGAAGTGGGAGGGAATGATAGTCTTATGTTGAGAGAGATGCCGTGCGACGCTCACGCGCAGTACGTAACCTGCTACTCAACGGGGTAGTTCTGAATACACGAATTCGATTATGTATGAATGAAGGTTTAAAATCTGATTCGTGTAGTGTGTGGACTGTGCTTACATGATGCCACGTTCACGCAGCGCGCACTGCCACTTCCAGGCGCTTGCCAGGACGTCCTCGAGAGGCGTGTCGGCCTTCCATCCGAGTACGCGGTTGGCCTTATCGACGTTGCCCCACACCTTCTCGATGTCGCCCGCGCGGCGTCCTACAATCTGGTAGTTGAGCTTCACGCCGGTCGCCTTCTCGAAGCCATGAATGAGCTCGAGGACGCTGGTGCCCTTGCCCGTGCCGATGTTATATACCTCGACTGCTTCCTCAGTCTTGTCCTCCATGATGCGCGTCATCGCACACACATGAGCCTTGGCCAGGTCAACGACATAGATGTAGTCACGGATGCAGCTGCCGTCGGGCGTGTCGTAGTCGTCGCCGAAGACACTCAGCTTCTCGCGGATGCCAATGGCCGTCTGCGTGAGGTACGGGATGAGGTTCTGGGGAACGCCATTGGGCATCTCGCCGATGATGGCCGTGGGGTGCGAGCCGTTGGGGTTGAAGTAGCGCAGCAGGATTGCCTTGATGGGCGAACCGCTGGCCACGGTGTCCTGGATGATCTCCTCGTTGATCTGCTTCGTGTTGCCATAGGGGCTCTCGGCCTTCTTGATAGGCGTCTCCTCCGTGGCGGGCAGCTGGTCGGGCTGTCCATAGACGGTGCAGCTGGAGCTGAAGATGATGCCCTTCACGTTGTACTTGGGCATGAGCTCCAGGAGGTTGATCAGCGACACGATGTTGTTGCGGTAGTAGAGCAACGGTTTCTCCACGCTCTCGCCGACGGCCTTGCTGGCAGCGAAATGGATGATGCCGCTGATCTGGGGATATTTCTTGAAGACAGCCTCCGTAGCATCGAAGTCACGGAGATCGACTTTCTCGAAAGCAGGACGGATGCCGGTAATCTTCTCGATTCCATCAATCACATCCTCGCGGGAGTTGGAGAGGTTATCGACGATGACGACATCGTAGCCGGCGTTCTGCAATTCAACGGTGGTGTGTGAGCCGATAAAGCCTGTTCCACCAGTGACGAGAATGGTCTCTTTCATATTCTGTGTAATAATAATTTTAAACGGTTTTGAAGTAGGTCTTCGTATCTTGCGGCTGCAAAAGTAGTATAATTTGCGCTATTCACAAAACTTTTGTCCGACTTTTTTGCAAAAGACCCTGTTTTCGCATCTCTCTTTAGTGTAGGTAGTACCCTTATCGGCGCACTCCCTTAGCCGAAGTAGCGTTTGTAGAGTCCCCGGAAGCCCTGTCCGTGGCGTGCTTCGTCCTTGGCCATCTCGTGAACGGTGTCGTGGATGGCGTCGAGGTTCAGCGCCTTGGCCTTTTTGGCGATTTCCATCTTGCCGGCGCAAGCACCAGCCTCAGCCTCCATGCGCTTTTTCAGGTTGGTCTTGGTGTCCCACACGCACTCTCCCAGCAGCTCAGCGAAACGGCTGGCGTGGTCAGCCTCCTCGAAGGCATAGCGCTTGAAAGCTTCAGCAATCTCGGGATAGCCCTCGCGATCGGCCTGGCGGCTCATGGCCAGATACATACCCACCTCGGAGCACTCGCCTTCGAAATGGTTGCGCAGCCCTTGCAGGATCTCGGGATCCACATCCTTGGCAATGCCAATAACATGCTCTGTAACAAACTCCAGCTCGCCTTCTTCCTTCAGTTCCTTGAACTTACTGGCAGGCACCTTGCACTGCGGGCAGCGCTCAGGGGGTTCGGGACCTTCGTGGATGTAACCGCAAACGGTGCAAACGAATTTCTTGTTCATGTTGTGTCGTTTTTAATAAGGTAAATAAAACTGTTGTACACTTTCTGTGGACAAAGATAAACGGAATTTGGCTTTCCTGCAAATTTATCGGAGAAAATATTTCAAAAACGAATGAAAAGCACCGTGTGAAGCGTGTACGTTGAACATTTTTCACTACCTTTGCACCCGAATCAAATGACAAAATAGCATTTTTAGCCTATGAACCACGGTTTCGTGAAAGTAGCTGCTGCCGTGCCTGAGGTGCAGGTGGCTCATCCCAAGTCGAACCTGCAGAGCATTGAGAGCCTCGTCATCCAGGCCGAAGGCCACGGCGTCGAGGTCATCACCCTGCCGGAGCTCTGCCTGACGGGCTACACCTGCGGCGACCTCTTCCACCAGCAGCTGTTGCTGGACGAGGCGGAGATGGCGCTCATCCAGCTGATGAACTTCACGCGCTCCCTCGACATCATCACCATCGTGGGCCTGCCCGTCGCTTTCAACGGTGCGCTCTACAACTGCGCCGCCGTCATCCAGAAGGGAAAGATTCTCGGCCTGGTGCCCAAGACGTATATCCCCAACTATTCCGAGTTCTATGAGCGCCGCTGGTTCGCGAGCGCTACCGACCTCCCCGCCGAGGCCTCTGTGTGGCTGTGCGGCCAGCAGGTGCAGCTGAGTGCGCACCTGCTCTTCCACACGAGCTACTGTGTCTTCGGCATCGAGCTCTGCGAGGATCTCTGGGCTCCCATCCCGCCCAGCTCTACCCTCGCGCTCGCGGGCGCGGACATTATCTTTAATCTCAGCGCCAGCAACGACGTCGTAGGCAAGCACGCCTATCTGATGCAGCTGCTGCGCCAGCAGAGCGCGCGCTGCCTCTGCGGCTATGTCTATGCCGCCGCCGGCTTCGGCGAAAGTACGCAGGACACCGTCTTCAGCGGCAAGGCGATGATCCTGGAGAACGGCACGTTACTGGCCGAGGCGAACCCCCACAGTCTACAGCCCCAACTCATTGAAAGCGAGATCGACGTGGAGCGCATCCGCGCTGAACGCCGCCTGAAGACGACTTTCGCCGCCTGCGGAGCCCACACGGCCGCCACCTCAACAGCCCCAGCCTTCGTCACCGTCGATACGGCGCTGCTGACGCCGCGCGAACTGGAGCTCACCCGCCCTGTGGCACCCAATCCCTTCGTGCCCGCCGGCCGCGATCTCGACGCGCGCTGCGAGGAGATCTTCGCCATCCAGGCAGAAGGTCTTGCCAAGCGACTGCGCCACACAGGCTCGCAGACCGCCATTATCGGCATCTCCGGCGGCTTGGATTCCACGCTGGCGCTGCTCGTCTGCGTGCGCGCCTTCGACCTCCTCGGCCTCGACCGCCAGGGCATCGTCGGCGTGACCATGCCGGGCTTCGGCACCAGCGACCGCACCCACGGGAATGCCGTGGCGCTGATGACCGCCCTGGGTATCCGCCAGCGCGAGATCAACATCTCGGCAGCGGTCACACAGCATTTCTCCGACATTGGCCACGACCCTGCACAGCAGGATGTCACGTACGAGAACTCACAGGCTCGCGAGCGCACCCAGATCCTGATGGACCTGGCCAATCAGCTGAATGGCCTCGTCATCGGCACAGGCGACCTCTCAGAGCTCGCCCTCGGATGGTGTACCTACAACGGCGACCACATGTCGATGTACGGCGTCAACACGGGCGTACCCAAGACGCTCGTGCGCCATCTCGTGCGATGGGTAGCCGCGCAGCACCCCGAGGACAGCGCCTCGCCCATCCTGATCGACATCGTCGATACGCCCATCAGCCCCGAGCTCATCCCTGCCAACGAGAACGGCGAGATCAGCCAGAAGACCGAGGATCTCGTAGGCCCCTACGAGCTGCACGATTTCTTCATCTACTACGCCCTGCGCTACGGCTTCCGCCCCTCCAAGATTCTTTATCTGGCCCAGCACGCCTTCGCTGGTGCCTACGCCTCGAACATCCTCAAGCATTGGCTCCAGAACTTCTACCGCCGCTTCTTCAGCCAGCAGTTCAAGCGGTCGTGCCTACCCGACGGCCCGAAAGTGGGTTCCGTCAGCCTCTCACCCCGCAGCGACTGGCGTATGCCGTCCGATGCCTGCCGCGAGGCGTGGTTAGCGGAATGTGAGAATCTGTAATGTAGAACTATCCGAGGCGAAGACGGAGAAGAGGCCTTGTTCCTCTTGTGCTGGGTCGCCACAGTAGTCATCGTAGGGCTGCCAGCGGATGTGGCGCGGCTGCGCCAACCCGCTCCACGCCCAGAAGTTGATGCCCGCAAGCCATTCGCTGTAGGCGGGATCCTGCATCCAACCCAGAATGAATTTATAATAGGTATCGCGCGCACGCGAAGAGGACGAGAGATCGAAGCTCAGGCCGTCGCGCGCGTAGCCGAACTCCTCAATGACGAGCGGCTTCCGCTGGCGCTCGGCTATCTGGAGGTGTGTCTCGAGATAGTCGCGCGAGTAACGGCAGACGCGCGCCATCGCGGCCGTGTCGGTGCCGAGGGAGTCGGCACGCATCTCGTCGCGCGTGAGCCATCCCCAGTTCATCGGCCAGATATGGATCGTGAGATAGTCGATGTGGGGATCCTCGTGGATGCGTTCGTAGAGCGCCACGTCCATCTCGCAGCCCACATAGCCCTCGGAGCCTACGGAGACGAGGTGGTGGGAATCCAGTTCCTTGATGAGGGCGGCCGTGGCCGTCAGCCAGTGGACAAAACCTTCCTTCGTCAGCGAGTCGGCGGCGAAGGCGCGGGGCTCATTACCCAGCTGCCACGCCATGATGGCGGGGTCGTCGGTATAGGGGCGGCCTGTGTAGCGGTTGGTGCGGCCTACGATCTGGCGGACATGCTCCTGGTAGAGCTGCTGCGCTACCGCGTTGGTGGCGAAGTGGGCCACGTAGTCGCAGTACGTACGGTAGCCGTCGTCCGTAGGATCGGGTGCACTCCCCTGCCCTGCCCATTCGAGGTACTGTCCGTAGCCTCCGCTCCACTCCCATGAGTTATTCAGATAGAGGACAGCCGTCATACCGCGGGCGCCCATCTCCTTGAGGAGCCAGTCGAGCCCCGCCAGGATGGTGTCGTTATACACGCCGGGCGCCGTCTGCAGCGTCGGCCATACGAGGCTGCGCTTGGGCATGCTGCCCTCTGCCCCCACGAGCACACGCAGGTTGTCCAGTCCCAGGGCGTGGAGGCTGTCCAGCTCCGCAGCCAGACGTTTGCGGTCGCCACCCTGCCCCTCGGAGGCCAGGAGGGCGCCGTACCAGAAATTGGCGCCGACGAAGCGGTAGTGCGCTTCGCCGCGCAGGAGACGCCCATCCTCGACACGGACGAAGTCGGCGGGCGCGAGCGGGATGCTGCACGCTGTCGGCAACCATACGGCAGCAGACAGGCAGGCTGTCAGGGCGAAATAGAGTTTTTTCATCGCTTTTCCTTGTGAGTTTGTGGCAAAGATAGGGATTATTTTCTGCATGAGACATGAAAAAATCGCAGGAAATGCCGCGAAGCCGAAAATTATTTGTACCTTAGCCCCCGAAATGTGCAGAAATCATACAAATTACTATATTATTCACTTCTAATTTAAGCTTTATGAGTACAAGACAAAAGCGTTACTTCCTCGCCGAGAGCGAGATCCCTACCGAGTGGTACAACATCCAGGCCGACATGGTCAACAAACCCATGCCCCCGCTGAATCCCGCCACCAAGGAGCCGCTGAAGGCCGAGGACCTCTTCCCGATCTTCGCCGAGGAACTGGCACGTCAGGAACTGAACCAGCAGGATCCCTGGATTCACATCCCCGAACCCGTCCGCGACATGTACAAGTACTACCGCTCAACACCTCTCGTGCGCGCCTACGGTCTGGAGGAGGCGCTGGGCACGCCCGCACACATCTACTTCAAGAACGAGAGCGTCAGCCCCGTGGGCTCCCACAAGCTGAACTCCGCCCTCGCGCAGGCGTATTATAACAAGGAGCAGGGCGTAACCAATATCACAACTGAGACGGGTGCCGGCCAGTGGGGCGCCGCGCTGAGCTATGCCGCCAAGGTCTTCGGGCTGGAGTGCGCCGTCTATCAGGTGAAGATCTCCTACAACCAGAAGCCCTATCGCCGCTCCATCATGCAGACGTTCGGCGCCACTGTAGAGGCATCGCCCTCGATGTCCACGCGCGCAGGCAAGGATGTGCTGACGGTGGATCCCAACAACCAAGGCTCACTGGGCACGGCCATCTCCGAGGCAATCGAGCTGGCCATCTCCACGCCCAACTGCAAATACACGCTGGGCTCCGTCCTCTCCCACGTCAGCCTGCACCAGTCCATCATCGGCCTCGAAGCCGAGAAACAGATGGCGATGGCGGGCGAGTACCCCGACATGGTGATTGCCTGCTTCGGCGGCGGCTCCAACTTCGGCGGCATTGCCTTCCCCTTCATGCGCCACAACCTGAAGGATGGCAAGCAGACGCGCTTCATCGCCGCTGAGCCCGCTTCGTGCCCGAAGCTGACACGCGGCCAGTTCCAGTATGACTTCGGCGACCTGGCCGGTTACACGCCGCTGCTGCCGATGTTCACGCTGGGGCACAACTTCATGCCCGCCAACATCCACGCCGGCGGCCTCCGCTACCACGGCGCAGGCACCATCGTGAGCCAGCTGCTGAAGGACGGCCTGATGGAGGCTGTTGACATCAAGCAAAGCGACTCGTTCAAGGCGGGTGTGCTCTTTGCCCGCAGCGAAGGCATCATCCCTGCCCCGGAGAGCTGCCACGCTATTGCCGCTGCCATCCAGGAGGCCAACAAGTGCACAGCTACGGGCGAGGAGAAAGTCATTCTCTTCAACCTCTCCGGCCACGGACTCATCGACATGAGCGCCTACGACCAGTACCTCGCCGGCAACCTTCAGGACTACGAAGTCACCGACGAGGAGGTGGCACGCAACCTGGCACAGCTGGAGAAGGTCATCTAAGTGATCTATAACCCCTTATTTTTAACTAACCAAATATGAACGACATCAAAGTATTGAACCACGCAGCGGACAACATCCGCATCCTGGCTGCATCGATGGTCGAGAAGGCCAAGAGCGGTCATCCAGGCGGCGCCATGGGCGGCGCAGATTTCATCAACGTGCTCTACAGCGAGTACCTGCAGTACGATCCCGCTGATCCCACATGGGTAGGCCGCGACCGTTTTTTCCTCGACCCCGGCCACATGGCTCCGATGCTCTACAGCCAGCTCGCCCTCATCGGCAAGTTCTCCCTTGAGGAACTGCAACAACTGCGCCAGTGGGGCTCCCCCACCCCGGGTCACCCTGAGGCTGACCCGAAGCGTGGCATCGAGAACACCAGTGGCCCCCTCGGACAGGGTCACACCTTCGGCATCGGCGCTGCCATTGCGGCCAAGTTCCTGGCAGCTCACACTGGCAACCCCACCTTCGAGAAGGAGACCATCTACATCTACATCTCCGACGGCGGCGTGCAGGAGGAGATCTCGCAGGGCGCTGCCCGCATCGCAGGCACGCTGGGCCTGGACAATGTCGTGATGTTCTACGACTCCAACGACATCCAGCTCTCCACCGAGTGCGCCGAGGTGATGAACGAGGACACGGCCGCCAAGTACCGCGCCCTCGGCTGGGAGGTGTTTGAGATCAACGGCAACGATGCCGCCGAGATCCGCACAGCCATCGAGCAGGCCAAGGCCGTCAAGGGCAAGCCCGCCCTCATCATCGGCAAGACCGTCATGGGCAAGGGCGCCCTCAAGGAGGACGGCTCCAGCTACGAGCGCAACTGCAAGACGCACGGTGCTCCCCTCGGCGGCGATGCTTACAGAAAGACTATAGCTAACCTCAGCGGAGACGCTGAGAATCCGTTCGTTATCTTTGACGACGTGAAGGAGCTCTACGCCCGTCGTGCCGAGGAGCTGAAGGGCATCGTAGCCGAGCGCAAGGCCGAAGAGGCTGCCTGGGCTGCCAAGAACCCCGAGTGCGCTGCCGCACAGGCCGAGTGGTTCAGCGGCAAGGCTCCGAAGGTGGATTGGACGAAGGTGCAGCAGAAGAGCGGCGACGCCACCCGCAACGCCAGCGCTGCCGTACTCAGCGTGCTGGCCGAGCAGGTGCCCAACATGATCTGCGCCAGCGCCGACCTCTCCAACTCCGACAAGACCGATGGCTTCCTCAAGAAAACGCACGCTCTCAAGGCCGGCGACTTCAGCGGCGCCTTCTTCCAGGCCGGCGTAGCCGAGCTTACGATGGCTTGCTGCTGCATCGGCATGGCGTTGCATGGCGGCGTGATTCCCGCTTGCGGCACGTTCTTCGTATTCTCAGACTACATGAAGCCTGCCGTGCGCATGGCTGCCCTCATGGAGCTGCCCGTGAAGTTCATCTGGACGCACGACGCCTTCCGCGTCGGCGAGGATGGTCCTACCCATGAGCCCGTGGAGCAGGAAGCTCAGATCCGCCTCATGGAGAAGCTGAAGAACCACCACGGCAAGAACTCCACCCTCGTCCTGCGTCCTGCCGACGCACAGGAGACCACCGCCGCATGGCGCCTGGCCATGGAGAACACCGACAGCCCCACAGCCCTCATCCTCAGCCGCCAGAACATAGCCGACCTGCCCGCAGGCAACGACTACGCCGAGGCGGCTAAGGGCGCTTACATCGTAGCAGGTTCTGACGAGAATCCCGATGTCATCCTGCTCGCCAGCGGTTCAGAGGTCAGCACATTGGTAGCCGGCACAGAGCTCCTGCGCAAGGACGGCGTGAAGGTACGCATCGTCAGCGTGCCCTCCGAGGGCCTGTTCCGCAGCCAGCCAAAGGAGTACCAGCAGGCCATTCTGCCCGCAGGCGTGAAGAAGTTCGGCCTCACCGCCGGTCTGCCCGTGAACCTCGAAGGCCTCGTAGGCGCCGACGGCACCGTCTGGGGTCTCCAGAGCTTCGGCTTCAGCGCCCCCTACAAGGTGCTCGACGAGAAGCTGGGCTTCACGGCGGACAATGTGTACAAGCAAGTTAAAAACTTGCTGTAAGAAACGGTACGTCTTTAATGCATATTCCTTAAGATGGATATGAAAGTAGTAGGGTTAGCCAGCGATCACGCTGGCTACCCTTTAAAACAATTTGTCAAGCAATATCTCGATGAGCGCGGCATCGCGTGGAAGGACTACGGCACCTACAGCGAGGATAGTTGCGACTACTCCGACTTCGGGCACGCCCTCGCTCGCGGCATCGAAGACGGCGAGGTATATCCCGGCATCGCCATCTGCGGTTCGGGCGAAGGCATTAACATGACGCTGAACAAGCACCAGTCAATCCGCGCCGGCCTCTGCTGGATTCCCGAGATAGCCCACCTGATCCGTCAGCACAACAACGCCAACGTCCTCGTCATGCCCGGTCGCTTCATCGACACCGACATGGCCGCGAAGATCATGGACGAGTTCCTCGCCACAGACTTCGAGGGCGGCCGCCACCAGAAGCGCATCGACAAGATTCCCGTAGCGTAAGCACCCCATCCTATTCACAGAAAAACGGACTGCACCAGCAGAGGTGCAGTCCGTTTTGGTATCATAGCAATCCAAGTATGACTGCTACGATGTTCATCTTACACCTTCCGAATCACTCGGCAGGGATTGCCCGCGGCCACGCAGTCCGCTGGGATGTCCCTCGTAACGACGGAGCCAGCTCCGATAATCGAACGAGCTCCAATGGTGACCCCAGGCAGGACTATGACGCCGCCTCCGAGCCAGCAGTCATCACCGATGGTGATGGGCTTGGCTGTCTCAACAGGCTTGCGTCGCTCGATGTAATCAAAAGGATGAATGGGCGTGTAGAACTGGCAGTTGGGACCTATCTCGCAATGGCGCCCGATGCGGATATGACCTCCGTCGAGCATCGTGCAGTTGAAGTTCACGAACGTTCCTTCGCCAATGCTGATGCCGTGGCCGTGGTCGCACTGGAAGGGCGGGCAGATGACTGCCGTCGGATCCATATCAGGAATCAGTTCCTGCATCGTAATCCGATAATCGTCGTCGTCGATCGTCATGGTCTGTAACTTGACACACAGTCGTTTGGCATGCAGGATGCTTTTCCTGACTTCTGGATCGGCAAAGCTATACAGCTCTCCGTTCCGCATCTTTTCCATTTCTGTTTTCATACAAAAAACTGTCACACTGCGAGGAATATTTATCTTTAAAAGGTGTCAGAAAATCACGTCGTCACCAGCACCACTGGTGACCTCCTCCACAACTTCGTTATCGGGATCCTCAACGACGGGCGCGACCGCCTGCGGAGTGAGCTCTGATGATGAAGATGCAGAGGGTTCGCCACTGGAGGAGGAAGTACGACCCTTCCGCCCACCAGACTTCGAGGCACCCGGGGCGGCACAGAGAGACTGCTTGATATAGACCTCGCGGGAGTCGGAGCCGACGCGCACGCGGTACCATCCCTTCTGCTCCTTCATGACATCGAGGACGGTGCCGTAGGGCACTTGCCAGCGGCCGCCCGTACCGTCGGCATGGACGGTGGCGTAGTCGTAGTTGGTGCCAGGCCCCGTGCGCAGGTTGGCAGTTTTCACTGCCACCTCCACTTGTTTGAGAACTTTTGTCTCATCGGAGCTGCTGGTGCGCGTGCAACGGCCGTAGAGCCAATAGCCGCCAATGAGAATCACTAATAGCCAGAATAACTTTTTCATAAGCAATATGAATAATAATTTAATCAAACATCACTTCAGGGTTGAGTTCGCCAGGCAACTGCCAGAGGATGCCGCGCTGGGCGAGCACCTGGCGCAGTGTGCTCCAGTAGGCGAAGGCATTGGTGGTGTCCGTGGTATAGCCCAGGCCACCATAATAATAATGTGTGTAGAGGAAGTAGCCGCAAATGCCCTCGCCCAGTTGCAGGCCGCGACGCAGACGCTCATCGACGACGTCGTGCAGCCGTCGCTGCTGCTCGGCCAGTTCGCTGCCTTGGGCTATCGCAGTCCGCATCAGTTCATGACAGCACTCCACGTCCATCACATTCGCCCGCGTCTCGCCATAGCGCCACATCTGGGCGTAAGCGGCGAGGGCATCGGGGACGGCGTCCTTGGCAGCCTCGAAGAGTTGTTCGGCCCGGTGAAGGGCATCGTCGTCGGGGTTGTGATAGTAGAGCCAGCGGCCATAGCCGTACTGCGCATAGGCATCGCCCTCGGCTGCGGCCTGTTGCAGCTCCTGGACTTCATCGTCGGCGAGGCGAAACACGCGCTCGCGGACAGGGAAGCGGTAGAGGAAGGTGTCGTCGTGAGTGACCATACGGAGAGGTGTTTTTTAATCGTCGTTGTTCATTTCAAATGGCAAGGTCGCGATGGCATCCCTGGCAGTTTCGCGGACATATTGCCATCCCATTTCCGACACACGCTCCTCTGCGCTGCCCTCGCCCCAACGCGGCTTCAGGGGAAGGTCGTTCTGCCAGGTGCCTTCGAAACAGGGGTACCACACGCGGACGTAGCGGCTCCATGTGCCGGGTTTGTGTGCCGGACCTGCGAACCGGCCGCAGCTGTCGTAGTCGCCCTCGGAGTACCACTCGGATTCGCTCACAGGGTTGTAGCCCGTGCCCATGACGTGCAGGTCGCCCTCTCCCTGGCGCAGGCCATGACAGAACTCGCCCCTGTAGCGCAGGTTGTGCTGGTCGTCAAAGAGGAGCTGCTCCGACGGGTCTCTCTCCACGATGTAGTGCAATTCGCCCTTGCCGTGGGGCAGCCCCTGGGCATCGACCTCACCCTTGTAGAAGCACTTGACAATCTTTCTTAGTTCTTCTGCCATAGGATAATCAATCATTTAGTTCTTCCACGTCAGCTCCAGCTTGTAGTCATCGCCGTCATAGACGCAGCCGTCGCTGTACTCGCGGCCCTCAATCTCTTTGTAGAGATGCAGAGGCTGGTCAGGACGCAGTTCGTACTTGTTTTCGTAGTACTCGATGGTAATGCAGTCACGCTTGATGCTGGTGATCTCGTAGCCCCAGAAGCCGTCGAGATTCAGTCGTCCGCGCTTGGCCACGATGTCCTCCTCCTGATATTCCCATTCGCCATCGCTATAGACCGTCCATGACTTGTGACCGCTCCTGACGTGCAGCGTGATTTCCCCTTCGTACTCCTCCTCGTCACTGACATATACGCCATCGATGAAGCTGCCTTCGTAGCGGCGCTCACCATGACGGCGGTCCCCCACGAGCACGCCCTCGCCATCGGGACGGTTGTTCTTAACCTCACCATCATACACCCACTCTTTGTATCCGTATTCGATGTGCCCGTCTTCCCACACCTTGGCCTCCAGTTTGCCGTCGAGTCCTGTGGGGTCGGGCAGTGTCACCGAGGTGGCTGCACGGACATCGCGCTTCCACTCCCGTGCCTCCACGAGTTCGCCTTTCTTCCAATGCTCTTTGCGGCTCATGCCCGTCTTGGCACAATACACATCGACGTAGCCGTCGTAGGGTTGGAAGTCGCGAACATCGTCGCCGTAGTGGTCCAGGATGTCGCCGTTAGGTAACTCTACGGTGACGTGGGTGGAAGGTTCAAAGACATGGCCGTTATACTGATTGGCCACGTAGCGACCGCCCTGTTGCTCAATGCGATAGGCCTTGTTGCCGTCCTTCAACGTGAGCCGGAGCGTGGTGCAATCCACGCGGCTGGTCTCGTCAATCTCGTAATCCACCACCTCGTACTGGAACAGCTCGTCGGGTTCGCTGTAGCGCACGACGCGGTCGCCGGCGTACCACTCTCTGACCCAAGGCTTCTCGCCCAGGAACAGCTCGAAGCCGTAGCGCCTGCCGCCATGCAGGAACATGGCGATGGAATCGGGGGTGTCGAACGAGGGATAGTCGGGGTGCAGCTTGGGTCGCTGGATGCGGAACACGCCATGCAGGCCCCACCACTGCGGCTCCTTGTCCTTGGAGGTGTGTATCCAAGCCCGCTCAATCCATGAGCCGTCGGCAAAGTCGTAGCGACCGTCGGCAGCGTAGGCAGGCCCGTTGATGCTGGCATAGCTCAGGTGGAAGGCACCCTTGAAGTGGTCGCCATTGGGGTACCACACCTCGCCGCTACCAATAGGCCCTTCCAGCTTCTGCAGGATTGTGTCGCCCAGCTGCCAGCCGCCTTTGTAGATGAGTTCCTTGCCGATGAGCTTTACGCAGTAGCAGCTGCGGATATAGACGCCCATGCCCACAGGATGCTCGGAGCTGTCGATCTCCACCTCCTCGCCCACCTTGATGGTGAACGACTTGCCGCGCAGCTCCAGCGTGAGCTGCTGCCCGTCGTAGGCGGTCACGACGGGGGAGCTGCACTTGAGCTTAGGCAGCGGCTCGCCCACCTTGATGTCTCCTTCATCGACTTCGTAGTGCTCAATGGGAACGCTGGTCACCGTGGCTCCGCGATCGACATGACTATTATAAACATTGATATAACATACTGTTGCCATAGTTTGTCGGTTTTATCAGGTAAATGATGATTTTGTGGCAAAGATAGTGATTTTTTCATGAAACAAGCATCTCACATCGATTTTTTTTGTACATTTGCGCACAGATAAACTCAAAACGAGCCATGACTACGAATCATTTACTGAAAACTGGCACCCAAATAACACTCGTAGCCCTGTGTCTGCTGACGACGCTGGCCGCACAAGCACAGACCTACCTCACCGACGCCTTTAAGCCCACTGAGGAGCGCGGCTACCGGGCCTACCCCACCAAGGGCGACGGTGTGATGGAGATTGCCATCTATAAATATAAAGGTGGCTTCACGCTTAGCTCCGGCCGCGGCGGACTCATCAGCAGCAACACACCGGGCTACGCCGTCTTCGACATCCCTGCGGGCTACGAGAAGATCAGCTTTGTCGTGGGACCCGACTCACCCAATTCCGCCTCCGACGAGCACAACTGCATCTTTACCCTGAAGGCCGACGGCAAACGAATCGTCGATAAAGTCATCTGGAACCACGACGCACCGCAGGAGGTGGTAGCAGACATCAAGGGTGCCCGCCAGCTACGCTTCGATATTCCCAAGGGCGAGACGAACCTGGCCCTCGGCTCCGTCAAGCTGTGGAAGGCTGGACAGCCCTATAAGCCCAGCGGCGATCCGCTACGCAGCATCCCCTCCAACGGACGCGTGCAGCTCGTAGGACAGTTGTGGCCCCACTTCATCCGCCACTCCGGATGGGTACACCCCATCACCAAACGCACCGACGTCAAAGGTATCCGTAAGGAAGAGAGCTTCAGCATCAACCGTGTGGAGTACAAGACTGGCCTGCAGTTTACTGCCGACCAGGCCCTCGCCGGCAACAATGAGGCATGGGCCTACTTCTGGTTGCAGAAGAAATACGATAAGGTCTCCTTCATCATTGGCCCCGGCGACAACCAGGCCAGTGCCGCCACAGGCTGGCTCACCGTGAAAGCCGACGGCAAGATTATCTATGAGAAGCGCCTCACGCAGCAAGACCTCGCCGAGCAGGTGGTGCTCGACGTGGCCGGTGTCAACAAGATTTCCTTCCACAGCATCGATGAGGACAGCCGCATCCTGGGCGGCATCCGCTTCGCATGTGTCAACATCTTCGCCTACCCGCCCAGCTACACCGCAGCACTGCCCACGGCGGGCGTCATCAACGCTTCCAAGGGGCGGCTCTCCAAGTTGCCCGACGTCTGCAAACTCGTCTCCAACATCAAGCCCTACTCCGTGCAGGGCATGGCCTCCTTCGAGAACTCCGTCTTCGACGGGGAGAGCGACTACATCACCTTCTCGATGGGTGGCGAGCAGTTCTCCGAAGGCTTCATCTTGACGAGCGGCAAGACGCTCTTCGACGATAACATCTCCGCATACTATAAATATGACCTCGCAGGAGAGTTCGACTACATGACCTTCACCGTAGGTGCCCTCACCAAGCGCCGCACCCAGTGCGACGATGACATCCGCATCTACTGCGACGGCAAGGTTGTGCTCGACACCGTCATCCACGTCACCTGGCCCAACCAGCGCTTCACCATCCCCCTCAACAAATGCCGTACGCTCACCTTCGCCAAGCCCGGCAACATGCAGCAGCGGGACAGCTACTTCGGCATCGGCGACGTGGTGCTCTATCGCGGCGAGGTGGTCGAGAACGACCTCTTCCAGCACCCCAAGCCCGAGTGTCCGCCCGAGGCCGACCTCATTGACCTCTGCAAGGCTCCCTACTACCACTATGTAGGGCGCTACCTGAGTGTACTCACCAACTTCGACTTCAACGACTGCTTTCAGAACGGTGGCTCGCAGCGTCGCTATTTCCAGATGCACGACGGCACGAAGATCTACAAGGGCGTCATGCTCGAGACCAACATTCCGCCCGCCTTGGAGAACATCACACCCATGGGTGCTGTCTTCATGTTCCTCACGGGCGTCGGCTCCAGCGTCTCCGGCAGCGACGTGAGTGCCCACACGGGCACGACCGGCGGTGTCTCCGGCCCCCTCACTGGTGGCCTCCTCTCCCTCTTCAGCGGTGGTGGCAAGCAGTCGTCGGCAGCAGCCTTCAACCCCTATGGCGAATACGATGAATGTACGTTCACCGTCGCCTGTAAGCAGCCTTACGTAGATCCTGGCACCGACCTCTTCGGCGATGGCAAGGCACCTCCCGTGCGCCTCGACGTCTTCGCCGATCAGGTGAAAGTCGGTGAATTTATGGTCTCTAACGAGATGAAGCCCACCACCTATACCGTACCCATCCGCAAATGCCACCAGCTCATGTTCTGGCTCGAGTGCGGCGACGTCCGCTCAGGGCAGTATGTGCTTTACGACATGAAGGTGAGAAAGAAGGGGAATTGAAAATTGACAGTTGATAGTTGACAGTTGATAGTTGACAGTTAATAGTTGATAGTTGACAGTTGATAGTTGACAGTTGATAGTTATGAGTTGTCCGATGATTACCATTCTGGGACCAACCGCCTGCGGTAAGACAGCAGTGGCTACGCTGCTGGCGGCACGGCTCGGCGACGCTGAGATCATCAGCGCCGACTCGCGTCAGGTGTTCCGCGGAATGGACATCGGCACAGGCAAGGATCTGTCGGACTATACGGTTCATGAACCACTCACCGCTCGCCCTGCGCTCGGCTCTGCCGCTTGCATTGTCCAAGAACCCATCCACATTCCCTACCACCTCATCGACATCGCCGACGCTGGCACCAAGTACTCGGTCTTTGAATTCCAGCGTGACTTCCTTCGCGCATATAATAATATATGTTCGCGCGCACGTAAGACAATCCTCTGCGGCGGCACGGGGCTGTACATCGAGAGTGTGCTGCGTGCCTACAAACTGGTGGAGGTGCCCGTGAACGCCGCATTGCGCGAGCGTCTGGAGGGCAAGTCGCTGGAGGAACTGACGGCGCTGCTGGCCACCTACAAACGCCTCCACAACACGACGGACGTAGATACTGCCCGCCGCGCCATCCGAGCCATCGAGATCGAGGAGTACTACCGCGAGCACCACATCGACGAGACACAGCCCTTCCCCGACATCAGCTCGCAGACCTTCGGGCTCGATATCCCCCGTGAGCTGCGCCGCAAGCGCATCACGGCGCGGCTCCATAAGCGTCTCGCCGAAGGCATGCTCGAGGAAGTGCAGCGCCTGCTCGACAGCGGCATCCCTGCTGAAGCACTCATCAGCTACGGCCTCGAATACCGCTACCTGACGCTCTACCTCACCGGCGAGCTCACCTACGACGAGATGGTGCGCCAACTCGAAATCGCCATCCACCAGTTCGCCAAGCGCCAAATGACCTACTTCCGGGGCATGGAGCGCCGCGGCGTCGAGATCCATTGGATAGATGCCACGCGACCCAAGGACCTCATTGTCCAAGAAATCATACAGACCCTCCCCCCTACCCCTCCCTGTGAGGGAGGGGAGTAATTACCTTCAAAGTAATGTTTTTCTTATATGGATAATAGCCAATTTGCACAAGTAACTACTCTCCTCCCTACAAGGGAGGAGCGGGGAGGCGGGTCTTCCACTTCACGCTGGGCCATCATCTATTGTCCGAAGCAGGGCGTACATCGTTCGCAGAAGCGCTGGGAACGTATCAAGGAACTGCTCGACCAGTATGGGGTCGCCTACGACTTCGTGCAGAGCGAGGGGGCAGACAGCGTGGAGCGTCTGGCAAAGATGCTCTGCCAGAACGGCTACGAGACACTCATCATCGTAGGTGGCGACTCGGCACTCAACAGAGCCCTCAACGGGATGCTGTCGCTTGGGGACGAGGTGCGGCGCCGCGTGGCCATCGGACTGATTCCCAACGGCCGCGGCAATGACTTCGCCACCTATTGGGGCTTCAGCGAGGACGACGATGAAGCCACCCTCCGCGCCCTCATCGCCCACCGCCTCCGCGCCGTCGATGTCGGCTACCTCCGCTATGCCGAGTCACCTGCCCCCAGCCCCACCCCATCCCCCCTCGGCTCCATTCCCGGCGGTTCGTCCGCCGAGCTCCCCCTCCAGCAGCGCTTCTTCCTGAACTGCGTGAACATCGGTCTGGCCGCGAACATTATGCGTCTGCGCTACAAGACACGCCGCGTGCTCGGTCTGGCCACCCTCTCCTACTTCGCCAGCATGGTGCTCCTGCTGTTCCAGCGCATGGAGCAGCACGTCCGTCTCCGCGTCAACGAAGACACGATTGACCAGCGAGTGATGAATGTCTGCGTGGGGAACTGCCGCGGCTATGGGCAGACGCCCAGCGCAGTGCCCTACAATGGGAGCCTCGACGTGAGCATCGTCTCACAACCCGCCGTCCTGCAACTCATGGAGGGCATCCGACTGCTGTTCACGGGTCAGTTCCTGAACCATGAGAAAGTGCGCCCGTACCGCACCACGCGCCGCATCCGCTTCGAGGATATATCGAACAGCGCCGTCAGCGTCGATGGCCTCGTGCTCGACTCCGCACACGCCCCGCTCGAAATCGGCCTGCTGCCCGAGCACATCCAGTTCATCATTCCCTGATAATCCCTCCTTGACTCTTCCTGCTGCCATCAGCCCATCCGGCTGATTTTCTCCAGTCGCGCAACGTCTATCAACTTGATCTTGCGTCCATCAACCGCTAAGAGTTTCTCGTTGGCAAAGGCGGAGAGGGTGCGGATGGCATTGGCGGTGGTCATGTTGGAGAGGTTGGCCAGGTCCTCGCGACTGAGGTAGATGCTAAGCGTGGAAGCATCCTCTTCCAGCCCGTAGCGGTCGCGCAGGAGCAGCAGAGCCTCTGCCAGTCGCCCACGGATGTGCTTCTGCGTGAGGTTCACGGTGCGCGCATCCGCCTGCCCCAGGTCGGTAGCCAGCCGTTCGATGAAGAACAGTCCCAGACGGGCATTCTCCATGAGCAGACGCATGATGGTGCCGATGGGGATCCTCACGATGACACTGGGCTCGAAAGCCAACGCCGACGTGGCATACTTCTCGCCCGCAAACGCCGGACGGTAGCCGAAATAATCCACGGGCTTGATGATGCGCACAATCTGTGTGCGGCCGCCTACACCCTCCTTGCAGATCTTCACCTTCCCCTCAACCAGACAATGGAGATAGGCAGGTACCTCGCCCGCCTCATAGATACATCCGTTTTTCTTATAGAGGTGCACGGTGGCGTGGCGGTCCAGAAGCTCGCATTCCTCGGGAGTGAGGATTTGCGTGATTTCCGCCAACAGCGGCATATAATTCTTCAGATTGAGGCTTTTTCGGCTCATTGTCGGGTGTCTGTTTTTATGTTTTACGGCACAAAATTACGCTTTTTCTTCGATTTCGGCAAATCTTCGAGAAACTTTTAGCCGAAATATTTTACAGGTTGACAAATAATTGCTAATTTTGGAGACAAATTAAGGCTTTTCTACGCCTTATCACCCCTAAAATCGAACAAAAAAAACAGATACCTAACCACCAAAACTAACTTATGAGCTATTTACAGTTTGACAAGACCTTGATGACAAACCTGGAGGAAGCTCTGAAGAAGGAAGTGCTCCGCAGCAACCGCTCTGGCGCTTACTCGTGTTCGACCATTCTGGACTGCAACACGCGCAAGTACCACGGGCTGCTCGTGGTGCCGGTGCCGGAACTCGACGATGAGAACCACGTGCTGCTTTCATCGCTCGACTGCACCGTCATCCAGCATGGCGCCGAATTCAACCTGGGTCTCCACAAGTATCAAGGCGACAACTTCAGCCCCCGCGGCCACAAGTACATCCGCGAGTACGACTGTCAGCAAGTGCCCACGACCCTCTATCGGGTCGGAGGTGTGATCCTCAAGAAGGAACTGATGTTCCAGCACTTCGAGGACCGCGTGCTCGTGCGCTACACACTGCTCGAGGCCCACTCCAAGACCACGCTGCGCCTGCAGCCCTGGCTGGCGTTCCGCAGTGTCCGCGAGTTCACCCATGAGAACCCGCGCGCCAACCGCGACTACCAGGAGGTGAAGAACGGCATCAAGACCTGTATGTACCCCGGCTACCCCGAGCTGTTCATGCAGCTGAACAAGAAGGCCGAGTGGGTATTCCGCCCCGACTGGTACCGCGGCGTCGATTACCCGAAGGAGACGGAGCGCGGCTACGCCTCCAACGAGGATCTCTACGTCCCCGGCTACTTCGAGTTCGACATCAAGAAAGGCGAGAGCATCGTCTTCGCTGCCGGCACCAAGGAGTGCAACCCCGTGAAGCTGAAGGAGCTCGCCGACTTCGAGGTGAAGATCCGCACCCCGCGCGACAACTTCTACCACTGCCTCGTCAACAGCGCCCACCAGTTCCTGAACTACCGCGACGGCGAGACCTACGTGCTCGCGGGCTACCCCTGGTTCAAGTGCCGCGCCCGCGATATGTTCATCAGCCTCCCCGGCCTGACGCTGCCCAACGACGAGGTGGATCACTTCGAGAA
The DNA here is from genome assembly GCA_017470425.1 of Bacteroidaceae bacterium. Lineage (GTDB taxonomy): Bacteria > Bacteroidota > Bacteroidia > Bacteroidales > Bacteroidaceae > Physcousia. The sequence goes on along the minus strand of JAFUYT010000002.1, from coordinate 8,291 downwards.
GGTCATGGTGACCGCCGAGAAAGGCATCCGCGAGTTCATCGCCGGCAAGCCTCTCAGCGTGCGCATCTATGAGATGGAACACCCCGACGTGCTCCTGTGGGCCGTCTGGTGCATCCAGCAGTACTGCAAGTTCGTCGGCATGGAGAAAGGCATCAAGAAGTACGGCCAACTGCTGCGCGACATCATGGAGTGGCTCCTGGCCGGCAAGCACGGCAACTTCTACATCCACGACAACGGCCTCGTCTATTGCAACGGACGCGAGAAGGCCATCACCTGGATGAACTCCAGCCAGAACGGACGCCCCATCGTGCCCCGTTCGGGTTACATCGTGGAGTTCAACGCCCTGTGGTACAACGCCCTGATGTTCTCCGCCAACGTCTGCCGTACGATGATCGACGCTGCCGAGGCCGAGCCGCTGGAGCGCCTGGCCGAGAAGACGAAGAAGAGCTTCGTGGAGACGTTTCTCAACGACTACGGCTACCTGCTCGACTACGTCGATGGCACCAACGTCGATTGGAGCGTGCGCCCGAACATGATCTTCGCCTGCGCCTTCGACTACTCGCCACTGGATGCCAAGCAGAAGAAGGGCGTCCTCGATATGTGCACCAAGGAGCTGCTCACGCCGAAGGGTCTGCGCACCCTCTCCCCCAAGAGCGGCGGCTACAACCCGATGTACGTGGGTCCGCAGGTGCAGCGCGACTACGCTTACCACATGGGTACGGCATGGCCCTGGCTCGCCGGTTTCTATCTCGAAGCTTGCCTGAAGGTCTTCGGCTACTCGCGCGTCAGCTTCGTGGAGCGCCAGCTCGTGGGCTACGAGGAGGAACTCTTCTACCACTGCATCGGCACACTGCCCGAGGTCTTCGACGGCAACCCGCCTTTCCACGGCCGCGGCGCCATGTCGTTTGCCATGAATGTGGCAGAGATCATGCGCGTGGTCAAGTTACTGGATAAGTATATTATGGAATAACTCCCTAAAATGAAGCAACTATGAAAGTATTAATGTTCGGATGGGAGTATCCTCCTCATGTCTTCGGTGGACTCGCCACCGCCAACTATGGTATATCCCAGGGCCTGCACGCCCTCGGAGATATGGAAACGCTGCTGTGTCTGCCGCGCCCCTTCGGCGACGAGGACCAGAGCGCCTGCAAGATCATCGCCATGAACTCCGTGCCCATCGCCTGGCGCGATGTCAACTACGACTACGTCAAGCAGCGCGTGGGCAATATCATGTCGCCCGATGACTACTACCGCTACCGTGAACACCTCTATGCCGACTTCAACTACATGCATGTCAACGACCTCGGTTGCATGGAGTTCGCCGGCGGCTACCCCTCGAACCTCACCGAGGAAATCAACAACTACTCGATCATCGCAGGCGTCGTAGCCCGCACGGAGCAGTTCGACATCATCCACGCCCACGACTGGCTCACCTACCCTGCCGGCATCCACGCCAAGCAGGTCTCTGGCCGCCCGCTCGTCATCCACGTCCACGCCACCGACTTCGACCGTTCCCGCGGCAACGTGAACCCGACCGTCTATGGCATCGAGCGCAACGGTATGGACAACGCCGACTGCATCATGTGCGTCTCGGAGCTGACACGCCAGACCATCATCAACCACTACGGTCAGGACCCCGCCAAGTGCTTCGCCATGCACAACGCCGTCTATCCCCTCGCTCCTGAGCTCCAGGAAATCGTGGATCAGCGCCTGCCCTACAAGGACCGCAAGGAGAAGGTCATCACCTTCCTGGGTCGCATCACGATGCAGAAAGGTCCCGAATACTTCATCGAAGCCGCCAAGCGCGTGCTGGAGCGCACCAGCAATGTCCGCTTCTGCTTCGCAGGCTCCGGCGACATGATGAACGCAATGATCGACATGGCTGCCGCCTACGGCATCGCTGACCGCTGCCACTTCCCCGGCTTCATGAAAGGCAAACAGGTGTTCGAGATCTTCCGCGACTCGGATGTCTATGTGATGCCCTCTGTCTCGGAGCCCTTCGGCATCAGCCCTCTGGAGGCGATGCAGAGCGGCGTGCCCTCGATCATCTCCAAGCAGAGCGGCTGCGCCGAGATCCTGGACAAGTGCATCAAGACCGACTACTGGGACATCGACGCGATGGCCGATGCCATGTACTCCCTCTGCACCAACGACGCCCTCCACGAGTACCTCCAGGTGGAGGGCAAGAAGGAGGTCGATGGCATCACCTGGGAGAAAGTCGGACAGCGCATCCGTAAACTCTATGACCAAGTATTAGCAAGATATTAAAAACAAAAAGGATATGAAAACCATCTGCTTATATTTTGAGATCCACCAGAACGTACATCTCAAGCGCTACCGCTTCTTCGAGATCGGCAAGGATCACTACTATTTCGACGACTACGAGAATGAGCGCGGCATCACCGAGACCGCCGAGCGCTCCTACATTCCCGCCATCAAGACCTTCATTGAGATGGCCAAGACCTACGGCAAGGCCTTCAAGGTGGCCTTCTCCATCAGCGGCTGCGCCATCGAGCTGCTGGAGCAGTACGCCCCCGAGGTCATCGAGCTGCTGCAAGAGCTCAACGACACGGGTTGCGTGGAGTTCCTCGCCGAGCCCTACAGCCACGGCCTCTCGTCGCTGGCCAATGAGGATGTCTTCCGCGATGAAGTCAGCCGCCAGGCCAAGAAGATGAAGGAGCTCTTCGGCAAGAAGCCCACCGTGCTGCGCAACAGCTCGCTCATCTACAGTGACGACATCGGCGGCCTCGTGGCCGACATGGGCTACAAGGGCATGATCGCCGAGGGTGCCAAGCACATCCTCGGCTGGAAGAGCCCCCACTTCCTCTACCACTGCAACCAGAACCCGTCGCTGAAGCTGTTGCTGCGCGACTACAAGCTCTCCGATGACATCTCGCTGCGCTTCAACGACTCCTCATGGAACGAGTACCCGCTGTTCGCCGACACCTATATGGACTGGATCGCACAGCTGCCCGAGGAGGAGAAGATCATCAACATCTTCATGGAGCTCTGCGCACTCGGCATCTACCAGCCGCTCTCGAGCAACATCCTGGAGTTCATCAAGGCACTGCCCGCCGTGGCCAAGGACCGCGGCATCACCTTCGCCACGCCCAGCGAGATCATCGCCAAGTCGAAGAGCGTAGGCCAGTTGGACGTCACCTACCCCATGTCGTGGAACGACGAGGAGCGCGACACCAGCTGCTGGCTCGGCAACGTGATGCAGCGTGAGGCATTCCAGAAGCTCTACAGCGTGGCAGAGCGCGTGCTCATCTGCAAGGATCGTCGCATCACGCAGGACTGGGACCGCATCCAGGCGTCGAACAACTTCCGCTTCATGACCACGAAGAACATGGGCGTGGGCTTCTATCGTGGCATTTATGACAGCCCCTACGACGCGTTCACGAACTACATGAACATCCTGGGAGACTTCATCAACCGCGTCAACGCTCTCTATCCCAGCGAGATTGAGAACGACGAGCTCAACGCTCTCCTCACCACCATCCGCAATCAGGCTGATGAGATCACGGTGAAGGACGCCGAGATTGCCCGCCTCCAGGCCCGCCTCTCCAAGCTCCAGCCCGAGGAGGAGAAGAAGGCGCCCGCCAAGAAAGCCGCGCCCGCCAAGAAGGAAGCGGCGCCAGCGAAGAAGGCTGCTGCCAAGAAGGAGGCTGCTCCGGCCAAGAAGGAAGCTCCGGCTAAGAAGCCCGCTGTCAAGAAGGCGCCCGCCAAGAAGTAAGAGCCCCACTTCAACAGACGAGGGTATGTCATCTTGAATGACATACCCTCTTTCTTTTTTACGCAACGAATTAGCTCGTTGAGAGAAACCTCCTGAGCAACGCGCTATTCCCGGTTCTTATACGTGCTGTAGATAACCTGCATCTTCAGAGGCTCCGTGCCGCCGACGATGCGGACACTGCACGGCGAGAACTCGTGCTGCACGCTCGTCAGGATGTTAGAGGAGTTCACGGCCGTCACGACGGGGATGAGCATCACGCGGTTCCAGTAGGGATAGGCGGCGGCGTACTGGGCATCAGTCAGCCCGTCGCGCTGCATGATGGTCTGCTTCTCGTGGTAGAGATAGGATATCAGCTGGTTGATGTTATCGAAGGTAGCGCTGTTTGCGCCCGTTTCGAACGATGCCACGAAGGAAGTGATGCCGTCTGCCACCTGACGATTCTCGAAGAACGACGCGGCTTCCGTGCGGCGCACCATGAGCAGCGACGACGGCTGTCCGAAGAGGCTGTTCTCATCGTTGAGGCACGTCAGCAGGATGCGAGCGCGGCTGATGCTGTCGCTCTCGTGGTTCAGATAGATCTGATCGACGGGGAGCGTGGCCTCCGTGGCGATGCCTGCAGGCGCGGTGAGATAGGTGAACGGCTGCGTGGCGTTGCCGTCGGCATCGCAGGTGGTGGAGAGCAGTTCGGCGATGCCCTTGTTCTCGATGCGCGTGCTCTGGATGACCTCCGGCGTAGCGGAGAAGCGCGCGACGGCAGACTGCGTGTTGCCATCCTGATCCACATACTGGAAGTTTACGTTGAGGACACACACCTGAATGGTGATCATCGTGCCGATGCCGCTCGTCAGCTTGAAATAGTAGCCTGGACAGACGTTGTGGATGAATTGATAAGAGTCGGCGAAATACTCAGGGTGATCGATTGCCAGTTGCAGGATGCGCTGCCCCTCGGCGATGTCCAGCGGGATGTAGATGCTGGGCGTGTAGGTGGTGGAGGCGCGCTCCTCCTCGCTGACCGTCTGATCCACGGCGGTGAACGACTTCGTAGCCACGGGCGTGGTGCGCAGGGGATTCACGTAGGCAAAGAGATCCGTATCGGTGTAGTAGGTCTGGTCCTCGCGGATGACATTGTCGCGGTCAAGCTCATAGACCTCCAGCTTCATCGGGTTGGAGCCGTCGCCGACGTAGGTATCGTAGTAGAGACGCAGCTCCACACCTGTGCAGGCGACGGTGCCGTCGGCGTTCTTCACAAGGCGGTCCTGCTCCGGAAGCGTGTAGTTCTCCGAGGAGTGGAACTGCGCCAGGAAGTCGGCGGTGACGTCGATGCCGGTGTCCGTATCGCGGAGGCGGCCCAGATAGCACTTGGAGCTGTTGGCCGTGACGGCCCCCAGCTCCACGGAACGGGTGGTGAAGTCAAACGTCTGCACCGACGACGCGATCACATCGATATCGGACGCGATGCCGATGGAGTCGGTGCTGTCGGCGCAGCCTGCCAGTAGCAGCATGGCACAAAGCCCCATGCCGGCTATTCTGAAATTCATGACGAATGAGTGTAACGTTAGAAGAAGGGAAATAGGTATCTGTTGAAAACAATCTCTGACGGTTCAGAACGCCTCGGGCTCCTCGGGCTGCTTGCCTTTGCCCCAGACGCTGTCGAAGAACTCCACGACCTGATCCGAGGTCTGCCCGCCTTTCACATCGACAGGTCCCACGACGGGGATGCCCAACTGCTCGGCATAGGCCACGAGCTCGGGGTTGACGTAGGAGGGCGAGAGCAGCATCCCGTCGCTGTAGCGCAGCGCCAGCTTGTAGAGGTCCATCTGCGTAGCCTTCTCGGGGAAGTCGCCCAGCGCCTCATCGGTGATGCCCTTGAACTGCAGGTCGGCATAGAACTGCTCCGTGAGCGGCAGCTTCAGCTCGTCGCCCAGGGGCGTGAAGATGATGCGGCTGTCGCGGAACGAGGGCTCCTCGCGGAACGAGGTCTTGATGTAGAGGGGAGCCACGGCGGAGATCCAGCCCTGGCAGTGGATGATATCGGGCACCCAGCGCAGCTTCTTCACCGTCTCCAGCACACCGCGTGCGTAGAAGATGGCGCGCTCGCCGTTGTCGGGGTATTCGTTGCCCTTCTCGTCGCACGCCTCCAGGCGCTTCATGAAATAGTCATCGTTGTCGATGAAATAGACCTGCATACGCGCCGAGGGGATGGAGGCCACCTTGATGATGAGCAGATGGTCCGTCTCGTCGATAATCAGGTTCATGCCGGAGAGGCGTATGACCTCGTGCAGCTGACTACGTCGCTCGTTGATACCGCCCCATTTGGGCATGAAGGTGCGGATCTCGCGACCATGCTCCTGCACGAATTGCGGAATCTTGCGACCCATCAACGACACCTCGGTATCGGGAAGATACGGAGTGATTTCCTGAGTGATGAACAAGACTTTTCTGGACTTCATTTGTGACTTCTTAATGATTTTTCAGTGCAAAGATATAGAAAAAATTCGGGTTATTTGCAATTCTTTGCCCACGAAAGTGATGGAAACGGACTTTTTTTGCATAAATTTTGTATTTTCCTTTCCTCGTTTGCCATTTTATGTGTTATTTTGCACCGCCTTTTGCACAGGAGTCACCCCTGTGAGGGCATGAAACGAAAAAAATGAAAGTCATTCACACCATCGCCGATCTCCAGGAGACCCTCGTCGCCGCGCGCGCAGCAGGTCAGAGCATCGGCCTCGTACCCACCATGGGTGCTCTCCACGAAGGCCACGCCTCGCTCGTGCGCCGCTCCGTGGCGGAGAACGACGTGACCGTCGTCAGCATTTTCCTGAATCCAACGCAGTTCAACGACCCCCGCGACCTGGAGCGCTACCCCCGTACGCTCGATGCCGACTGTGCGCTGCTCACGCAGTGCGGCGCGCAGGTAGCCTTTGCGCCCAGCGTCGCCGAGATCTACCCCGAGCCGGACACGCGCCACTTCTCCTATCCGCCCACCGACGCGGTCATGGAGGGTGCCATGCGCCCCGGGCACTTCAACGGCGTCTGCCAGATCGTCTCGAAGCTCTTTGCCATTGTGGAGCCCGACCGCGCCTACTTCGGCGAGAAGGACTTCCAGCAGATTGCCGTCATCCGCCGCATGGTCGATGATCTGGGCTTCCGCCTGCAGATCGTGCCCTGCCCCGTCGTGCGCGAAGCCGACGGTCTGGCCATGTCCAGCCGCAACACGCTGCTGGCACCTGCCGAGCGCGCCATCGCACCACAGATCTACGCCGCCCTCGACGCCAGCCGCGAGTTCGCACGCTCCCACAGCATCACCCTCACCCGCGAATACGTGGAGGCGCGCATCAACGCCGTCCCCGGCCTGCGCACAGAATACTACTCCATCGTCGATGCCGACACGCTCGCCGACGTCAGCGACTGGAACGCAGCACCCGCCGTCGTTGGCTGCATCACCGTCTATTGCGGCGCCAAACCCATCCGCCTCATTGACCATATTCATTACTAATGGAGAACGGACAATGGAGAATGGACAATGGACAATGAATGGACAATTGACACTTTGACAGCTATGACCATAGAAGTACTGAAGAGCAAGATACACTGCGCCACGGTCACCGAGGCGAACCTGCACTACATGGGCAGCATCACCATCGACGAGGCGCTGATGGACGCCGCCGGGCTCCTCGCCGGCGAGCGCGTCTATATCGTGAACAACAACAACGGCGAACGCTTCGACACCTATATCATCAAGGGTTCCCGCGACAGCGGCTGCATCTGCCTCAACGGCGCCGCCGCCCGCAAGGTGCAGGTGGGCGACATCGTCATCATCATGTCCTACGCCCAGATGGACTTCGAGGAGGCCAAGACCTTCACGCCAAAGGTCATCTTCCCGGACGACCATAACCGCGTTTCATGAGCAAGGGGCTGTGTCAACATTGACACAGCCCCTTGCTCATGAAACCTTACTTTATTTGTTCGGATCCTCGCAGAGCTCGGTGAGAATGCCCACGGTGCTCTTCGGGTGCAGGAAGGCGATCTGCAGGCCATCGGCGCCCTTGCGGGGAACCTCGTCGATGAGGCGGATGCCCTTCTCGCTGACCTCGGCCAGTGCGTTAGCCACGCCGTCCTCGATGCAGAATGCCATGTGGTGGATACCCTTGTTGCCCTTGTCGAGCCACTTCTGGATGGTGCTCTCGGGGCACGTGGGCTCCAGCAGTTCCAGCTTCACCTCGCCGACCTTCAGGAAGGCGGTCTTCACCTTCTGGTCCTCTACGACCTCGGTCTTGTAGCACTTCAGGCCCAGCACGTTCTCGAAATAAGGCAGTACCTCGTCGATGCTCTGCACGGCGATGCCCAGATGTTCAATCTTAGAAATCTTCATGGTTGTTTTTTTGATATTGAATGAGTAAATGATGGTTTGCGAGTGCAAATATAGATAAAATCTCCGAGCTTATAAGCCAGTCGAGATAAAAATGTGAACAAATTGCCCCGAAAAAAGAGATCAAGGCTCACATACGCTCTATTTTTATCCTTTTACGTGCTCTAAGTCACAAATCTTTTGTAT
>JAFUYT010000016.1 GCA_017470425.1 Bacteroidaceae bacterium | reverse complement strand
CGGCGGGGTCCCACCTCTTCCCATCCCGAACAGAGAAGTTAAGCCCGCTTGCGCCGATGGTACTGCACACCCGTGGGAGAGTAGGTAGCCGCCACTTTTTACGAAGAAGCCTCCGAGAGAAATCTCGGAGGCTTTCGTCGTATATATGTGATTTCCGCTAAATTACCTACACTTCTACACCATTGCTGCCTAATCGACAGTATTACAATGTGATAAGTGGGTGTATATTCGGGTGTAGGTAGGGTGAAAAGGTGTAGGTTATGGCCTAAAATCGGGGTTTTACACAATATTCGCTGCCATTTTTCGAGCGCCTGTGGAGGAGTTCGGGGAGGCCGTTGAGGGTGCGGCCGAACGCGTTGGGGGAGGGTGTCCTGAAGCTGGCGCCGGCTTGCTCCTTGATGGACATCAGGATGGCGGCGACTGTCATCCATTTCGCTGTGGGCTCCTCGGGGAGTGCTGCCTCGAAGAATTCGTGGAAGAACTGCTCGGCGGTGGTGTGCTGCTGGAACTGGCGGTTGTGCTCCATGATGGCCCGTGTCTCGTCGTCGTCGAACCAGTAGCGGGCGCCGTCGTTCAGTTCTGCCTGTGCCTGCGCGTAGAGCTGTGCGTAGTTGGGTGTCTGGCTGACATTGATGTTGCCGGTGACTTCTACGCCCAGGAACCGACGGCTGCCGGTGGGGTCGTGGAGGACGTCGGACATATTCGTCGTGGCGATGAACGATGCCAGTCGGGGCACCTCCTCGGTGCGAGTGGCATAGGGGCGCTTCACCTTCACCGACGGCAGCTGTAGGATGTTCTTCAGGAATCCTTGCTGCTTCTGTGGCGAGATGCGGTTGAACTCGTCGAGGTTGATGATGAGCATCTGCGACATCGCCAGATGTACGGGGCGCTCCTCGGAGAGCGAGAGGTTGTCGGTGTAGCCCCACGACCGCAGCTCGGGCGGCAGCAGCAGGCGGCAGAAGGCGCTCTTGTGCATCCCCTGTTCCGAGATGAGCAGCGGCACGATGGCGTTGCCGTAGCGGCGGTCGCGGCCCTGCCACTGTGCCACCATCGCCAGGAACCACGTGTGGAACCAGTTGGCCCACAGCGTCTTGTTGCGTGTGGGCACGGTGGCTGCGAGGGCGCGGATGTGGTCGCGTCCGTCCCATTCGCCTGTGCGGAAGAGGTAGTCCTCGATGGGGTTGAAAGCGCGGATGCGGGTGGAGTTGACGTAGTACTGCACATGGTGGTTTGTCAGCTTCAGGCCTGCGAGCAGGAGATCGGTGGTGAAGGTGTTGATGACCTGTCGCGTCACGGGCTGCCAGGGTGTCACCCATGTGTGGTTGGCGCGGTACTCGGTGTAGCCCATGATGGTGTTGTGGCGGAACACATAGCGGCTCTCCATCCGGCGTATAATCTGTTGCATGACAGGTTCTTCGGTCTCTTCTGCCAAGTCCTGCCGGTGTCGTGCCGTCTGTTCTTCCTCATAGACGGCTTCCACGATGCGTCGCACGAAATCCTCTGTCAGTCCCGGTTCGTCCTTGAAGGTCAGGTGTCGCCACAGGTGGCACACGGCTTCCTCCTCGGGCCAGGCTGCGCGGTAGAGTTCTGTTGCCATCCCTGTCACGAAGGCCTTGAACCATTCGGGTCCTCTGCGCTTGGGATTGTGCAGGTGCGTGGCCACGCGCTGTGCCGCGTCGCGATAGGCTCGTTCGTAGTTCTCGTAGGCTGTCATATCCACCTCCTGTGCATCGCGCCGTTCAGGCAGTGTGAGCAGGTGGTCGTCGGGATGGTTGTCCACGGCGGTCTCGCGGGTCGTGTTGATGCGGTAGGGCACGGCATCGGGGTTCGTGAGCGGAGCCTCGTCGAGCGGTAGCAGGAAGGAGTGGCGCGGCGAGGGCGTCATGCGCGTAATACGCTGAGGAAGAGCGGGATCATAGACTTGTACAATGCGCTGGTAAGCCTGGACGTAGAAGGGCTCTGCCTCCACTTCGGAGGTGGGCAGTGTGCCATCGTTGCGTGCTACGCGCACGAGGATGATCACCTCGTGGCCGCTGGCTCCCACGAAGGCTGCCAGTGTCATAGGCATTTCCATGGCGGCGTGCTTGACGGTCTCGCAGGCCCCCGGGCTCATCACCTGTCGCACCTCCAGCACCACGAGTCCGTTGAAGGTGCTCATGCCGAGGGCTCCGTTCTGCTGCCGGCGCAGCTCCATCGGGGCGCAGATGTGGGGGATGTCACGGTAGTGACGGTAGCGCGTGGGCTCCTCCGGCGGCGTCTCATCGCGCAGGAAGCCGATGAGGAAGTTGGCGGTGTCCGTCTTAATGCGTTCGAGGAAGGCCCCGAACTCGTAGTTCTTCAGGTACTGCTGACCGTTCTTGTCTGTTCGTATGCTGGATAGTTTCATTGTTGTGCGTGAGGTGTTGAAGGGTTTAATGGGCTTAGGTTGAGGGGTTAAGGGGGGCAAGGGCGGGTGGATATGTTTTTTATCACTAGTGATAAATTCGTTTATCATTGGTGATAAAACTGTTTATCACGCGTGATAAAAACTTGCATGTCCTATGTCGTTGCGGTTTTCTTCTCGTTGGGGAAGTAGTAGTCGATGGTGGTCTTGTCGTAGTGGGGCTCGGTTGTGATGCCGTGCTTGCGGAAGAGGGCGGCTACGCGTTCTTGCTGCTCGGGGGTGATGTCGTAGTCGCCTCTTCGGTAGCGGTAGAAATGGGGGCAGCTGCTGAAGATGCCGTAGAGTCCTTGTCGGATGTCTGTTGTCTGTCCTTTGGGGACGCCCTGCATGATGCCTTTCATGCCTCGTGCGAGGCGCACGGGTTCTGCCGTGGCGAAGAGGCTGCATGGGTCGCCTTCTCGGGCTGCGGGCAGCACGGTGGCGTGGTGGGTGAGGGCGGGTGGTGCCAGCAGTGCTACGGCGTGGCGCAGGCATCGTTCGCGGCGTGGGCAGTCGTCCTGGAAGCAGATGGCCCAGTCGTGGGGCGCATCCTTGTAGGTCAGTTTTTTCATGAGCTCAGGGTTTATTTGATGTTTCATTTGATTCAGGTTAAATGTACTCCTTTTTTTCAACACTGCAAAGATACAGTAAATCCCCGAATTATCCAAATCCTGAATCGTGTATTCTGCTAAAAATATGTTAAAACCTACACCTTTTGCGCCTGCCTACACCTTTATCTACATACATTTAAACTATTGTCTGTAAGGCTTTAATCTGCAAAAGGTGTAGAAGTGTAGATTATATCGCTGAAAATCTCACACACGCGCGCGTGATACATGAACCTGAGCGCAGGGGCTCGAAGAATCTTATTAGATGGAGTTGATTAACAACGTGGGTAAGACGCTGCGCGATGAGTTGCATCAACAGATTGTGAAACTTAAAGAGCTGTTAATAAAATGAGGAGCAGATTACTTGTCGTCATAATGCCCATAAGCAGACAGCACATCAACATAGACCTCGGTCTCGAAGATTTCGTAAATCAGACGATGCTTCTTCGTGATTCTACGACTCCACATTGTTCCGCTGCCTCCTTTGAGTTGTTCTGGTTTGCCAGTTCCTGTTTGCGGGTGGTCATAGAGTTCTGCAATCAGTTCCAGAGCTTTTTTAAAGGCTTTGGGCTCACTCTTGCTAAGAACTTTGAGATCTTGTTGAGCTTGCTCCTTGATCTCAACAAAATAACGGCTCATAGGCTGCGAATGTACTGGTCGAGTTCTTCCACATTGGCAAATCGTTTGCCGGGTTGTTTCCTTGCATTCTCAATCCGTGCAAAGAATTCGTCGCGAGTAAACTCTGTAGGGTCAGCAGTTTTCTCAGCCACGAGCTTACGCAGATATTTGGCAGCCCGCTTCAACAGGCTCTCATCCTCTGCTATGATGCTCATATTCCGAAGCAGTTCGGCATTCATTTGTATTGCAGTCATAATCTAATCGGCTTTTTTTCTGCGGCAAAGGTACATATAATACTTGGAACAACAATCAAAGAATCATAAAAATATGGAATTAAGAGAAAATTATCGTAAGGACCAGACCGTTATCAGTTATCAGCAGACTGGCAGAAGCTCCCACACCAATGAGCTGGGGATGCGCGAAATGCAGGCTCGTTTGTGCGAGTGCATCAGGAACTGAAAGAGGGGCGGCGCACCCTGGTCCGCTTCCTTCTCTCGCCTGCCCCATGATTTGGGGCAGTTTGCTACGGTCGAATGTTTACAGGTGGCTGTTAGTTGGTCTTGAAGCGGTAGGTGACTTCGGCCAGGGCGGCGTTGGCTTTGACGATCTTTCCTGCGAGGCCTTGTTTATAGGCGGTCATGCGGGTGGCGAGGGTGCTGTCGGTGAGGGCCAGCATCTCACAGGCGAGGACGGCGGCGTTCTGTGCACCGTTGACGCCCACGGTGGCTACGGGGATGCCGGGAGGCATCTGGACGATGGACAGGAGGGCGTCGAGGCCGTCGAGCATTCCCTTGATGGGCACGCCGATGACGGGTAGCGTCGTGTTCGCGGCAATCACGCCGGGGAGCGCGGCGGCCATGCCTGCTGCTGCGATGATGACTTTCAGGCCGCGTCCTTCAGCTTCGCGGGCAAAGGCTTCTACTTCTGCGGGGGTGCGGTGGGCGGAGAGGGCGTTCATCTCGAACGGTATTTCCATATCGTCCAGGAACTGCGCTGCTTTCTCCATGACGGGCAGGTCGCTGGTGCTGCCCATGATAATTGATACGAGGGGGGACATAGGGGGAGGGGGGGAGATTGAAAAATTGAAAGATTGAAATATTGAAAAATTGAAAAATTGGAAGATTGGAAGATTGGAAGATTGAAAGATTGAAAGATTGAAAGATTGATGGGGCTTATTGCCTTGGCAAAGGTACATGGTTTTTGTGGAATGGCCAAAAAAAAGGGTGGAATAGGGGCGTATGTCCGGGAAAGTTTGTATTTTTGCGGGCAAATAACTCTGAGAAGGCTACCGAATGAAGCTTTATCTGAATGACCATCTTCAGGACTTCGACCTGCGTGAGGCGTTGGCGCAGCTCTCTGACCAGCGCCGCGAACAGGCGCTGAAGTTCCGGCATGAGCAGGGACAGCGCACTTGTGCTGCCGCCTATCTGCTGTTGTGTCGTGCGCTGGCGCAGGAGTATGGCATCACGGAGCGTCCTCTTTTCGGTTATGGCGAACATGGCAAGCCTTACATCATCGGGCACGAGGACATCCATTTCAATCTCAGCCACTGTCGCGAGGTAGCACTCTGCGTGGTCAGTGACCGCCCCGTGGGCGTGGATGTGGAGAGTGTGCGACCGCTGAAGGATGGACTGGTGGAATATACGATGAATGAGCGGGAGGTGGCGCGTATCCGTCAGGCTGCTGACCCGGCGCTGGAGTTCACGCGCCTCTGGACGCAGAAAGAGGCGGTGCTGAAGCTCACCGGCGAGGGCATCAATAACCATCTGAAGGCGGTCCTCGACCGCGAGGGCGTCACTTGGCAGACGTGCGACGGTCCCGACGCGCGCTACGTCTATACTGTTTGCCAGTTTGTCTGATTGTCCTTTTTTTGCTGAAAGTCGGAAAGGGTGTTCATGAGGGCGGCTTTTTGGGGTGGGGGAGTTGCTGTTTCGGAGGAATGATGTATCTTTGCGGCCGTTTTGCGGAGGCAAAGTGAATCGATTCCTCATAGAAATAAGCAGATATGATACAGAGAAACAGTAGGATGGGCGTGGCGGCATTGGTGGCTGTGCTCATGACAGGTGCGGCAGCCGTTCTTCTCATGGGCTGCGGCCAGCAACAGCCGGGCACCACGAAGGCCCCCACGCGGGTGCGCACGGAGGTGGTGGCGGCATCGTGTGCCATCGGCGGCCAGATGTATGTCGGTGTCGTGGAAGAAGCGGAGGCGACGGCCGTCAGCTTCACGAGTATGGGCACCGTGCGTCGCGTCCTGGTCAGTGAAGGACAGGCCGTCAGTCGCGGCCAGCTCCTGGCAGAGATGGATGACACGCAGGCACAGAATATGTTGGCCGTGACACGCGCACAGCTGGCGCAGGCCGAGGATGCCCTGGCGCGCTACAGCCAGCTCCACGAGCGTGGCTCGATGACGGACGCGCAGTGGGTGGAGATCCAAAGCAAGGTGGCGCAGGCGCGCTCCGAGGTGGCAGTGGCGGAGAAGAACGTGGCGGATTGTCGCCTCGTGGCACCCGTCAGCGGCATCATAGGCCGTCGGACCGTCGGCGCAGGCGAGACGGCCATGCCCTCACAGGCGGTGGTGACCATCCTGGACATCAGTCGCGTGAAGGTGAAGGTGTCGGTGCCCGAGGCAGAGATGGCGGGTATCACCGCCACGACGCCCACGCAGATCCACGTGGAGGCCATCGGCCGTACATTTGAGGGCGGCACCATCGAGAAAGGCGTGCAGGCAGATGCGCTCACGCACACGTACGACGTGCGCATACGCGTAGAGAATAAGGAGCGCGCGCTGCTGCCTGGTATGGTGGCGGAGGTACAGACTCTCCCCCCGACCTCCCTATCAGGGAGGGAGCAGTCACCTTTGCGTGCAAGCGTTTTTTCACTTCCCATGACGGCTGTGCAGCGGCGGGCCGACGGCTCGCTGTTCGTCTGGACGGTCGGCACGGACACGACGGCACACCGCACGGCGGTCGTGCTGGGTGAGACGGTGGGTAACCGTGTGGTCATCGCCAGCGGTCTCGCCGAAGGGCAGCACGTAGTCGTCGAGGGCTACCAGAAATTGAGCGAAGGAACCAAAGTGGCAGAAAACTGACAATGGCAATGAAAGATAAGACTTCTTGGATGGCGTGGCCACTGGAGAACTACCGCATCTCGCTGCTGCTGGTGGTCTTGATGTTCATTCTGGGCATCTACGGTATGTGGGTGATGCCGAAGGATGAGTTCCCGCCGTTCACCATCCGGCAGGGCGTGGTCGTGGCCGTCTATCCCGGTGCCACGAGCGAAGAGGTGGAGCAGCAGGTGACACGTCCGCTGGAGCGCTTCCTGTTCACCTACCCCGAGGTGAAGCGTGTCAAGACCACCTCGACTTCGCAGAACGGAATGAGCATGGTCCTCGTCCACCTGGGCGACGAGGTCAGCGACAAGGACGAGGTATGGAGCAAGATCAAGCACGGGCTGGCACTGTTCAAGCAACAGCTGCCGAGCGGCGTGGCCGCCCTGGTGGCCAACGATGATTTCGGCAACACGTCGGCCTTGCTCATCGCCGTGGAGAGCAGCGAGCGCAGCTACCGCGAGCTGCAAGACTACTGTGACCGTCTCGGCGACCGTCTGCGCAAGATCCCCAGCGTGGCCAACGTGCGGCAGTACGGCGAGCACAAGGAACAGGTGTCCCTCTACATCGACCGTCGGCGCCTGGAGGCCTACGGCATCGGGGAGCAGACGCTCCTGGCGACGATGCAGGCGGCAGGGCTCACGACGCTCAGCGGCTCCGTCGTCGGCGACCACCAGCAGACGCTCATCCACGTGGAGCCCACGCAGAACAGCGTGCAGGAAGTGGCCGATCAGATCCTGTTCAGCGACCCCGCGACAGGCAAGGTGGTGCGCGTGCGCGACATCGCCCGTGTGGAGCGCGAGTATGATACCGGCACAAGCTATATCGAGCAGAACGGACACCCGTGTGTGCTGCTCTCCTTAGAGATGACGGCCGGCAATAACATCATGGCCTACGGCGAGGAGGTGGAGCAGGTGCTCAGCCGCTTCGCTGCCGAGGAACTCCCCGATGATGTCACCCTCACGCGCATCGCCGACCAGCCGAAGGTCGTGAGCGCCAGCATCCATGACTTCCTGCGCGATCTGCTGTTGTCGATGGCTGTCATCATCCTGGTGATGATGCTGCTGTTCCCGTTGCGCTCCGCCATCGTGGCCGGCATCACCATTCCCCTGAGCACGTTCATCAGTGTGGCCATCATGTACCTCACGGGCATCCCCCTGAACATGGTGACGCTGGCGGGTCTGATTGTGGTGCTGGGCATGATTGTCGATAACAGCATCGTGGTCATCGACGGCTATCTCGAATACGTAGGGAAAGGCGAGGCCCCGAAGGCCGCCGCCATTCACGCCGTGCAGCAGTACTTCATGCCGATGATGCTGGCGACGGTCTGCATCTGTGCTATCTTCTTTCCGTTCCTGATTACCTTCAAGGGCGCGTTCCTGGATGCCCTGGAGGACTTCCCGTGGGCCATCGCCATCAATCTGATGGTGTCGCTGGCCATCGCTGTGGCGGTCATTCCGTTCCTGTGCGTGAAGATCATAGGGGTGCCTCTCTCAAGCTCCCCCCGTGAGGGCGCGGACTCTCCGTCCTCTATTTCTATTACCGACCGCGTCCAGACGCTCTACGACCGCGTGCTCGGCTGGACCTTCCGCCACCCCTACTGGACCATCGGCCTGGGTGTGGGGTCTGTGGTGGCATCGTTGTTGATCGTGCCGGCGTTGAAGATCCGCCTGTTCCCCTACGCTGACCGCGACCAGTTCGCCGTCGAGATCTTTCTGCCCGACGGAAAGGGGCTGGCCGATACGCGCGTGATTGCCGACAGTGTGCGGCAGGACATGCAGGGCGACGAGCGCATCACCGGCATCACCGCCTTTGTGGGATGCTCCTCGCCGCGCTTCCACACGACCTATGCTCCGCAGATGGCAGGTCGGAATTTTGCCCAATTCATCGTGAATACGACCTCGCAGGAGGCCACCATCGAGCTACTTCGTGAGTACCAGTCGCGGTGGGGCGAGGCGTTCCCCGAAGCCTATGTGAAGTTCAAGCGCCTCGACCTTCTGGAGGTGCCGGAGCTGGAGTTCCGTTTCTATGGCGACGACCTCGATTCGTTGCACGTGGCAGCCGAACGTATGATGGCTGCGCTGCGCGAGGTGCCGGAGCTGGAGTGGGTACACACCGACTTCCTGCAGCCCACGCCCCTCATCAACGTCACCCTCGACCCCGTGGCGTCGGCGCAGCTCGGCGTGAACCGCACCACGGCGGAGCTCGCCGTGGCGATGGCGACGGGCGACCTGCGCGTGGGCAGCATCTGGGAGGGCGACTATGAGTTGCCCATCGTCGTGAAGGACGACCGCTCGCTCACCGTCGGCGACGTGGAGGACATCGGCCTCTTTTCGCCACAGGCCCTCGCCTCCTCCCAGCTGTCAACTGTCACCTCTCAACTCTCCACTGTCACCTCTCCACTGTCAACTCTCCACTGTCAACTCTCCACCATCCCCCTCCGCCAGGTAGCCCGTGTGGCGCCCCGCTGGAGCGAGAGCCGCATCATGCACCGTGCCGGAGAACGCTGTCTGACCGTTACAGCCGAGTTCGCGCAGGGCACCTATGCCGCACCCATTGAGTTCCGCATGGCCAAGGTCATGGAGCAGCTGCCGCTACCCGAAGGCGTGCGCAGTGAGCTGGGCGGCGAGCTGGAATACAACGACGAGAATATGCCGCAGATCTACTATGGCGTCCTCATCGCTATGGTCATTATCTTCTTTTTTATCCTCTTCAACTTCAAACGCTTCGGCATCACCACGCTCTGTATGGCAGCCCTCGGGCTGATGCTCCCCGGCGCCCTCATCGGTCTGGGGCTGATGAACCGTATGCTGGGTCTCACCAGCATCTTCGGTCTGATCACGCTCATGGGCATCATCATGCGTAATGAGATCCTCATCTTCGAGCACGCCGACGGGTTGATGAAGCGGTTCCACGCCGAGCATCCTGCCCCCTCGAACCCCACGTCCGAGGAGCGCACCGCCTACCGCCAGCGCTACAACTACGCTATACAGGAGGCCGCGTACGATGCCGGACATCGCCGGATGGTGCCGATCTTCCTGACGACGGCCACGACGGCCGTGGGCGTCATCCCGATGATCCTGGCCGGGACATCGTTCTGGATGCCCGTGGGCGTCACCATCTTCGCCGGTGGCATCGGTACCCTGATCCTCGTCGTCACGGTGCTGCCCGTGGTGTATTGGAAGCTGAGCGTGAAACATTAAGGAACAATCATTATGAGCGAAAGAATCATCTTTGACGTGAAGAACTATATCATCATTGCACTGGGCTTATTGCTGTCCTCCCCGGCTGCGCTGAGTGCACAGGAAGCCACCCCTCTCACTCTCCGCCAGCTCAAGGACTCGGCGCTGGTGCATAACATCGCCATGCGCACGGCGCGCCTCGACATCGCGGCGGCACGGGAGCAGCGGCGCGAGGCGTTCACCAGCTACTTCCCGACCATCAGCGGCACGGCCATGACCTTCAAGGCCGACAAGGAGATGGCCGAGATGGAGATCGACCCGAAGGAGTTCGTCAGCCCCGAGATGAGCGGCGCCCTCCAGCAGCTCGCGCCGCAGCTTGCGCAGGTGCTGCCGATGGAGGCCCTCGCCAGTATCGGTGACCCGATGACGATGGCGATGATGAAGGGCGGCACCATCGCGGGTGTCAATGCCGTGCAACCCGTCTTCGCGGGTGGCCAGATCGTGATGGGCAACAAGCTCGCCCGCGTAGGGCAGGAAGTCAGCGAGCTGAAGCTGCAACTCTCTGAAAACGAGGTGGAGCGGCAGGTGGAACAGTACTATTGGCAGCTCGTCTCGCTGCGCGAGAAGGCACACACGCTCGACGCCGTAGATACCCTCCTGGCCACCCTTGCCGACAATGCCCAGACGGCTGTGGCGGCGGGCGTGGCCCTGCGCAACGACCTCCTGCAGGTGCAGCTGCGGCAGAATGAGATTGCCAGCCAGCGGCTGACGCTCCGCAACGCCCAGAACCTCCTCACCCGCCTCCTCATCCAGTACTGCGGCCTGCAAGCTACCGCTGTCGTGCAGCCCGAGAGCATGACGGAGGCCGATGGCACGTCAGATGCCGCAGTGCGGCCGCTCACGCTGGAGATGCCGACGGCCGACGTCGCCGTGCTCCCCGAGTACCAGCTCCTCGAGAAGGGCATCGAGGCGGCCACGCTCCAGCGCAAGATGGAAGTCGGTAAGCGCCTGCCCTCCATCGCCGTGGGCGCCGGCTATAACTACCATAATATCCTCGACCGCGACCGTTCCTTCGGCATGATCTTCGCCACCGCCTCCGTGCCCATCACCGACTGGTGGGGCGGCGCCCATGCCATCCGCCGCCGTAAGTACGAGCAGCAGAAGGCGCGCGAGCAGCTGGCCGACAATGCCGAGCTGCTGGCCATCCATCGGCAGAAGGCGTGGGACGACTGGCAGGAGGCTGTCCAGCAGCTCGACCTCGCGCAGCGCTCCATCGACCAGGCGGCCGAGAACCTGCGTGTGCAGCGCGACACCTACGAGGTCGGCACCTCTACCATGTCCGACCTCCTGCAGGCCCAGCTCCTCTATCAGCAGGCCTGCGACCAGCGCACCGAGGCTTACGTAGGCTGCCAGACCGCCCGTCTCGCCTATCGTCAGGCTACCGGCGAGCGTTAAATAATGCATTGCTTTTCCTAATTCTCGGCGTCGGACCTCAATTTTTTCCGTTTCTTTTTTCCTTTTTAATTATAATGTGTACCTTTGCACCCGCAAAGGGGCGCATGAGCCCCCTGTGACAGGAAAATCAAGCATAACAACCAATCATAATTCTTTTGCAATGAGCAAACAAACGGAAAGAATCCAGGAGCTGATTGAGCTCCGTGCCAAAGCCCGTCTGGGCGGTGGCGAGAAAGCCATTGAGAAGCAGCATGAGCGCGGTAAATATACCGCTCGCGAGCGCATTGATATGCTGCTCGACGAGGGCAGCTTCGAGGAAATGGACATGTTCGTAACACATCGCTGCCACAACTTCGGCATGGAGAAGAAGCAGTACATGGGCGACGGCGTCGTGACCGGTTACGGTACGATTGCAGGTCGCCTTGTTTATGTGTTCGCACAGGACTTCACCGTCAACGCCGGCTCCCTCAGCGAGACGATGGCACAGAAGATCTGCAAGGTGATGGACGCTGCCATGAAGGTGGGCGCTCCCGTCATCGGTCTGAATGACTCCGGCGGTGCCCGCATCCAGGAGGGTATCAACGCCTTGGCCGGTTACTCTGAGATCTTCCAGCGTAACATCATGGCCAGCGGTGTGATTCCGCAGATCAGCGGTATCTTCGGTCCCTGCGCCGGTGGCGCTGTCTATAGCCCCGCGCTGACCGACTTCACGCTGATGATGGAAGGCACTTCCTATATGTTCCTCACCGGTCCCGCCGTCGTGAAGACCGTGCTGGGCGAGGTCGTCACCCAGGAAGAGCTCGGCGGCGCCAGCGTCCACTCGACCAAGAGCGGTGTCACCCATTTCACCGCCAAGACCGAGGAAGAGGCGATGGCGATGATTAAGCAGCTACTGAGCTATATCCCGCAGAACAACTTGGAGAAGACGCCCCGCGTGGAGTGCACAGACCCCATCGACCGCAAGGACGACTACCTCAACGAGATCATCCCCGACAACCCCAACATGCCTTATGACATGTACGAGGTCATCGCCAGCGTCGTCGATAATGGTGAGTTCTTCGAGGTGCAGCCCAACTTCGCCAAGAACATCATCGTGGGCTTTGCCCGCTTCAACGGCGAGAGCGTGGGCATCGTGGCCAACCAGCCCAAGCAGCTGGCCGGTGTGCTCGACTGCAACGCCTCGCGCAAGGGTGCCCGCTTCGTGCGCTTCTGCGATGCCTTCAATATCCCTATCGTCACCCTCGTGGATGTCCCCGGCTTCCTGCCCGGCACGGGTCAGGAGTACAACGCCGTCATCCTGCACGGTGCCAAGTTGCTCTACGCCTACGGCGAGTGCACCGTTCCCAAGGTGACTGTGACCCTGCGCAAGTCCTATGGCGGTTCGCACATCGTGATGAGCTGCAAGCAGCTGCGCGGTGACATGAACTACGCATGGCCCTCCGCTGAAATCGCCGTGATGGGTGCTGCCGGTGCCGCCGCCGTGCTCTACGCCAAGGAGGCCAAGGCCATCAAGGAAGAGAAGGGTCCCGAGGCTGCCAAGGAGTTCATCGCCGAGAAGGAGGCCGAATACACCAAGCTGTTCGCCAACCCCTACAATGCCGCCAAGTACGGCTACATCGACGATGTCATCGAGCCGCGTAACACCCGTTTTCGCATCATCCGCGCTCTCGACCAGCTCGAGGACAAGCGCCTCACCAACCCCGCCAAGAAGCACGGGAATATTCCTCTCTAAACGCCATCCACTATGATTACCACATTATCAACCGACTGGGGGCTGGCCTGGGGAATGGCAGGCATCAGCGTGGGCGTGGTCTTTGCGATCCTCGTCCTGCTGGTGGGCGTGCTCTACATCTTCAGTGCTGTGGCCAAGGGCGCTTCTGCCAAGGCAGATGCCGCTGCCAAGCCGAAGGTGCTGACGGGCGCCGAGTATGTCAAGTCCAAGCAGGCGGACATCACCGCCGCTTCCGAGGCCGAGCAAGTGGCCATCGCCACCGCCGTCTATCTCTACACTGCCAACCAGCATGATGAAGAGAGCGGCATCCTCACCATCCACCACACCGATCACACCGCTTGGCACGCCGAGCTGAACAGACACCTCTAAATTCCAAAACAACAATGAAAGAATTCAAGTTTACAATAGACGGCAAGGCCTACGAAGCACAGGTCGCAGAACAGGACAATGGCGTTCTGGCCGTCACCCTCAACGGCAAGAGCTATGCCGTCGAGGTTCCCGCGTTGGCACATCACGCCGTGAAGCCTGTCGTACACCACGCCGCCGCTCCCGCAGCCGTCAGTGCACCCCGTGCTGCCGCTGCTGCCGCTCCCGCTGCAGGCACCATCGTGGCTCCCCTGCCCGGCACCATCAAGCAGATCGTCGCTGCCGAGGGCCAGAAGGTCAAGAAGGGCGACACCATCCTGACGATGGAAGCCATGAAGATGGAGAACGCCATCACCGCCGAACAGGACGGCACCGTCGTGAAGGTCCGCACCACCGTGGGCGCAAGCGTCAACCAGGGCGATGTCCTCGTAGATTTCCAGGCTGAAGGCGCACCCCAGACACAGGCACCCCAACAGCCCCTCTCTAACTCCCCCCGTGGGGGGGAGAAACCCCAACCTGCTGAAAAGCCTGCTGCAAAGGAGGCTCTCCCCCCCACGGGGGGAGCCGGGAGCGGGGCTTCCAAGGCCGTTGAGGCTCCTCTGCCCGGCACCATCAAGCAGGTGTGCGTCAGCGTGGGTCAGGAAGTGGCTGCCGGCGACACCGTCGTGGTCATGGAAGCCATGAAGATGGAGAACAACATCACCGCCGAGTTCGCAGGCAAGGTAACCGCCGTCAAGGTCGCTGTGGGCGATCAGGTACAGAGCGGACAGGTGCTGGTAGAGTTGGCATAAATAATTGACAATTGATAATTGATAATTGACAATTGCAATGAAACAATATCTCAAATATTTTGGTGTGTTGGCTGTGATGCTGATGATTCCGGCACTGGTCTCTGCCCAAGACTTCGACTTTGCCTCTGCGATGACGAAGTTCTGGGACGACATGGGCTTCACGAGCTTCTTCGTGGGTGAAGGCTGGAAGAATGCGGTGATGATCTGCATCGCCTGTTTCCTCCTCTACCTCGCCATCAAGAAGGAGTACGAGCCGCTGCTCCTGCTGCCCATCGCCTTCGGTATGCTCCTCAGCAACATCCCCGATGCCGGCCTCTTCCACACCAGCATGTGGAACGACGAGTTCCTGAACCCCAACAGCCCCTACTTCCACAGCTACCGCCATGTGCTGGCTGAGGGCGGCCTGCTCGATGTCCTGTACATCGGCGTGAAGGCTGGTGTCTATCCCTGCCTGATCTTCCTCGGCGTGGGCGCGATGACTGACTTCGGTCCGCTCATCGCCAACCCGAAGAGCCTGCTGCTCGGCGCTGCTGCCCAGCTCGGCATCTTCGCCACGTTCCTGGTGACACAGATGGACTTCTTCGGTTTCAACCCGCAGGAGGCTGCCTCCATCGGCATCATCGGCGGTGCCGACGGCCCCACGGCCATCTTCCTCACCTCCAAGCTGGCGCCCCACCTCCTCGGCCCCATCGCCGTGGCCGCCTACTCCTACATGGCTCTCGTGCCGGTCATCCAGCCGCCCATCATGCGTGCGCTGACCACCGAGAAGGAGCGTAAGATCCGCATGGCACAGCTCCGCACCGTGTCGAAGAAGGAGAAGATCATCTTCCCCATCGTCGTGGCCATCATCGTCAGCTTGATTCTGCCGAGCGCCGCCACGCTCATCGGCTGCCTCATGCTGGGTAACCTGATGAAGGAGAGCGGTGTCGTGGAACGCCTCTCCAAGGCCGCTCAGAACGAGCTGAACAACATCGTGGTCATCTTCCTTGGCACCACCGTAGGCGCTACCGCCACCGCCGAGGCCTTCCTGAACTTCCAGACCATCTCGATTCTCTGTGTGGGCATCGTCGCCTTCGGCGTCGGCACCGCAGGCGGTGTGCTGCTGGCCAAGTTCATGAACCTGTTCCTGAAGGAGAAGATCAACCCGCTCATCGGCTCTGCCGGCGTCAGCGCCGTGCCCATGGCCGCCCGCGTCTCGCAGGTCGAAGGTGCCAAGGCCGATCCGCGCAACTTCCTGCTCATGCACGCCATGGGTCCGAACGTGGCCGGTGTCATCGGCTCCGCCGTCGCCGCCGGTATCCTCCTGAGCTTCCTCGGCTAAGCCGCAGCGAACTACACCTTATTATATATATAGTACGGGCTCCACGACGACGTAACGTCGCCACGGAGCCCGTACTTTTTACACCTCTTCACAGCCTTTTCACCCTCTGAACCCGAAAAATTGTCCCAATTCTTTTGTGCGAACAGAAATAAACCGTATATTTGCCGCGCAAAGCGCCCATTGTGGGCCGCTGAAAAACATAGGAAGCCCAATATGCAAACTGACATCAACATAAAGCTGAACGTTCCACCTACTTATCAGATGGAGCAACTGGTTCAACAATTGACGGACTTTGGGAACTGGCTGATTCTTAGCATGAGTCACCCGAAGGATGTTGTGAAACCATATCGACATCAAAGCCTACGAGGTCTGACTAAAGGCATAGAGACTTCCTCCGAAGAGCTCGTAAGTGAATATCTGAAAGAGAAATACCTCGTATGAAAATCTTTCTTGACACCAACATATTCATTGAGTATATTGAGGAACGGAAAGAGGTGGACGCCGTAGAGAAGATACTAAAAGCCGTTGCCGATGGAGAGCATGAAGGTGTGCTGTCCCAAGGAGCGTTCTATACTCTGGCGTTTCTTATCGAGAGAGTCCTAAAGGAAAAAGGGATACATAGGCCTTTGCAGACGCAAATGTTGCGGCGGCTGCTTTCCGACATACAGGCCACTGCTCGCGTTGTGGGCGTTTCACATGAGAACCTCAGTGCTGCCTTGCACGACATCGCATTTACTGATTTGGAAGATAGCTTCCAATATCGCTGTGCATTAGAAAATCGCTGTGATGTCCTTCTGACAATCAATCTCAAGGACTATAAAAACGTTAATCACCCTGATCTTAGAATCCTCACCCCATCAGATTTTGTACAACAATATATAACGGAATAGTAATAAACGAACAATGACATAAACAGATAACCCATCTCCCGGCAGGGAAACCTCGATGAGGGGAACTGCCAACAAGACAACATAGTGTCCACGGAGGACACATCCTTTATTTGCTCAAATCGCTCATCGAACTAGCACCTCGACAAAGCTTTAACGGGCAAAGAAATAACACCTTTTGAGGTATGCGCATAGGCGCAGACCATAAAGTAGGTGTTATAGGCAGTGCTAGGCCTGATGAGCGTACGACTTAGGTCTGCGCTTTTTTCGTGTATTGAAGTTAGCTCAACCGTAAGTCGTTTACATCGCGGACTATTCAACAACAACTAA
The DNA here is from genome assembly GCA_017470425.1 of Bacteroidaceae bacterium. Lineage (GTDB taxonomy): Bacteria > Bacteroidota > Bacteroidia > Bacteroidales > Bacteroidaceae > Physcousia. The sequence continues at coordinate 118,267 of JAFUYT010000016.1, read as the reverse complement.
CTTCAATCAACAAACAAATGAAAAAACTTCTACTTTTATTGTGCGCAATGCTGACGCTGGGCGTCAGCGGGGCGTGGGCGGATGAAACTGTCACTGTTACAACTGGCAGTGCGCTTTGGGATGCAAATTCAAATGGTTCTTGGACATCGTACACATCTGCGGACTGGGGAACAGAATGGGCATCAGCTGGCGACAAGATTCACATTACAGGATCGATATCCGGGTATATAAACCGTCAAGAAAGTCAGATAGCCTGTAAAGACAACGAAGCAAACGTCCTCTCCATTTGGACTCCAGGTAATGAGATGATAACTGGATTTAGCATTACTTTTACCAGTAGAGAGGAAGCTAATTGTACTATTGCCAGTGGAAGTTCTTCTGCAACATCAGGAGGAACATCTGACACGAAGACTCTTAATGTTTCCGGTGTATATGTACACTATATTCAGTTGAGCATATCAGGTAAATGGGCAAATGTCAGTGATTTTAGTATCTCCTATTCCACTTTGCCGGACAAGTCGGGAACAGGTCTTTATTTTATGAAAGCAAATTGGCCCCTCAACACCTATCTGTATGCCAACTCCTCCAATGCTGCAAAGATATGGAAGAATAAGAGCGTAACTGATGAGAGTGCTCTGTACGTTGACGTGAACTATGTTTGGAGAGTGGATGAATACGGGGACTATAGGACGTTGTTCAACATGGGTAGTAATCGCTATGTGTCCAACTTTGCTGCTGCAAACTCAACATCCACGTCAAGCAACGGTGATAACCTCAATCTCTTAAATGCCACAGAATTTAGTGATGCAGAGGTCTTCACATTGACAGATCGTACTTCTGTTATGTCTGGAGCCTACGCATACAGAGCAGGTTCTAAAGCCTCGGATTGTTGGCTTGATACATATTCAGCATCGAGCGATTACGTCGGATTCCACAATAGTGCGCATCAAGGTAATCCATTTTTACTCATCCCTGTACATAAGGTTACTTTCAAGGCTGCAGATGAGGATGGCGGTGAGATAGATGGAACCGTACCAGTAAATGGTACACCTACTAATGCTGTCTATGTGCCGGCAAATACTACTCTCACTTCTATTTCAGGTTCGAAATACTTTATCGATGGCGTAGAGAAAACGGAGTCGGAAGTAAAGACAGCAGTTAGCACAGTAACAGATGACAACCTTGTGGTATATGTGACGCCCCTGCCAACAACAATCACAATTAATTTCAAGCAAGGCGAAACAACCCTTGCCTCACGGGAATTATCAGCAAAAGCAGGCTTCGAATATGATATTGTAACTTCATTGGGATTCCAGTCTCGATACATGTCCACCTCACCCGCTACTGTCACGGGAACAGCATCAAATCAAGTTATTGACGTAGAAACCACATTTACCCTGCCATTTAATGTCTCCTCCAACCCAGTAACAGACGAGACGATGGCAAACGTTTATTATCTCACTTTGAACAGTAAGTATGCAAAGGGGAATCAGTTAACGGCCTCACTAGATTACGAAGACAAAGACTATTTCTGGACTTTCGGTGGTGACTATATCAATGGATTTACCATATACAACAAGGGACAAGAAAACTATATGTCGAATGGTAGTACAGATAATGCTGTTGCGGCCTTTAATGGAACAACATCAAAGTATATGCTTTATTCAAATACTGATGACGGAGTCTATTTTAAAGTTGAAGGAACAAATCAGAATTACTTGAATGACCGAAATGATTATTTATCCACATGGAATAACTACGATCTAGTGTATTGGGTTGAAAATGGCTATGCTTCATCTTTTACAGGCTGTTTCATGACAATTGAATCTGTGGAAGATGACCTTAAAGAAGTATATTCGTATCTTGCTCAGAGAACTGTCGGAAGCTCTCTTGGTCAATATGCAGCAGGTGATTATACAAACGAACACAAGAATACGGCAATTTCAAATGCTCAGACTGCATATAATGGCGGTAACGCCTACAATGTTGCTGCTGCTGCCAAGGCCTTGTGGAACATCAAGAATGAGATAAGTGGTATCAATCTTCCATCCGAAGGACAGTTTGTATATTTCAAGAGTCGTAATAACAACCGGTATGCCAAGGCGGTAGATACTGATGCATCTAATGTACAAATGCAGACAAGTGATGGCGATCCAACCGTTGACAACATCTTTACGTTTGTAGGAAACAAATTTGTGTCGTATTCTAAGGGAAGATATATCGTAAATACACGCGACATGGCAGCCCTTGGTACTGACGGTTCCACCTTTGAATTCTTGGAATCTGACCTTCCTGGAATGTATTATATCAAATGTGGTTCTAACTATATGTATGGCTATGACACAGGACATGCAAATATTGCTAATCTCGACAGATATAGTTCAGCTACAGCTCAATGTCGCTGGTATATTCAAGAAGTACCTTCCCTCCCCGTCACCTTCGCTGGCGAATATGCCTCTTTCTTCAGCCCTGTTGACTTAACCATTCCTGAGGGCGTGGAGGTATATACTGGAACTGTGAATGGTGAATGGCTGACATTGAATCCTGTAGCAGGTACGCTGCCAGCTAATACGGGTGTCATCCTCCGTCGTCAGTCAGAAGAAACGACCACGGTGAACTTCCCGATTCTTTCCACCGTTAATGAATCCAACACCACGGCTCTCACTGGTACAGTTGCTGCTCAGACTGCCATCGATGGCGGCGTCCTTGTGCTTGGTAAAAACGAAAGTGATGAATGGGGTATCTATAACTATACGGGTAATCTTGGCGGTTTCAAGGCTTACATGAATAAAGCCGCTGAGGTGAAAGGCCTACGTTTCGATTTTGGTACTGCAACGAGTATTGATGAGGCTCTCAATGAGACTCTCTCGAAAGATGCTGTCATCTATAATGCAGCAGGTCAGCGACTGGTTAAGCTCCAGCATGGCCTCAACATCGTAAATGGTAAGAAGGTACTGGTTAAGTAATAAATATTAAAGTATTCAATGACTATGAAAAAGATATATCAAATCCCAGCTCTCCGTGTTACCCACATTCTCTTGGAAACTGTGGTAGCAACATCATTGCAAATCGACTCTACGACAACAGTAGAAACCCAATACACCAAAGAGGACAATGCAGACTGGTCCGACATCTGGTCAGAGTAATTTGTTTGGCTCTATAGTTTACACTATATAGAGTAGTAATAGTTTTTTTCATTTGGGAGGCTGGGCTGTGAAGTCCGGCCTCCTGTTTAGATGCAATAATCAGCCAAAGCAGACTAAATTGGGCTCGTTTTGGCTGATTATTGCAATAATGTTTGGCCAAATGAGCCATTGTTATTACCTTTGCGGCTGAAAATAAACATTATTGGTCATGATAGGACGCAAGAATGAATTTGAGAAACTGCAATCGGCCATGGATAAGGACAGGGCACAGCTGATTGCGGTCTATGGCAGGAGAAGAGTAGGTAAGACATTCCTTATCAATGAATTCTTCGAGGGTAAGTTCATCTTCAAGCACACTGCCGTGTCACCGGTGGATGATGCCACGAAGAAGCGAAAGAGGAACATCCTGAAGCTGCAACTGCAGGAATTCTATTATTCCATGCGGACGTACGGTCTGGATAGCAGTGAACGAGTCCCGAGCAGTTGGCAGGAGGCTTTTTATATGCTGGAACAACTCATGGAGAAGAAGGACGATGGTATGCGTCAGGTCATTTTCATCGATGAGCTTCCATGGATGGATACCCCTAAGTCAAACTTCATGCCTGCCTTCGAACATTTCTGCAACGATTGGTGTCTCGCTCGCAGGAACTTTAAGATGGTGGTGTGCGGTAGCGCAACATCCTGGATACTGGACAAACTGATTAACAACAAGGGGGGCTTGTATGGTCGGGTGACGTTGCCTATCTATCTTTCACCCTTCACCTTACATGAATGTCGAGAGTTCTTCAAGGTCGATGGCCTCCATTTCGACGAGTTCGATATTTGCCAGGCCTATATTGTTTTCGGCGGCATCCCCTTCTATTTGGATCAGTTCCAGAGAGGTCTGAGTATGGCACAAAACATTGATGCCATTCTCTATGATGTGAATGCCCCGCTTAGGGAAGAGTTCGACCGGTTGTTCACGTCCCAGTTCTCACGTCCGGATGAGCTACAGCGCATTGTGGCAACACTCGCCACGAAACGCATCGGCTTCACCCGCGATGAGCTGGTCAAGCAGGGCAAGTTCTCCTCTGGAGGCACCTTGACTGAGAACTTGGCAGCGTTGCAGAAAAGCAGGCTGATTATGGAATACATCCCCTTCGGAGAATCTGTTGCGAGATACAAATTAACCGATCCTTTCTGTGTTTTCTATCTGAAGCACGTCCGCGGCAATACCGGCAATCCCGCCTATTGGCAGACGCATGAGAAGTCGCCTGCTGTCATCTCATGGATGGGCTTAGCCTTCGAGGACCTGTGCTGGACTCACATCAGGCAGATTAAGCATGCTTTGGGAATTGACGGTGTGATTACGCAGGAATCTCCCTGGAACATCCCGTCCGATTCCACTGCGAGCAGCCCCAAGATAGACCTGGTTATTAACAGGGATGACCGTTTCATTTGTTTGTGTGAGATGAAGTTCACGCGAGGGGATTTTGAAGTCACGAAGAGTTACAACAAGACCCTTCTTGAGCGAATGGAACGCGTGCAGGAAATGATAGGGAACAAGAAAACTGTCATGTCCGTGTTGGTAACCACATACGGCCTGAAAAGAAACGAATATGCCTCCCGCTTCGACCGGACAGTCACGATGGAGGATTTGTTCCAGAAATGAATGTAAGCATCGCCCGCCAAACGGCGGGCGATGCTGCGTATTACCTGTTCCCCTTGACGATCATCTCGCGGATGCGCTCGGTGAAGGCTTTGTCGTTGCGGAGGTCTTCGATGTTGACGTGCATACGGTAGCGCCAGTAGTGGTTGGCGACGGCGGGGATGTTGATGCGCTCGGCGCTGGCATCGCGGTTGCGGAGGAGCTCGTCGATGGCCATCCAGTCCTGGAGGCTGATGATGCAGAGCATCGAGGGACAGTCGAGGTGGCGCTGGATGATGTCGCGAGCGAGGGCGCCGGGCAGCGGGTGCGGTGCGGGACCCTCGCGGTGGAGGATGTTGGTGTAGTAGTCCTGTGTGCGCTCGTAGTCCTCGTCCCACCACATTCGCAGCGTCGGGGTGTCGTGGCTGCTGATGGTGGCTACGCTGCGCTTGGGGTTGCGCTCGACGTGTCCGAAGCGCACCCACGGCTCCTTGGGCATGGATTCCATTTCGAGGCTGAGGATGCCCAGCTCGTCCATGACCCATCCTACGCAGGCGGGTACCATGCCGAGGTCCTCGGCGCAGCAGAGCATACGCGTGGCTTTCACCAGCTTCGGGAGTTTCAGCATCGCCTCCTCGTACCAGAACTGGTTGTTGCGGTGGTAGAAGAAGTCCTCGTAGAGGGCGTCGAAGGCGCGCTGCTCGTGGTTGGAGAGCTGCTGGTAGGCCTCGGTTTTCTGCGCGGCGATGCGGGGATGGAAGAGCTCGGGGTTCTTATGGTCGCGCAGGAAGAGGTAGTTGGCGGACAGAGCGATAGAATCGCTCTGCGCTGTCGGTTGGGGGGAGGGCTGTGTTGCTTGGGGGGTGGGCTGTGCTGTCGGTTGGGGGGAGGGGGTGGCGCGGATGATGGGGGCTGTTGTGGCTTTGCGGGTCTCTTCGCTGATGCCCCAGGCGTGGATTTCCTCGCGGGTGAGGGCCAGTGCGGGCTGGAACTGTCCCCAGAGGCCGCTGCGCATGGGTACGGGGATTTCCCAGATGCGGAAGAAACCGAGGACGTGGTCGATGCGGTAGGCGTCGAAGTAGCGGGCCATGTTGTGGAAACGGCGCTGCCACCAGGCGCAGCCGTCGCGCAGCATCTCGTCCCAGTTGTAGGTGGGGAAGCCCCAGTTCTGGCCATCGACGGCGAAGTCGTCGGGCGGCGCGCCGGCCTGGCCGTTGAGGTTGAAGTAGCGGGGTGCCTGCCGGACGTCGCAGCCGTCGCGCGCCACGCCGATGGGGATGTCACCTTTTAATAACACGCCGCGCGTGCGCGCGTAGGCGTGGACGGCGGCCAGCTGGGTGGAGAGGATGTACTGGACGAAGTAGTGGAAGGAGACCTGCGCTGACGCGCAGGGCACGGCGGCGGGGGAGGGGGAAACGGCAGAAGGATCCAGCGCTGACGCGCAGGGCACGGCGGCAGGGGAGGGGGAAGCGGCGGGAGAGGTGCTGGAGGGAGAGGCGGCGGCATCTTTTTCGGCGCGGAAGGCGGCGTAGGGGATGAGCCAGTCGCGGTTCTCCTCGAAGAAGGTGCGGTAGGCGGGGGTGTTCATCATGCGCTCGCCTTCCTGCTGGAAGAGGAGGTGCAGGTACTCCAGCTTGGCGGCGTTCACGCGCTCGTAGTCCAGTTGCGGCAGTGCGTTGAGCTCCTGCCGTAGCTGGTCGAAGCGGCTGCGGGCGGCCTCGTCCTTCAGGGCGGGCAGCGCGCCGAGCTCCACGTACTGCGGGTGGAGGGCGAAGACGCTGATGCAGGAGTAGGGGTAGGAGTCGGCCCAGGTGTGGGAGTTCGTGGTGTCGTTGATGGGCAGGATCTGCAGGATACGCTGCCCTGTCATGGCTACCCAATCGACCATCTGCCGGAGGTCGCCGAAGTCCCCCACGCCGAAGCTGCGGCGCGAGCGCAGCGAGAACACGGGAATCAGTGTGCCGGCGATGCGGAAGTTCTCGGGGGCATCCATCCATGCGTCGCGCTGCACGGCATCCACCGTCGGGTCTGAGACCTCCTTGGGGTCGAAGCTGTGGGGGCAGAGCACCCATTCCGAGCGCTTCTCGCGGCCTTCCCACGTGACGGTGTAGTAGTACTCCATCGCAGTCGTCACCTCCAGCTGTACGCTCCAGATGATGCCGTCGCGGGTGTGCATGGCCTGCGGCGTGGCACTGCCGTCGCGGTTGAGGATATTCAGGAAGAGGTCTTCGCCGAAGATGGTGCGGTATTCGATTTCAAAACGTATATTCATGATGGTTCAGAAGTTTTTCGGCACAAAGTTAATGATTATTCGTGAATAATGACTAACTTTGCGCAGAAAATTTGGGAAATGACTCACGACAGGACTTTAGAACTCGGCACGAAGCCCATCGGCAGCCTTCTGCTGCAGTATGCCGTGCCCGCCATCATCGCCATGACGGCCTCTTCGCTGTACAACATGGTCGATAGCGTGTTCATAGGGCAGGGTGTGGGGCCTATGGCCATTGCCGGCCTGGCGATCACGTTCCCGCTGATGAACCTCAGTGCCGCCTTCGGCGCGATGGTCGGCGTGGGTACTGCCACGATGATCAGCGTGCGACTGGGACAGAAGAACCGCGAGGAGGCGCAGCACTTCTTCGGCAATTCACTGACGCTGAACGTGCTGATGGGTGTCGCCTTCATGGGCGTCGTCCTCGCTTTCCTCGACCCTATCCTCCGCTTCTTCGGCGCCTCGGACCAGACGCTGCCCTACGCCCGCGAATATATGGAGTGGATCCTCTATGGCAACGTCTTCACGCACCTCTACTTCGGCCTCAATGCCGTGTTGCGCTCTGCGGGACATCCCCGCACGGCGATGTCCGCCACGATCCTCACCGTGCTTCTGAACACCGCCCTTGACCCGCTGTTCATCTACGGTCTGGGGCTCGGCATCCGCGGTGCCGCCATTGCCACGGTGCTCTCGCAGTGTGTCTCGCTGACGTGGCAGCTTTGGATTTTCTCCCATTCCACTGAGGTCGTTTATATCCGGCGGGACACCCTTGCACTGCGTCCTCACATCGTCGGCGGCATCCTCTCGATCGGCCTCTCGCCGTTCCTGATGAACGCTGCTTCGTGCCTCGTCGTGCTGCTCATCAACCGGGGTATGGTGGAATATGGCGGTGACCTCGCTGTGGGAGCCTACGGCATTGTGAACCGTGTGTTGTTCCTCTTCGCGATGATCGTCATGGGCTTCAACCAAGGAATGCAACCCATCGCCGGTTACAACTATGGTGCGCAGCTGCATGACCGCGTGAAGGAAGTCCTCGTGAAGACCATCGGCTATGCGACGCTCGTCATGACCACCGGCTTTGTCCTCTGTGAGCTCTTCCCCGAGACCATCCTGCGCGCCTTCACCACCGACGAGACCCTCCTCGGCATTGCCGCACGCGGTATGCGCATCGACGTGGCCCTGTTCCCCATCATCGGTTTCCAGATGGTCACTGGCAACTTCTTCCAGAGCATCGGCCAGGCTGGCAAGAGCATCTATCTCTCGCTGACGCGCCAGCTCATCTTCCTCGTTCCCTGCCTCCTCCTTCTCCCGCAGCTCATGCCGACCCTGGGGCTTACGGAGCTCGACGGCATCTGGCTCTCGCTGCCCGTCAGCGACTTCCTGGCCTCGCTGAATGCTGCCGTGCTGCTTTACCTGCAGATTCGGGAGTTCAGAACCACGGTGTTGCCCGCGGGCATCAGCCCGCAACCCGCGTCGTCCAGCCACGGCTGGCTGCGCCTGCCCCATCGCATCCTCTATTTCGCCGCCAACCGCGTGGCCCCTTACATACCCCTCTTCTCCATGTTCCAACACGAGGAAAAAGGCGAGGAGCAGTAGCCTGCGTGCGGCCGGATCTGTTTTTTCATTATAAATGAGGATTGTCTGATACCGTTTTTTGCCGTACCTTTGCACCGCAAAAAACACAAACATACAGTATATATGAGTAGATTTTTTGTGAATATGAAAGGATTAGCATGGCTCTTCGCCGTGGCAGCTGGCATGGGAACCACGCCTGCTGTGGCTGATGAGATGACGGCGCCCGCCGACTCCGTGAACATCTCGGAGCTAGCAGAGGTCGTCGTAGAGAGTGACATGAAGCAGTTCAGCAGCCTCGAGGCACAGCCTCTGAGCGGACAGAAACTGCTGATGGCCTCGCAGCGCAAGAGTGGTCGCGAGACGCTGAAAGCGATGTCGGCGAGCGTACCCAACCTGTTCTATCCCGAGTATGGCTCGCGCCTCACGCCCGCGATATATATAAGAGGTATAGGCTCGCGCGCGAATGCACCCGTTGTGGGGTTGTATGTCGATGACGTAGCCTTGGGCGAAAAGAGCTCTTTCGACTTCTCTCTTGTGGATGCCGAGCGCGTCGAGGTCTTGCGTGGACCGCAGTCAACGCTCTATGGTCGGAATGCGATGGGGGGTATCATCCGTGTGTTCACGCCCTCAGCCCTGCAGGAAGGCACACAGACCACGGTGCGCATAGGCGGCTCTACGGGTGATTGGATGCTTTCAGAATACGTCAGGCATTCGCATATCCTTACCGAGGGGCTTGGTCTCTCCGTGAGTGCCTTCTACCGTGGTGACGGAGGCTACAACCGTAATGACTATCTGAAGAAGAACAGCAACGATGGCGCCGACCTGGGCGGCAAGGTGCGCCTGACCTACCAGCGTACGCCCCGCTTCCTGCTGGATTTCCAGACATCGGCAGAGTACTCCAACGAGAACGCCTACGACTACGAGAATACCACGAATGGACGCATCGAGAGCGGCTTCTTAGGAGGTTATCAGCGTACGCTGCTGAACAGTTCGCTGAAGCTGGAGACACAGCAGCGGAAGTTCACGCTCACGTCCGTGACCGCCTTCCAGTACCTGAAGGATCGCATGGATATGGATCAAGACTATTCGCCGGCCGACATCTTCCGCTTGCAGCAACGCCAGAACAGCCGCTTGCTGTCCGAGGAACTTGTCATCAAGGGCAACAGCTTGAAGTGGCTGGACTGGACGGCAGGTGTCTATGCGTCGCATCAGTGGCTGAAGACTGACGCCCCTGTGACATTTGCTGCTGACGGTATCGCTCAGATGATACAGCCCGGCATCAATGTGGGCATGGATGCTGCCAATGCCAGTCCGGCGTTCGCACGTATGGGTATGAGGATGTCGCTGACGGTCACCGACCCAGAACTGGTGGTAGATGGTAACTTCGAGACGCCCGTGACCAATGCTGCGGCGTTCGGGCAGTTGCGCTTCAAGGATGTGCTCACGCGAGGGCTGGACATCACGGGAGGCGTCCGCGTGGATTATGAGCATCGTTCCATGGACTATGCCACGGGCGCGACCCTGAACACGCATTTCTGGATGACACACGGTCCCCGCATCCCTGCGCCCGACATCCATATGGACTTATCGTCTTATTCCGGGTATGAGGGTAATATGAGCGATGACCAGCTGCGAGTGCTGCCGAAGGCTACTATCAGCTACCGCTTCGACCCCAATGACGACAGCAAGCTCGTCTATGCCACCGCCGCCAGCGGCCTGCGCTCGGGAGGCTATAACTTCCAGATGTTCAGTGACCTGATTCAGGTGAGTATGCGCAATGACCTCCAGCGTACCATGCTCGAGGATCCAGTGCTGGGGCCGTCCATGAGTCGTACGACATCAGCTCCGGGCGAGAATCCCACGCCGGAATCCCTCACCACCTATGATCCCGAGACAAGCTGGAACTTCGAGGTGGGCACGCACCTCTCCTTCCTTGAGCAGCATCTGAATATCCAGGCAGCCCTGTTCTATCATCTCGTTCATGACCAGCAGATTACGCGCTTTGTGGCGGGTAGCGGCCTGGGCCGTCAGGTGTTGAACGCAGGCGAGAGTGCCAGCTATGGCGGCGAGCTGAGCGTGAGCGGCTGGCTGCCCGTAGGCGGTAACCCCCTGCGGCTGGCTGCCAACTATGGTTACACCCATGCGACCTTCACGGATTACTATGCCGGCGAGACGACGGTGACGGATGCCGAGGGCAACGCGCAGGTCATCCCCATCGACTACGACGGGAACTATATTCCCTTTGCTCCGCAGCACACGATGTCGTTCACGGCCGACTACTTCTTCCCGGTCGGCAATGTGACATTGAATATCGGCGTGGGCACAACGGGTGTAGGGCGCATCTACTGGACAGAGGACAACAGCGTCTCGCAGCCCTACTACCAGCTGTTGAACGCTCACGCAGGCATGGAATACAAAAAAGTTTCCCTCAATATCTGGGGAAACAATCTGACGAACAAGGACTATATGCCCTTCTATTTCGTGAGCCGCGGCATGGGCTTTGCCCAGCGTTGCCGCCCGTTGCAGGTGGGTGCCACGGTCGCCGTCCGCTTCTGAGCGGTCGGCGGCGCGGGAGATTCAGATGTCCTCAATGCGGACAATGCCGTGGGTGACGGCATAGATGGTCAGCGAGGACACGGATCGCAAATGCAGCTTGTCGCAGATGTTCTTGCGATGGCTGATGACAGTCGGCAGTGAGATGCAGAGGGCATCGGCAATCTCCTTGTTGAGGAAGCCGCGCGCCACGAGCGCCAGCACCTCTTGCTCGCGGGCGCTGATGTCGATGCTCGGCCCGATGATGTCGGGTGCGTGCATGTGCCCCGGGTGTCCGGCACTGCTGCCATTCTGTCCATGAGCGTACTGATGCATGTGGAGCACGGCCTTGATCAGGTCGTGCTCCTTCATGTTCGTAGAGAGACAATGGAACGGTGCCAACAAGCGGCCGACGCTGTTCTGCGAGGTGAGTACGATGGTCTGGCGCACGTGAGCGAGGAAGAACTCGGAGTGTTCCACGACCGCTTGTGAAGATGCAAAGAAATGCACAAACGGCTCGCCCGCGGCAACAGCCTGCTCCAGATCGGCGAAGTCGGTGAAGATGCTCACCACTGCGCCGGGCACGATGTCGCAGATGATGGACTTGAGGCCAGAGGCCTCCAGCGTGTTCTGGTCTATGATGGCAATGCTCGGAACCATGTCTTATTCTTCCTGTTCGCCGTACTCCAACTCGCCCTGTACGACCCAGATGAGGTCTTCGGTGGCGAAGGTGCCATACTTCTCCTTGCGTGCACGCTCGGCAATGGCCGTGGCGATGGCTTCGGTGTCGATGTCGATGTAGCCGTCGGCATCGGGTTCCTTGTCGAGGAGCCCGCTTTCGACGTAGTAGTCGGCGAGGAGGTCAATGAAATAGAAGAGGTCGTCGTCGGAGAACTTCTCTTTCACGTCCTGGGGTAGGTAGGCCTTGATGAAGTTAACGGTCTTCAGGTCATCGGCCGCCTGCTCGAGAAAATCTTCTTCCATCGTTGACAGTTGATAGTTGACAGTTGATAGTTGACAGATGATCGTTGACAGTTAGAGGATGGCCTTGAGCTTGTCCTCGAGGATGTTCTTGGGTGCTGCGCCGATCTGCTTGTCAACGACCTGTCCGTCTTTGATGAAGAGGATCGTGGGGATGTTGCGGATGCCGAAGCGCATGGCGAGTTCGTCCTCCTCATCGACATCGACTTTGCCGATGATGGCCTGACCCTCGTATTCCTCTGCGAGCTGTTCTACGTAGGGACCTACTTTCTTGCAGGGACCACACCATGTGGCCCAGAAATCTACGACCATGGGTTTGCCCTGGGCAACGAGTTGGTCGAAGGTGGCGTTAGTGATTGCTTGTGCCATTGTTGAGTTGAATGATTAAGGGTTATTGTTGAATGATGTGTATGTGATGTCTCTATGCAAATAGTGTGCCAAAAGCCCTATACCTGTCAACTGTCACCTGTCAGGCTCCATTGATCCGGTAGCTGAGGTCGGGGGTGGATTTGATGAAGTCGGTGAGCTGTTTCTGCACGGTGATGTGATGGTTGCGCGAGCGCAGTGTGAGATGCTGCTTGCCCTCGGGATCCAGGATGTGGAAGTAGAGGGCAGCATTGCCGGGGCTGCCAGCCGTGAGGTCCTCGAGTGCCGCAGTGATGTCATCGCTGAGGCTCTGGAGCGGAATCTGTATGGTGATACTCTCGATGAGCTGGTCTTTCACATCGTTGAGGAAGTCAATCTTGCCGATGACGGTCTCGATGCGGTTGGGGTTGTAGCGCCCGGGCTGGATGTGCGCCGAGATGAAGAGTGCGTTGCCTACGTCCATGTAGATGCCCCATGTGGCCCAGTCCTGTCCCCAGAGGGGTAGCTCCAGGTTGCCGGCGTAGTCCTCGAGGGTGACGATGCCGTAGGGCTGTCCGCTCTTGCCGACGCCGCGCTTGACGGCCGTGACGATGCCTCCGAAGGTGACATCTTGTCCGAGCCATGCGCTCTTGTCCTGCAGCGTCTGGCTGTTGGCATTGCAGACATCGTTGAGGATGATGGAGAAGTCGTCGAGGGGGTGGGCCGAGAGGTAGATGCCCACGAGGTCCCGCTCCTTATTGAGTCGTTCGAGGCGTGTCCACTCCTCGTACTGCATGGGGATGGGTGGCGTGGCAATCTCCACGCTGTCGAAGTCCCCGAAGAGAGAGGTCTCGGCGCTGTGCTTCGCTTCCTGATAGGCCCAGCCGTAGCGTACGAGGGTATCGATGAACATCTCCCCTTTGGCGTTGTGGGCGAAGTACTGCTCCCGGGCACATTCCGTGAAGCTGTCGAGGGCGCCGCTGAGGGCGAGGCTCTCGATGCCGCTCTTCTTGACGGCTGCGATGTTGATGCGCTGGATGAAGTCAAAGAGGTTCTTGAAGGGGCCGTTGGCATTGCGCTCTTCCAGCAGTGCCTCTACGGCGCTCTCGCCCAAGCCCTTGATGGCGCCGAGGCCGAAGCGGATCGTGCCGCTGCTATCGACGCTGAACTGCTGGCGGCTCTGGTTGATATCGGGGCCGAGCACGTCGATGCGGAGTGCCTTGCACTCGTTCATGAGCTTGGTAATCTCGGTGATGTCGTCGAGGCTTCGGCTCATGACGGCAGCCATGTACTCCGAGGGGAAGTTGGCTTTCAGATAGGCTGTCTGGTAGGCCACCCACGAGTAGCAGGTGGCGTGGCTCTTGTTGAAGGCGTAGGACGCGAACTTCTCCCAATCGGCCCAGATTTTCTCCAGCACCTTGGGGTCATGGCCATTGCCTTGTCCCTGCGAGATGAACTTGGGCTTCATGTGGTCCAGCTTGTCCTTGAGCTTCTTACCCATTGCCTTGCGGAGGGTATCGCTCTCGCCGCGGGTGAAGTTGGCGAGCTGTCGGGAGAGAAGCATCACCTGCTCCTGATAGACGGTGATGCCGTAGGTGTCCTTGAGGTATTTCTCCATGCAGGGGATGTCGTACTCCACGGGCTTGCGGCCTTGCTTGCGGTCGATGAAGTCGGGGATGTAGTCCATGGGGCCCGGGCGGTAGAGGGCGTTCATGGCGATCAGGTCCTCGAAGGTGGATGGCTGCAGCTCGCGCAGGTACTTCTGCATTCCGGAGGATTCAAACTGGAAGGTGCCCACGGTGCGCCCGTCGCAGTAGAGCTGGTAGGTGGCGAGATCTTCGATGTCGATGTGCTCGATGTCGATGTCTATGCCGAGGCTGTCGTGTATGTTCTTGAGGGCTTCCTTGATGATGCTGAGTGTCTTCAGCCCGAGGAAGTCCATCTTGATGAGTCCCGTGTCCTCAATGACGGAGCCTTCGTACTGCGTGCACAGGATTTTCTCGCCCGTCTCCTTGTCGTCGGCCGTGCTGAGGGGCACCCAGTCGCTGATGGGGTCCCGGCAGATGATGACGCCGCAGGCGTGTACGCCCGTGTTGCGGACGTTGCCTTCGAGCATCTGTGCATAGCGGATGGTGTCGCGCATGATGGGGTTATTGGAGGCGGCGGCCTGCTGGATTTCGGGCACGCAGGCGAGCACATTGGTGAGATTCATCTTGCGCGGCTTGCCGTCGGGGGCGTCGGGCAGTCGGTCGGGGATGCTCTTGAGGAGCGACTGGCTGATGTCGATGGGTACCTTCTGCACGCGTGCCACGTCGCGGAGGGCCGACTTGGTGGCCATAGTGCCGTAGGTGATGATGTGGGCGACGTTCTCTTCGCCGTATTTCTGTGTGACCCACGAGAGCACCTTTCCGCGGCCGTCGTCGTCGAAATCGACGTCGATATCGGGCAGCGAGATACGGTCGGGGTTCAGGAAGCGCTCAAACAGCAGGTCGTACTTGATGGGATCCACCTTGGTGATGCCGAGGCAGTAGGCGACGGCGGAGCCGGCTGCGGAGCCACGGCCGGGTCCCACGCTGACGCCGAGTTCGTAGAAGGCGGCGTTGATGTAGTCCTGCACGATGAGGAAGTAGCCGGGGAAGCCCATCGTCTTCATCACGTGGAGCTCGAAGCGCAGGCGCTCGTCGATTTCCGGGGGAACCGGGTCTCCATAGAGCTTGCGCGCGCCTATATAAGTAAGGTGTGCGAGGTAGTCGGCCTCGAGTTTCAGGCGATATAGCTTGTCGATGCCTCCGAGGTTCTTGATTTTCTTGGCTCCCTCCTCGTCGGAGCAGACGACGTTGCCGTTCTCGTCGCGCGTGAACTCGCGGAACAGATCCTCTTCGGTGTAGCGCTGGCGGTAGTCCTCCTCGGTGGCGAAGCTCGGCGGAATGGCAAAGTTCGGCATGATGGGCCGGTGGTCGATGCTGTAGGTCTCCACCTTGTCGAGCACCTCGAGCGTGTTGGACAGCGCCTCGGGGATGTCGGCGAAGATGTCGTTCATCTCGGCCTGCGTCTTGAACCACTCCTGCTTGGTGTACATCATGCGCTTGGGATCGTCGAGGTCCTTGCCTGTGCCGAGGCAGATGAGGCGGTCGTGGGCTTCGGCGTTCTCTTCATCGACGAAGTGGACATCGTTGGTGCAGACGACCTTCACGCCATGCTTGCGCGCCAGCTCGATGATGACGCGGTTGGCCTCCTGCTGGAGGGGGAAGGTGTCGCGCTGCGCGCGCTGGTTGGGGTCCTTGACCTCGTGCCGCTGCAGCTCAAGGTAATAGTCATCGCCGAAGATGCCCTTATACCACTCAATGACCTTCTCGGCCTCTTCGATGCGGCCTTCGAGGATGCGGCGTGGCACCTCTCCTGCGATGCAGGCAGAGCAGATGATGAGGCCCTCGTGGTGCTTCGCCAGCTCGTCGTGATCCGTGCGGGGACGGGTGTAGAAGCCGTCGATCCATGACTTGGAGACGAGCTTGACGAGGTTGTGGTAGCCCGTCTCGTTCTTGGCCAGGACGATGAGGTGGTACCGTCGGTTGTCAATGTCCTTGTTCCTGTCGTAGAGCGTGCGCTCGGCCACGTACATCTCGCAGCCGAAGATGGGCTTGAAGGGTTCCTTGCCCGCTTCCTTGAGCTCCTTGTTCTTCTTGCTCACATAGTTGAAGTACTCCTTCACTCCCATCATGTTTCCGTGGTCGGTGATGGCCATGCCGCGCATGCCGTCCTTGATGGCCTTTTCGACCAGCTTTGGGATGCTGGCCTGACCGTCAAGAAGAGAGTACTGTGTGTGTACGTGAAGGTGTATGAAATTCTCCATAATCGTCGAAAACGAGCGTAAAATTACATTTCTTTTACCAAACTGCCAAAAAAGAGACAGTTTTTTTTGCGATATTTCAAATAATGCCTACTTTTGTATCGCAAATTCATACTTTAGGCGTTTTTCTGCTATCAATTCATGGTACGTCCACTCAAGAAAATCAAGAAGAATATCCGACTGCATAGCGAAGGCACGACGACGTTGATCGTCTTCGGCGTGTGTGCCACGGTGCTGTGCTTGTTACTGGGCTATGCTTTCACGTTCCAGAGCGTGTGGTTCTGGATTCCCTTCAGCATCCTGTTGGCCATCTATCTGGTGACGGTGAACTTCTTCCGTTGCCCCATCCGCCTGTACGATGGCGACACGGAGGACTCTGTGCTGGCTCCCTGCGACGGCAAGGTTGTCGTCGTCGAGGAAGTCGATGAGAACGAGTATTTCCACGACAGGCGGCTGATGGTGAGCATCTTCATGAGTCTGTTCAATGTCCATGCCAACTGGATTCCTGTGGATGGTGTGGTGAAGATGGTGCGCCACCACAATGGTCGCTTCAGCGCGGCGTGGCTCCCCAAGGCGAGTCTGGACAATGAGCGTTCTACCGTGGTGATCGAGACGGCGGACGGCACCGAGGTGCTGGTGCGTCAGGTGGCGGGCGCTGTGGCTCGTCGCATCGTGACATACCCCGCTGAGGGCGAGGAGTGTTTCGTGGATGAGCACCTGGGATTCATCAAGTTCGGCTCCCGCGTCGATGTCTATCTGCCTCTGTCGGCACGGCCGCAGGTGGAGGTGGGGCAGCCCACGACGGGTAACCACACGGTGATTGCCAAGTTGAAAGATTGAAACATTGAAAGATACATTCGTCATTCGCAAGATATGCTTTTGAATTTCCCTAACATACTGACCTGCTGCAATCTCATCTGCGGTTGCATGGCAACGGGTGCCGCCTTCCACGGCCACTTTGAGTGGGCGTTCGCGATGATCATCGGCGGCGCCGTCTTCGACTTCTTTGATGGTATGGCGGCGCGTGCGCTGGGCATCAGCGGCCCCATCGGCAAGGAACTGGATTCGCTGGCAGACGTGGTGACGTTTGGCGTGGCTCCGTCGGCAATGGTCTTCCAGCTCTTCGGCTACGTGCAATATCCCGATGCGTTGCAGCCCTTGGCACCCTACCTCCCTTACGCCGCCTTCATCATGGCGGCCTTCTCCGCCCTCCGGTTGGCGAAGTTCAATCTCGACACACGCCAGACGACGAGCTTCATCGGCCTGCCTACGCCCGCCAATGCGCTGTTCTGGAGTTCCCTCATCGTGGGGCAGCTGTCGTTCCTGGCGTCGCCTCGCTTCAATGCTGTGTTCCTGTTCTTGTTCATGCTGATGTTCAGCTTCCTGCTGATTGCGGAGATTCCGCTGTTCTCCCTGAAGTTCAAGACGCTGGACTGGCAGGAGAATCGTGTGAAGTACATCTTCCTGGCGGGCTGCGTGGTGTTGCTGCTCCTGCTGCGTGATGCATCGGCCATCAGCCTCTGCATTCTTTGGTACATTGCGCTGTCGCTGGTTGCTTGGAAATTGAAATAATCATTCTTTACTTTTCACTATGAGATTTAAGAGAATCCTCCTCAAGCTCTCGGGTGAGAGCCTGATGGGCGAACAGAAGTATGGCATCGACGAGAAGCGGTTGGCAGAGTATGCCGAACAAATCAAGGAGGTGCACGCGATGGGGGTGCAGATCGGCATCGTCATCGGAGGCGGTAACATTTTCCGCGGCTTGAGCGGCGCAGGCAAGGGCTTCGACCGTGTGAAGGGCGACCAGATGGGCATGTGCGCTACGGTCATCAACTCTCTGGGCCTGAGCTCGGCGCTCGGCGCCATCGGGGTGCCCAGCCGTGTGCTCACGGCCATCCGCATGGAGCCTATCGGCGAGTTCTATTCGAAATGGAAGGCCATTGAGGCGATGGAACGGGGTGAGGTCGTCATCATGAGCGGCGGCACGGGTAATCCGTATTTCACGACGGACACGGGCTCGTCGCTGCGTGGCATCGAGATTGAGGCCGACGTGATGCTAAAGGGCACCCGCGTGGATGGCGTCTATACGGCCGATCCCGAGAAGGACCCCACGGCTACGAAGTTCGAAGAGATTACCTTCGATGAGGTCTATACGCGCGGGTTGAAGGTGATGGATCTCACGGCCACTACGATGTGCAAGGAGAACCATCTGCCCATCTATGTCTTCAACATGGACATCTATGGGAACCTGCGGCGCGTCATGGACGGCGAGCCCATCGGCACGCTGGTGCACGAATAGGTGCGCGGTTAGAATTTCTCGCGATATTTACTCTCGTTCTCATCCTCCAGGATGGAGAGATAGGAACGGTAACGGCTCTCGGCTATCTCATGATGGTCGAGAGCTGTGCGTACGGCGCAGCCGGGTTCGTGGGTGTGGGTGCAGTTGCTGAAGCGGCAGTCGCGCCCGATGGCGAAGATCTCGCGGAAGTAATGCGAGACTTCAGCCCGGTTGAAGTCGAAGGTGCCGAAACCGCGGATGCCAGGGGTGTCGATGATGCGGCCGCCTTCCTGTAGGTCATACATCTCCGAGAAGGTGGTGGTGTGCTGGCCTTGGTCGTGGGCGAGGCTGAGGGCAGCGGTCTTGGCGCGGGCCTCGGGGACGAGGCGGTTCAGGAGTGTGCTCTTGCCGACGCCGCTGTTGCCGCTGAACAGGGTGGTCTTTCCGCAGAGGTAGGGGAGGAGGGGGAGGAGGGGGACCGACGCTGACGCGTCGGGCACGGTGGCTTCATCAGGCACGGTGGCTGCGGTGGGCATAGGGGCTGTGGCGGGGACATCGGTGATGCCCTCGCCGGTGGTGGCGGAGACGGCGAAGCAGGGATAGCCGAGGTGGCGGTAGAGGGCCATGATGGCGTTGAGGTAGCGGCGCTCGTCGGCATCGTAGAGGTCGAGCTTGTTGAAGACGAGGGCTACGGGGACGGCGTAGGCTTCGGCGGAGGCGAGGAAGCGGTCGATGAAGGTCGTGGAGGTCTCGGGGTGGGCGATGGTGACGACGAGGCAGGCCAGATCGACATTGGCGGCGATGATGTGGCTCTGCTTGGAGAGGTTCGAGGCACGGCGGATGATGTAGTTGCGGCGGTCGAGGATGTTGGTGATGAAGGCGGGGGGACCCGACGGTGACCCGTCGGGAACCACGGCTGCATTGCTGTTAGACAGGGGCCTTGGATCCCTGGCTGCATCACTGCTGGACGGTGGCCTGTGCACTGCTGCATCGCTGCTGGACGGTGGCCTGTGCACTGCTGCATCGTTGTTGGGCAGGGTTCCCGTGGGGGAGACTTCAACCCAGTCGCCGACGGCGACGGGGTTGGTGCTGCGAATGCCTTTGAGGCGGAAGTTGCCTTTCACCTTGCAGGGGAGGAGCTGGCCGTCGTCAGTGCGGACGTCGTACCAGCTCCCTGTATTGCGTACAACCAGACCTTTCATGCGTTGTCTTACACGGTCATGATCTCTTTCTCCTTGGTTGCGAGGAGGGCATCGATTTGCTTGATGTACTTGTCGTGCATCTTCTGGAGCTCTTCCTCGCCATCCTTCTGGTGGTCTTCGCTCAGACCGTCCTTCACTGCTTTCTTCAGTTGCTCGATGCCGTCGCGGCGGGCGTTGCGCACGCTGACCTTGGCCTGCTCGCCTTCCTTGCCGCACTGCTTGGCGAGCTGCTTGCGGCGCTCCTCGGTGAGGGGCGGTATGCCGATGCGGATGATTTCGCCGTTGTTCTCGGGCATAATGCCGAGTGAGCTGTCGATGATGGCTTTCTCGATGACGCGGAACATGGACTTGTCCCAGGGCTTGATGGCGATGGTTCGGGCATCGGGCGTGGTGACAGCTGCACACTGGTTGATGGGCACCATGGCTCCGTAGTTATCGACGCGAATGCCGTCGAGCAGTTTGATGTTGGCCTTTCCGGCGCGAATGTGTGAGAGGGCTTCTTCGAGATACATCACGGCCTCTTCCATGCGCTCTTCGGCGGCGGAGAGAATTTCTTTCTTGTCCATATTTGTGTGTTATAGTTTGAAGTTTTCGTGACAAAGATAAGGACTTTGGTCGATACGGCAAGCCTTTTCGTAGGAAAAAACGCACGAAGGGTGCAAAAAGTTTATTCTTTTGGTGCTTTGCATCCAACAAATTACTAACTTTGCCCCCGAAATCGTCTTTTTTAGCGATGACAGATACTGATCAACACATCCGCCATTGGTTAGCGCAACTGCCCCCCATCTCGCTGGACGAGATGAGCGGCATCAAGCTGATGAACCGCACAGATACCAAGTTCGTGACCAGCAAGCAGAAGCTTGCCGGACTGTTGGAGTTGGCACAGGGCAAGTATTTCGCGCAGCAAATCGGTGAGCAACGCATCGCTAACTACAGGACGGTTTATTGGGACACGCCGGGTCACCGCTTCTTTCTCGAGCATCATAATGCGCGCGCACCTCGTCAGAAGATACGCGTGCGTACCTATTTAGATAGTGACCTGACGTTCCTGGAGATCAAGACGAAGAACAACCACGGCCGCACGAAGAAGAAGCGCATCACCGTGCCCGACCACGACCGCGGTCATATCGTGGAGGCCGGCGGCAGCGACTTCACGGCGCAACTGACGGGCGTGACCTTCGCGGATATTGACCCTACCGTGCAGAACCGCTTCCAACGCATCACGCTCGTGAACAAGGGGAAGACGGAGCGTTTGACGATCGACTTCAATGTGGAGTTCCACAACTTCGAGACGGACGCGGACGCGGGTACGGGTGACTTGGTCATCATCGAACTCAAGCGCGACGGCAACGTCTATTCTCCCGTGCTGGACATTCTGCGTGAGCTGCGCATCAAGGCATCGGGATTCTCGAAGTACTGCATCGGCAGCGTCATGACCAACGGTACCCTGAAGAACAATCTCTTCAAGGAGAAGCTGGTGCGCATCAGCAAGTACTCGGGCCATCCTTTCGCGGCAATGGAGAAATGGGAAGATTGAAACATTGAAAGATTGAGGTATTGAATCATCGTAACATAAAGTCATGGATATTACACAGATTAACTACACCTTAGGTAACCTATTCGGTGTCACGCTGTTCGACCCGCAGCATTTCATTTCGTTGCTCATCCGCTTCACGATCAATCTGGTGGTGGTGAGCGTGATTGCGCGTTGCTTCTACTTCCCGCGCAGCCGTCGCGGCGACTATGCCTTCATCTTCATCCTGATGGCGATGAGTATCTTCCTGCTGGTGAGCCTGATGGAGGGCGAAGGTATGAACATCGGTGCGGCGATGGGCTTGTTTGCCATCTTCGGTATCATGCGTTTCCGTACGGAGGCTGTGCCCATCCGCGAGATGACGTATCTGTTCATGCTCATCGCGCTGAGCGTGGTGAATGCTGTGGCACATGGCGACTACCACCCGAAGGCCGACTACTGGGACGGCGTGGGCATCGTGACGATTCTGTTCGTGAACCTTGTGTTCATCCTGATGGCGTGGCTCTTTGAGAGCACGAAGGTGATGACCCAGGAGTGCTCCAAGATCATCCGTTATGACAACGTGACGCTTGTGACACCCGAGAAGCGCGAGGAGCTGAAGGCTGACCTCGAGAAGCGCACGGGTCTGAAGATCACCCGCATCGAGGTGGGTATGCTGGACTATCTGAAGGACAGCGCCCTCATCCGCATCTTCTATGATGACCCCTCAGATGTAGGCAACAGCATCGCCCGCTACGGCAGGATGCCAAAGGAGATGTAGGGGGACACAGGGATGAACACAACCAAGCACGCTTTACTGCTGATGGCGCTGGCAGCCATGCCGCTGGCGGCTGTAGCTCAGGAGCCGGACTACGTGAGTGACCTCGACGGTGGCCGCACGACGGGTGCCGTGTGGACGGAGCTGGGAGCCACAAAGGTGCTGCCCTACAACCTCAGCCTGGGATTGGATGCCGGCTTCCGCACTGATAACTGGGTGAGCGATGCCAGCCGCTTCGACGTGGGGCTGGGGCTCAGCTGGAAACCCACCAAGCACTGGAAGTTCGGCGTGGGCTACACGTTCCTCATGAAGTATTATCCCATGGAGACGGAGCGCCGCGCAGCTTACTCTGTCAGCGATACGGAGTATAAATACTACAACACGGATGCGGAGCAGGAGGAAGACATGACGACCTTCATCGGGGCACCTTGGGTGACGCAGACGGCGGCCGATGGTACGACGCAGACGTATCAGTACCAGGGGTACAACTACACGACGAAGGACTATACGGAATATACGCGTGTGACTGATGCCTACTGGCGTGCGAAACATCGTATTTCACTGGATGCTGCCTATACGCTCCGCCTCTGGAAGACCCTCCGCATCACCCTTCGCGAGCGCTACCAGCTCTCATTCGTCCCTTCCAAGAATGTCAATCGAGTCCGCACGGGCACCCGAGTGAAGACAAAATACCGCTATCGCGAGCCCGACTACGACGCGCTGGATGACGACGAGGTGCTGGCGTTGGTGGACGGCGACCTCTCCGTTCTGGAGAAGGTGGCCTACGATGAGAATCCCACATCATGGTCCGGCGAACAGGATAATCCGGAGGTCACGACGGAGACCGCCGAGGATCGCACGAAAACCAAGCATAGCAAGACGTTGCAGACGCTGCGCTCACGTCTCACTTTTGAGATTGACCGCAAGGGCTGGAAGTGGACGCCCTATGCCTACGTGGAGACCTTCAATGACCTCAGCAACCTGGGTTACTCTGGGAGCTTCCATCTTGATAAACTGCGCGCTTCCATTGGCGTCGATTACGCCATCAGCAAGACCCACAAAGTGAGCATCGGCTACGTCTTCAACCACGAGGATGACGACGACGGCAACGAGAACATCCATGCTATCAGCGTGGGCTATAAATATAAATTCTGACCCAACATCAGACACAGACATACGAACTAAACAGGTTAACACATGAAACGGAAACTACTCACCTTGGTACTGCTCGCCGCATCTGCCGGCATGGCGCTGGCCGAGGATTACAATTATCTGCTCCTCAAGCGCACCGATGACAGCGTCATCGGCGTAGAGCTACGCAAGGCGCGTCGCATCACTTTCACCGCAGATGCCCTGACTCTCACGACCACCGACGGTGAAGAGAGCGTGAGCCTGGAGACCCTCGGCTCCATCTCCTTCTCGGATAATCTGCCTACCGGCATCGGCCGAGTGCCGCAGGGCACACTGGAGCCCCAGCGCATCGTAGTCTATAACGTGAACGGTGTTGTTGTGCGCCAGCTGGACAGCACCGATGCCCGCACGGCTGTCGTGAACCTGAACAACCTCCCCGCCGGTGTGTATATCGTCAAGGAGGGCTTGCAAACCCGTAAATGGCTGAAACGATGAAGAAGGCTCTACTCACCATCGCACTCCTCGGCACGGCTGCCGTGGGAGCGCAAGCGCAGTGGCTGCGCGTGTGGCAGGCAGGCGAGAGCACCCGCTACGCTCTCTCAGAGGTGTCAGCGATGCCTTATGCTACGGCGGGCTCCACGCTCACCGTCGGCGAGGACGAATATGCTACCTCCGAAATCGACTCCCTCACCATCGTCAACCCCATCACCGTCACCTGGACGGCCGACGGTGCCAGCGTGGATATCCCCGAGAGCGTGGAGGGCGTCACGGCACGCATCGATGGCGGCCGTGTCATCATCGACAATGTCAACACCTGGGCAGAGCAGGAACTCATTCTGAAGGGTGAAGGCAAGGGCGCCATAACCTACAACGGCGACTACAAATGTAAGGTTCATCTGAGCGGCCTCACGCTGGAGTCCGACACCGTGGCGGCGCTCGACATCGAGTGTGGTAAGCGCGTGGATCTCATCCTTGAGGACGGCACTGTCAACGCTCTCTCGGACGGCACTGGCGGCAATCAGAAAGCAGCCCTCTACTGCCGCGGACACTTGGAGGTCAGCGGCAGCGGCTCCCTCACGCTTCAGGGCAATAGCAAGCACGCTCTCTCCTCGAAGGAATACCTGCAGCTGAAAAAAGACGTGGGCACCATCACCATCACCGGCGCCGCCTCCGACGGCATCCACGTGGGCGAGTACTTCCAGATGAATGGCGGTACGCTCG
This sequence comes from Bacteroidaceae bacterium, assembly GCA_017470425.1. Lineage (GTDB taxonomy): Bacteria > Bacteroidota > Bacteroidia > Bacteroidales > Bacteroidaceae > Physcousia. The sequence goes on along the minus strand of JAFUYT010000016.1, from coordinate 93,822 downwards.
CTCTCAGCGGCCTCACTGGTGACGGCATCCAGGTGGAGACCGATGCGAAGTCCGACGAGGAGCTCAACGGACAGTTCATCATGAACGGGGGCAGCATCCAAGTCACAATGTCCACAGCCGACACGAAGGGCATCCGCCTCGACCTTGACAGCCTCGATCTCACGATTGTGCCCCAGATGAACCTCCTCGGAGGCACCATCGACGTCACTATGGAGAAGACTGCTACCGACAGCAAGGGTATCATCAGCGACGGCGACATGACCATCGGCACCTCCGCCGAGGGTCCCGTCATCACCGTGAACATGAATGCTGTGGGCTATCTGGATGCAAACAAGGAAAAGATACGTAGCACCGGCATCAAGGTGGGCAAGAGTGACGACGATGGCGAGTACGGTGAAACCGGCGACTTCCTCATGCAGGGCGGAAACGTGGTCATCAACGCCACGGGTCATTACAGCCGCGGTATGAACATGAATAACTTCACCGCTACGGGCGGCAGCATTGCCGTGGTTGCTTCCCTGACGGGTAAGAGCATCCAAGGCATCAAGTACAGTGGCAGCACCAGCGGTGAAGGCTACGTGAAGATGACGAACTGCGACTGGAAGCGGCCCGAATAATCCCTTCCTTGCGGAAAACCTTTATTTTAGGATCATGTCCAACAGGCGCCTGGCCCAGATTGCGGCCAGGCGCTTTGCGCCGTCGGCATTGGGATGGAGGTGGAATATGCCGGCGTGGCCGCTCTCAGAGGTGAAGAGCTCCGGGTGGTTCTCAAAGGACTCCCATGCACTGCGGTCACCGGTATAGACTTGGTCGTAGTCCTTGGCGAGGGCATCGATGACGGGGTAGTAGGAGCGCAGACGGTCGAGACCCTCTTGAAGGTAGCGGGCGCTGTTGTATGTGTTGGGGCTGTACCAGATGGGGTAGTTGACGAGGATCTTGCACTCAGGGAACTGCGCGAGGAGCGAGTCGATGATTGCCTTCATGTTCGCTTGATAGCGCGCAGGCGTGGCAGGGCCTCCCCGGCTCTCAGAGTCGCTTGGCGAGTAGGCACTGTCGTTGGTTCCGAGCATGATAGAGAAGCAGAGCTTGCCGCCGTTGCTCTCTTGGAGGGATTGGGCGCCATTCACCGCTTTGGCGAAGTCGGCGCTTCCGGGAAGGAAACCGTAGGTGGTGATGCCGGAGTGCCCACTGTTATAGACGTGTGTGGCGATATCCGTAGCCTCTTGCACGAGCTGGCCGCACACGATGGGTGGTGCCTGCTCGGTGCGGTTGGAGAGTGTGGCACCGGCGGTGATGCTGTTGCCAATGAACACGAGATTGATATGGTCCTCTGCCGTTGCAGGCAGCATGGCGGCCAGAAGGCCGATCATGACAAGAAGGTGTTTCATCATGTAGCGATGGATAATGAACGAAGGTATTATTCTACTTGATGGCAATAGATGTAGCCGAGTTTGTCGTAGAGTTTTTCCAATTGTGGGAGTCGCGCCTTGAAATTGTTGAAATCCTTCTGGTCGGGGCGGCACCACTGCACCTCACTCATGGAGGCCAGACGCGGCAGCAGCTGGTAGAAAGCGTGCTCGGGGTAGGCGACCTGTTCTGTCCACAGGTTGGCCTGCACGCCGAGGATGTTTTCCTGCTGCTCGGCGGTCAGCTCATCGGGCACGACGGGTTCGAAGGAGTAGATCTTGCTGCATGAGACCTGGTAGCTGTCGGTGGTGCGGGGCTGTTTGCTGTAGTCCTTCAGCTGCGGGTGGTCGATGTAGGCATAGACGTTGGGGCTCATGATGACGCGGTGCTTCTGTTTGGCGGCGGCGATACCGCCTTTCGTGCCGCGCCATGACATCACGATGGCATCCTCCGTCAGTCCGCCCGCCAGAATCTCGTCCCACCCTATGAGGCTGCGACCGCGTGAGGCGAGGAACTGCTCAATTTCGTGGTTGAGATAGGTCTGCAGCTTGTTTTCGGCACTGCGGCCGTCCTGGCTGCCTCGCCCGTCGTCGCCGTCCACCTTCACCTTCGGTTCGCTGGTCAATCCCAGCTCCTGGATCCTGGCCTGACACTTCCCGCACTTCTGCCAGCGCTCCTTGGGACATTCGTCGCCGCCGATGTGGATGAACTTCGAGGGGAAGACATCACAGAGCTCGCCGAAGACCGTCTTCAGGAACTCCAGCGTCTCGGGGTTTCCGCCGCAGAGGACGTCGCGCATCACACCCCAGTTAGTAGCTACAGGATAGGGACCACCCGTACAGCCGAGGTTGGGGAAGACGTGGAGGGCGCTCATCATGTGGCCGGGCATATCAATTTCAGGCACGACGTTGATGTAGCGTTCTGCAGCATAGCGTACAATCTCGCGGCAGTCATCCTGGGTGTAGTAGCCACCGTAAGGGATGTTGTCATAGATGTGCATATTGCCTGGACCGATAACGGTCTTCTCGCGGACGCTACCTTCAACAGCCAGCCGAGGGAGCGCCTTCACTTCGAAGCGCCACCCTTGATCTTCGGTCAGGTGCCAGTGGAACTGGTTGCAACCGTGCAGTGCCATCGCATCCAGAAACTGCTTGATGAACTCGACAGGGAAAAAGTGACGGCCACAGTCAAGCAAGACACCACGATAGCTGAAACGGGGCTCATCCTGGATCTGTGCATAGGGGAAGAGCAGACCTTCTCCCTGCCGGGAGGGGTTGGGGGTGGTTCTGATGGGCAGGCTCTTGCGAAGAGTCTGGGCTGCGCGGAAGAGGCCGACGGGCTGGAGAGCGGACAGGGTGATGCCGCTCTTGTGAACTGTGATGGTGTATGCCTCTTGTTGTTGCTCCGACAGTGGTTCCTCGGGCATTTTTGCTTTCTTGCCCTTCTTTGCAGGTTGAGCAAGCACGAGCTGGATAGGTGCCTTCTTGTCGGATGGCGTCAATTGCAGGTGGATGCCCGTGGCTTCACTCACCCATGTCTGCAGGAATCGTGCGATGCGGGTTGTCTCTGCGTGGTTACTATCATAGGCAATCCCCATTCCATCGCGTAGTACAAAGACCTGCGTAGAATCCACCTTCATTTCCTTGGGTAGCGGTATGATGTGGTAATCTGCGCGCTGGCCCGCGGCCTTCTGAATGAAGAGTGAGGAATGGAGAAAGAGGAGAGAAAGGAAGAGGAGTCGTCTCATGGCCTATATATTAAAAATGTACGCGCGCGAAGACGGGATAGTGGTCGCTGAGATTCCGACGGGTCATGACGCCATTTGCATCCTCTTGCCAGCGGCCGTCGGTGAGGATGGCGTAAGCTTCTACGATGGTGGATGGCGTCACGAAGATATGGTCAATGCGTTCCGTGGTGTAGGATTTATAGTTGAAACCATTGAAGGTTCCGTTTTCTGCAAAGCGCATCGCTGCATGGACGTAGGTGTCCTTGAGGACGCCAGAGTTCGTGAAGAGGGTGTAGAGCTCGTTGGTCTGAGGTACGTTGAAGTCGCCTGTGAGAACGGCTAACTTCTTGCCGCCATCGGTCATTTGAGTGATGCGTTCCATCACCAGCTTGGCGGCCTCGCTGCGAGCGATGATGCCGACGTGATCCATGTGCAGATTCAAGAAGTAGAAGTCTTTTTGGGTCTGGCGGTCACGGAAATGTCCCCAGGTGCAGATGCGGATACAGGCCGCATCCCATCCCAGGGCGGGGCGGTCAGGTGTCTCGTTGAGCCAGAAATGTCCTTTTTCAAGGAGCTCTATGCGGTCGGGGTTATAGAAGATAGCAGCATACTCGCCTTTCTCCTTACCGTCATCGCGCCCTACACCGATCCATTGGTAGTTGGGCAACCCTTTCTCGAGGTCCATGAGCTGAGAGTGGAGAACTTCCTGTGCGCCGAAGATGTCGGGGCGTTCCCATAGGATTTGATGGCAGATGGACGGGCAGCGCTGTTGCCAGCCATTGCCTTTGATACTGTCGGACTGGTTGTTGTAACGGATGTTATAACTGCCCACGGTGAGCTCTTGGGCGGAAGTGCTGAGGCAGATGATGCAGGTCAGCAAGAAAGTAATCATTTGTTTCATCTCAATAGCTTAGGTAAGTTTTAATATCTCTGGTTCTAATCTCTAACGTTTCAGGCGACTGCGACCTGCATCGATGCGCAGGAAGATGAAGAGCAGCAGCGTGAAGCCCCATAGCGAGGAGCCGCCGTAGCTGAAGAAGGGTAGGGGGATGCCGATGACGGGCATCAAGCCCAGCACCATGCCCACGTTGATGAGGACATGGAAGAAAAATACCGAGAAGACGCAGTAACCATAGACGCGCCCGAAGGCGTAGGGTTGCCGCTCGGCAACGTATAGCAGGCGCAGCAGTAGCGCGAGGAAGAGCAGCAGGACGGCCGCAGAGCCGATGAAGCCTTGTTCCTCGCCTACGGTGCAGAAGATGAAGTCCGTCTCCTGTTCCGGCACGTACTTGAGCTTGGTCTGCGTCCCGTTGAGGAATCCCTTCCCTTCAAGGCCGCCGGAGCCGATGGCGATCTTTGCCTGGATGACGTTGTAGCCCACACCATTGGGATCATCGCGTAGTCCCAGAAGCACCTGCACGCGGTTGCGCTGATGCTCGGCCAGGTGATCTACGAGGGCGCCTGCTGAGAGATGCAGGATGATGGCGCCGACGGCGAACAGCCCGATGAAGAAACGGCGCCGCGAGAGGATGCTGTGGTAGGTGCCTGCACCGCGGTCGGCGCTCAGCGCATCGCGGATGGCGGCAGGCCGGCAGTAGGCGTAGAGCAGCGCGAGCACGAAGAGCAGGATCAGCGCCCCCACCAGCACGTCGCCCAGACTCAGGAACTCGCCGACCAGCGGTTCCTCTGCAAAACGCAGACCCACCACGACGATGGCCACGGCGGAGATGCCCATGAAGAGGACGAAGCCCGGCAGGCCCTCGCGGTAGAGCATCAGCACGAGGCTGGTATAGACGAGTGCCGAGCCCGTCTCCTTCTGCATGATGATGAGCACCATGGGCGTCAGGATCAGCAGGATGCTCACTGCCATATTCTTCCATGAGCCTTGTAGCTTGAAACCGTAGCTGCCCATGAACTTGGCCAGCGCCAGCGCCGTGGCGAACTTGGCGAACTCTGCGGGCTGGAGGCTGAAAGAGCCGATCTTGATCCACGACATTGAGCCTTTGATGTCGTGCGCCAGAAAGGGTGTGGCCAGCAGCAGGAGCATGAGCAGTCCGTAGATGATATAGGCAAAGGAGTCGAAGAGTCGGTCGTCCGTGAACATGATGACGGTGGCCAGCACCATTGACGAGGCAATCCACACGAGCTGCATACCCGTGCGCGTGCTGAAGTCGGCCAGCGACAGCAGGTCGCGCGGCTGCCCGTACTCGTAGCACGCACCGCAGATGCTCATCCACCCGAAGGCCAGGAGAGCGATGTAGAGCAGAATCGTGAGCCAGTCGATGCTCTTGAAGACGCTCAGTTGTTTATCGGACGTAGTCGCCATAGTTGATCGTTTTGTTTGCGATGCCCTCGGCTTTGGCCTCACTGGCCTCGGAGAGGTGGCCATTGATGAACTGTTCCATCATCAGGGCGCCGATGGGCACGCCGAAGGTGGCGCCCCATCCGCCGTTCTCGACATAGACGGCGATGGCGATCTGAGGGTTGTCGCGCGGCGCGAAGCCCATGAAGACTGAGTGGTCGTGGCCGCGGTTCTGTGCTGTGCCGGTCTTGCCGCAGGTGATGTACTGCGTGGTGAAGGCGGCATGGCAGGTGCCCCCCCTGACGGCACCCTCCATTCCCTTGACGACCGTCTCGTAGTGGGGCGCCGACACCTTTGTGTAGCGGCGTGTCCGGTAGAGCGTGTCAATCTCCTCGTCCTGGATCTCGTGGACGATGTGCGGCGTGATGAACCATCCCCGGTTGGCGATGGTGGCGCCCAGGTTGGCAATCTGCAGCGGCGTGAGCGTGACCTCGCCCTGTCCGATGGAGATGGAGATGACGGTCAGTCCGTTCCACGACTCCTTGTAGGCCTTGTCGTAGTACTGCGCATTAGGGATCATACCGCGCTTCTCACCCGGCAGATCTACGCCGAGAGCGTAGCCGAAGCCCATCGAGACCATGTAGTTCTTCCACGTCGTCATTGCCTCCTGTGTGGTGGGGTACTTCCCGCGGTTGTTGAACATATTGAGCAGGCCCCAGCAGAAGTAGCCGTTGCAGGAAGTGGCGATGGCCGGTATCAGGTCCAGCGGGGAGCCGTGGGGGTGGCAGCCCACCGTGAGGCGGCCATAGTGGAAGCCGCGGGAGCAGGGGTAGCGCGTCTGCGGCGTGATGATGCCCTCTTCGAGGAACGTGAGTGCCTGTGAGGTCTTGAAGGTGGAGCCGGGAGGATAGGTGCCCATGATGGCACGGTTCAGCAGCGGCTTCATCGGATCCAGGGAGAGCTCATGATGTTTCTTGCCGCGCTGACGCCCCACCATCGTGCGAGGGTCGTAGGTCGGCGATGTCACCATGCACAGGATCTCACCCGTCGATGGCTCGATGGCCACGATGCTGCCCAGCTTGCCTCGCATGAGCCGCTCGCCGAGCGCCTGTAGGTCGATGTCGAGGCTCAGCGTGATGTTCTTGCCGGGAATGGGCTGCTCGTCGAAGCGGCCGTCCTGATAGCGGCCCTTGATGCGTCCGTGGACATCGCGCAGGAGAATCTCGGAGCCTTTGATGCCGCGCAGCTGGTGCTCGTAGCTGGCCTCCACGCCCTGCTTGCCGATGTAGTCACCCATCCGGTAGTAGTCGTCGGCCTCGATGTCGGCGGGGTTGACCTCGCCGATGTCGCCAAGGATGTGAGCGGCGTAGGGGTAGGCATACTGGCGGATGCTGCGTTTCTGAATGTAGAAGCCGGGGAAGCGGAAGATCTTCTCCTGGAAGTTGCTGAACTCCGCCGCAGAGAGCTGGCTCATGAACAGCTGCTGCGTGAAACGGGAGTAACCGGGGTTGCGGCGGTGGTCCTTGATCTCGGCCATGCGACGGCTGTACCACGCCGTGTCGATGCCCAGGCTCTCGCACAAATCCAGCGTATCGACTCCCACCTGCTCCTGCATGATCACCATGATGTCGTAGGCTGGCTGGTTATAGACAAGCAGCTTGCCGTGGCGATCCGTGATGGCGCCGCGGGCAGGGAACTGGATGCGGCGCATGAAGGCATTGGAGTCAGCGCGGAGCTTGTAGTCGTCCGACGTGAGCTGCAGCACGAACAGCCGCACGATGTAGATGACGACAACGAGGACTGCCGCCACACCTAACACATATTTGCGCTTGGACAGTTTGTAGTCGTCGTTACTCATGAGCGCGGTGGAAACCTTCGAAAATCAAACACAGCAGCAACGTCAGCCCCCAGCTGGCACCACAGGAGATGGCGAGATCCAGCGGGCGCTGGAAACTGAAGGACAGGATGAGGAAATAGGCCAGGCAGAACACGAACGTCAGCACCACGGCATAGCGCACATAGCCCCAGAAGCCCAGCGTGTCGTAGCCCGGGCGTAGGTCCTCGATGGCATCCTCGGGTACCAGCAGCGCCAGTAGGGGAGGCTGGATGAAAGCTACCAGCGTCATCGACGCGGCTCCCACGCCGGGTGTCAGCGAGACGATGTCAGTCAGTACCCCGCAGACGAAGCCCCACAACAGGATGCTCCACCGCTGTGTGCCCAGACGGAAGAGCAGCAAGAAGTAAATGAAGGGCAGCGGAGTGGCATAGCCGAAGAGGTGCACGTGGTTGAACACGAACAGCTGGGCGGCCACGAGGGCTGTCATCCAGAGGAGGCGTTGGAGAGCGGTGAGGAGCACGGGGTAGAGTGGGGAGTTGACAGTTGACAGTTGAGAGTTGATAGTTGACAGTTGGGGGATTACTGGCTGAGGGAGTCTGCTTTCTGTTCGAGGTTGCGCAGTTCGCTCTGGAAGCGCTGCTGTACGACGCTGACGTCCTGGAGGCTTGAGAAATCGGTGCCCAGTTGGATATGCAGCTTATAGCTCAGGCCATCGTCGCTGTTCTCGATGGCCGCCACCTTGCCCACGAAGATACCGGAGGGGAAGACGGAGCTGAAACCGCTCGTCTCTACGATGTCGCCCACCCGGAAGCGCGCGTGGCGCGGGATGTCATCCAGTGTGGCCACCAGAGGACTGCCGCCCTCCCAGCGCAGGTAACCGAAGTACTCCGAGCCGCGCAGCCGGCAGCTGATGCGTGAGTGGCTGTTGAGCAGGGGCTGCACGATGGCATAGTGCTCGGACGTCATGAAGATGATACCCACGATGCCTGTGCCGCAGACCACGCCCATCTCGGGCGCCACGCCGTCGGCCTCGCCACGGTCGATGGTAATGAAGTTATTGCGGTGGAGGACGCTGTTCGTGATGACCTTGGCGGGCAGCAGCTGCACATCGCGCAGGCGCTCAGCCTGCTTGCGCTCGGTCCAGGTGGAGTCGTGGGTGAGTGCTTGGAGCTGTCGTGTGAGCACTTCGTTGTTCTGCTCCAGAATGAGGTTGCGGCGCGTGAGCGCTTCGTTCACCTCGCCCAGGTGGATATAGCGCAGCGCCTCCTGCTCCCACGCCGTGGCATGACCCACGACGGTGTTCGCCGTGGTCATCCACACACTGTTGTGATAATGATTGAACTGGAAGAGCAGCACCAGGCTCAGCCCTTCCAGTAGAATCAGTAGCAACCAGTGGTGGTACTTCGTCAGGAAATCCAGTAGCGCACGCATGGGTTAAGTTGACAGTTGACAGTTGACAATTGACAGTTGATAGTTGACAATTGACAATTACATCAGGAACGAGAAGTTGTGGATGTTCTTCAGCGCCACACCCGTGCCCTTTGCCACGCTGTGCAGGGGATCGTCGGCCACGTGGAAGGGGATGTTGATCTTGTCGGTCAGACGCTTGTCGAGGCCGCGCAACAGGGCACCGCCGCCCGTGAGATAGATGCCGTTGTGCACGATGTCGGCGTACAGCTCGGGGGGCGTCTCCTCGAGGGCGTTGAGGACGGCCGTCTCGATCTTGGCAATGGTCTTCTCCAGACAGTGTGCGATCTCCTGATAGCAGACGGGGACTTCCATCGGGAGCGCCGTGATGCGGTTCGGGCCGTGCACGATGTAGTCTGCGGGAGCGTTGTCGCCCAGGTCGGTGAGGGCGGCGCCCACGTTGATCTTGATACGCTCGGCCATACGTTCGCTGACCTTCACGTTGTGCTGACGGCTCATGTACTCCTGGATGTCAGAGGTGAGGTCGTCGCCAGCGATGCGCAGGCTCTTGTCGGCTACGATGCCGCCGAGCGAGATGACGGCAATCTCTGTGCTGCCACCACCTATGTCCACGATCATGTTACCCTGCGGCGCCACCACGTCCAGACCGATGCCGATGGCAGCAGCCATAGGCTCGTAGATGAGATAGACCTCGCGGCCGCCGGCGTGCTCTGCGGAGTCGCGAACGGCGCGCAGTTCCACCTCCGTGCTACCGGAGGGCACGCCGATGACCATCCGCAGTGACGGCGTGAAAAAGCGGTTGCCCACGTGCACCATCTTGATCAGTCCGCGCATCATCTGCTCGCAGGCGTTGAAGTCGGCGATGACGCCGTCGCGGAGCGGGCGGATGGTGCGGATGTCGGGGTGCGTCTTTTCATACATTTGCTTAGCCTTCTCGCCCACGGCAATCATCTTCTCCGAGTGGCGGTCGAGGGCTACCACGGAGGGCTCATCTACGGCAATCTTACCATCCGCGAGGATGATGGTGTTCGCCGTGCCCAGGTCCATGGCTATTTCTTTGGTGAAGGAAAAAAGTCCCATAAGTTGTTAAAAACGGATCCACCCCCTGCCCTCCCTTGTAGGGAGGGAGCAGATACCTGATGCTATATAATCGTAATTTTTATCATCTTTTCCTATTAGGTGGCCACCCCTTCCCTACAAGGGAGGGCGGGGGAGGACCCTTTACTTACTAAACCACGTGTGGATGGCGGTGTCGTAGTGGCTGCTCACGCCGAAGGCGGCAGTGGCGAACCGGCGACGCTGTGCCAGCGTGGTGACGGCGCCCTGGGCGTTGAGGATGTCCAGGAGCGTCTTGTACTGATCCTTTGACGGAACGATGACGACGTCGTTGAAGTTCTTGGCGCCGGCGCGGATGAGGCTGATGCCGCCGATGTCGATCTTCTCGATGATGTCGGCTTCGCTGGCGCCGCTGGCCACAGTCTGCTCGAAGGGGTAGAGATCCACGATGACGAGGTCGATCTCAGGAATCTCGTACTCGGCCATCTGTGCGCGGTCGCTGTCGAGCTCACGGCGTCCCAGGATGCCGCCGAAGATCTTCGGGTGCAGGGTCTTCACGCGACCGCCCAGGATGCTGGGGTACGTGGTGACCTCCTCGACCTTCTGGCAGGGGTAGCCGAGGCTCTCGATGAAGGCCTGTGTGCCACCAGTGGAGAGGAACTTGACGCCTTCGGCGTTCAGCTTCTTGAGCAACTCATCGAGGCCGTCCTTGTGGAATACGGAGATGAGTGCAGTCTTTATTTTCTTCTGGTCCATATTGTCTTTGATTTTTATGATGGGGCAAATAATAGGGGAGGGACTAATAGGTTTCTATGCCAACTTTGCCAGCGTCTCCTTGATGCGCTTCATTGCCTCCACGATATTCTCGTCGCTGGTGGCATAGCTCATGCGGAAACATTCGGGGGAGCCGAAGGCATCGCCGCCGACGGTGGCTACGTGTCCCACTTCGAGCAGGTACATGGCCAGGTCGGTGCTGTTCTGAATCACGCGGTCGCCGTCGCGCTTGCCGAAGTAGCTGCTGCACTTGGGGAAGAGGTAGAAGGCACCTTGCGGGTCGTTGACTTCGAGGCCGGGAATCTCTTTGGCGAGCTTCACGATGAGGTTCTTGCGGCGCTCAAAGGCCTGGCGCATCTCCTCGACACACTGCTGTGAGCCGGTGTAGGCGGCCTCGGCTGCTTTCTGACTGACAGAACAGGGGCCGCTGGTGTATTGACCCTGGAGCTTGTTGCAGCCCTTGACGATCCACTCGGGAGCCGCAATGAAACCAATGCGCCAGCCCGTCATGGCGTATGCCTTGGAGACACCGTTGATGATGACCACGCGGTCGCGGATCTCCGGGAATTGTGCGATGCTCTCGTGGCGACCTACGTAGTTGATGTGCTCGTAGATCTCGTCGGCGATGACAATGACGCGCTCGTGGCGGGCGATGACCTCGGCCAGACCTCGCAGCTCTTCCTTGCTATAGACCGAGCCCGTAGGGTTCGAGGGAGAGCAGAGGATGAGGGCGCGCGTCCTGGGGGTGATGGCGGCTTCGAGCTGCGCGGGCGTGATCTTGAAGTCCTGCTCAATGGGCGCATCGATATAGACGGGGGTTCCCTCAGCCAGCAGAACCATCTGCGGATAGCTCACCCAGTAGGGCGCAGGGATGATGACCTCGTCGCCGGCGTTCACCAGCGCCATGATGGTGTTGCAGACGCTCTGCTTCGCGCCGTTGGAGCACAGGATCTGTGAGGGCGCGAAGTCGAGGCCGTTCTCTGTCTTCAGCTTGTTCACGATGGCCTCCTTCAGCGAGGGATAGCCCGGAACGGGGGAGTAGCGGGAATAGTTCTCCTCCACGGCGCGGATGGCGGCGGCCTTGATGTGGTCGGGTGTGTTGAAATCGGGCTCGCCGACGCTCATGTTGATGACATCGACGCCCTGTGCCTTCAGCTCGCTGCTGCGCTGGCTCATGGCCAGTGTGGCGGAGGGCGCGAGGCGGTTCAAGCGGTCAGATAAAGCGTTCATATCGGTAAGGGGTTAAATTCGTGTGCAAAGGTAGTGAAAAGTTGGATGTTAAAAGTTGAAAGTTGCAAGTTTTTTATAAGGATGAGAGAAATTCCTATTATCTGTCAAGCAATCGTCATTCATCACTTGTTGAAGTGCAGCGTGTGGCCCATGCGTTCCTGCTTGGTCTTGAGGTAGCGCTCGTTGTAGGGGTTGGGCTGCACCTCGATGGGCACATTCTCGACAATCTCCAGCCCGTAGGCTTCGAGACCGACGCGCTTCACGGGATTGTTCGTCAGCAGGCGCAGCTTATGGACGCCGAGCTGACGCAGGATCTGCGCACCGACGCCGTAGTCGCGCTCGTCGGGGCGGAAACCGAGGTGCACATTGGCCTCCACCGTGTCCTCGCCCTCCTCCTGCAGCTTGTAGGCCTTCATCTTGTTGAAGAGCCCGATGCCGCGCCCTTCCTGGTTCATGTATAAGAGAATGCCCTTGCCCTCTTTTTCTATCATCTGCATCGCGCGGTGTAGCTGTTCGCCGCAGTCGCAGCGCTGGCTGCCGAAGATGTCGCCTGTAGCACACGAGCTGTGCACGCGCACCAGCACGGGCTCGTCGGGCTCCCAAGAGCCTTTGATCAGTGCCACGTGCTCCAGACCGTTGGAGAGCTGGCGGAAGGTGATGTCGCGGAAGTGACCATAGGCGGTGGGGAGATCCACCTCGGGGGCGGCCTCCACCATCTGCTCGCGCTGCAGGCGGTAGGCGATGAGGTCGCGGATGGTGATGATCTTGATGCCGTGGCGGGCTGCCACTTCCTGGAGCTGAGGCATACGTGCCATCGTGCCGTCGGGGTTCAGGATCTCGATAAGGGCGGCGGCGGGGTGAAGCCCGGAGAGGCGTGCCAGGTCGATGGCGGCCTCTGTGTGGCCGGCGCGGCGCAGGACACCGCGGTCTTGGGCATAGAGCGGGTTGATGTGGCCGGGGCGCCCGAAGTCGGCGGGCTTCGCCGTCGGGTCGGCCAGATGGCGGATGGTGGCGGCGCGGTCAGCGGCGCTGACGCCCGTGGTGCAGCCTTCGAGCTTATCCACGGTCACGGTGAACGGCGTGCCCAGCATCGATGTGTTGTCCTGTACCTGATGGGGAAGCTCCAGCTGCTCGGCACGGCTGATGGTGATGGGCGCGCAGAGCACGCCGCGTCCCTCGCGGAGCATGAAATTGACTTTCTCGGGCGTAATCATCTCTGCAGCGGTGATGAAATCGCCTTCATTCTCGCGGTCTTCGTCATCGACCACGATGACGAACTTGCCTTCCTTGAAGTCCTTCAGGGCTTCTTCAATGCTTGATAATGGGTTCATATCTGTCTGTTTTTTTATATCGATAAGGGTTTTCTCATGCTTCTTTCTGTTGGTCTCGCAGCCTTTCCTCTACGTAGGTGCATTGCTTCTGCAGCTGTTCCAGGTCGCGCCACAGGCGCAGGCGATAGCGCCAGATGCGCAGCCACAGGACCAGTCCGATGGGGAAGAGGATGCCCATCGCCATGTTCAGGCGCGGGCGGCGGAAGGGGCGCGTGTGGGCGTCGGGCACCAGCACGGGCATCTCGTTGAGCGCCGCGATGATGCGGTTGTCGCGGCTGTTGGCCAGCTCATGCACGAGTTCTTCCAGGCGGTCGCTCAGGCTGATGACAACGGTGTCGGGTTCGTAGCGGAAGAACGTCCGGAAGTAGTTCGGCATCTTCCAGAGGTGGCGGCTCTCGACATAGGCGGCGCAGTCGGCGGTGAACTGTTGCAGGGCAGGGATGACGTGCCCGGGCACCAGCTCGTACATGATGATCTCCTTGCGGTTGATGGTGCGCTTGGTGCGCAGGCCGAGCAGGCGGCGGAAGAAACGCTGGTAGCCCTCGATGTTGAAGACTGCAGAGTCCTGATTGGCCTTCCACGTGAGCCACACGCCGATGGGCGTGAGCACCATCGTGCTGAGCCAGCTCCCGAAGGTCACGTCCCACTCGCCCGTCTTGCAGAGCTTTTCGCCCGTCACGTTCACCATGTAGTAGAAGATGAAGATGATGACCGAGACGACGACGGGAACGCCCAGGCCGCCCTTGCGGATGATGGCGCCGAGGGGCGCGCCGATGAGGAAGAAGATCAGGCAGGCAAGCGACAGCGTGTATTTCTTGTGGCGCTCGAGGTAGTGGATGCGCAGGCTGCGGTTGACGTAGAAGTTCATGTCCTTGACCATGTCCGTCTGCAGGACGCCGTTGCGGCTGCGCTCGGTAGCCTGGCGGAGCACGCGGGCACGCTCATGGTCGGTGAGGCTGTTGTAGAGGGTGTCGAAATCGACAGGCGTCGCGGCAGCGTGGCGCTCCAAGAACACCGAGTCGGCGTCCGGCCGGAGACGGGGCGTGGTGAGGAACGTGTAGCCGTACTGCTCATACTGTGCGTGGCCGGTGGAGTCGAGGTATTGCGTGATGGAGTCGATGCTGTGCGTGAGGGCGAAGATGTTCTTCGTGCCGGCATTGTCGTTGAACAGCGAGGCATCCATCACGCTGAAATTGTTGTCGAAGGGAATCAGATCTACTTCCGTCTTAAACGTCTCGCGCATATAGGGCACGGTGGCCTTGTCCATCGCGCTGCCCGTGTTCTGCATATTGCGGAAGCGCTGCCCGTCGTAGAGCGTCAGCTGGAGGTGCATCTGGTCGGCCGTGGAGCGGATGTGTCCCGAGTCAGCCAGCACCACCTGTGTGTCGTCGAAACTGGTACCCTGCGTGTAAATCATGATGCCGTAGAGCATTCCGGTTTCCATGTCCTTGTGTTCCACGAACAGGTTGTAGCCCGGAATCTCGTTGTAGAAGATGCCCTCGGGGATCTCCAGCTCGGGCGACTTCTGCTTCATGGAGTAGAGCAGCGCTGCCAACTGTCGGCTGGACTCGGGCGTAACGACATTCTGGAAATAGAACGAGCCGAAGGCGAGGCCTGTCACGAAGATGGCCACGGGGCGCAGGATGCGCAGCAGCGGAATGCCGGCAGCCTTCATCGACAACAGCTCCAGCCGTTCGCCCATATTCCCGAAGGTGATGAGCGATGCCAGCAGGATGGCCAGCGGCAGCGATAACGGCACCAGGTCCATGGCGGCATGGAAGAAGAACTGCGCCAGCACGTCGAAGGACAATCCCTTGCCAATCAAGTCATCGACATACTTCCAGATGAACTGCATCAGGAAGATGAAGAGGCAGATGAAGAAGGTGCCTGCGAACAACAGGCAGAACTGCTTCAGGATGAAAATGTCGATTTTTTTAATGATTCGCATACGCGCGTGTAAAAAGCGGCGCAAAGGTACAAAAAAGTTGAGAGTTGGAGGTCGAAAGTGGAAAGTTTTTGCGATTCGCTGCTTATTTTCCCAAATTTCAACGATCACCTGTCAATTGTCACCTGTCAACGATCGCCTGTCAACTCTGGAACGCCACTTCCTTGAACGCGTAGCGGCGGAGCGTCCCCCCGGTGTCGCGCAGGAGGAGATGCCCAGAGGGCTCCACGTCCTCGATGGATGCCTCGAAAGTGCCGATGGAATCGCGGAAAAAATGCACTCCATCCCTTCGGTAGAGGGCGACTTTGTAGGCCTCATGAATCGCCTCGTATGCTCCCCGCTGGATGCGGTTGTAGTGGTGCATGAACGCCTCCATGATGTCTTCCAGCACGAACCGTCGTTCTATCTCATGCCCCGTCAACTGAAGCAGGGACACGGGAGTGGGCGGGCGATGGAATGTGGCTGAGGCATTTGCGGCGGCTGTGGCTTCGGGGAAGGCGAACGTCGCCTGGTTCACGTTCACGCCGCATCCCACGATGCAACGCCCGATGTGCTGTCCCCGCAGTTCGTTCTCGATGAGGATGCCCGCAATCTTGCGATCCCCTACATAGATGTCATTCGGCCATTTCACTGTGACGTCCTGCTCGGAGGCGTTGCGGGGAGCTGGGACCGGAGAGGCGTTGCGGGCGGGGTGGGGTTGGGCAATGGCAGTAATGACCGCCTCGCGGATGCTCAGCGCGATGGCTTCGCTGATGACGAACATCTCGCTGGCGTTGAGCTGGGCGGGGTGCAGCAGGAGGCTGAACAGCAGGTTCCGTCCCCGTTCTGACTCCCATGTGTTGCCCGTCTGCCCGCGGCCTGCCGTCTGGTGCTCGGCAGTGACGAGGGTGACATCAGTCGTGTGCAACGGCCGATAGCCTTTCAGGTAGCTGTTGGTGGAATCTACTTCATCCAGCTCTATCATGCGGAAGTGTGGGGAGTCGTCGAGACAATACATAAGCATGTGGTGTTGATTTCGGCGGCAAAGGTACGTATTCTTTCCCAATCTCTCCCCAACTTTCGCAATGAATTTAGCTTCTAATTCCTCTAATATTCTTCTCTAATGTCCTTCTATTCTTCTAATGAACTAATGAGAGGAATTCTAATGAAAGAGAACGAAAGAAACGAAAGCGAAGGGTTCCTCCTCCCTGCACCCTCTTCTTCCTAAGAGAAGGAAAAAAATAAAGAAAGAGAAAGAACCACCACCACAACCATCGCGAGCGCGCATACGCGAGCCCGCACACGGGACGCATAAAGCAACAATCACACAGCAAGCTGCATCGCCTTACACAGCAGACTGCATCGCGCGATGCAGCCTGCTGTGCATCCCCTTTCACGGCGCGCAGGATGCGGAAAACGTAAAAATCGGATTCTGCGATGCAAAAAAAATGCGTGATTCCTTGGCAGTTAGGAAAAAACGCTGTACTTTTGCGACCGCTTTTCGACTCTGCCGACGGGTGACCGGCGGCGTGGCGAGGTAACAAATAATTCATTATTAACCCATTATTCAACAAACAACATGATCGTAGTACCTGTTAAGGAAGGCGAGAACATCGAGAGAGCTCTGAAGAAATTCAAGCGTAAGTTCGAGAAGACCGGCGTAGTGAAGGAACTCCGTCGCCGTCAGCAGTTCGACAAGCCCTCCGTGCTGAAGCGTCTTGCGAAGGAACATGCTGTCTATGTTCAGCAGCTCCGCCGCGTAGAAGACTAAAAAGGTGTACCGTTCACCTTAAAGAACGTGAAAAAGTCTAATGTTAAATGAACTTTTGCTGATTTCATTTGGCAGTCTGAAGAAAAACCTCTAATTTCGCCTCGGTGAAACTGCAAAATGAGGTATTATGCTGCTGAAGGCTTTCGTGGATTATCTCCGTTATGAACGTGCCGCTTCGGAGCGGACGGTGACGGAATATGAAGCCGACTTGAAGGCGTTCGAGTCGTTTTATAAGGGCCTCGGCGATGACCTTTCCTGGGAGATTGTTGACGCGGACATTGCCCGTGAGTGGATGGTGGAGATGATGGAGCGCGGCCTGAAGGCTACCTCTGTGAACCGCCGGTTGTCTGCGTTGCGCTCGTTCTACCGTTTCCTCTATCGCCGCGGCTACGTGGATCACGATCCCGTGCATCTGCTGACGGCGCCGAAGGCGGAAAAACGCCTGCCCGCTTTCGTGCGGGAACAGGAGATGGACCGCCTGCTGGATGGTACCGGTATGTTCGAGGACTCGTTTGCCGGACGGCGCGATCATCTGATCATCGCCATGTTCTATGAGGCGGGTCTCCGCGTGAGCGAGCTGGTGGGGCTGGACGTGAAGGATGTGAATCTGGACGCTTCCACGCTCCGTGTCACCGGAAAGGGTAACAAGCAAAGAATTGTTCCTTTCGGCGAGGAGCTGCTACACCTTATATATATATATAGGGATGAGCGCACCGCCCAGGTGGCGGATGACAGGCAGCCTTTCTTCGTCTCGGAAAAGGGCGAACGGCTCAGTACGGCGGCGGTCCGCAAGATGGTCCGCGAGAAGCTGGGACTTGTGACCAGCCAACAGCGCCGCGGGCCCCATGTGCTCCGCCACACCTTTGCTACCTCGATGCTGAATCACCATGCCGACCTGCAGTCGGTGAAGGAACTGCTGGGACACGCGAGTCTATCGACGACCGAGATCTACACCCACACGACCTTCGAGGAACTCAAGAAAGTGTATCATGAAGCCCATCCACGGGCGTAAACCTATTATTCACTCTTAAAACAAAAGGAGGTTACTATGGAAATCAAACTTCAGGCGATCCGCTTCGAACCTACAGAGAAACTGCAGGACTTTGTCCAGAAGAAAGTAGGCAAGCTCGAGAAATTCAGCGATGAAATAAGAAAGGTAGAGGTGTCACTGAAAGTCGTCAAACCTGAGACGGCAATGAACAAGGAAGCGTCCATCCGCGTCAACGTGGGAACGGAGCTTTACGCCGAAAAGGTATGCGACACATTTGAAGAAGCTATCGACAATTGTCTGGATGCATTGCTCAAACAGCTCCAGAAAAACAAAGAAAAACATCAGAATCGTTAAAAAAACGCCAAAAAGTTTTTGCGGTTCAAAAATTATACCTACCTTTGCAGCCGTTTTCGAGACGGTTTGCCGTCAACAAGCGGCTGCAAAGCCCTTCGGGCGGATACCAGAGTGGCCAAATGGGGCAGACTGTAAATCTGCTGGCGCATGCCTTCGGTGGTTCGAATCCATCTCCGCCCACCGAGTGAAACTGGCGGAACCGGGGTGCCGGTTCAGAGCAGATGACTGCGGAAGTAGCTCAGTTGATAGAGCACTAGCCTTCCAAGCTGGGGGTCGCGGGTTTGAGCCCCGTCTTCCGCTCGACGCTCGAAAACATGACATGCTGTTGTAGCTCAGTGGTAGAGCACTTCCTTGGTAAGGAAGAGGTCACGAGTTCAATCCTCGTCAACAGCTCCAAGGCGGCGTGTGCCGCATTGCTCATAAGAGAAACCAACAATTCATTACGCTCATTCAATCACTTATTAATCATAAAGAATAGCTATGGCTAAAGAAAAATTCGAAAGAACCAAACCGCACGTAAACATCGGTACGATTGGTCACGTCGATCACGGTAAGACTACCCTGACCGCCGCTATTACTACTGTTCTGGCTAAGAAGGGCCTCTCCGAGGTGAAGAGCTTCGACCAGATCGATAACGCTCCCGAGGAGAAGGAGCGCGGTATTACCATCAACACCGCTCACGTCGAGTACGAGACCGCTAAGCGTCACTACGCTCACGTGGACTGCCCGGGCCACGCTGACTATGTGAAGAACATGGTAACGGGTGCTGCTCAGATGGACGGTGCTATCATCGTGGTTGCCGCTACTGACGGTCCTATGCCTCAGACCCGTGAGCACATCCTGCTCGCCCGTCAGGTGAACGTTCCCCGTCTGGTGGTGTTCCTTAACAAGTGCGATATGGTCGAGGACGAGGAGATGCTCGAACTCGTTGAGATGGAAATGCAGGAGCTCCTCGCTGCTTACCAGTTCGAGGCTGAGACTCCTATCATCCGTGGCTCTGCCCTCGGCGCACTGAACGGTGTACCCGAGTGGGAAGAGAAGGTGATGCAGCTGATGGACACCTGCGACGAGTGGATCCAGGAGCCCGTTCGCGACATTGATAAGCCCTTCCTGATGCCTGTTGAGGACGTGTTCTCCATCACTGGTCGTGGTACTGTTGCTACCGGCCGTATCGAGACTGGTGTCGTCAAGGTTGGCGACGAGGTCCAGATCCTCGGTCTGGGTGAGGACAAGAAGTCCGTCATCACGGGTGTTGAGATGTTCCGCAAGATCCTCGACGAGGGTGAGGCTGGTGACAACGTCGGTCTGCTCCTCCGCGGTATCGATAAGAACGAAGTGAAGCGTGGTATGGTGATCACTCACCCGGGTGTCATCAAGCCCCACAAGAACTTCAAGGCTTCCATCTACGTCCTGAAGAAGGAAGAGGGTGGCCGTCACACTCCGTTCGGCAACAAGTATCGTCCTCAGTTCTACCTCCGCACCATGGACTGCACGGGTGAGATCCACCTCCCCGAGGGCACCGAGATGGTGATGCCTGGTGACAACGTGGAGATCACTGTTGAACTGATCTACGCCGTTGCTCTGAACGTTGGTCTTCGCTTCGCTATCCGCGAAGGTGGCCGCACAGTCGGTTCCGGTCAGATCACCGAGATCCTCGACGATTAATTCCAGATATAGGAAGTCATAGGAAATCCTAGGAATATATAGGAAAACCTAAAACCAATTAAAAAGCCCCCGTTTTCGGGCGGGGGCTTCCTTTACGGGAATAGCTCAGTTGGTAGAGCACTGGTCTCCAAAACCAGGTGTCGGGAGTTCGAGCCTCTCTTCCCGTGCTATAAAAGAAGACATATATGTTAAAGAGATTTTTTAATTATTGCAAGGAATCATACGAAGAACTCGTGCATAAGACCTCTTGGCCCACGCGTTCGGAACTTTTCAACAGCGCGATTGTAGTATTATCTGCTTCCCTACTCATCGCGGTGGTCGTTTTCGTGATGGATTTCTGTTTCCAGCATGTAATGGAGTTCGTCTATCCTAACTAATCGGAAGCTTATGGCAGCACAGCAGCAAATGAGATGGTACGTCATGCGTGCCATCAGCGGCAAAGAAGGCAAAGTGAAGGAGTACATTGACGCACAGGTCGCCCAGGGCGACTATGGCGACAAGGTCTCTCAGGTGCTTATCCCGAAGGAGAAGTATGTCGATGTTCGCAACGGCAAACGGATCGTGAAGGAGCGCTGCCATCTGCCCGGTTATGTTCTGGTAGAGTGCATCCTGGCGGGCGAGGTGCAAGGTATGCTTCGCAACACGCCCAACGTGCTCGGATTTCTTGGCGAGACGAAGGCCACAGACACGCCCCTTCCCATCCGTGAGGGTGAGATGAAGCGTCTGCTCGGCGTCGTCGATGAAATGGCTGACGTGCCTGAGGACATTCAGATCCCGTTCGTGGAAGGCGATGCCGTCAAGGTCACCGACGGTCCGTTCTCGGGCTTCGAAGCCGTCGTCGAGGAAGTCAACAACGAAAAGAAGAAGCTGAAGGTTTCGGTCAAGATCTTCGGGAGAAAGACACCTCTCGAACTGGGTTTCATGCAAGTGGCGAAGGAGTAAGGCGATTGTTACACGCCCGAAACGGAGCATATACATCAATTAATAACGAATCACAACAATGGCTAAAGAAGTTGCTGGATTAATCAAATTACAGATTAAAGGAGGCGCTGCGAATCCATCACCCCCAGTAGGTCCCGCTCTCGGTTCCAAGGGTATTAACATCATGGATTTCTGCAAGGCATTCAACGCCAGAACTCAGGACAAGGCCGGCAAGGTACTCCCTGTTGTCATCACCTACTATACCGACAAGTCGTATGACTTCGTCGTGAAGACTCCCCCCGTGGCTGTTCAGCTCATGGAGGCTGCCAAGGTGAAGGGCGGCAGTGCAGAACCCAACCGCAAGAAGGTTGCCACCATTGACTGGGAACAGGTGCGTGCCATCGCCACCGACAAGATGCCCGACTTGAACTGCTTCACAGTGGAGTCGGCGATGAGATTGGTTGCAGGAACAGCCAGAAGTATGGGTATCACTGTCAAGGGTGACTTTCCCGCATAATCTTTAAACTTCAATTGAACTATGGCTAAATTGACAAAAAATCAAAAGCTGGTTGCTGAGAAGGTTGAAGCTGGGAAGGCATACACCCTCAAGGAGGCTTCACAGTTGGTCAAGGACATCACCACGACCAAGTTCGACGCTTCCGTTGACATTGACGTACGTCTGGGTGTTGACCCCCGCAAGGCCAACCAGATGGTCCGCGGCGTCGTATCGCTTCCCAACGGCACGGGTAAGGTTACCCGCGTGCTCTGCCTCTGCACCCCCGACCAGGAGGCTGCAGCGAAGGAAGCCGGTGCTGACTACGTAGGACTTGACGAATACATTGACAAGATTAAAGGCGGCTGGACCGACGTCGATGTCATCATCACGATGCCCTCCATCATGGGCAAGATAGGTGCTCTCGGTCGTATCCTCGGTCCGCGCGGCCTGATGCCTAACCCCAAGAGCGGCACTGTGACGATGAACGTCGCCCAGGCTGTGAAGGAGGTTAAGCAGGGTAAGATTGACTTCAAGGTTGACAAGACCGGTATCGTGCACGCTTCCATTGGCAAGGTGTCCTTCTCCGCAGAGAAGATCGCCGAGAACGCCAAGGAGTTCATCGCTACCATTATCAAGCTGAAACCTGCTGCTGCTAAGGGCACATACGTGAAGAGCATTTATCTTTCCTCTACGATGAGCCTCGGTATCAAAGTAGATCCCAAGGCCGTTGAAGAAATCTAATATTTTTAAGACGTAAGAATCATGAGAAAGGAAGATAAAGGACTCATTATCGAGAAGCTGGGCGAGACGCTGAAGCAGTATCCCCACTTCTATCTCGTGGACGTTGCCGGTCTGGATGCTGCCCGCACCAGCGCTCTGCGTCGTCAGTGCTTCAAGAGCGAAGTGAAGATGGTGCTCGTGAAGAACACCCTCCTCCACAAGGCTTTCGAGGCCAGCGAGATTGACTTCACACCCCTCTATGGCGTTCTCAAGGGCACGACTGCCGTCATCTTCACGCAGGTCGCCAACGGCCCTGCCAAGATGCTCAAGGACATCATCGCCAAGAACCCGAAGGGTGTCACGACCCCCGCACTGAAGGCAGCGTATGCCGAGGAAGGCTTCTACGTGGGAGCCGACCAGCTCGACGCTCTGTGCGCCATCAAGAGCAAGAACGAGGTTATCGCCGACATCGTGGCCCTGCTGCAGTCGCCCGCGAAGAACGTCGTTTCTGCACTCCAGTCTGGAGCCAACACCATCCACGGTGTCCTCAAGACCCTCGGCGAGAAGGCCGAATAAATCAATCAAACCTAAGTCTAACAAAACAAAAAATCATAAACTACTATGGCAGATTTGAAAGCAATTGCTGAAGAGTTGGTAAACTTGACAGTGAAAGAAGTTAACGAGTTGGCAACGATCCTCAAGGAGGAGTATGGTATTGAACCCGCAGCTGCAGCTGTTGCTGTTGCTGGTCCCGCTGCTGGCGGTGCTGCTGCACCCGCTGCTGAGGAGAAGACCGACTTCGACGTCGTCCTCAAGAGCGCTGGCGCTGCTAAGCTTCAGGTCGTGAAGGCTGTGAAGGAAGCTTGCGGCCTCGGTCTGAAGGAGGCTAAGGAGCTCGTTGACGGCGCTCCCAGCACGCTGAAGGAAGCTATGCCCAAGGCCGACGCTGAGGCTCTGAAGAAGACCCTCGAGGAGGCTGGTGCAGAGATCGAGCTCAAGTAAGAGCCGACCCGTAACCACTCGGACACAATAGGTAGAGAACTCTCTGGTAGAGAGTCCTCTACTTTTTGCGTCTAAGCACAAAAACAACGCCCTACATCCCTATAGATTCTCTATAGACGAGGTTCCGAGGCACATCTTCGCGCCTGCGAGGGAACCTCCCATCATGTCGGAAAATATTCACAACAACATATCATCATTTAATGGCTAAGATTGTTAACGACAGAGTCAATTTCGCTTCGGTGAAGAATCCGATGCCCTATCCGGATTTTCTCGAGGTGCAGCTGAAGTCCTTCAACGACTTCCTGCAGCTGGACACGCCGCCGGAGCTGCGCAAGAACGATGGCTTGTACAAGGTTTTCTCCGAGAACTTCCCCATCGCCGACACGCGCAACAACTTCGTCCTCGAGTTCCTGGACTACTACATTGACCCGCCCCGCTACAGCATCGAAGAGTGTCTGGAGCGCGGTCTCACCTATGCCGTGCCCTTGAAGGCCAAGCTGAAGCTCTACTGCACAGACCCGGACCACGAGGACTTCGACACCGTCATCCAGGACGTCTTCCTCGGCCCAATCCCCTACATGACTGCCAACGGCACCTTCATCATCAACGGTGCCGAGCGCGTCGTGGTGAGCCAGCTGCACCGTTCCCCCGGTGTGTTCTTCGGCTCCAGCCTCCACGCCAACGGCACACAGCTCTACAGCGCCCGCATCATCCCCTTCAAGGGTTCGTGGATTGAGTTCGCTACGGACATCAACAACGTGATGTATGCTTACATCGACCGTAAGAAGAAGTTGCCCGTCACGACGCTGCTGCGCGCCATCGGCTTCGAGAACGACAAGGACATCCTCGAGATCTTCAATCTGGCCGAAGAAATCAAGGTCAACAAGACTTCCCTCAAGAAGAACGTCGGTCAGAAACTGGCTGCCCGTGTGCTGAAGTCGTGGGTCGAGGACTTCGTCGATGAGGACACTGGCGAGGTCGTCAGCATCGAGCGCAACGAGGTCATCATGGACCGTGAGACCGTGCTCACCGAGGAGAACATCAACGACATCCTCGAGAGCGGCGAGCAGACCGTCCTCATCCACAGGGAAGACCCCGATGCGAGCGACTACAGCATCATCTTCAATACCCTGGCCAAGGACCCCTCCAACTCGGAGAAGGAAGCCGTCCTCTACATCTATCGCCAGCTCCGCAACGCCGATCCCGCTGATGACGCCAGCGCCCGCGAGGTCATCAACAACCTTTTCTTCTCGGAGAAGCGCTACGACCTGGGCGATGTAGGCCGCTACCGCATCAACCGCAAGCTGAACCTTGAGACCGATCCCAACGTGCGTGTGCTCACGCGTGAAGATATTATTGAGATCATCAAGTACCTCATCGAACTGGTCAACTCCAAGGCACAGGTGGATGATATCGACCACCTCTCGAACCGTCGTGTCCGCACCGTCGGCGAGCAGCTCTCCAACCAGTTCGCTATCGGCCTGAGCCGCATGAGCCGCACCATCCGTGAGCGCATGAACGTCCGCGACAACGAGGTGTTCACGCCCACCGACCTCATCAACGCCAAGACCATCTCCAGTGTCATCAACTCGTTCTTCGGAACCAACGCCCTGTCGCAGTTCATGGACCAGACCAACCCGCTGGCCGAGGTGACCCACAAGCGTCGTCTCTCTGCCCTCGGTCCTGGCGGTCTGAGCCGCGAGCGCGCCGGTTTCGAGGTGCGCGACGTGCACTATACTCACTACGGCCGTCTCTGCCCGATTGAGTCGCCTGAAGGACCTAACATCGGTCTGATCTCGTCGCTCTGCGTCTATGCCAAGATCAATGACCTCGGCTTCATCTCCACGCCGTACCGCAAGGTGAACAACGGTGTCGTCGATCTCTCTGATGAGGGCATCAGCTACTTCACCGCCGAGGAGGAGGAGAACCTCATTATCGGTCAGGGTAATGCACCCCTGCGCGACGACGGTACCTTCATCCGCAAGGTCGTCAAGTGCCGTCAGGACGACGACTACCCCGTCGTGCCTCCCACCGAGGTCGATCTGATGGACGTCGCTCCGCAGCAGATTGCCTCCATCGCCGCCTCCCTCATCCCGTTCCTGGAGCACGACGATGCCCACCGTGCGCTGATGGGATCGAACATGATGCGCCAGGCCGTGCCCCTCGTGCGCACCGAGGCTCCTATCGTCGGTACGGGCATCGAGAAGCAGGTCTGCGAGGACAGCCGCACGATGATTGTCGCCGAGGGCGCCGGTGTCATCGACTACGTAGATGCCACCACCATCCGCATCCTCTACGACCGCACCGAGGAGGAAGAGTTCGTCAGCTTCGAGCCCGCCCTCAAGGAATACCGCATTCCCAAGTTCCGCCGTACCAACCAGAACATGACCATTGACCTGCGTCCTATCTGCGAGAAGGGACAGCGCGTCGAGGCAGGCGACATCCTCACGGAGGGTTACTCCACCGCCAACGGTGAGCTCGCCCTGGGTAAGAACCTGCTCGTGGCCTACATGCCTTGGAAGGGTTACAACTATGAGGACGCCATCGTGCTCAACGAGCGTGTCGTCCGCGAGGACATCCTCACCAGCGTCCACGTCGAGGAGTTCTCCCTCGAAGTCCGCGAGACCAAGCGCGGTGTCGAGGAGCTTACCTCCGACATCCCCAACGTCAGCGAGGACGCCACCAAGGACCTCGACGAGAACGGTATCATCCGTATCGGCGCACAGGTACTGCCCGGTGACATCCTGATCGGTAAGATCACGCCGAAGGGCGAGAGCGATCCCTCGCCCGAGGAGAAGCTGCTGCGTGCCATCTTCGGTGACAAGGCCGGCGACGTGAAGGATGCCTCCCTGAAGGCTTCGCCCTCCCTGTCGGGTACCGTCATCGACAAGAAGCTCTTCTCGCGTGCCATCAAGACACGTTCCGAGAAGCTCCGCGACAAGCAGCGCCTCCCGAAGATCGACGAGGAGTTCAACATGAAGGTTGATGACCTCAAGGCCATCCTCATCGAGAAGCTCCTGGAGCTCACCAAGAAATATACGTCGCAGGGCGTGAAGGACTACATGGGTGCCGAGGTCATCGCCAAGGGCTCCAAGTTCACGGAAGGCGCCCTCGCCGCTCTCGACTACACAGGCATCCAGCTCAGCCACTGGACCAGCGATGAGCATGTCAACGGTCTCATTGCCAAGCTCATCATCAACTTCATCAAGAAGTACAAGATCCTCGACGCCGAGCTCAAGCGCAAGAAGTTCGCCATCACCATCGGCGACGAGCTGCCCTCCGGCATCATCCAGATGGCCAAGGTCTATGTGGCCAAGAAGCGTAAGATCGGCGTCGGCGATAAGATGGCCGGCCGCCACGGTAACAAGGGTATTGTCTCCAAGGTCGTGCGCCAGGAGGATATGCCGTTCATGGCCGACGGTACGCCCGTTGATATCGTCCTGAACCCGCTGGGCGTGCCTTCCCGAATGAATATCGGTCAGATCTTCGAGACCGTCCTCGGCGCTGCCGGTAAGGAGCTCGGCGTGAAGTTCTCCACCCCGATCTTCGACGGCGCATCGCTCGATGACCTCTGCGAATGGACCGACAAGGCAGGTCTGCCCCGCTACTGCTCCACGCAGCTCTACGACGGCGCCACGGGCGAGAAGTTCGACCAGTTGGCAACGGTCGGTGTGGCCTACATGCTCAAGCTCGGCCACATGGTCGAAGACAAGATGCACGCCCGCTCCATCGGCCCGTACAGCCTCATCACCCAGCAGCCGCTCGGCGGTAAGGCCCAGTTCGGTGGTCAACGTTTCGGTGAGATGGAGGTCTGGGCCATCGAGGCCTTCGGTGCCAGCCACGTGCTGCAGGAGATCCTCACCATCAAGTCCGATGACGTCACTGGCCGCAGCAAGGCCTACGAAGCCATTGTCAAGGGCGAGAACATGCCTACTCCCGGCATCCCCGAGTCCCTCAATGTGCTCCTGCATGAGCTCCGCGGCTTAGGCCTTTCTGTAACATTGGAATAAGAAGACCCTCCCCCCGCCCTCCCTGTGAGGGAGGGAGTGGATACCATTCAAGGTTTAATATGATAATATGTAAGTAATCTTACACCCTCTCAAATACAAACCACCCTCCCCCTACAAGGGGGAGTGAGGAGGGGGTCTTTAAAATAAAAGAGTTATGCCTTACAAGAAAGATAATAAAGTCAAGAACAACTTCACCAAGATCACCATCGGGCTTGCGTCTCCCGAGGAGATCAAGGAGAATTCCTATGGCGAGGTGCTGAAGCCCGAGACCATCAACTATCGCACCTACAAGCCTGAGCGCGACGGCCTCTTCTGCGAGCGCATCTTCGGTCCCACGAAGGACTACGAGTGCCACTGCGGCAAGTACAAGCGCATCCGCTACAAGGGCATCGTCTGCGACCGTTGCGGTGTGGAGGTGACTGAGAAGAAGGTGCGCCGCGAGCGCAGCGGACACATCGAGCTCGTCGTGCCCGTGGCTCATATCTGGTACTTCCGCAGCCTCCCCAACAAGATTGGTTATCTGCTGGGTATGCCCACGAAGAAGCTGGATTCCGTCATCTACTACGAGCGCTATGTGGTCATCAACCCGGGTCCCTTCCAGCAGGAAGAGAGCGAGGAACTGCATCTCGAGAAGTTCGACCTCCTCAGCGAGGAAGAATATCTCGACCACCTCGACCATCTGCCAGTGGAGAACCAGTACCTGCCCGACGACGACCCCAATAAGTTCATCGCCAAGATGGGTGCCGAGGCCATCTATGACCTCCTCGTGGGGCTCGACCTCGACAAGCTCAGCTACGAGCTCCGCGACCGCGCCAACAGCGACACCGCCCAGCAGCGTAAGAACGAGGCTCTGAAGCGTCTGCAGGTCGTAGAGAGCTTCCGTGCCAGCCGCGAGCGCAACAAGCCTGAGTGGATGATCATGACCATGCTGCCTGTTATCCCGCCCGATCTGCGCCCGCTGGTGCCCCTGGATGGCGGCCGCTTCGCCACCTCCGACCTCAACGACCTCTACCGTCGCGTCATCATCCGTAACAACCGCCTGAAGCGCCTCATCGAGATCAAGGCTCCCGAGGTCATCCTCCGCAATGAGAAGCGTATGCTTCAGGAAGCTGTTGACAGCCTCTTTGACAACAGCCGTAAGAGCAGTGCCGTCAAGAGCGAGAGCAACCGCCCGTTGAAGTCCCTCAGCGACTCGCTGAAGGGTAAGCAGGGTCGCTTCCGTCAGAACCTCCTCGGTAAGCGTGTTGACTACTCCGCACGTTCCGTCATCGTCGTGGGTCCTGAGCTCAACATGGGCGAGTGCGGTCTGCCGAAGTTGATGGCCGCAGAGCTCTACAAGCCGTTCATCATCCGCAAGCTCATTGAGCGCGGCATCGTGAAGACGGTGAAGAGCGCCAAGAAGATTGTCGATCGCAAGGATCCCGTCATCTGGGACATCCTCGAGTTCGTCATGAAGGGTCACCCCGTGCTCCTCAACCGTGCCCCGACACTGCACCGCCTCGGTATTCAGGCTTTCCAGCCCCGCATGATCGAGGGTAAGGCCATCCAGCTCCACCCGCTCGCTTGTACGGCGTTCAATGCCGACTTCGACGGCGACCAGATGGCTGTCCACCTCCCCCTCTCCAACGAGGCCATCCTGGAGGCACAGATCCTGATGCTGCAGAGCCACAACATCCTGAACCCTGCCAACGGCGCACCTATCACCGTGCCCTCGCAGGACATGGTGCTCGGTCTGTACTATATCACCAAGCTGCGTCCTGGAGCCCTCGGCGAAGGTCTCACCTTCTATGGCCCCGAAGAGGCCATCATCGCTTACAATGAGCGCCGCGTGGATGTCCACGCTCCCGTGAAGGTCATCGTTCAGGACAAGCTAGAGGACGGCCGCATCGGCAAGCGCATGGTCGAAACCTCCGTGGGTCGTGTCATCGTCAACGAGATCATCCCCGTGGAGGTAGGCTTCTTCAACGACGTCATCTCCAAGAAGACCCTCCGCGGCCTTATCACCGATGTCATCAAGACCGTGGGTGTGGCCAAGGCTTGTGCCTTCCTCGACGGTATCAAGAACCTCGGTTACAAGCTCGCCTACGATGGCGGCCTCAGCTTCAACCTCGGCGACATCATCATCCCGGAGGAGAAGGCAGCCCTCGTGCAGCGTGGTAACGACGAAGTCGAGCGCATCATGGGCGACTACAACATGGGTTTCATCACCGACAAGGAGCGCTACAACCAGGTCATCGATGCGTGGACACACGTCAACAACGACCTCTCCGCCGTGCTGATGAAGACTATGCGCGAAGCCGACCAAGGCTTCAACGCCGTATATATGATGCTTGACTCCGGTGCCCGTGGTAGTGCCGGTCAGATTTCGCAGCTCTCTGGTATGCGTGGTCTGATGGCGAAGCCCCAGAAGGCCGGTGCCGAGGCACAGATCATTGAGAACCCGATTCTCTCGAACTTCAAGGAAGGTATGTCCGTGCTGGAGTACTTCATCTCCACCCACGGTGCCCGTAAGGGTCTTGCCGATACCGCTCTGAAGACGGCCGACGCTGGTTACCTGACACGTCGTCTGGTCGATGTCTCCCACGACGTCATCATCACTGAGGAGGACTGCGGCACCCTGCGTGGTCTCGTCTGCACCGCCCTCAAGAATGGCGACGAGGTCATCAGCTCGCTCTATGACCGCATCCTTGGTCGTGTCAGCGTCCACGACATCATCAATCCCTCGACCAACAAGCTTATCGTGGCTGCCGGCGAGGAGATCACCGAGGCCATCGCTGCCGAGATCGAGGCCAGCCCCATCGAGAGCGTCGAGATCCGCAGCGTGCTCACCTGCGAGAGCCGTCATGGCGTCTGCATGAAGTGCTACGGCCGCAACCTGGCGACTGCCCGTATGGTGCAGAAGGGTGAGGCCGTCGGCGTCATCGCCGCACAGTCCATCGGTGAGCCGGGTACACAGCTGACACTGCGTACGTTCCACGCCGGTGGTGTGGCCGACAACGCTGCCGCCAACGCGACCATCAAGGCCAAGTACGATAGCAAGCTTGAGTTCGAGGAACTCCGCACCGTCGATATCACCGACGAGACGGGCGCTCCCGCCAAGATGGTCGTAGGCCGTCTGGCTGAAGTCCGCTTCGTAGATATCAACACCGGCATCGTCCTCCTGACGCAGAACGTTCCCTACGGTTCTACGCTCTACAAGAAGGACGGCGAGAAGGTGGCCAAGGGCGACATCATCGCCAAGTGGGACCCCTTCAACGCGGTCATCGTCACGGAGAGTGCCGGTCACGTGGAGTTCGAGGGCGTCATCGAGGGTGTCACCTACCGTGTCGAGTCCGATGAGACGACTGGTCTGCGTGAGCTCATCGTCATTGAGTCCCGCGACAAGACAAAGGTTCCGCAGGCGCACATCGTCGATGAGAACGGTGAGCTCCTCCGCACCTATAACTTCCCCATCGGCGGTCACATCTCCGTCGAGGACAAGCAGACGGTCAAGGCCGGTGACGTCCTCGTGAAGATCCCGCGCGCCGTCGGCAAGGCTGGTGATATCACGGGCGGTCTGCCCCGTGTCACCGAGCTCTTCGAGGCTCGTAACCCGAGCAACCCCGCCGTCGTCAGCGAAATCGACGGTGAGGTCACGATGGGTAAGCTCAAGCGTGGTAACCGCGAGATTATCATCACCCCGAAGAATGGCGACGAGCGCCGTTACCTCGTGCCCCTGTCGAAGCAGATCCTCGTGCAGGAGAACGACTACGTGCGTGCCGGCACGCCCCTCTCCGACGGTGCTGTCACGCCTGCTGACATCCTGGCTATCCAGGGTCCCACGGCCGTGCAGGAGTATATCGTCAACGAGGTGCAGGACGTCTATCGTCTGCAGGGCGTGAAGATCAACGACAAGCACTTCGAGGTCATCGTGCGTCAGATGATGCGCAAGGTCCAGATCGACGAGCCGGGCGACACCCGCTTCCTCGAGCAGCAGATTGTCGATAAGCTCGAGTTCGCCGAGGAGAACGACCGCATCTGGGGCAAGAAGGTGGTCATCGACGCTGGTGACAGCGAGACGATGATGGCCGGTATGATTGTCACAGCCCGCAAGCTGCGCGACGAGAACTCCCTCCTGAAGCGCCGCGACCTGAAGCCCGTCGTCGTTCGCGACGCCGTGCCTGCCACCTCCACGCAGATCCTGCAGGGTATCACCCGTGCAGCCCTCCAGACCAGTTCGTTCATGTCCGCCGCCTCCTTCCAGGAGACCACGAAGGTCCTCAACGAAGCCGCCATCAACGGCAAGAGCGACAGCCTCGAGGGCATGAAGGAGAACGTCATCTGCGGTCACCTCATCCCCGCAGGTACGGGTCTGCGCGAGTTCGAGCGCATCATCGTAGGTTCCAAGGAGGACTACGACCGCGTGCTCGCCAACCGCAAGGCAGTGCTCGACTACGACATGGATTAAAACAACCCGTTTCCTTATGGTAGGCGGCGCCCCGGAACACTCCGGAGCGCCGCTTTTATATTTTTTAAGAGCCCTTTGCTTTGTACATACGTGAACTTACACTATATTTGCACCACCAAAGTACATCCCTGACGTCTATGGAACAGAATGTCATCATCAGCCGCGACCTGCGGACAGAGTTGCACGAGGCGGTTCACCGGGTGCAGCCCGACCGCCTGTTTGTGCTGACAGACGTGAACACCCGCGAGGCCTGCTGGCCCGTGCTGAGTGCGTTTTTTGCCGATTCCACCGGGGAACCGGCGCCCCAGTTGATCACCATCGGTGCCACTGACGAGGCCAAAACACTCGACTCACTGGCGGCCGTCTGGACGGCGCTGGGGGAGGGTGGTGCCACGCGCCATTCGATGCTCATCAACCTCGGCGGAGGGATGGTCACCGACCTCGGTGGCTTCGCGGCCTCCACGTTCAAGCGCGGCATCGCCTACGTGAACATCCCCACGACGTTGCTCGCGATGGTCGATGCCAGCGTGGGCGGCAAGACAGGCATCAACTTCCGGGGGCTGAAAAATGAGATCGGCGTCTTCAACGCCGCCGGCACCGTCATCCTCGACACCCATTTCCTGCGCACCCTCGACAGCGCGAACATCCGTAGCGGCTATGCCGAGATGCTCAAGCACGGCCTCATCTCCGACGAGGCGATGCTTACCGAACTCCTCGCCTTCGATCTCGAACACCCCGACCTCGAGCATCTCAAGGCGATGGTGGCCAAGAGCGTGGCCGTCAAGGAGCGCATCGTCACCGAAGACCCCCACGAGCACGGCATCCGCAAGGCCCTGAACCTCGGACACACCGCTGGTCATGCCTTCGAGAGCCTGGCGATGGCAGAGGGGCGCACCGTCCTCCACGGCTACGCCGTCGCCTGGGGCCTTGTCTGCGAGCTCTACCTCTCCGCCACGCGCTGCGGCTTCCCCTCGGAGCGCCTGCATCAAGTAGCTCAATTCGTACGCGAGACCTACGGCATCTTCCCCTTCGACTGCAAGCAGTACGACCGCCTCTACGAGCTGATGACTCACGACAAGAAGAACGTCGCCGGCATTATCAACTTCACCCTCCTCGGTGCAGTCGGGGACATCCGCATCAACCAACAAGCCTCCAAGGACGACATCTTCGAGATGCTCGACTACTACAGGGAGGGTTGAAAGATTGAATAAGGATTCTTGATGAATCGAATATCGAAATGCCGAAATGTCGAAATTACGAAATAAACTCCAACCTATAATGAAAAAGCTTTTTCTCCTCCTCGCCCTCGTGGCCCTCTGCCTCGACGGCTCTGCCGCACAGCCTAAGACGCGTCGCGTCCGCACCAGCGGAAACCCCATCCTGCCGGAGTTCCATGCCGACCCGGAGATCATGTATTCCCACAAGACGAACCGCTTCTACATCTACTCCACGACTGACGGTGTGCAGGGGTGGGGTGGCTACTACTTCACCGCGTTCTCCAGCCCCAATTTCCTCGACTGGAAGCACGAGGGCATCGTCCTCGACCTCGGCACCGATCAGGTGCCCTGGGCCACCGGCAATGCCTGGGCGCCCGCCATCATGGAGCGTCAGCAGCCCGACGGCAGCTACTCCTATTATCTCTACTACAGCGGCCACGATACCCAACGCAACCGCAAGTCCATCGGAGTGGCCATCGCCGACACGCCCGTGGGACCGTTCTACGACCTTGGCAAACCGCTCATTGACACGCGTCCCGCAGGCCTCACCGGTGGTCAGCAGATCGATGTCGATGTATTCAATGACCCCGTGACGGGCGACAACTACATCTACTGGGGCAATGGTTACATGGCTGGTGCACGCCTGAACGATGATATGGTGAGCATCGACACTACCACCATCAAGGTCATGACCCCCGACGGCGGTTCGCTCGAGGACTACCGCTACCGCGAGGCACCATACGTCTTCTACCGCAAGGGCATCTACTACTTCATGTGGAGCGTCGATGACACAGGTTCTCCCAACTACCATGTCGCCTACGGCACGTCCAGCTCCCCGCTCGGGCCCATCGTGGTGGCGCAGAAGCCCGTCATCCTGAGGCAGGATCCCAACGGCAGCATCTACGGTACGGCACACAACAGCGTCATCCAGGTGCCTGGTAAGGATGAGTGGTACATCGTCTATCATCGCATCAACAAGAACTACCTCGACAAGAGGCGCGGGCCAGGCTACCACCGTGAGGTGTGCATCGATCGCATGACCTTCAACATCGACGGCACCATCCAGCCCGTCACACCCACCACCTATGGCGTGCCCGCCGTAGAAGTCAAGCTTCCGCGGAAACGTTAGTTTTCAACACTCAATTCTCAACTCTCAATTCAGCATGGATCATCCAGAGAATAGCGAGGAATACAAGGGACTGGTCGTCAACAGTGGCGTGGAGCAGCCCTCGACCGTGAATCCCTATCTGCAGCGCGGCCGTTTCGCCCGGCGCCGCCTCACCGTCGATGACTATGTCGAGGGCATCCTGAAGGGCAATGTCACCATCCTCGGACAGGCTATGACACTCGTGGAGAGCACCCACCCCCAGCATCAGGCCATCGCGCAGGAAGTCATCGAGAAATGCCTGCCCTACAGCGGCAAGAGCATACGCATCGGCATCAGCGGCGTCCCCGGTGCTGGCAAGAGCACCAGCATCGATGAGTTCGGCGTCCATGTCCTGGAGCGCACCGGCGGCAAGCTCGCCGTGCTCGCCATCGACCCCAGCTCTGAGAAGACCAAGGGTAGCATCCTCGGCGACAAGACGCGCATGGAGAAGCTCTCCGTGCACCCCGACTCGTTCATCCGCCCCAGTCCCAGCGCAGGTTCGCTTGGCGGCGTGGCACGCAAGACTCGTGAGACCATCATCCTCTGCGAGGCTGCTGGCTTCGACAAGATCTTCGTGGAGACCGTCGGTGTGGGACAGAGCGAGACCGCCTGCCACTCGATGGTCGATTTCTTCCTCCTCATCCAGCTCGCCGGCACCGGCGACGAGCTGCAGGGCATCAAGCGCGGCATCATGGAGATGGCCGACGGCATCGTCATCAACAAGTGCGACGGTGACAACGTGGAGCCCTGCCGCCTCGCGGCGCGTCAGTTCCAGAATGCCCTCCATCTCTTCCCGATGCCCGAGAGCGGCTGGACACCCAAGGTACTATGCTACAGCGGCTTCTACGGCCTCGGCATCAAGGAAGTGTGGGATATGGTCTATGCCTACGTCGATTTCGTCAAGGCCAACGGCTACTTCGAGCACCGCCGTGCCGAGCAGGCCAAGTACTGGATGTACGAGAGCATCAACGAGCAGCTCCGTAATGGCTTCTACAACAACGAGACCATTGCTGCCCTCCTGCCCCGTGCCGAGCAGAACGTCCTCGACGGCCGCCAGACCTCCTTCATCGCCGCCAAGAATCTCCTCGACACCTATTTTGCGATGCTGAAATAGCTGCGATATGCTCCCATCCCCCATATTTTCTTGAAAAAGTCATCGGGTATCAATAAAAAATGTGTAGCTTTGCCCCCCGAAACCAAGAAGCCGATGAAGAATAACCTCCTTGAACACTCCCACGCTCGCATTGCTACCTTATGTCGCAAACACAAGGTACGTCGCCTCTATGCCTTCGGTTCTGTGCTTACGCCACGTTTCACGGAGGAGAGCGATGTAGATTTCCTCGTAGATTTCAAGACAGATGAAATCTACGATTACCTCACTAACTATTTTGAACTGAAATATGCATTGGAAGATGCACTGGGACGCGAGGTGGATCTCGTAGAGGAGAAGGCAGTGAGAAACCCTATCTTCAAGCGTAATATTGAACGAACAAAATCCGCTATTTATGGATGAAACGATTCTGAAATACCTCTATGATGTATTTGGTGCTGTAGAAGAAATCAATAGTTATTTCGACGATAAGCCAAAACTGTTTGAGGAGTTCAACAGCAATTTCATGTTGCGACGTGCCGTAGAGCGCAACGTGGAGATTATGGGCGAGGCCATGAACCGCGTTCTGAAGGAAGTTCCCGATATCAGGATTACGAATGCTCGGAAGATTGTAGATACTCGTAATTATATCATTCATGGTTACGATAGCCTTTCTTCTGATATCCTCTGGAGTATCATTATCAATCACCTTCCACTGTTGGAATGTGAACTGAGAGAAATATTGGGAGAGTAACTAAAGGAGCATTTTTCTTTGCCTCTCGCAAACTTTTTCTCTTTGTCTTGCTGTTGAACGCAAAAGAATTGCTACTTTTGCATCGTTATTGCTCTTTGACATTTTGGTTGTGAATTGCTTGAAATTCTTCATCTTTGAACCATCATAAACACCTTTAGCACGGCTCAGGCTGAAGCCGACCGTGTTGTGAATTGCTTGAAATTCTTCATCTTTGAACCATCATAAACACCTCCATTGGAGACGGTAACCAAGAGAAATAAGTTGTGAATTGCTTGAAATTCTTCATCTTTGAACCATCATAAACACCGCCGCTACCCTACATCATCGTCCGCGACTTGTTGTGAATTGCTTGAAATTCTTCATCTTTGAACCATCATAAACACCGTCCAGGCATCGCTGTTGTAGCTTCGTGTGGTTGTGAATTGCTTGAAATTCTTCATCTTTGAACCATCATAAACACCCACGATGCCTTGATAGCTGCCCATGCTGCGGTTGTGAATTGCTTGAAATTCTTCATCTTTGAACCATCATAAACACCTGTTATTAAAATCTTCCGTATCATACATTGGTTGTGAATTGCTTGAAATTCTTCATCTTTGAACCATCATAAACACCTTAACACCAACGATTAGATGGAGAGATTTTGTTGTGAATTGCTTGAAATTCTTCATCTTTGAACCATCATAAACACCTCTGATTCCCCAAGCCCGCAGGCTGTTGAAGTTGTGAATTGCTTGAAATTCTTCATCTTTGAACCATCATAAACACCTAGCGTGGCTTCATCGACCTTCATCTGGTCGTTGTGAATTGCTTGAAATTCTTCATCTTTGAACCATCATAAACACCTGAGTGCCGATGGCATGTCGCGGACGAGGTGTTGTGAATTGCTTGAAATTCTTCATCTTTGAACCATCATAAACACCAGATGTGCTGGCCACAGGTTCGATTCGTAAGTTGTGAATTGCTTGAAATTCTTCATCTTTGAACCATCATAAACACCCTCGATGAGAGCCAACACATTAGTGGCCTGTTGTGAATTGCTTGAAATTCTTCATCTTTGAACCATCATAAACACCCGCCCTGCGAAAATATAGAGAGGTGTCGCAGTTGTGAATTGCTTGAAATTCTTCATCTTTGAACCATCATAAACACCGTGTGGACTACCGACCAACGTGCAAGTACAGTTGTGAATTGCTTGAAATTCTTCATCTTTGAACCATCATAAACACCGCACGTGCAGGACTATGAGGAATGGCTGGCGTTGTGAATTGCTTGAAATTCTTCATCTTTGAACCATCATAAACACCGTTCCCTGTGGTGCATCTCGTGAAGGAAGCGTTGTGAATTGCTTGAAATTCTTCATCTTTGAACCATCATAAACACCATTTTTAATCTGTGTAATCTGTGAGATCTGTTGTGAATTGCTTGAAATTCTTCATCTTTGAACCATCATAAACACCCGATCACCCTGGAGATTAACGGACAAGTGGTTGTGAATTGCTTGAAATTCTTCATCTTTGAACCATCATAAACACCACGATGTGTGTAAGATGGTATAATACAAAGATTTATGGCAAAGATTAGAAATAAAAAAAGAGTGATGGGAAAATAGCGGATTCAGTCATGAAAGACGGAATCCGCTATCCAAAGATGATGATCTCCAAAGATGATGCTTAACGAGGCGATGTGTTACAAAGATGTGTCAGAAGAGTTCGAGCTGTTGACCAGGAGCCGCAGGTGCTTTCTCTTTCTTCCCGTAGAAGAGCTGTATGTCGCCGAACTGCTTGTCCGTGATTCCCAAAATGCCAACATTGCCGAATTCCGGTAGTGCCGCCTTGACGCGCTTGACGTGAACATCCATGTTCTCGCGACTGGCGCAATGCCGGATATAGATGGAGAACTGGAACATGGTGAAGCCGTCGCCCATCAAATCCTTGCGGAACTTGGCCGCTGCCTTGCGCTCTTTCTTGGTGTCGGTAGGCAGGTCGAAGAAAACGAGAATCCACATGACACGATACTGGCTAAACCGTGAATTGTCTTCAGTAATCATAGCCCTTATGCCTCCATTTGTGGATAGCTGATCTTGCGCAGTTCGCCGCCGAAGCATTTGTAGAGCGAGGCCGTTGTCTGCGAGGCTGCAATCATCAGCGGGCTACGCTTGCCATCAATGACAACATCCAGCACGGGAATAGCAAGCAATTCCGCCTTCAGCTCCTTGGTGAGTTCTGTGTAGTCAAATCGCTTGCGGATGATCTTGATGACCAGTTCATCGACGTAGGGGCGATAAGGCTCCATGATGTCATCGGCCAGACAATAGGCGTTGTAGCGGTTGTGGTGATGGATGCCGAGGGTGGGGAGGAGGCCGCTGCTGACCAAAGCCCTTGCGATGACGGCGCGTAGGATGGCGTAGCCGTAGTTCAAAAGATTGTTAGGTGGTGCTTCCTCGCGGCCTCTGACGAAATCGGGGATCTCAGGAAAGATGTTGCGCCAGTAGTAAGCCGCTGCCCGCGCTTCGAGGTTGTCGGCATCGCCGCTACGCACCTCATCCACCCATACACGCATACATTTTGTCTGTGCTTCGGTGTAGGTGCGTAGCACCACCTCCTGATTGGCAATCTTCTGTCGAATGGTCTGTTGCCACAGCTGTTTGCGGAGGGGTAAGGACGCATCGAGTTGATCGCGGAAACGCTCATTCTGGAGTGTGTTGCCATAGAGCGGCAGCATCAGCCCCACGGGCATACTGCGGCTGTCGCAAGTGATGACGGCTGCGTTGTTTTCCAGCAAGGCTTCCATCGCTCCCGTGGTGATGGTGATGCGTTTGTTGTCGAGCACTACGACTCCGATGTCCTCTATCGGTATCGTGCGCTCGTTCATCTTCTTGAACTCAGCTGTCAGCGTGTCGTTCTTCTCCACGTCTGGCAGCTGAATCACCAGCTGCCCGTTGCGTAGGCTGAGGTAAGTAGGATTGGAGAAGCAAAGCGTTTTCTTGATCATAGGATTTAGAATAAAAAGAGCCCACATGGTGATGTGGACTCAAACGGTTCATAATCTAGTTTTCTTTCGCAGGTAATATATCGCCAAGATGGTTGACGCGGACTTTGATAACACTTTCTAGATACTGTAAAGATTTAATGTTTTTAAAGGTAACATTTTTCAACTCTTTAGTTTCTAGAATGGTTGTTTCTAGGTGATGCCTGAAAACGTATTCTCTAACGACTTGTTTACCATAATTGACTCTTGAAAGTTTCTGCACCCTATACAACCTCTTACTGATCTCCGCCTTGTTTTTCGGGTCGAACAAATCAATAGCTTTCGGGTCGAAGCCATGTTCAATATCAGGGAATATGAAGTATTCATTCTGCTTCATGGAGAACAGAAACTTCCAGCCCAAGGATGTGTTGTAGTCTGTATCAACCACAGGTTGGCCCAGAGCCTTTCGCGTTGTCGCTTCCAAGAAAGATACAGCCACATCTTGCAGGTTCCCATCGGCATCGCGATAGACAGCAATATGATGTGTGCTGGCTGTCTGTACGTAATCCACAGGGCGCCGGTGTCCCTCACTGTCCGTGATGACGTGTCCGAGATGGTCTTTTGCTTCGTGCAGAGGAATTGCGCTGAGAACTCCACGGATGCGGACGCTCTTGATGGTGATGCCCTTCGCCTTGTTGAGATAAATCGGGTTCTCGTCGAGATTGGAGAATGCTTTCTTGGCGTCGCCGCCAAATTCCTCCAGTCGCGCTTGCAGGATGCGGCGTATGCCCACATCGATGACCTTGTCCAATTTCAGGTCGGGCGACACAGGCTTGCGAATCGGGTAGTAGTCCTCGTAATAGACCAACTTCACTCGCGGAGGCACTTGCTCGGCGTGCTCTTCGTTGAGCCAGATGGGATTCTTCTCGGGTGAGTTCTTGCCCGTGAACGCTTTCTTGGGGTCGTCGCCGAACTGTGCCAGGCGGGCAATGACGGCCTCGCGATACATCTTCTTGGCAATCAGTGCGGCGCGTTCTGGCGTCATCTTTCCATCTACTTTCACTTCCTCTGACACGCGATGCAGCGTGTGTCCGTAGATGGTCTCATTGTGGAGCTGTCCGCGTGGTGTCAGTTGCACCTTCCTTTTGGTTCCATCCTTGGACTTGGTCTTGTTGACATTCTGTGTCATCACCTTGTTCTTGGCCTTGATGGAGATGAGGATGTCTTCGAGTTGCCGCTTGGCCTCCATGCGGAACTGGTCAAGCGGGATGGGGGCGCGGAAGCGCAGCTTGCCTCGGCTGTCACGATAGAGATAGCGCTGCTCAATGCCATAGATGCTGCTGGATTTGTCGCTGCGGGCGCTGAGATTGTTGAGATACTGGATGTAGGCGGGCTTGGTGAAAGCGATGGTCAGGGCGTCCATAGCGTGGTGACGGTGGTCGTTGCGTTTCGTCCAGTCCTTGATGCGCTGGATGGTGCGGCCGTCTTTGTCCTGATAACTCTCTGTGAGTCCCAGACAGTCGTACTTGTCCCAATTGAGTTCCTGCATGACATCCACGAGCTGCCAGTCCTCACGCAGGCGGTCCGTGATGCTTCCGATGGTCGGCACCACTACGCTCACGAGATCCTCCAGTATCTCCCGCGCTTTCTTGGCGATATACTGGGAGTTGCGCAGGTCGCGGTCGATAAATCCGTCGGGGATGTCGGTTTCGCGCATCATGAGTTTGTCATGCTTCGACTTGCTAATGACACCTTTGCGATAGAGGTCGTCAATCTTGGCCTTGTATGACGCAGCCCGCTCCTCGCCCCACTTACCATGAATATAATCGAAGGCCGTGGCACTGCCCTTCTCGATGTTGATGTCTCGTGCTTCCAGTGTCTTGTTGGAGAACGAGTCGTCGAAGAGGCGGGCCTGCGGGATGATGTGCTCGATATCGAAATCCTTGCTGAACAGGCGGTCTTTGGGGATATAGGTGTCGGAGTAAAGGGTCTTGAAACCATTGTCCTTCAGCTCCATGTAGAGCTTGTAGCGGATGATGTCGTTGCGGCTTACGTGTGGGATTCCAAATTCTGTCTCCAGAGTCTTGCGGTATTTCTCGTTCAGCAGATTGGCTTCGTTGATGTCCGCTGTTGTCTTCTCGCGTTCTTTTGCGCTCTGTTTCAGGTCACGTGCCAGCTCGATGCGGATCTCGTCTGGCTTGCCGTAGGCATCGCAAACGGCATTGACCACGTTGATCATCTGATTGAGAATCTTCTCCACGACAGGGTTGCGCAGCGCATTGCGTGGCAGCAGCTCAAGACGGCTGAGATACTCCCTATTGGCCAGTTCTTCCTTGGTGCGTGAACGCTCGGAATGTTTGTATCCAGCTTCTTCGCAAGCTTTATCGTAGATGTGACCTTTTTTCAGATGAGGCAGGATCTTTCGCATGGCCTTGGAGCTGAGGCTACCGTAGTCTTCCTGGAAGGTCACGTTGGCCAGCACCCGTGCAAACTCGCGGTCGCAGTGGCAGAGGCTTTGGAGCTTGGCGATGAGTGCTTCGTCGCCCGTCTTGGAATTGTCACCTTCGTAGGAGTAGAGCAGGTGCCAGAGCTGATAGAGCGGCTGCTGGTCGAAGGTATGTCCTTCGAGCGAAGCGTCGAAATGAAGGATGTCCTGATTGATACCAAGCAGGGAGAAGATGTTGCTGC
Organism: Bacteroidaceae bacterium; assembly: GCA_017470425.1. GTDB lineage: Bacteria > Bacteroidota > Bacteroidia > Bacteroidales > Bacteroidaceae > Physcousia. The sequence goes on along the minus strand of JAFUYT010000016.1, from coordinate 52,564 downwards.
TTATCTCTTCGATGTCATGGGCGGTGAGCTTGCTGATGTCGTATTCTTCGTGACCGGAAAGCGCAATGATCTTGAAATAGGCACGATAGAGGGCGGCGATTGTCCGGTTGCCTTCAATCTCTTTGTAGTTTAGGTCGTACCTCTTTGCTGCCTTCCCGAAGAGAATCGTGAGCGCTTCGCGTTTGGTGAGCTTGTCTTTATATAATAGTTCGTGCGCGAGGCGATTCATCTCTTCGAGGGAGAGCAGGCGCCTCTGCTCCGTCTCTGCGAAGAGATCTTCGCCAGGAGCTTCGTATTCGACTTGTAGGTTGTTGAGGACTTGCCAGACCTTGAATTCCTGGAAGAGAGGAGAGGACTTGGGACAAACCTTGAGCCCCACCGTCTTCATGCGTGTCTTGCCTTCTTCTGTCACCTCAATCTGACGGTTCTCAAAGGTGCAGACATCCAGCATCGCCTTCTTACTCTTCAAGGGGCGCTGGTAGAAAACGATGAGGTCTCGTATTGTCTTCTTCAAAGCTGTTGTCAGCTCAGGGTGGAACTGCGCTTGTACTTCCCAGACACGCTCAAACTCGTCGAGATAATCCTGCCGGTAGAACGTCTGGTTCTTGAGGCTGTAGTGCGGATCGGCTTCGATGTGCTGAAGGATGTATTGTCCTATTGTCTGTCTGTTGAAATACAACTCTTTGGAGCGGTCACTGATTGCTCCGAGGTAACCGCTGCTGCCGGTGATGGCGCCGTTGATGTCTGCTATCACGTATGCCAGTTCCTCTTGCGAGAGGACTCTGTTGAGGGCTTCCGTTCGCCAGCGATATTGCTGTAAACGGCGGTCTCCTCCCTTGTTGTCGGCCGTATAGATACCGTATTTGGCTAAGAAGATGCTGGAGGTCTTCGTCTTCGACTTCCCTTGCAGCTGCTGATGGAAATCATCCGTTAGGACATTGGGATGAAAAGCCTTTTGGAAGTTCCACACTGCATCAAATTCAGCTTGCAGGTCGGAATGGTAGAAATCAGGAATGTACTTCTTGCCGTCTTGAAGCAGGGAATAGACATATTGGCCTGGAGTAAGCCCTTCGTCATGTAGCTTCTTGGCCACCTCTATCCCGTCGATCAGCGTGCCTTCCTCTGTTGATTGGGCCTTCCGACTGCTTTTATAGCCTCGTTTCTTGTTAATCATCAGGAGGATACGCGCAAGCTCTTCGAGGCTAACCTCTTCAGTGGCTGCCTTGGCACGAGCACGAAGCGTGGCAAAGGTCGTGCGAGGGCCATTCTCTGTGAGAATCGTATCATCTTGGATGATGCCCGCCTCTTTGAGGCAGGTAATCAGAAGCAACCGGCGTAGCTTGTAACGCTGGAGGCTGCGGCGCATACCACGCTTAAGCGTACGGTCGGCATTGGTCGTGATGCTTTTACCTTTCTCGAAGTTTGTCTGTTCATCCACGGTCAAAGGCACTATGCGTACTCCTAAGCGGGTGATGGAAGAGTGCTCCTCACTGTTCTCGGCTTCATTCACCAAGGCCCATCCAATGCTTGTAGTGCCCAAATCCAGTCCTAAAATGCGTTTCATAAGGTAAATCAGTTTGTTTTGAGGGCAAAAATAGGCAAAATACTTTGAAGATGGGCAAAAGTTTGCTGAAAAGTTTGCTGTTTCGAGATGAATCCCTACCTTTGCCCTCGAATTTCAGCAATTCACAATAAGGATTATTCCGTTGTGAAGACATTCAGGTCGCCCTCGTCCTTCAACGGGGGCATTTTTGTTCCTCCCCCTCCAGCGTTCCCTGATTCCCAGTCGGCTGTCGGGCGTTTCCCTCCCCACAAAAGTTATTTTGGCCGAAATTTCCCTCACTCTCTCATACGCGTTGTCCGTCAGTAGGTTACGGTGAGGGAAACGGTGAGAGGGTGAGGGAAATGGCGGACTAATACAAGAGCCCGAACATCCAAAGGGGGATGCGGTTTTTATGGCCAATCTCTATATTGTCAACTGCAAGATAACTGTCGGGGATATCCTTGATTTGGTCGAAGGTCTTCCCTTTACCTCCGACCTCAAATAGGTACTTCCTATCAACGATAAAGTCACCGGCGTTAGGATAGCGTACTTCGTGGGATTGTGACAGTTGGTTGAAGAAGAATGTCTCGCGAAGCGTGCCTATGTCAATATGCGGCGACAGGGCGTACATCATCGTCGCATTACTGATGTATATCTTGTCGGGACGGGATAGGTTGTCGGGACTCTTAGTGTTATCGCTCAGCAGCTGAAGAAGACCTCCGCGTTGAAGGGCATAGAGCATCTTCAGGCCTTGGTTGCGATCGGTCTCCAGCTCCTTGTACAACTCGTTCATTTTGGGTAGCTGCGGAACGCGTTCGGCAAGGAGCATGAGGAGTTTCTTGGTCTTTCGGATGGTGGATATTGTGACATCATCGACATTGGGGTAATCTACTTCTATTACTTGATTGGCAACATTCTGTAGGCGCTGGTAATAGCCGTGATGCACGGTTTTATAGAAGGGATAATAGCCCACTTCCAGATATTTCTTGAAATGCTCCAGAACTTTTATCTTTTCACAGATTTCCATTGCTATGCTGGCATGTTCAGCCAGCAGGTACTCAAGTGTGATGGTGGCAAGCGTGAGGATGCCTTCGTACTGGAGATACTCGCGATAGGAAAGACCTCGCATTTCGTACATGGTCAGCCGACGTGACAGATCGCCCTCGCTGCTTTCCATCTGGAGCATGGACGAACCGGTATAGACGATGTACAGGCCGGGGTAGTCGTCGCTTAGGTTCTTAAGGAGGGTCTGCCAGTGCTTGTAGTAGTGGATTTCGTCGATGAAGAGGTGGGTGCCGCCATGCGTGTAGTGGTATTCCACAACGTCGTAGATGTCATGCGTGCTGAACCATAGATTGTCGAGCGAGACGTAGAGTGCTCTCTCCTGTTCCTTACCGCGAAACGTCTCCTTGATGTGCTGCAGGAGTAATGTGGACTTGCCGCAGCCTTTGGGGCCTTTGATGCCTATGAGCGTGTCGTCCCAATCAATTTGTGAGTACAGGTACCGAAAGAAGGTCATCGGTGTGGATGCCAGCCTGCGCTGGAATATCTTTATCAGATAGTCGATCTGCTCTTCCATAATCATACTTTGTCGTATTTTGATGCAAAGGTAAATGGAATGTTTGAATGCACAAAATTTATTCAGAATAAAATGTTTCTAAACACTAAATTAATGCTAATTTAGATGTTCTTAATAACTAAATTGTAACGCTCAACCGTTGCTCGTAAGCTGGCTATGGCTCATGATGGGGCGGGTGCCACGAGATAACATTCGCCGTGGTGGGTGTGGCGGTGGGTGAGGTTAGGGATGTGCGCCAGAATGCGACCCTTCCGGGGCACGGCGGCTATGCTTCCGGCTGGTAGATGAGGGTGGTGAGGCGGGCGGGGTCGAGGATGTCGGCGGCGATGTTCTGAAGAAGGGCGGGGGTGAGGGCATCGATGGCGGCGAAGATCTCGGCGGGTGTGGTGACGCGGCCGTCGTGGAGGACGCGCTTGGCCATGCCGAGGGCCGCGTTCTCGAAGTTGTCATAGCTAACGCCCAGCTGCCCTTTCAGCTGTGTCTTGGCGGCGGCGAGGGTGCGCGGCGGGAGGGGCGCATCGATGAGGCGTCGCAGCTCGCGCTCCACGAGGCGTAGGCAACGGCGGACGTCGGCGGCGTCGCAGCCGAAGTAGGTGCTCCAGACGCCGGTGTCGGTGTAGGCCGTCACGCTGCTCTCTACCGTATAGACCAGTCCGGCGCGCTCGCGCAGGGCGAGCGAGAGGCGGGAGTTCATGGCGGGGCCGCCGAGGAGGTTGTTGAGCAGGAAGAGGCCGAAGTAGCGTGGGTCGCTGTAGGCGTAGGCGCGTGAGCCCAGCATGACGTGGGCTTGGTGGACGGGCTTGGGGAGGATGGACGACCCACCCCCGCCCGTAAGGGAAGGGGGGATAGAATCTATAGAAGCCATAGAGGCTATAGAATCTATAGAATCTATAGAGGTCATAGAGGCTATAGCGTCTTTGGCAGGCTCGGCGGTGCCGATGGCTTTGCGGACTTGCTCGATGCTCACATTCCCCTTCACGAAGAGGAGGGCGCGTTCGGGGGAGTAGTTGCGCTCGGTGAAGCGGCGGAGGTCGGCGCTGCGGTACTGGCGGAGGTGGTCTGCATCGCCCAAGATCTTACGGCCGAGGGGCTGTCCGGGGAAGAGGAGGCTCTCGAAGTCGTCGTAGATGAGCTCGGCGGGTGAGTCGTTGTAGCTCTCGATCTCGTCGATGACGACTTCCACCTCCTTGTCGAGCTCCTCCTGGGGGAAGGTGCTGTGGAAGACGATGTCCAGCAGCAGGGGGATGGCGCGGCGGAGGTGCTGGCGGAGGAAGATGCTGTAGTAGATGGTCTCCTCCTTGCCGGTGTAGGCGTTGAGGTCGCCGCCCACGCGCTCCATGCGGTTGAGGATCTGCAGGGAGGTGAGGCGGGGCGTGCCCTTGAACGTCATGTGCTCTACCAGATGCGCCATGCCGCTCTCGCTGTCGAGCTCATGGCGCGTACCGGTGGCCACGGCGATGCCGGCATAGACCACGTCGGTGGGGGAGGGGGCGAGGACGACGCGCAGCGGGTGGCCGGCGTAGTCGATGGTGAGGAACGCCTGGCGGGTTGTGATGGGTTGTGCTTTCGTTATCGTGATTGCTTTAGAAGTCTCGGAAGGCGGGGTTGCCGTCGGGGCGGATGGCTACGCACTCCATCTCGATGAGCCATGTGGGTCGGCAGACGGGTGCGAGGGTGATGACGTAGGGTGTCTCGGGGAACTTCTGGTCGAACATGGCGCGGACGGTCTGGTAGTCGGCGGCGTCGCGCAGATAGACGATGATCTGCGCGATGTCCTGGAAGCCGCTGCCGGCCTCGGCGAGGAGGGCGCCCACGTTCTCCCACATCCGCTCCGTCTGGCGCACGATGTCGCCCACGTGCACGACCTCGCCCTTGTTGTTGATGCTGGCGGTACCGCTGATATATACGTGCGCGCGGTCGCCATACTCCATGACGGTGCCGCGCTCGAAGGTGACGCCGTACTCGTAGGTGGGGTTGAGGTGTGTCTTGGCGTAGAGGTAGCGTTGCTGGCGGGGCTCGAAGCCTGTGAGGGCGTAGGTGCCGAGCTGCACGAGTGCGCGGGTGTCAGCGGGCAGTCCTCCGATGCCGGTGGAGGTGATGTAGTGGGTCTGCTCGGTGAGTCCCTGCTCGATGAAGTTCTCGCGGCGTGCGCGGACCATGCCGGCGTACTGCGTATCTACGTCGCGGACGTAGAACCACGTGCGGATGCAGTTGTCGGCGAGCGTGGCGCCGAAGCGCTGCAGCGTCTCCTCGTAGTCGATGAGGAGCGACTCCGTCTGCCATGCGCTGTCGCCCTTGTGGACGTGCATCCCCATCTTCCAGAGGTGCTGGTAGCCGTTGTGGGAGGCGATGACGAGTCCGTCCTGGTTCTCCACCTCCATGTCGCGGACCATGTAGAGCCACGCTGCCACCTTGGAGCCGTCGAGGGGTGCCTGCTGGATGCAGCTGACGGAGCAGTCGCGGTCCAGGCGCACGAGGGGCTGCTGGTTGGTGGCGTCGCTCAGGAAATAGCGCTTGAAGATGGTGCGTGCGCCGGCGCATTGGGGCAGTGCCAGGAGGGCTCGCTCGGCGCTGTAGATGCGCTCAAACTGCCCTGCGAACAGCTCGCCGCGGGGCTCCACGTGGAGAATGGCGTGCTGCTCGGTTACTTTATCTGCGGGGTCGAAGGTGGAGAGCTCCACGCTGACGCCGAGGTCTGGGAAGGTAATCTTTTCGAGTTTCATAATTGACTGCAAAGGTACGGCTCTTTTTCCAAAGCGCCGCACGCATTTAGGTTTATTAACGCTCTCAGGGCTTGGCGCCGTCGTTGATCCAGTCGGTGATGAGGTTCGTGAGGGTCTCCGAGGAGACGTCCTGCGCGTTCTGGATGATGTTGCCGTGGATGCCGTTGAGGCGCGGTGTGCTGCGGCCGTTGAGAACCTGGTAGAGGACGCTGGCGCTGGCGCGGTTGGGGATGACGCGCACGCCGTTCTCCACGCGCGAGGAAGGTGTGCGCACCAGGTTGGCGTAGCTGTCCTCGGGCTTCAGGCTGAGGCCTGCGGCGAGGCCGCCGCTGCCGTGGCAGGCGACGCAGAACTGGTTGAAGACCATGTCCTGGATGGCCGTGAAGATGCCCAGGTCCATCTGCCCGATGTTCCACTCGATGGTCTCCTCGCGGGTGTAGTCGCTGAGCTGCAGGGTGGCGAAGCTGACGACGCGCTGACGGATGAGGTTCGTCACGCAGAGCTCCACGGTGGCGGCGGGGCTGACGACGTTCTCCAGCGTGATGTCGATGTTGCCCTCGCTGTCCAGCATTGCAGGGATGATGGCGCGCTGCACCATGCTGTAGTTGCCTGTGGAGCCTGCTGCGTTGGTGCCGAAGGCGGCGAGGGCGACCTGATACTGGTCGCTCCAGGAGCCTACGCCCTCGAGATGGCCCGTGAGGTGGATGGTCTGTCCGGTGGCTTGGCGCTCGTAGGTCTTGGGCGGTATGTCGCCTTCGTCGCAGGCGGCGAGGGTGGCCAGCGCCAGGGCTGCGCCGAGCAGTAGCGGGATGTATCTCATGCGTTCCATGTGTTTAGAAGGAGTATTGCAGCTGCACGACCGCCTTGTGGGTGCTCACGCCCAGGTCGTCCATGTCGCGATCGACCTGCGTGTCGTGGCCCCAGCGGCCGACGTACTCGTACATGGCCGAGAGCTTCAGGTTGCACTTGGGGATGAAGTAGTTGATGCCTACGGCCGGGCAGTTGAGGAAGCCGCTGGCGCCCGTGTTGCCGAAACCGTTGCGGTCGTAGAAGTCGTAGCGGATGGCGGGCTGCAGGTAGCGGGTGACGAAGTAGCCGACCTGAGCGTAGGCGCCGAAGTAGTGGTAGTGGTCAGTGATTTTCTGGCGGTCGGTGAAGCCGATGTTCATGTAGTACGCCTCCGCTGCCACGTAGAGGCGCTTCCAGAGCATGGCGAACTCGAAGCCTACGCGCAGGTCATTGGTGCTCTCGCTCTCACTCTCGACGTTGTAGTTGGCAGAGAGACCGAAGAGCATCCGGCGCTCGTCGAGCATCCGGGGGTTACCCTGTGTCGTGGGCATGGCGCCCCAGGGCTGGTAGGTGAGGCGCCCGGCATAGAGGAGCGAGGGGATGTGGAGGTCGTCGGAGAGCGTCTTCGTGGCCATGTTGGTGTTGATGCCGGTGCCGTTGAAGAGGCCCACCTCGTAGCCCAGTCCGAATTTGGTGAGTCCGTGGAACTCCACGCCGAGGTCGAAGCCCGTGGCGAAGGCGGGGGTGACGGCGTTGAGGGAGTAGGGCAGGATGACCTGCTTCGTCATGCTGTTGGGCAGCACGGGCAGGAGCGTCTCGCCCAGCGTGGTCAGGTAGGCGTGGGAGAACGGCGTCTTGAACTTACCCACGCGGAAGTGGGCGTTCTGGTTGATGCCGTAGTCGATCCATGCCTGCTGCAGGATGGCCTGCCCGCTGGCGGCGGCGTTGATGCAGAGGTTGTAGTCGATCTTGCCGAAGGCCTTGCCGGTGAAGCCCAGGATGGCGTTGGGGATGGCGAAGCCGCTGTTGGCCACGTTGTCCTGATTGTAAGCCTTGTCGAGGCCCTCGTCGTCGTACCAGTTGAAGTTGCCGGAGGTCTGCAGCATCAGGTAGGGCTTGAAGATGAAGCGCTCGTCCTTGCTCTTGAGCGTGAAGCCGCGGTTGTCGGCGATGGGGACCACGCCGTTGGTCATGTCCAGGGTGGGAGCGGACTCTCCCCCCGGCCCCTCCCTTCTTGAAGTGTCAAGCGTCGCAGAGCGCCGAGCGGTAGGGAGGGGAGTGGTTTCTTGAGCAGATAACTGTACTTGTGCAATGGTGAGGGCAATGGATAATGCCAATTTATGAGATAGATTCATAGTTGATGTGATTAATGGCCTTTATAGTGACTGTAGGAACCTGACGAGAGCTGCGCGCTCGTCCCGGCTCATGTTTTTGAAGATGTTCTTGGAGGCTTCGGCCTCGCCACCGTGCCACATGATGGCCTCGGTGAAGTTGCGGGCGCGGCCGTCGTGGAGGAAGTAGGTGTGGCCGTTCACGGTCTCCTGCAGGCCGATGGCCCATAGCGGCGTCGTGCGCCATTCATTGCCCTGTGCCAGGCCGCTGACATAGTTGTCGTTGAGGCCCACGCCCATGATCTCGCTGCCCATGTCGTGGAGCAGGAAGTCGGAGTAGGGGTGGATGGTCTGTCCGCCGAGCCAGGGGAGCTCCGTGCCGTTGAGGAGTGTGGCGCCGCGGGGGCGCGTGTGGAGCGTCGTGGCGTGGCAGAGGTGGCAGGCGGCCTTGTAGAACATCTGCTCGCCGTACTGCACCATCAGGTCGTTGACGTCGCGGCGGGCAGGCACGCCCAGGCCGTGGAGGTAGAGATCGACATCCTCCATGTCCCGCGTGCTGACCTCCAGCGTGTGGAGCTTCTCCCACGCGGCGGCCTTCGCCTCAGCCTCGCTCTTGCCGACGTTCAGGTAGTGCTTGTACCAGACATCGTAGAGCTGGTCCACCTGCCGCTGCCCCTCGGAGATCTCCTCCGGGAAGCGGCTGTTCGTCACGCCCATGTCGCTCGAGAAGCCCAGCTCCACCGTCAGGTCGGCGTGTTGCGCCTTGTTGCCGCTCAGGCCCAGCTGGCGGCGGCCCCGTTCGGTGATGTAGTTGCAGCGGCCGCTGATGCCGTACTCCGGGTAGTTGCTCCGGCGCGCCAGCTCCTCAATCTCGAGCGGGTCGAGCGCCATCATCTGCCCCATGCCGACGTGGCGCAGGGGGATGCGGACGGTGCAGAACAGGTCTTCGGGGCGGATGTCGTAGTCGTACCACTCGGTGATGGTGTAGGTGGGGTAGCACAGTTCGTAGGGTTCGCCGTCGGGGAACTGGAACTGCTGGTAGTGCCAATCGACCTTCACCTTCCCCTCGGGATCCACGCCGATGATGGACTGGTCGTGGATGACGCGCCCGTAGTTGGGGAAGAAGGTGCCGTTCTTGCGGGTGACATAGACCAGCATCGAGGAGAAACCGTAGCGGCCGCTGCCGCCGTCGCTCCAGCCCGCGGGCGTCGTGCGTCCGCTGATGCGATGGCAGCTGCCGCAGCTGTAGCCGGCATAGACCGGCCCGAGGCCCTGCTCCTGGGTGCGGGTGTTGTTGTAGAGCTTGTCGCCCACGGTGAAGCGCTGCTCCAGCTCATCGCTGGATTCCACCCATTTCGCTTCCGTGTCGTAGGCGAAGGACGAGCGCACGAAGATGGTGCTCGTCCCGGCAGACAAGGCGTAGCCCTCGGGGATGACGATGTCCGTCACCGTGATGCCGGCATCGTCCTCGCAGGCCGTGAGGCCCGCGGCACAGACGGCCAGCAGGAGCGTGCGCCAGAGTGATTGTTTCATCATTTCTTGCTTGTGGAATGAAGTATCCTTTAAAAAACTCATAGAAGTGAAGGCGCGCCGGGAGCCCCGGCTAGCCTTCACTCGCGTGATTCTTTATTCTATGTATGGTGATGTGGTTCCTGTCTTATTCAATCTCGCTGAACTTGCGGGCTTCGCCGTCCTTGAAGATGAGGAACTCCAGCGTGTGGTACCCGCGCACGTTCTGTGCGGCGGAGATCTTCTCGGCCTGTTCCATGTCGGCCTTGAATTCCGGGTCGCTGTTCTTGCGCTCCTCGACCTTTTGCTCCACGAGCGCCTCCTGCTCTGGGGTCAGCTCCTCGACATCGAGCAGTCCGAGCTCGTCGAGGATCTCTTCCATGAGGTCGTCCTCGCTGACATACTTGCCGCTCCATGTCATGTTTTCCCAGGACTTGGAGCTGAGGATGCTCTGGATGGCTGCCTGGTCAAGAGGCCACGAGTCCATGTTGGGGTCGAGACCCAGGTTGGCCACCGGGCCGAAGAGGAAGGCCTCGCTGGTCTCCCACGGCTTGCGGGCGTTCATCCAGGCCATTGCGCAGTTGGCGAAGGCCTCGTCGCTCGGGGCTTTGTTGAGGTTGGTGACAGCCTGGTAGAGGGCGTAGTTCTTGTCCTTCAGGTCCTTGTAGGTGGGCATGACCACGACATCCACGAACTGGTTAATGATCTCGCTGTAGCGGGCCTCGTCGGCGTGGCCGCTTACGTAGTTGCGGAGGTCGTGGTCCAGAATTTCAGCCAGGTCGGCGCAGGCGGTCATGGCGTCTTCGGTCTGCTTGCTGAGGATGTTGTTGCGGAAGGGCTGCTGGATGGCCTGGATGGCGGTGGCGGCAGCGCTGATGGCGTTGGTTACGCGACCCGCCAGCTGCTCGTCGCCTTCCTTGACGAACTGGTAGAGCGACTGTGCGACGGGAGCGTCGGTGAGGCTGCCGTACCACGAGTTGCGGATGGAGTAGATGTTGTTGGTGTAGTCATCGCGGGAGTGCCAGCTGTACCACGACTCCACGGCCAGCACGGCCTCCTCCAGGTTACCGGCCTTCGCCTTGTTGTAGGGGTCGCCGATCTTGGCGGTGCCTACCTCGTTGGCGATGTCCACGCAGCCGTCGATAATCTGCTCCACGGCCGACTCAGCACTGGTATAGGCACCGCTGTTGTGAGCCTTGAACAGTGCGGCGAAGGTGTTGTTCCACTCGTTGTAGAGGCGCTCGGAGTCGGCGTTGAGCAGCGAGGCCACCTGCACGGCGTAGTTCATCCATGCCTTCTGGTTCTCGGTCGTCAGCTCCTTCTCTTCCTGACCGTTGGTTGTTTCTTCTTCCTTGTCGGAACAGGCTGTGAAGCCCATGCAGAGGGCTGTCAGCAGCATTGCAAACAGTAAATTCTTTTTCATTATTGATGATAATTGGGTGGTTTGATGATGATCTGTTTTCTTCTTTCTCGCCTGTGGCTTATCTCTGGTAGAACCAGCCGGTGAACGCCACGCCGATGGCAAACTCATTCTCGCGGTTGCACTTGCCGTCGCCGATGCGGCGTGTCGTGTAGTCCGCCTTGATGACCACCGAGGGGATGGGGCGGTAGTTCACGCCCGCCGTCCACATACTGGTCTTCAGACGGTAGTCGGCGACCATCGGGGCTTCCACCTCCTGCTGGCTGTTATAGTATTCGTAGCGCACAAAGGGCGTCAGTGCCAGGTTGTAGTTGCGCACGAAGCCCTGGATGTTCAGTCCCACCTCGGCGCCGTAGCTGACGGCTTTCTTGGCAATGGGCGTGGTGCGGGAGTAGGGGCTGCCGTTGCTCTGGCGGCGGTTGAGGTTGCTGAGTTCGCCAGTCTTGTCCAGCAGGCCCCAGACGCAGTTGGCGCGGGCCGTCACGTAGCGGTTGGTATATTGTGCATCCAGCGTCCCTATGAACACGGGGATACGGCCGATGCCCTTGTAGTCGTTGGGCTTATCGCTGTTGGCACCCACATTGTTGCAGTAGTAGGCGCTGCCGCCCAGGCGCAGGCCCGGGATTCCTAAGTATTCGATGCGTGCGGTGTAGGCGGGGCTCGTGAAGTTGTCCTCCTCGAAGAAGCCCTGCTTGGCGGAGCCTGCCCACGTGTTGCGGTCGAAGCCGTTGGCGTTGAGACCGGCGGTGACGTATGCCTCATAGTTCACGCGGCTCCAGTCATGACCCACGGCGCCGAAGATGCTCACGCCCGTCTCGTGCCACGTCGAGGGCAGGATTGTCGTCTCCCCCTCCGGGCGCACGGTTCCGAAGAACAGGATCGGCTCGTGGTGGGCATTCGTCAGGCCCACGGGCAGCACCTGATGACCGGCGCGTACGTTGAAGGCGCGGTTCAGGGAGTAGGTGATGTGGAACTGCTCGATGGCCACCTCGCCGCCTTTCTCCACCTCGGTCTCGTACTCGCCGTTCTCCGTGTTCTCGATCTCGTAGGCCGTACCTGTGCCGCCCGCCTCGAACTCAATCTCGGCACCCAGTTGCCAGTGGCGGTTGAACTTGTAGTCGCCTGCCAGCACGAAGCGGGGGATGGCGATGGTGTTGCGGTTCATCTTCACGTTGCCGTTCTGGGAACCGTAGAAGCGGTTGGTGCCGTAGTCCTTGAACGCGGCCACCATCTCGCCGTAGCCGCCCACGCGGAAACGCTCGTAGCCGTCGGCGGGAGCCTGGCTCTCTTCCGTCTCTTCGGAGAAAACGTCCGTGGCATCGCTGTCCTGAGCGACGGCTGTACCCCATGCGCCGGCGGCGCACAGGAGCGTTGTGAACAATATCTTTGTCTGTTGAGTCATAGTCATTCTTGGGTTTTGCGGCGGCAAAGGTAAAGGTTTTTGAAAAACGTTGCAAGAGTGTGCCGCCAAAATACCCAATCTTGACGATAACGACGACTGCCCTCTGTCGTTCCCTTCGGCGGCGGAATCCTACAAATTAGGTATCGGAAGCCATCGGCTGCCCCGTGCAGGGACATGACATACGGTACCCTTGCGGTAGGTGTTCCGACAGCCTTCCTTTGTCTCATTTCCCGCGCCATACAGATGACTTTCTTAGCGTGAAATGGAAAAAATGAGGTACGTTTGTTATTTTTTTGACTTGTTTTTAGCGGGTTTCTCAGAAAAACCATTTATCTTTGCGCCGATTTCACCAACACAATTGACACATTCGTATATTATATAAGACGATGAAACGTTCTCATTTCCTTTTAGCAGTGTCTCTCATTTTGTACGTGGGGGGGGTAAAGTCTCAGACCGTTGATGTCACATCGACGTATATTCGCAATGCCAGTTTCGAGGATTGTGAAGTAGTATCCAGCAACGACAAAGGCGCGGTTGATGTCCATACCGACTATGCTACGGCGCTCGGTGCCGACTATTCGGCGCAGGGCTGGCAGCTGGTCGAACAGGCAAAAAGCGCCAACGGCGGTGCCGTAGCCTATGCCGCCGACCTCTCAATACAGTACAGCAAGTGGAATGTCATCGGGGATGCGGGTCCCAGTGCGGGACCGGCCGGCACGACAGGTAACAAGGGACTTTGCTTCTCGGGCAACGCATCGGTGGTGTATCGCCAGACTGAGCCTGTCACCCTCCCAGCAGGCTCCTACACCTTAACTATACATGTGTGGGCGCGTAACGGGGAGACCTCGCACGAGAACCCTACCCAGCAGGTGGTCAACATCAAGACAGGCTTCTTGCCGGAGGGCGGAAATCTGGACAGCGATCTTGTGCCCGCCATCCGAAAGAGCAAGTCGTTCGCGAGCAACCAATGGGACACGGAAGTCCTGGAGTTTGAACTTCTGGAAGCTACTAAGGGACGTATCTATCTGAGCTATGGATCGAGCTATTTCGTGGTCATCGACGACTTGAAGCTTGAACATAACGGCGGTGTCGTCACCACGACGCTGCTGAACGCCCTCGTGAAGGCGAAAGCGCTGAATCTGGCTCTGGACAACAGCGACCTTGCCGCAGCCATCGCTGCCGCCGAGGCTTTTGCCGCTCAGCCCACGACACAGGACGAGGTCCCCGTGCAGGTGGAAACCTTGTTCGCTGCCATGAGTACTGCGCTGGCGGCCAGTGACGGAGTCGTCGATATCACGGCTGCTTACGTTGAGAATCCTTCTTTTGAGACGGGGATGATCGCTCCGTGGGAATGGACCATGAACAGCGGCTCTGTCGATGATCCCGTCAACGATGCCTCCAGGGCCTTCATCGACGGCAGCAAGATTGCCCAGTTCAGCACCACCGGTTCCAATAACATCATCCAGACGGTCTCCCACCTCCCGGCAGGTAATTACATTGTCGAGGCTCGTCTGAACAATGGCAGGGCAAAGATCGCCTTCGGGTCATCGAGCACCGAGTATGTGGGCGGTGCAGACGCACTCTTCCTGCGTGTCGCATCCCCTGCCACGGCCTTCGCTGGCGGCGAGACCACCATCGGCGTCAAGGGCACGACAGCGTATCGCGTGGATGATTTCCACCTTTATTACAGCCAGGATGCTGCCGCTCTCGGCGAGCTCGTCCTGCAACATGCCAAGGCCGATGCACAGCGTCTTCTTGATGACCCTGCACTCGACATGATTACGGGCTCGGAACGCACGGAACTCATTCAGGCGGTCGCGACAGGAGAGGCCGTCGTCACCAAGACCAACGCCTTCTACAAGGCCCAGACGGATTACGCCGGTTTTGAACGGGCGAAGCAGGCTGCAGAGGCCTATACGGCAGAAGCCTACCCCTATGCGAAGGAAGAGCTCCTCCAGCTGGTGGCCACCTTGAGTGCTACCGTGGCCACCTCTGCCACGCACGCCTCGGTGTTGGCCGGACAGTTGTCCGAGACGTGCTTCAACCTGTACGTCTCCAATGCCTACTGTGAGGGCGTGGAGCGTACGGATTACACGGAGGTCATCATTGGTGCCAACGCGTCGGAGACACCGGCGGGATGGGCCGCGCAGAACATGACCGTTCGCACCGACAAGAAAGGATGGACCGATCCCAAGAGCGGTGCCACGGATGCTGTCGTCTATGGCGTGACGAGCGACTACTACCGCGCCAGTAAAGACGTTGCCTCCATCTTGAAGCAGACATTCAGAGGGCTCCCCGCCGGGAAGTATGTCCTCTCGATGACGGCCATGGGCACCAACAACCTGGACGTCTTTGTGTTCTTCAATGCCGAATGGATCGGCACGATGACCATGAACGGCACCTCCGGCGGTGGCAAGTATGGCGCTGGCTGGAATGAATATGTCCTTGAATTTGTCAAGGCCACCGACGCGGATATGCCGCTGCAGCTGCAGTGCAAGCCTGAGGCGAACTATCAGGAGTGGTACATCGACAACTTCCGTCTTTACAAGCTCTCGGAACAGCCCGTCGGCATCACGTCTGTCGAGGCCTCCTCACATGCCGCTGCCCTCTGCTACGACCTCGCCGGCCGCCGTGTGCTGAAGCCTTCGAAGGGCCTCTATATCGTAGGTGGCAAGAAGGTGCTCTGTCAGTAACTAATCCCTAAAGAATCACGATATGATGAACACATTCATACGAAAGGCACTGCTGTGCGCTTCCCTCTCCGTGGGCGTGATCATCCCGGCGCAGGCGCAGAACTCCTCCGAGGCCATCTGGGCGAGAGCCGAGGCTACTCCCGTAGAAGGCGGGCTTGTATATCTCTTCTGGTACCTGGACGGCGACGAGATTCCCGAGGACTATGTCTCGGAATTCAAGCGTGCCGTGAACATCGGCTCCAGTACGGCTTTCATCCTGGCCGAACCCTCTGTCGGCTGGCAGCTCGCCGGCTTCGCCCGTGACAACGGAAACCGGATGTATGACAATGGGGTGGATGCACAGATTTACGTGCGTCCGGACAATTTCTTCACTGCCGTGCGCTATCCCGAGGAGTACTACGGCGACGGCTCATCGTCGAGCAGTGCGCAGATCGAGGCCGAGATAGCCCTGGAAGACAAGGAACAACCCTCGGACCTGATTTATGCCGTCTTTACGCAGGGTGACATCGCAAGACAGGCCGAGGACGAAGAGTGGATGGGAAAGGTGTGGTGCAGCAAGCTCAACAACGAGGCTGGCGACGAGGTGCTCTTCAGCGCCAACGGTGAAACGATCAGCCCCGATACCGGCGGCGTGCGTTACTATAAGTTTGACCATTGGGAAACGCCCGACGGGCAGGACATCTACGACCGCACGATTCGGGTGACGGTCCTTGGCGGAGAGACCTACTATGCGCATTTCGCACAGACCACCAAGGACGACTACATGGAGAACGAGCGTAAGAATCCCGACCTCACGGCTGTCCGTGCCGTGCAGGGAGATGGCACCCGGAAGAGTGCGCAGACGTATGACCTGCAAGGTCGTCGCGTGGAGGCACAGCAGAAGGGCGTCTATATCAGGAATGGTAAGAAAGTCGTGATGAAGTAAAGCCCTTGCATCGTACATGAGCATCCGGAATATCATAGCAGCTCTGTCCATCTGGCTGGCGCCGTTCACGTTGCTGGCCCAGACGCCTGCGGAGGTTCTCCGTGGCCAGGTCCTTGATGAACTGGGCGAGCCTCTCATCGGTGCCACGCTGAAGCTGAAGAAGACAGGGCAGGGCACTGTGACTGACATGGACGGTCGCTATCAGCTCTCAGCTGAGGACGGTGATGCCGTCACCATTTCCTATATCGGCTACCAACCGCAGACCATCGCCGTGCGTCGCCTGTCGGGGATGAAGGTCGTCAGGCTGCAGCCCGACGTGCACCAGAATCTCAGTGAGGTAGTCGTGACGGGTATGCAGCGTATGGACAAGCGCCTCTTCACAGGCGCTACCACGCAGGTGAACGCGACCGACGCGAAGATCGACGGAATGCCCGACATCAGCCGCTCGCTCGAGGGACGTGCGGCCGGTGTCTCGGTCCAGAACATCAGCGGAACCTTCGGCACCGCGCCCAAGATCCGCATCCGCGGAGCTACTTCCATCTATGGCAGCTCCAAACCGTTGTGGGTGGTCGATGGCGTCATCATCGATGATGTCACGGATATTAGTGCCGACGATTTGTCCAGCGGCGATGCCGAGACGCTGATCTCCTCGGCCATCGCTGGGCTGAATCCCGACGACATAGAGTCCTTTCAGATCCTCAAGGACGGTTCCGCCACATCTATATATGGTGCGCGCGCGATGGCGGGCGTCATTGTCATTACCACCAAGCGGGGTACGGCAGGCAAGAGCCACGTGAGCTATACGGGGGAATACACCATGCGCCTGAAGCCCCGATACAATGAATTCAATATCATGAACTCGCAGGAGCAGATGAGCGTCTATCAGGAACTTTTCGACAAGGGATGGCTCAACTTCTCCGACACCTACAGGGCTGCCAAGAGCGGCGTCTATGGTAAGATGTACCAGCTGGCCAACAGCTATGACCCGGCCACGGGGATGTACGCCCTTTCCAACACTGAGGAGGCCCGCAACGCCTATCTCCGTGAGGCGGAGTACCGCAACACTGACTGGTTCGATGAGCTGTTCTCCAACAGCATCATGAACAGCCACTCGGCCAGCATCTCCGGCGGCACCGAGAAAGTCAGCTTCTACGGCTCGCTGAGCGCACTCTTCGATCCCGGATGGTACCGGCAGAGCAAGGTGGAGCGCTACACGGCGAACATGAACACCTCCATCAAGATGTCCGACCACCTCACCCTCAACCTCATCACGATGGGCTCCTATCGCAAGCAGCGTGCACCGGGCACCCTGAGCCAGAGCACGGATGTCGTCAACGGCGAGGTGAAGCGTGACTTCGACATCAACCCCTACAGCTATGCCATCAACTCGTCGCGCACCCTTGACCCCGATGTGTTCTATACCCGCAACTACACTGATTTCAACATCAAGCACGAACTGGACAACAACTACATTGACATTGACAAGGTCGATCTGAAGTTTCAGGGCGAGCTGAAGTGGAAGCCTTTGCGCGAGTTGGAGTTCAGTGCGCTGGGTGCTGTGCAGTATTCGTCGGCCACGCAGGAACATCAGGTCACCGAGCAGTCCAATCAGGCGGGAGCATACCGTGCCATGCCCGATGCCGTCGTGCGCGAGAAGAATCCCTGGCTCTACCAGAACCCGGACCTCCCCAATTCCACCAAGTACAGCATCCTTCCGACGGGTGGCATGTACCTGAAAACTGACAATAAGATGCGCAGCATCGACTTCCGGGCCACGGGCAACTGGAACCATGTATTCGCAGATACTCACATCGTCAACCTCTTTGCCGGCACGGAGATCGGATCCGTCGATCGGCAGCGCAACTATATGAACGGGTGGGGTATGCAGTATGACAAGGGCGAGCTGCCCTTCTACACCGTCGATTTCTTCAAGAAGAGCCTCGAGGACGGTTCCAACTACTACACACTCAACCACTACTACAACCGCTCGGTTGCGTTCTTCGGCAACGCTACCTATTCCTATGACGCGCGCTATACGCTCAACGGTACCCTTCGCTATGAGGGCACCAATCGCCTCGGTCCCAGCCGGCAGGCGCGCTGGCTCCCCACCTGGAATGTCTCCGGTGCCTGGAACCTCCACGAGGAGCGTTTCTTCCACTCCATCGAGAAGGTACTTTCCCACCTCTCTCTCAAGGCCAGCTATTCGCTCACAGCAGACCCAGGTCCCTCATCGGTGAGCAACGCCACTGTGGTGCTCCGCAACTACAAGCCCTACCGCCCCTTTACCAACATCCAGGAGAGCGGCATGGAAATCGAGACACCTGCCAACGAAAGTCTCACCTACGAGAAGAAGCATGAGCTCAATTTAGGTATCGACATGGGTTTCCTCGGAAACCGGATCAGCGTGGCTTTCGACTGGTTCCGGCGTGATAACTTCGACCTCATAGGTCTCGTCTATACCTCCGGCATGGGCGGTGCCATCTCCAAGATGGCCAATGTGGCCTCCATGAGTTCCCACGGCGAGGAACTCAGCATCACCAGCAAGAACTTTGACGGCAAGAATTTCAAGTGGGAGACGAACTTCATCTTTTCCCATGCGACCACAGAGATCACCGATCTGCAGTCCTCGGCGGACATCATTTCGCTCGTCTCGGGTCGTGGCTTCGCCCTCGAGGGCTATCCCGCTCGCTCGCTCTTCTCCTTCCGCTTCGACGGCCTGACCAGTGAGGGCCTGCCCCGCATCCTCAATCAAGATGGCGAGGTCGTCAGCAACGGAGAGACCATCAACTTCCAGTCGCAGCTCCTTGACAACCTGATCTATGAAGGCCCTACGGACCCCACTATTACGGGCAGCTTGGGCAACGTCTTCCGCTATAAGGGTTTCCGGCTGAACCTCTTCATCACCTATGCCTTCGGCAATGTGGTGCGGCTGAACCCTGCCTTCAGCAGCAGCTACTCCGACCTCGATGCCCTGCCGCGTGAATTCCGGAACCGCTGGATGATGCCTGGTGACGAGGCACAGACGGACATCCCCGTCATCCTGACCAAACGCCAGTCGGAGCAGGACTCCTACATGAGCGTGCTCTACAATGCCTACAACTATTCCACGGCACGTATGGCCAAGGGAGACTTCATTCGCATGAAGGAGATCTCTCTCTCCTACGATTTCCCGAAGACGTGGATTCAGCATCTGCGCATCAGCGACCTCTCGCTGAAGCTGCAGGCCACCAACCTGTTCCTCATCTATTCCGACAAGAAACTCAACGGGCAGGATCCGGAGTTCTTCCAGGCGGGAGGCGTATCGGCGCCCGTGCCCAAGCAGTTCACGCTGACGCTGAGATTGGGAATATAGTTAAAGTTTAAAGATTAAAGCCAAAGCGCACAGACCATGCGAACGAAAAGATACACCTTATTCATATATGTGTTACAGGCTCTTCTCCTCGGAGGGGCCGGGGGAGCGATGACCTCCTGCAACGAGTATCTCGACGTTCTGCCGGACAACCGAGCCTCGTTGGACAGCGAGGAGAAGATCACGGATCTCTTGGTGAGTGCCTACCCCGAGACGACGTATTTCATGCTGGCCGAGCTCTACAGCGACAACACAGACCGCAACGAGAAGGGGAGCTCCTACACCGCCTTCAGCACCTATCAGGAGCAGGCTGCCACGTGGCAGGATGTCTCCGAAATCAGCCAGGATACGCCCTACGCCATCTGGGAGCACTATTACAAAGCCATCGCAGCAGCCAACAATGTCATCATCGCCATAGACAAACTGGGCAATCCAGCTCATCTGGATGCGCAGCGGGGCGAGGCATTGCTCTGCCGTGCCTACTGCCATTTTATCCTTGGCAACATCTTCTGCATGGCCTACAGCCCCAAGACCTGCCGTTCCGAACTGGGCATCACCTACATCACGCACGCCGAGAGCGAGGTGTCGCCCGTCTATGACAGGGGCACGCTGGCGGAACTCTATGACCGCATCGCGGCCGACATCGAGACGGCGCTCCCCCTTGTGAGCGATGACCTGCACAGTGTCGTTAAGTATCATTTCAATACGAAAGCTGCCTACGCCTTCGCGGCGCGATTCTACCTCTACTATATGCAGGATGACTTGTCGAACCTCGACAAGAGCATCGACTACGCATCGCGCGTGCTTGGAGACCGCCCTGCCGACGTGCTGCGTGACTGGCAGGCACTGGGGCAGATTTCCACCAATAACGGCCTGCGCGGCAATGCCTTCGTGGATGCCGCCGACAAGGGCAACCTGCTCATTCTCAGTACGGCATCCTACTGGCAGTGGATATATGGCCCCACGGGTGTCGGAATGCGCTACACCCACAACGACATGATCGCAGAGACGGAGACCGTCAAGAGCCGCGGCTTCTGGGGCTCCTATACCAACTTCTACTTCGACCCGACCACCTCGGCCGTAGGCCCCAAGGTGCTGATGTACAAATTGCCGCAGTTCTTCAGCTATACCGATGTCACGAAGGGGATAGGCTATCCTAAGATGCTCATGCCCGTCCTCACCACTGATGCACTCATTCTCGACCGCGCAGAGGCATACGCCTTAAGGGGTGACTTCGTCAAGGCCATGCAGGATCTCACCACGTGGATGCATGCCTTCACCACCACCTCCGGTACCGTCGATGCGACCATGCTCAACAATACCTATGGTCCGTACTCCGGCTCCCCCCTGAGCGGGTTAGCAGGCTCCTCTACTGGTATGGCCTACTACACGCCCACAGAGCCTACGCCCAAGAAGCGCCTCAACCCTGACTTCCGCGTGGAGCCTGGAATCCAGGAGAACCTCATCCATGCCGTCCTCCATGCCCGCCGGGTCACCTGTATCCATGAGGGGCTTCGCTGGTTCGATGTCAAGCGCTACGGCATTGAGATCTACCGTCGCAACATCAAGGACGAGAGCTACATCACCGTCTATGACACGATGGCCAAGGATGATCCTCGCCGTGCCATCCAACTGCCCTCGCATGTGATCACGGCAGGCATCAAGCCGAATCCGCGGTGATGCTTCCAGCCCCATTCTGAAAAATGAAATGAAAAGCGTATAATATGATAAGCCGATATACCCATC
The DNA here is from genome assembly GCA_017470425.1 of Bacteroidaceae bacterium. Classification (GTDB taxonomy): domain Bacteria; phylum Bacteroidota; class Bacteroidia; order Bacteroidales; family Bacteroidaceae; genus Physcousia. The sequence goes on along the minus strand of JAFUYT010000016.1, from coordinate 31,555 downwards.
TGATTCTTGCTCTCGTATGCTGCAGCTGCGCGGCAACGGCATTGCTGTCCTGTTCCGATGAGGAACTGGACAGCCAAAGTGTCTTCGAGGACAGGGCATCGACGAAGAAAACGTTCGACAACTGGCTCTTCGAGAACTATGTCATGCCCTACAATATTGAGCTCAAGTACCACCTCGAGGACAAGGAGACCGATTTCCAGTACTCGCTCGTGCCTGCCACGACGGAGAACTCCATCAAGGTGGCTCACGCCGTGCTATACTGCTGGCTTCAGGCTTACGACGAAGTGGCCGGGGCGACATTCACGCGGAAATATGTGCCGAAGGTCATACAGCTCGTGGGATCCAATGCCCACAACAAGAAGGGCACCGTCGTCATGGGTACGGCTGAGAATGGCATGAAGGTGACGCTCTATGCGGTCAACTTCTTCACGAATGACCGCAGCACTCTGAATTCCTATTTCCAGATCATGCACCATGAGTTCACGCATATCCTCACGCAGAACATCGACTACGATACCGAGTTCCGTACCATCTCTGATGGCGACTACATCACCGGCGACTGGTCGAACAAGTTCGAGTCAGAGTCCCTGGCAGCTGGCTTTATCACGCCCTACGCCATGAGCGAGTACAACGAGGACTTCGCCGAGACGCTCTCCTACTACCTCATCTACACATCCGCACAATGGACTGCCAAGATGCGTCTCGCCGGCGACGAGGGCACCGCCATCATCGGGCGCAAGATTGAACTCATCCGCAAGTATATGCAGACTGCCTGGAACATCGACATCGACGAGCTTCGTGACGTGCTGCAGCGACGCATCAATGATGTGGTGGCGGGAAAGATTGATTTGCAGAAGGTGGAGAGCTAACAGCAGAACGATAAAAGAAAGCAGATAACAGCCAGAATGGTGATTGCTGAGATATCATAGTAGATCATGAAAAGAAAATATACCCATCTGATCCCCCGCTCCGTAGGCTGCTGTTATGCAGCTGTAATCGCCGCCATCGCCGCGTTAGCAGGAGCGTGCTCCCCCAAGAGCGACGACGTATTCGACGCCTCTCCGGCGCAGCGCCAGCAGCAGGCCATCAGAGACTACGCCGCCCTTCTCACCGCGCCGGAGTACGGCTGGGCGATGGACTTCTACCCCAGTGACATGGCCCAGGGCGGCATCGCATACACGGCACGCTTTACCCCCGACGAGGTGGAGCTGGCCACCGAGATGCTCATTGACAATGCCAAGGGCGATAAGGTAAAGTACGCCGCCGGACAGACCGTGACCTCTGAGTACGACATCATCCCTGGGCAGGGCATCATGCTCACCTTTGACACTTACAATCCCCTCATGCACTATTGGTCGCAGCCCTCGGGCACACAGTCTGAGGGCCTTGCCACGGACTATGAGTTCACCTTTGTGTCTGCCACCGCCGATGAGGTGGTGCTGCGCGGCTGCAAGTACGGTCATCTCCTGCGCCTCTATCCTTTGCATGAGGACGCTGCTACCTACCTCGGCAAGGTCATCGCGATGCGCGCCGCCCTCTGCGAGATTCCGCGCAAGCGCGCTGTGGTGGACGGCCGCTCGCTCCCCGTGACGGCCATGAGCAGCCACCTCCTCTACGACGATGACGATGGCTCCGCGCAGGATGTCCCCTACACCTATACCGCGGCAGGTATCCGCTTCTATGAACCCGTCACCCTCGGCGGCGTCACCGTCGGAGCGCTCACCTTCGATGACACTACCCGCGACCTCACTTCCGCCGACGGACGCGTGCAACTCCCGCTCCCCACGCCCCTGGAGCAGTTCTGCGGTACCGTCACTCAGTGGCATTTTATCTACGGCAACACGGATGCCAGCTACGACATGTGCGACGAACTGCGCGAGATCGTCAAGACCTTCATCACCCGCACCAGCAAGGAGAACAACGAGTTCGTCGATGACATCTACGTGGGCATGAACAAGCAGCTTGTCCAGGAGGATGCCCAGCGTACTGTCATCGGATGGAGCACCAGCACCTCGATGGTCGGCGTGTGGTACGAGCTGCGCTACGGTCTGGACATGACCGTCGTGAGCGAGGATGGCTTCCTCATCCGCATCACACCTCTCGACGGCGGCCTCTACACTGCCAACTACCCGCAGGTGGTGCCCTTCCTGGACTTCATCCGAAACAACAACCCCTATGCCCTCCAATTCGATGACATCCTGAATCCGCGTTACGTCAGACTCGTCAGCCAGCAGGATCCCTCCAAGTGGTTCGCATTGAAACTATAAGAGAAGACTACCCCAGCCCCTCTCCAAAAGGAAGGGAATAAAAGAAAAGAATATGTTCAAGTCAAAGATAATCTTCTTAATGGCACTGGCCGCATCGCTGTTTTCGGCGTGCGGCAGCGACGATGGTGCCGAGGACGGCAGTCCAGCGCTGACGGTGGTCGCCTCCGACCTCGTCTTCCCTGCCCGTGCCTCCACCCATGACATCGAGGTCAGCTGCCAGGGAGTGTTCACCGCCTCCGTCAACAAGGAATGGTGCACGGTCACCACCGACGGCAACCGTGTCCACGTGGCCGTAGAGCGCAACACCGAGCTGGAATCCCGCAATGCCATCGTCACCCTCGAAGGCGGCGGCACCAACCTGCGCCTGTCGCTCATGCAGAGTGGTGCCGTGTGGATGGTGCGTGGCCTTAGCAGCTATTCTGCCTCCGATGAAGACACCACCATCCTGATCCCTGCAACCCTCGACTTCGACTACACCGTCACAAAGCCCGACTGGATGGACGGCGAGGAAGTGGAGGACGGTTACCTCTTGCATCTGCATGCCAACGATACCGGCGGTGCCCGCAAGGGTAATGTCATCATCAAGAGCAGTCAAGGCTCCAAGACCATCAGCTTCCAGCAGTTCGGAAAGCGCTCTGTCGGAGGACAGTACGACATCACATACTCCTATATCAATTCCGTCACAGACCGTCTTGGTCGTGTCGTGGAAAATACAGTGACCGTTACTAAACGCATCCGGATCGAGGCTGAGAACACCCAGAGCTATCTCTACCTCGTGGGGCTCCACGACAAGTATCCCATACCCGTGTCCATGGGTAGCGACGGCACGCTGCATATAGCCAACGGACATCTGATGGACGGAGCCACGAGTGGCTACCTCTATATCGTACTGCATCAGGAGGGGCCGTACCAGAACTTCATCTTTGCTGGCGACTGTGATTATCAGGCACCGCTGAAGCTCACCAACAAAGGCGGCGTGTATATCCCGTCGTTCGCATTCCCTAAGAAGTCCGTAACTTTCATAGACCCCACGGGCAGCGAAGCCACCATCGTGGCCGACGGCTTCTCAGTCAAAACTGCCACCCTCCCCGATATCCGCTTCACACAGGCGGGCGACGAACTGGGGCAGTACATGAATATAACACTGACAAAAGTATTAGAGTAATCATTAAATTTAAACACAATGAAAAAATTAATAATTTCTAATTTCAGCAAGAGTTTGCTGACAAAACTCGCACTCGTGGCGATGGTGATAGTTGGAGGGGGAAGTAATGCTTGGGCGGATGAAACTTTAACCTTGAATGAATCTGCTTCCAACTCAAATCCCGGAGTCCCCTTTAATGGGGGAAAAGTAACTACAAGCGGATTGTTTGGTGAGTTTATCGTTCTTGCTTCTCAGATTTCTGATATAGCTAACAATGACATTACAGGTCTTACATTCTATACTGCTAAACAGGTCGACTGGGGAACAGCATCATTCACGGTATGTTTAAAAGAAGTTGATAATAGCTATTATGAAGGTTCAACAGGTGCATTAGGTGGAAACGGAACAACCACTGTTTATACTGGTGCTCTTAGCATATCTGAAGACAAAGAGTTGTCTATAATCTTTGATAGCCCGTTTACTTATAGTGGCAATAAGAACTTATTGGTTAGAATTAATTGTACTAATACATCGGGGACGAATGCAGAGGTTAATTTCACAGTTGCAAATGGTGCCAATTATTATAATGAAAGCTATATGAGTTTTGGTACAACTACCTCTGCAGTCAGGCAACGTTGCCAGCCAAAGGTTACTTTTACCTATAAAGAAAGTACACCTATTGTAACTCCCCTCCTGTCTGTGTCAACCTCTACTCTCACTTTTGGTTCTGTTCGTTCCTCCGCTACTCAGACCATCACCGTTACAAACAGAGGTGCTGGCTCCATGGACGTCACTATCGCCAACGACAACACCAGCGACTTTACCATTTCTGCCACTTCGCTTACAGGCATCGGCGAAGGCGAAAGCAAGACTTTCGATGTCACTTTCAACTACGATGCAGAAAGACTTGGCGACAAGTCAGCCACCATCACCGTCACCCCCGACTATGACGCTGAAGCCGCTGTCGCCATTGCCATAACTGCCACTGCCGCCAATGCCAGCGTATGGGAAGACTTTGACAGTGGTATTCCCTCGACTTGGTACAACGAGAATGACTACTGGTTGAATCATGTAAAGAATCTCAGCGGATGGGCAAGCCCAGACTACTGGTCATCAGCTGTCCTGCGCACCCCGCGCCTTTATGCCGAGGAAGGAGAGGCTCTGGGCTTCGACGTGAAGATAGTTGGCACATACAGCACGAACAAGGTGACTGCCAGCTATTCCACCGACCGTGTGAACTGGAGCACTCCCGTTGATTATACGACCGATGGCACTTACTCGATTGTGGCTCCTGCCACAGGCTACTACTGGGTGCAGTTCACTGCCAGCCAGGCTGGTATCGACAATATGACAGGTTGGGCGGTTGCAGATGCCATCCATGACACACAACTTGGCACCACCACCATTCCTGCTACAGGTGTTGCTCATGGCACTTACACCTCATCGGTTGTTGTGAAAGAACTGGGTGGCAGTGCTGAGACAGTCAACGCTGAACTCTACTTTGGCGAAAAGAAAGTGGCAGAGCAAACCAGTGTCGCTGTCGGTGCTAACCGTGATGTGACCATTACGCTGAGCTATCTGCCCACCGAGACCTTCGAAGGAAAGGTATATATCAAGGTAACAGGTGAGAACATCAGCGCTCTGGAAACCGATGACGTTGATGTTGTGATTTCCGAGACGCCCTACGTCTTTGACGAGGAAAGCGATAAGAATCCTGCCATCAGCACAGCCAGTGTTGTCAAAGTGAAGTACACTGCACAAAAGGGTTGGAACACCATCGTCATGCCTTTCTCGCTGAGCAGTTCTTCAGCTTACATGAACACCATCTTCGGTGAAGGCTACTCGGCGTATGCTATCGATAGTTTTGTTGAAGGTACGCTTACATTCAAAAAAGTCACCTACATGGCTATCACAACCCCCTACCTTGTCTATGCTCCCAATGCCGAATCGCATCCCGACGGTGTGTACTTGCAGAATGTATCTGCCGGTTCATACAACTGGGCACACGCCAACATCAACCAGACCAAGGGCGACATCACCTTCAAGGGAACCTTCGCTCCCATCGCAGCAGGTGGTCTGGAAGGCAAGTATGGTGTAACGACTGGTGGAAGTATAGCCAAGGGTGGCAGCAGAGCTTCCATCAAGGCTTATCATGCTTATTTTGAGCTGGCTTCGGAGGCTCCGGTCAAGGCAATCTCCCTTTATGTGATAGATGGCGAAGACATCCCCACTCATATAGGTCTTGTGCAAATGGCTGAAGGTACCGACAAATCTGTGTATAACCTAAGTGGACAAAAAGTAGAGAAGGCCACTAAAGGCATTTATATCGTGAATGGTAAGAAGGTCGTAATAAAATAAGGAGGACAATCAAATGAAAAAAATATATATTGCACCAAACATGGTGATACAGTTGATAAAAGCTGAGGGCGTTATTGCAAGTTCTTTGATTACAGAAGATGGTAATACCGCATCTGTCGATTTAATTAATACTGAGTACAATGATGTCTTTAGAACCAAGGAAAGTAACAACTCCTGGGGCGACATCTGGGATTAAGCAAGGATTTGATTATAATGACTGCAGGGGGGGCACTTCATTTTGAGGTGTCACCCCTCTCTTGATACCTGATGTGTGAACTGTTGTTTCCTCCAGTCCCCCGCTCCCTCGGGTTTCTTCACCGGCGATGTCCTGTGTGGGGCGACGCTCTTGTTCCCCAACGGTCTTCGTGCCCACTTCGGCAGCGGCACGGAGGATGTTCTGCGTGAATTGTTGGACAAAAGCCTGATGAAGCTGCTCCATGCCGAGGACGGTGGTATGGATTACATTTGCAGGAGACGGCCTAATCGATGCAAGCTTTGGCGGGCAACCCCATGTCCTGTCGGGACACACATCGAGCCCTTCGCCACCACACCCCACAACGTATCAAGTGGATCACCTTGGTGATCCACCCAAAACGATGCGTCCTTCTGCACTACACCTCGTGACCCGTCAGGTGGATCACCAAGGTGATCCACTCAACACCCTCTGACCCTCCGACCGACACCCTCTGTCTCGTCAACCAATACCTCCTGCCCTTTCAGGCGACATCCCCTGCCCTTTCAGCCAACACCCCTAGTCCTTTTCGGCCAACGATAGTACACCTGTACTTTGTCGAATGTTTACGTAAAGTGCTGAAGCCATATACAAGGAGCCACCTCCCATCGGAGGTGGCTCCTTGTATATGGCGTTGCGCTGTGTGCTTATTCGCCTTCGGGTGCCTGGCCGATGAGCTCCATGAACTCGTCGAGCTTCGGGGTGATGATGATCTGGGTGCGGCGGTTGCGGGCGCGGCCAGCATCGGTGTTGTTGTCGGCGATGGGGTTGTACTCGCCACGGCTGCCAGCGGTGAGGCGCTTGGGATCTACGCCGTAGCGGTTCTGGAGTTCCTGGACGACGCTGGAGGCGCGCAGGGCTGCGAGGTCCCAGTTGTTGCGGATGTTCTCCTTGGAGATGGGCACGTTGTCGGTGTTACCCTCGATGAGGACGTCGTAGTCCTTGTAGTCGGTGATGATCTTGGCAATCTTCGAGAGGGTCTCCGAGGCGCGGTCGCTGATCTGGTAGCTGCCGCTCTTGTAGAGCATATTGTCGGCCAGTGAGATATAGACGACGCCCTTCAGCACCTGCACATCGACGTCCTTGAGCTCTTCCTTGGAGAGGGAGCGCGTCAGGTTGTTCGTGAGGACCATGTTCAGGCTGTCGCTGCGGTCCTTGGCCTCTACGAGCTGCTTGATGAACTTGTTGGAGGCGTTGATCTCATCGACGAGCTTGGAGATGTTGATGTTGCCCTCGCTGTTCTGCTGGAGGCTCTTGTCGAGGGAGGTCTGCAGGGCGGTGTAGGCGGTCTGCAAGCGCTCGTTGTTGGCACGTGCCTCGGCGAGGCGGTCCTCAAGGCTCTTGATGGTGGCGCGGTTCTCGGCCAGCTCCACCTGTGCGGTCTGGTACTTGGTCTGCAGGCTGTTGTAGTTGGTCTGCAGCTCAGCAAAATTCTTCTTGCTTACGCAGGAGGTCAGCAGAAGTCCTGTGGTGAGGAGTAAGATAATCTTTTTCATCATTCTCTTTTTTTTACAATGTTCGGTTTACGATTTCGCGCTACGCGCGTTCCTTATTTTCAAGGTTTCAATATCTAAGACACTGTCGATGTCCGTAGGTTTAATGCGGTGCGCACTTTTCTGCGTCTTTCGACGGTGCAAAGGAAGGCTTTTCCCGCGAGCTGACCAAAAACTTACACCTTATTTATCTTAAAACACGTTAAAACGCGCTCTTCTGTTAAGGAAAGTCATCAAAATGGGCTACCTTTGGGCACTCAAAAGCGCAAACAACATGATTCGACACCGTTTTCTCATCGCTTTCTTCAGCTTCCTCACGGCAGCCCTGGCTCAGGCACAGGAGCCTACCGTCCTCACCGCCGCAGATCTCACACCCCTCTACGGTACCCGCAGCCGCGGCCGCGTCAGCGTCCACGACCCCTCGGTGGTGCACACTTCTGGCAACACCTTCTATCTCATGGGAACGATGCGGGGGTATGCCCGCAGCACCGATCACATGCAGAACTGGGTGGGGCTGGACAACAGTAGCCTCTTCGGCACGGTAAACGCCAGCGGAAAGGTCGTCACGACGACCTACACCAACGCCTTTTCTACCAACCAGACGAAGAAGGTGAAGGCGCTCGTGAACGGTACCGTGCAGGAGGTTGATTTCGGGAACTTCGACGCGCAGGCGTGGGCTCACGCCGACCAAGCCTCCTGGGGACTCGGGGGTAATATGTGGGCACCGGACATCCTCTACAACCCCGTGATGAAGAAGTGGTGTATGTACCAGAGCATCAATGGTGACAACTGGCACTCCTGCATCGTCCTGCTGACGGCCGACGATATCACCGGACCCTACGTCTATCAGGGTCCCGTGCACTACTCAGGCTTCATCAATGGTACCAACGAGGCAATCAGCTGGAAGAAGACCGACCTGGAGATCGTCATCGGCGAGCAGGCGACGCTGCCCGCGCGCTACAATAAGGGCAACGACTGGGGTACATGGTGGACCAACGACATCGACCCCTGCACGTTCTTCGATGAGGAAGGGCAACTGTGGATGGCCTACGGCTCCTGGAGTGGCGGCATCTTCATCATCAAGCTCGACGCGGCCACGGGCCTGCGCGACTACACCACTACGTACCCCATCCAGGACGACACGCAAGGGCGTGCCCTCTCCGATCCCTACTTCGGCAAGCGCATCGCCGGCGGCTACTATAGCAGCGGCGAGGGCGCCTATATCCAGCACATCGGTGACTACTACTACCTGTTCCTGAGCTACGGCGGCTATGCCCCCGGCGGCTACGAGATGAACGAGGACGGTTCCTACAAGCTCGACTCACGCGGCAACAAAATCGCGCAGGGCGGCTATGAGATGCGCGTCTTCCGCTCTACCACGCCCGACGGTCCTTACCTGGATGCTTCGGGGCGCGATGCGTGCTACAACGGACGCTACTGGCTCAATTACGGTCCCAATGCGCAGACCGACGGCGGCATGAAGCTGCTCGGGGCGTACAACAAATGGGGCTTCATGACCACGGGCGAGTGTGCGCAGGGCCACAACAGCGCCACGGTAGATGACGAGGGCCGCGCCTTCGTGGTCTATCACACCAAGTTCAACGACGGCACGCCGCAGTACGGTTTCCACGCCGTGCGCGTGCACCAGCTCTTCGTGAACGCGGATGGCTGGCTTTGTGCCGCACCTTTCGAGTACGACGGCGAGACGGACACCGATGCCACGCTTGCCACTGCCTGCCGCTACACGGCCGGGGAGATAGCGGGAACCTACGACGTGCTCATCCACAAATACCGCATGAACTACGCCGAGTTCGAGGAGGTTACTCCTGTACAGCTCACCCTCGGCGCCGACGGGCGCGTCACGGGCAAGTTCACCGGCACCTGGACTCTCGCCGACGGCACCGCCCACATCACGCTGAAGGTGAACAATGTGGAGTACAAGGGTGTCGTCGTGCAGCAGCACGTGGATGACAGCAAGGCTCTGGCCATCGGCATCACTGCCACCGCCGCCTCCGGCGTCAGCCTCTGGGCGTGGCGCATGGAGCCGCAGAGCGCCATCGCCTATACCTACAAGACCTACACGATGCCCGTGAAGAACAACCAGACTATCAGTCGCCATCTGCCCCTCGTCGCCGAGGGTTCCTACGGCGCCACCATCACCTGGGAGACCTCCCATCCTGAAGTCATCTCCGCCGCAGGGCAGTACAATCCCGCCGACGAGGCCACGAAGGTGCAGCTCACGTGCCACATCGCCTGCGGTGCCTACACCTACGACCAGACTTTCAACGTCACCGCAGCCAAGGCGGCTGCGCCCGCTGGAGACCCGCTCACGGGCATCGCCGCCTATTATGACTTTGAGGGCTCGCGCGCGCGAAACTTATATAATACTGACCAGATGGCTACGCTCACCCGTCAGGGGACCGCGGCGGCCGCTGCTGTGCTTGCTGACGAACCCAACCGCTACGGTCAGGTGGCCGTGACTGCAGCCAGCGATGCGAAGAAGAACAGCTACGCGCGCATGGTGAACCCGCTCGAGGGACTGCCGCTGACCGACGGCTTCAGCATTGCAGCGTGGGTGTGGCGCGAGGATGCAGCCGACCTTACTGGCACCCTCTGGGGACTCACCGACAAGATGGCCTACCAGACGACCGTCGCACAGCGCCTCTTCCTCACAGCCAACGGAAGTCTCCACTTCGAGGACGGTGAGAATAGTTTCGACATCAATCTGCTCAACGATGCTGCTTCCAATGCCACGGGCTACATCCCCGCACGGCAGTGGGCCTTCGTCGTCGTCAGCGTCTCGCCCACCGATGGCGTGACGCTCTACGTGGATGGCACCAAGAAGGCGCACAAGTCTTTCACCTCCACTGCAGGCACGGCCTCCACCGCCACCGCTGCGGCGAAGCTTTTCGACTACAGCCATGTCACGGCAATGGCTGCCGCCGCAGGCTACTTCCAACTCGCCCACGGCGACGCGGCCCACGGCTCTGCTGCTGCCCGCTTCGATGACCTCTTCATCTACTCCCGCGCCCTCACTGCCAACGACGTCAAGGGCCTGAACACCCTCGTGAACCGCACCACCGATTTCTCGCCGGAGGCCGTCGGGATAGGGAGTGTGGAAATGGACCGCCCGGGCGAAGGACGCTTCGACAGTTCGAAGAATGGACAAGGGCGAATGGACAATGGCATCTATGACCTCAGCGGTCGCAGGCTCACTCGACCAGCGAGCCAACTCCCCCGCGGCCTCTATGTCATCAATGGTCGCAAAGTCATGGTAAGATAATAACATAAGTGGCCGCCCCTCGGGCGGCCACTTGCGTTATCCGAACAATGCCCGGAAGGCGTCTTCGACGCGGCGGCAGGGGATGATCTCGATGGTGTAGTCGTGCGGGTTGATGGCCTTGACGTTCGCCGCGGGAATCAGGATGCGGCGGAAGCCTAACTTCTGGGTCTCCGCGATGCGTTGCTCGATGCGGCTGACGGGGCGGATCTCACCCGAGAGCCCCACCTCGCCGCACAACGCCGTGTCGCCGTCGATGGCCGTATCGACATTCGAGGACAGGATGGCAGCGATGACACCCAGGTCGATGGCCGGGTCTGTGACGCGCAAGCCGCCTGCGATGTTCAAGAATACATCTTTCTGTGCCAGCTTGAAGCCCACGCGCTTCTCCAGCACCGCCAGCAACATGTTCAGCCGCCGGTAGTCGAAGCCGTTGGCGGAGCGCTGCGCCGTGCCGTAGGCGGCGGTGGACACCAGTGCCTGCGTCTCGATAAGGAAGGGTCGCACACCCTCGATGGCGGCGGCGATGGCGATGCCGCTGAGGCCGTCCTGATTGTCTGTCAGCAGCAGCTCCGACGGGTTCGCCACTGGGCGCAGCCCGTCCTGCCGCATCTCATAGATGCCCAGCTCCGACGTGCTCCCGAAGCGGTTCTTCTGTGAACGCAGGATACGGTATAGATAGTGCTGGTCGCCCTCGAACTGCAGCACCGTATCCACGATATGCTCCAGCACCTTAGGCCCGGCCAGCGTGCCCTCCTTTGTGATATGTCCGATGAGGATGATGGAGGGGAAGGCACCTTCGCGGCTGTCGCCGCTCGGGGAGGGTACGCCCCCTTTGACATATTTTAGCAGCGCTGCCGCGCACTCGCGGATTTGCGAGAGGCTGCCCGGCGACGACTCCACCGCCTCCGAGGCGATGGTCTGGATACTGTCGATGATGACCAGATCCGGCCGCTCCGCCTCGATGTGCTCAAAGATCCGCTCCAGCGAGGTGTCGCAGACAACCAGCAGATCAGCCTCTGGCTGATGGGCTGGTGACAGCCGGTCGGCGCGCAGCTTCAGCTGCCGGGCGCTCTCCTCGCCGCTGACGTACAGCACCTTCTTGTCCGTGAGCCGCAGAATCGTCTGCAGCACCAGCGTGCTCTTGCCGATGCCCGGCTCGCCGCCCAGCAGCACCAGGCTGCCCGGCACGAGGCCGCCGCCCAGCACGCGGTTCAGCTCCCCGTCGCGCATGTCCATGCGCGGCTCCTCCTCGGCCCGGATTTCGGAGAGGGGGACAGCCCCTCTTCCTGCTCCCCCCGTGGGGGGGAGGGCCGTTCCCCTCTTCGAAGAGGGAGCGGGGCCGACGCGGAACTCCTTGAAGGTGTTCCACTGTCCGCACGACGGGCAGCGGCCCATCCACTTGGCGCTCTCCTGTCCGCAGTTCTCGCAGACGTACATCGTCTTGTCCTTTGCCATAGCTGGCTTTACTTCACATAGAGTTTCTTGCCGGAGCCTACGATGTTCACACCGCGACGCAGCGTGCCGATGCGCTGTCCGGCGAGGTTGTAGATGGTCTCGGGAGTGCCGTCGGCCTTCACGCCGGCGATGCCCACGGGCGGCTCGATGGTGAGGGTGCCGTTCACGTAGGTGAACTCATAGTTGTCGGCCTCGGCGCCCGAGACGACGATCTCATAGTCGCCGAAGGGGCTGTCCGGCGTGGCCTCGCAGGTGACGGTCGGCAGGCTGTTGAACACCTCGATGGTCTCGCGGTTGCGCAGTGCACTGTACTTGACCTCAAACTCAGGATTGGGCTCACCCATCTTGCGGGTGTAGGAGAGGGCGGTGACGGTGACCGGTGCCTTCGCGATGGTCAGCGTGCCATTCTGGCAGACGAGGCCGCGGGTGGTGATGGTGCCCGGTTCGATGACGATAGGATACACGCCCGCGGGTGTCGCCGTGGTGACGTCGCAGCTCTGCGTGGGCGCTCCGTTGATGGGCGCTCCGCTGACCGTGTACTTGAAGGACGAAGTGGAGCGGCCGTATTCGCGGCTGGCATCGGTGGAGGTCACCGTGGGCACGCCGGTATATTCCTCAAGCGTGAGGACACCCCACTTGGCATCGGCGGCGTAGGCTTCTGTCATGGCTGCCGGCACGAAGGCGGTGATGCTCTTGGAGAGGGTGACGGCCGATGCGTCGGGCACGGTCTCGGAGAGCACGGCCAGGTACTTCAGGCTGGAACAGCTGGTGAAGGCGTTGGCACCGATGGCCTTGACACCTGCGGGGATGTAGAGCGACACGAGGGCGGCGCTGCCGCGGAAGGCGCTCTCGGGAATCTCCTGGATGCCGGTGAAGTAGCGCAGCTCATCGATGCTCTTCATGCCGGAGACGCTGTAGAAGACCTGTCCGAGGTCGGTGACGGCGGCGGCTTCCTCGAGGCTGAAGTAGCCGTCGTGGTTGGTATCCCATTCGTTGATGCACTGCTGGCGGGCACGTTCGTCGGCGAAGACGATGAAGCCCAGCTTCTCCTGTACGGCGTCGATGGCCGCCTGGAGATCGTCGGCAGTTGCCGTGGGCGTGTCATAGACGGCGCGCTCGGCGGTGACATCGATGGCGCGTTCGTCGGCCTTGGCCAGCAGGAGCTTCAGCTCATCGCCGAGGGCGTTGAAGGCGTTCATCGCATCGATATCGGCCTTGCGGATGAAGGCCCAGTGGCAGTTCTCGCCGACGGAGGCGAGGCTGACATCCCAGTAGAGGCCGTAGGTGGGCGAGGTGAACTCGCTCTTATGGTTGGTCTGCACGCCGAGATACTCGCCTTCGGTGTAGGTGGCATCCGTCTCAGGCACTTGGAGGGTGAAGACATTCTCCTCGGCACCTTCAGCGGGCATGAGGTGCCAGTAGCCAGCAGAGGTCAGGCTCTCAGCATCAGCGAAACATCCTTTCACGCCTGTGCCGATCTTGCTGTCGGAGGAGGTGCGGAAGAGATAGGGTTTGCTCTCCGTAGAGGCCAGACCATAGACATTCTCCTTGGAGGTCTTCTTGAACTGATAGACCAGGCCGTGCTCGGCGGCGACAGCCTGCGTGCCGTAGGCCTCGCCGCGGGCAGCATACAGCTGTGTGCCGAGGTTGTAGAGGTAGCCCTGCACGTTCACCTCCACGGGGGAGAAGCCGGCCTTGAGGTGGGTGCGCACTTCCTTGATCTCGCCGAAGTTCTTCCAAGGTGTGGCGTCGGCATAGAGTTCCTTGGTGCCGAAAGGAACGTAAAGTGTCATCTTGGGGAGGTAGGTGGAGGAGAATATGGTGCCTACGACACGGATGTCAGAGGGCTTGGCGGCGGCGACCGTGACTTCTGTCAGCGCAGAGCAGACGGTGAAGGCGGCCGTGCCGATGTACTTGACATTCTCGGGGAGGATGATGCTGGTCAGCTTGCTGCATTGGTTGAAGGCGTAGTTGTTGATGGTCGTCAGGGCGGGGGGCAGGGTGACTTTCGTTACGCTCGTGCACTTCTGGAAGGTGTTGGCGGCAATCTCCGTCACGCCTGTGAAGTACTGCAGGTCTTCGAGGCTGGTGATCTTGGTGTTGTTCTGGAAGGTCACGCCGAAGTCCGTCACCTTGGCAGCTTCTGCCAGGCTGAGCTCGCCGTCCATGTCAGCATCCCACTGTGCGAGGCAGAGTGAGCGCACCGTCGCATCGGCGAAGTTGATGAGGTTCAGCTTCTGGCGTAGCTTGTAGCAGGCATCGTTCACCTCGTCAATCGAACTCTCGGTGTTGTCATAGACGGCCTGTTCCGCGTCCGTCTTAGCCTTCACAGCCTTGCCCTTGGCGAGGAGCTTCGCCAACGTCTGGCTCGCTAAATAGAGGTTGTAGTCATCAGCATCGTAGGGCACGAGTCGCCATTCGCAGCCGCGCGGATGGTCGGCATAGCTGACATCGCTGTAGGCGCCGTAGGTGGGGGTGGCAGCACCGCTGTCATGGTTGGGATCCACGCCGAGGTAGAGTGCTGCATCATAGTGTGACTGAGTGGGGGCCGTCTGGAGCGTGTAGATGCCGTCGCGCACTTCTGTCACCGTCCAGTAGGCATTGGTTCCGTTGTTCGAGAGCGTACCATCGACGAAGCAGGCGGCCACGCCGCTGCCCACGTTACCGTCGCTCCAGGTACGGAAGAGGAGGGTACCGTTCTTGCCAGTGTCTGAAGAAGTGAGGTAGTAGATACCAGCTGCCATGCTGGCAGTGCGCTTAAACTGGTAGCGCATGGGCTCCTCGCTGACGACGGACTGTGTGCCGTATGCCTCGCCCTTGCTCAGGTAGCGGCCGGTGCCCACATTATATATAAAGAAGTCCTTGTTGGTTTCCAGCGTACCGAAGCGCCCGTGGGCGATGTCACGCTGCTCGATGATGTTGCTGAAGTTCTTCCAGGGCTCCGTCTGGCTGAAGAAGGAACGGGTGCCCTGAGGAATGTAGAGTACCGCCTTCTCATAGTCGGGACCTGTGCCGCTCTCGTTGCGGAAGATGTCGGCGCCGATGGTCATGTCCTGCGGCGACGGCGTAGTCAGGGTGATGCTGGTGACCTTTGTACATCCGCCGAAGGCGCTGTCGCCAATCTTCTGGAGTGCATTGGGGAATGTGAGGGTCGTGAAGGCGGTGCAACCATTGAAGGCGTTGCTGCCGATGGCAGTCATGCCGTCGGGGAACTCGAGGTTTGGCAGCAGCCGGCATCCCTTGAAGGCATTGTCGCCGAGGGTAGTGACACCGTCGGGCAGCGTCAGCGTCTTCAGAGCCGTGCAGCCGCTAAAGGCGTTGTCGCCGATGGCCGTCAGCTTCTTGGGGAGCTTCACCGTGGTCAGGCGCGAACAGCCCTCGAAGGCGCTCTCGCCAATGGTGGTGAGGCCCGTGAAGTAGTAGAGTTCGGCGAAGGTGGTGATGGTAGCACCCTTGAAGGCGGTGCCGAGGTCGGTCACGGCCGCCGCTTCGCCGTAGGTGAACTTGCCGTTGCCGTCGGTGTCCCAGTTCTCGATGCACAGCTTCTTGACCGTGGCGTTGGCGATGGGCAGTTCCTTGTTGCGGTAGTCGGTGGGTTCGCAGCCGATGACGGCGTTCTGGTTGTCGGTATATCCGCTACCGTCCTCGGAGCCGCCGATGCCTTGCTGACCGGGCGTGAGGGCGGTGAGCAGGAACCAACCGTTGGACGAGCCGCCCCAGCCCCAGTTGATGTGGAAGCAGTGGTTGCCGTCGTAGCCGTCGCAGACGAAGGCGTGGCCGGCACTAGGGTTGTAGCCGCCGAGGTAGGCGACGCGGCCGTTGGCCAGTTCGTTGTAGAGGAGGGCGTCCCAGCCCACCTCGTCGTAGTTGGACTGCCAGACGATGCGTGCCGTCGTGTAGCCGAAATAGGTGTTGATGGCACCGGGCACTTCGCTCGGCTGCGCACCGGACGAGTCGTCATAGTCCATGTGTACGGCCGCGCCGCAGTATTTCATCAGCTGCGCTACAGCCTGCTTCTGAAGACCTGTGGCGCTGCCGCCGTAAGTATCCAGCATATTGTCCCAATCGATGGGAGAGCCTTCGGGAATACTCTCGACTTCGAGCTTCTGCGTCCAGGTTGTGTAGGCGGGGATAGTGGCCTGGAGCTCTTCCACCGACTTGGAGCGCTGGAAGTAGAGCACCTGCGCCATTGCGGTGGCGACGCAGCCCGTGACGGTCGCAGCGCCATTGCTCTTGCGCGGAGTGAGGTCGTTGTAGGGGGCACCCTGGTTCCAGCGTGTCGTCAGCATCTCGGGAATGGCATCATGGACGGGGACGGTTGCTGTCGCGTAGTCGGGATGCTCCTGGAGATAGCGCACGTAGCGCTCCTGAGCATCCAGCCAAGTCCGCATATTGTCGGGAATGGCGGTGTAGTCGAACTCACCGTCATCGGTGTAACCCAGAACGGGTTCAATGCGGTCGTCGGCAGCGACGAGGACAAAGCCCTCGCTCGTGCCGCGGTTGAAGGCGTAGTAGGCCTCGGGCTTGGCGGCCGCGGCTCCGCGGCGGGGGGCCAGCTTGCGGCTGCTGACGACGGGAGCCAGCTTGCGGCTTCCTGTTCTGCCCTGCAGGTAGCGCTCTGCTTTCTGCTGAGCCTGCTCGCGGGTGATGGGGTCTGCTTGTGCGGTGAAGATGCCGGAGAGGCACACCAACATGAGGATGATCGATCGTTTCATGTGCTTATTTTTGTATAGATGAGTGCATTTTATGGCGCAAAGGTAGAAAAAAACTCTTTGCGACAAGCATCTTTTGCAAAAAAG
Organism: Bacteroidaceae bacterium; assembly: GCA_017470425.1. GTDB lineage: Bacteria > Bacteroidota > Bacteroidia > Bacteroidales > Bacteroidaceae > Physcousia. The sequence continues at coordinate 14,524 of JAFUYT010000016.1, read as the reverse complement.
TTGTAGCTTTGCAGCTGAAACAAGGAAGAAAACGAACATTGTGATACATTATTCGCGTCAGGAAGACCGTGCAAACTCATGGAGCCATGCCGTCGGCATCGTGTTGGGCGTGGCTGTAGGCGCGTTGTTCCTCTACTGGTGCTTCCGCGCCGACGACGAATGGGCGGGCACGGCCGTCATCCTCTATCTGGTGGGGATGCTGAGCAGTTACATCACCTCGACGGTCTATCACGCCATTCCCGAGTCGTGGCCGTCGCGCGAGGTGTGGCGCCGTTTCGACCACGCCGCCATCTACTGGCACATCGCTGGCAGCTACTCGCCCATCACGCTGATCGCCATGCGCGACATGGGCGGGTGGGGCTGGGGTCTGTTCTGCTTCGTCTGGCTCTGTGCCATCGCGGGCACCGTAGTCAGCTTCCTCCGGCTGAGCGAGCACAGCTATGTGGAGACGGCGTGTTTCGTGCTGATGGGGCTCTCGGTGGTCGTCGCCTTCAAACCTCTTCTGGCTTGCATTGAGCCCGCGGCCGTCGCGTGGCTGATTGCCGAGGGCGTGTTCTATATCACCGGCGCCGTCATCTACGCTCTCTCCCCGAACCGACCCTTCATGCACACGGTCTTCCACGGCTTCGTGCTCCTTGGTAGTGTCTGCCACATCATTTGCGTGTGGAACGTCCTCATGCAATACCTTTATCTTTAATATCCTGCTTTAATATCCTGTTTCTATGAAACCATACATTCGCTTACTTCTCTTGCTCCTATTCGTTTGTCTTGCTGCGCCCCTCAGCGCGCAACAGACCTTCTCCTCCCGAGTGGTCGATGCGAAGACGGGGGAGGGCATTCCGTATGCGACGATTCGCGGCGCGGGGATGAACGGCACACAAGCCAACATTGAAGGCTACTTCTCGCTGAAGGCCCAGCCGCAAGAGACCTTGCACATCAGCTGTATGGGCTTCGAAACACAGCACGTGAAAGCTTCGCAGCTCAAGGGTAAGGTGGCGCTCAAGGAGGCTGTCAGCAAGCTGCGGGAGGTGGAGGTGCGCAAGATGGAGCCGCTATTGGTGCGCGTATCGCGGCAGATGTCCGAGGCGTACAAGGCACACAAGAAGGACACGACGACGTTCTTCCTCCGCCAGACACAGACGACTGGGCGCTACCGCGAGATGGGCGAGGCATTCTTTGTGGCGCAATCAGCGACCAACCTGCGCAACCTCGGCTTTATCACGGGACGTCACGGAAAGGTCACCGATGGCGGCACCGTCGCCACGGGTAACCTGCGGGATGTCAATTTCCACTATCTCCTGGAGATGGCTCCGATGATCCACAATGCGAAGTGGGACGATACCATAGTCCCACTGAAGGACGGTGCCACAGAAGGCTTCTACCGTCGCAACTATGACATCACCTACGACCTCATCCCCGGCGACGACGGACATGACATCTATGTCATTGCCATGAACGCCAAACCCGGTAACCAGGACCGGATCTATACGGGCGTCCTCTACGTGGATGCCGAGACGCTGCAGCCCTTGCGCATGGACGGGCGGCTGGAGAACTACACGCAGGAGATACGTCGGAATAACTCCTTCCAGGTCTCGTATGAGCCTGTGGAGATCAAGTTGGCCGTCGATTACAGCAACCTGCGGGGCTACCCGGAGGTGGTGAGCGTGCGGACGGAATGGCATAGCTCCGTGGGCCTCAGCCAGACGCAGGCCTTCAGGGTGGAGAACCTCCAGTACGACAAGGTGCATTATCGGAAGTACGCCAATATGTACGATGCCATCGACCACGCTGGCTTCGATGAGGCTTTCTGGCGCGAGCACGATGTCCTGCGGCGCACCGCAGAAGAGGAGGCGCTCGCACGGCAGTTCACGGCGCCGCAGTCGATCGCTGATCAGGTGCTGGCCGAGGAAGTGCGGGACGCTGACGACGAAGGCGAGGAACGCCCGACGCTGGAGCTGGGCGCGGTGACGGACAATCCGGCGACGCTCCACGAGTATGCGGCGCGCCTCCAGCATTTTGGACAGGCACTTCCCCAGGAGAAAGTCTATGTCCACATGGATAATACCTGCTACTTCGCGGGGGACACCATTTTCTTCGCGGCCTACACGCGTCGCACCGACTCCGGGCGCCCCTCTGCCATCAGCCGCGTGTTCTATGCGGAACTGTGGACGCCGGAAGGCTATCTCGTGGAGCGCCAGCTGATCAAGATGAGCAAGGGCCGTGGCGAAGGGAGCTTCGTGCTGCCCGACACGCTCTATGGCGGCTACTACGAGTTGCGGGCCTACACCCGTTGGCAGCTCAACTGGGGCCTCACCGAGCACGCTCACACAGCTGGTGCCGAGCGGTGGTTCTACAGCCCGGAGCTGGCGCGCGATTACTACCGCGACTATGACAAACTGTACTCCCGCGTCTTCCCCATTTATGACAAGCCGAGAGAGGCGGGCGACTACCAACGGGACATGACCCTGCGCCCCTTGCGACGCTATTATAAGGAAAAGGAACAGGCGCCCGACTTGAAGCTCTCGTATTTCCCAGAGGGAGGTGCGCTGGTAGAGGGCGTGCCGTGTCGCGTGGCGTTCGAGGCAGCGACCGAGGACGGAGAGTGGTTGGAAGGGCAGTTGGCGATTGTCGATCAGCGTGACACCATCGCTACTGCCGGCACTGTTCATTGCGGTCGCGGCGTGCTGGAGTGGGTGCCACAGGCGGGACATACCTATCGCGGTATCTTTACGGCGACGGGCAGTGCCCAGCACGGCAGGAGCGTGGAAGCGTCCCTGCCGCAGGCGGAAACCGACGGTGTAGCAGTCCGCCTTGACCGTTCTGATGCGGGTTGGACAGCAGCCATTGCGGCGCGCGGCGAAGCACTCGCGCAGCCCTTGGGCGTGACGGTGATGCAGGAGGGGACGTTGGAGTTCTTCACGCCTCTCTCTGGAGAACCGGAGGTCATTCTCCCTAAGGCGGCTCTGCGCATGGGCGTGAACCAATTGACGGTGTTCGATGCGAATGGTCGCGTATGGGCCGACCGCCTTTTCTTTGTCCAGCCCGACACTTTGCTGCAGCCCACCATTACAGTGGAGGGCGTGGAGACGAGCTATGAGCCTTTTGCCCAGATTGAGCTGGCACTGCAGAGCGAACGCAGGAAGGCCTCGCTGTTGTCGGTGGCTGTACGCGATGCTGCCACGCAGGATAACCTCTACGATAACGGCAGTATCTTCACGGAAATGCTCCTGGCATCAGAAGTCAAGGGCTTTATCCCACATCCCGGTTACTACTTCGAAGCCGCCGATGAGGAACACCGCACGGCTCTCGACCTGCTGATGCTCACGCAGGGGTGGCGCCGCTTCGACTGGCACGTGATGGCATTCCCGAAGGCCTTTGAGGTCAAGCACCCCTTTGAATACAACCAGATCCTCAAGGGGCAGGTGCTGCCTTATGAGGGCCGTACACGACAGGAGGAGCTCCGCGAGATCCACTTCGAGAATATGTACTGGGCACAGAAACAGGCCGAGAAGGGCTTGGATGTACCACCACCTACCTACCACCAGAGTACCGTTGCCCTGGAGCGAGTGGTCAGTAGCGCTCATGACCTCAGCGAGCGGCGGCAGGTCAGCGAATGGCTTTACGGACGAGTGGCTCACGATCGCGATGATGAGGACTTGAAGGACACGGTGACACTGCGCACCTACGTCTATGAGATTGTCGGCAATGCACTCGACAACCCCGAGATGATGGAGTACCGGGCCGTGCTCCACGAGCAGCTGCGGAATTTGGGGACGTCCCCCCGTAGCGGTGCCTACCGCTTGAAGATGGATGTCGGCGAGACACGCTTCCCCAAACAGGCGGGCTCGCTGCCACGGGAGATGCGGTTGCACGCGGAGTATGCGTTGCCGGGCTATGAGACCATCTTTGGCGAGGTGACCACGCGCGATGGCCAGTTCTCCATCTCTACTCCGGAGATCCACGGTGCCTGCTACTTCTTCCTGGCGGCCAGCGACACTACACGCTGGAAGCGCGGTCGCAGCCATGACTGGGTGAATACCGACGAGACGCGGCAGCCGGAGACATACGTGCGCATCAGCTGGCCGTACCCTCGCTTTGTCAAACCCTATAACCATTATCAGCAGATGCTCGCGCCTGTGACACGTCCGTCGCAGGTCAGCGGCGGCGAGTGGCCGGGTAGTATGATCTCGACCGACCTCTCGCAGGTCACTGTCCATGCTACCCGTGGTGGTATGCGCCGCTTTGATGTCTCACATCCTACGTTGAAGCTGGATGCCTACAGCGCCTTCAATGACGCGTCCGACGCGGGTTTTATGATGGGATGGTATGAGGGGCGTATCGCCTTCACGAATGCTCTGGCGCGCTGCTATATGGGGGATATGAACAGTAACAATCCCTATCTCGTGGAGCCTCGCTACAACGGTCGCAACATCTCGTTTAACATCCCGATCGCCCGCATCAACGACTACAACTATCTTTATAACCTCGACAGCGTCTATATCTACACCGATTACGCTCCGAGGCTACCCGACGAGCGTTTCACGGAGGAGAACATGCCGCGCGTGACCATCGACCTGCGGAAGGCGGCCGACGAGACACAACGCTACACCTACCGCGACCGGCGCTACATCCTGCCGGGCTTCTCGGTGGCAGAAGACTTCTACAGTCCTAACTACCGACTCAGCCCGCCCTCGGAGAGCACGCGCGACTATCGCCGCACGCTCTATTGGAATCCTGCCTTGCAACTGGATGCCAAAGGGCGTGCCCGCATCCAGCTCTTTACGGGTAGCAAGCCGTCGGCCATCATCGTGCAGGCAGAGGGACTGGCTGCCGATGGCACGTTGCTGTATAATGGTAATTGAAAGATTGAACAATATATATAATGAATGATCAAATGAAAAGGACATCTCTCTGGCTGATGGTTGTCGCCGCGCAACTCATCACCCTGCCTCTCTTCGCGCAGCGCACGGCACGCGAGGAGATTGCGGCGAACCGTTTTCTCTGTGCCAGCAACTACCTCGACTACGACAATCATCCAGCCACCGAGGCGCTGACGCCGGCTCCCAAAGGCTATGTGCCATTCTTCATGAACCACTACGGACGCCACGGTGCCCGTTGGCTGATTGGTGACTGGGAGTATAAGAATGCCATCACAGTGCTGCAGCGCAGCCGCGCTGCCGGCAAGCTGTCGGACAAGGGCGAGGAGACTCTGCAGCAGTTGGAGCGCTTCTACAAGACGACGTACAAGCGCCTGGGCGAGCTGACGACCGTCGGCGAGCGCCAGCATCACGGCATCGGACGTCGTATGGCGGAGCACTTCCCCGAGATCTTCAAGCAGAAGAACGTGCCTATTGATGCCCGCAGCACCGTCGTCATCCGCTGCATCCTCTCGATGGAGGCAGAGTGCGAGGAGCTGGCTGCCGCCAATCCCACCGCCCGCTTCCACAACGATGTCAGTGAGTCCTTCCAGTACTATCTGAATGCCGACTGGCCCCGGAGCCTGCGCGATGCCAACCGCAAGGGCGGCAAGTACGGGCAGGAGTACCGGCAGCGGCTGACACATCCCGAGCGCCTCATGGGTGTACTCTTCAACGACCCCGCGTGGACACAGGATAGCATCGATGCCCGTGGCTTCATGCGGCAGCTCTTCTACGTCGCCTCCAACATGCAGAGCCATGAGACGGACATCGACCTCCTCTCGCTCTTCACCAGTGAGGAGCTGTATGACCTCTGGCGCATCAAGAACATCGACTGGTACCTCAGCTACGGTCATGCCCCGCAGACCGACGGCGTGATGCCGTTCAGCCAGGCGGAGCTGCTGAAGAACATGATTGCCACAGCCGACACCATCACCCGCACGCAGGCTGTCCTGCGCTTCGGTCACGAGGTTTGCGTCATGCCGCTGGCATGTCTGCTGGAGTTGGGCACGTGTGGTGCCCGCGTTGAGAACCTTGATGACTTGGATGCGGTGTGGCGCAACTACAATATCTTCCCCATGGCCTGCAACATCCAGCTCATCTATTACCGCCCGAAGAAAGCCAAGGGACCGGTGGACATGACCGTCCCCGATGGTGACATCCTCGTCAAGGCGCTGCTCAACGAACGGGAGATGACGCTGCCCGTGCCCACGACGCAACATCCCTACTACCGCTGGGCTGACCTGCGCGCTTACTACCTGAAGAAGCTCGCGGACTTCGAGGCGATGCAATAGGAAGATTCCCGCATCAGTATTTGAAACTGGAGCCGCCTACGAACTCACGCATGATGGACGTGGGCGGTATCTCTTTGTCGCTGATGGGGATGAAGTAGTGGATGAATTTCAGAAGACGGTGTGCCTCGCTGTACTCGGGACAGTTGCGGGGCACGGAGGCCAGGATGATCTCGGCGTGGGTGCGCAGGACGGCGAACTCGATGTTCAAGGCCGAGTTGAACATCACGTCGGCGTTCTCCTGGAAAGGCAGGATCCAGCGTTCCTCGGCATCGCAGACGTTCTTCCACTGGCTGATGGTCTGCTGGGCAGTGAAGGCTCCCTTGTTGTAGTCGCGGATGATGCGGCGTAGCAGGCGGTTGTCCTGCGTGGGAATCCAGTTATGGTCGTCGAGGGAGACGTTGGTGAGGGCGGAGATGAAGATGCGGAACTTCATGGAGTCGGCGATGCGCTCAGTGAGCAGCGGGTTGAGGGCGTGGATGCCTTCGATGATCAGGATGCTGTCGTTCTGCATCCGGAGCCGCTTGCCGTTGAACTCGCGTTTGCCGGTTGTGAAGTTGTATTCGGGCACCTCGACGCGCTCCCCTGCCATGAGGCGGGTGAGGTGGTCTTCGAGAAGCTCGCAATCGACGGCACGGATGTTGTCGAAGTCATAGCTGCCGTCGGGCAGACGGGGCGTATCGACGCGGTTGACGAAATAGTCGTCGGTGGAGAAGGACATGGGGCGCAGACCACATGCCATCAGCTGCACGGAGAGGCGCTTACAGAAGGTGGTCTTGCCGGAACTGGAGGGACCGGTGACGAGGACGAGGCGCACGGGATGCTCATGGTCGTAGAAGCGCTGCTCGATCTCCTCGGCAATCTTGACGATCTTTTTCTCCTGCAGGGCCTCGCTCACCTGGATGAGCTCCGAGGCGTGCCCCTTGAGAATCGCCTTGTTCACGTCGCCGGCGTTGGAGAGGCGCATGATGATGTCCCAGCGCACCTTCTCGGCGAACATGGCGTAGGTGCGGGGCTGCTCCACCTTGGGGGCCAGCTGCATGGGGTTCTCCTTGTCGGGAACGCGCAGGAGCAGGCCGTCCTGATAGTGCTCCAGCCCCCAGACCTGCAGGTAGCCTGCCGAGGGCACGAGGGGACCGTAGTAGTAATCGACGGTGTCGCCCAGCATATAATAATCGGTGTAGATCTGTCCGCTGGTCTCGAAGAGCTTGACCTTGTCGGTGAAGCCCCGTTCGGTGAAGACGCGCACGGCCTCTTCCGTGGTGGCCTCGAAGCGGCGGAAGGGCATGTCGAGGCGTATGATCTCCTGCATCCGCTCGCAGATGCGCTGCACATCAGGCTCGCTGAGCGCCTCGCCGCCGCGTTTCTTGAAGTTGCAGTAGTAGCCGCGTGACAGCGGATGCTCGATGAAGAGCTTGCTGCCGGGGAAGAGGTCGGTGGCCGCCTTGTAGAGGACGAAGCACAGCGAGCGCACATAGACGCGGTGTCCCGAGCCGGAGCGGGCATCCAGGAACTCCACATCGCGGTTCTGGAAGAGTCTGAACTTGAGACCTTGCGAGGTGTTATTCACTTTGGCAGAGATGACGGGGAACTCCATCCGGAGATCTTCAGCAAACTCTTGATAGACATCTAACAAAGAAGCACCCTCGGGGAAACTCTTCGTGACGCCGTTGTTCTTGCAACGAATCTGGAGCATAAGGCAATCGCGGTTAAAGGTTGCGCAAAGATAGTGCTTTTTTCTGAAAAGCCCGCCAAAAGCGCGGTATTTTTATTTTTCCGCTTCTTTTTTTCGTCTTTCGCGGCATTTTATTGTACCTTTCCTCTAAAGAAAACTTAAATTCTTTATCGGACTGGCTTATATTTCGCTACATTTATCTATATTTGCACCCAAATCAACCCTTCAAGGACAAGACAAACTTATGAAAATCGGAATCCTCTCGGCCATGACGAAAGAGCACGAACAGCTCACGGTGCTGCTGGCCGATGCACACACGGAACAGGACGGCCGCTACAACTTCGTCTGCGGGCGCCTCGGCAACAACACCCTCATCCTTCTGCAATGCGGTATCGGGAAGGTCAACGCTGCCGTTGGCACCGCCACCCTCATCCGTCGCTATGCCCCCGACTGTGTCATTTCCACGGGATGTGCCGGCGGCATTGATGCCGGTCTTCACGTGATGGATGTCGTGGTGAGCACGCAGGTGGCCTACCACGATGTCAGCATCCCCGGCTGCGAGCCTGGTCAGGTGCAGGGTCTCCCCGCCCGCTTCCGTGCGGAGCAGGAGCTCGTGGAGGCAGCATTGAATTCTCCATTTCCCGTCAAGCCCGGCCTCATCTGCTCTGGCGACCAGTTCATCAGTGACCGCGCCCAGCTGGATGCCATCAAGGCGCAGTTCCCGGAGGCGCTGGCGGTGGATATGGAGAGCGCGGCCATCGCACAGACGTGCTTCCTGCTGCAGACGCCCTTCGTCAGCTTCCGCGTCCTCAGTGACACGCCCGGAGCCGACGAGCACATCCAGCAGTACTTCAACTTCTGGGACGAGATGGCCGACCGCAGCTTCGAGGTCACGCGCCGTTTCCTGGCGGCTCTCCCCGAACGCTTCTCCCTCCTGCCTTTTGACGAGAAATAAACTTTTGAAAGTCTTTTGACAGATTTCGGCGCTGTGTTTTGGCTGTTTGGACAATTTCGTGTAACTTTGCACAGGAAATCACGAGAATGATAACCCTTTGACATCTTGACATGCTGATCTGCCCCTTCCATTGGCTTACGGGTCTCGACTGCCCTTTCTGCGGTGCCCAGCGTATGGCGCTGGCTCTCCTGCATGGGCAGGTGGCTGAAGCCTTCTGGCTGAATCCGGGCTTGTTCCTCGGAGTACCCCTTGCGGGGGCGTGGTGGCTGTGGCGCCGCGCGTTCTCGTCGCAAGCCGCCTTTGTGATGCTCTGCGTCGCCCTTGCCTGGGGCATCGTCCGCAATCTGTTGCCCATCTGCTAAATAATAACCCCTAAAATAAAAAATATGAAGAAAATCGTCATCGGAGACATCGTCTCCCGCGCGTGGGACCTCGCCGTAAAACACTGGCCCCTGTTTGTGCTGCTGTCCATCTTCAACAGCATCCTGAGTAATTTCCTGGTCGATGTAGATACCGACTCTCTCATGGAGGCTGCCAGCCTCGGCGACAATGCCGCCCTCATGGAGGCCTACGCCACCGCCATCTCCTTCAATCCGGTGAAAGGCATCATTGCCGCTCTGCTGATTGTCTATCTGGGCTATGTCCTGCTGAACCTCTATGTCAACGCCTACAAGAACGGCCGTCCCTATGAGTCACTCAGCGAGGCGTTCAAGGTGGATTTCAACCAGCTGGCTATCTTCTTCTGCGTGGAGCTCTGCTACGGCATCATCGTGGGTATCGGTACCTGCCTTTGCATCCTTCCTGGTATCTGGATTGGTGTTCGCCTGTGGTATGCTCCGCTGCTCGCAGCCACGCAGGGTGCTTCCTTCACGGAGGCCTTCAAGCGCTCTTGGGAGATTACCCGTGGCACCTTCTGGGATCTCTTCCTCATGGGCCTCACGATGGTGGGCATAGCCCTGTTGGGCGTCTGCGCCTGCTTCGTGGGCGTCTTCTTTGCAGAGGTTGTGACGGAGTTCATGTTCATCGTCTCCTTCTTCGTGCTCAACGCATGCGATGAGCCTACGGGTGACTACGTGGAAGTCGAATAAGTCACAAGTGATTGCAGCCCGTCAGCTGCAAGCCGATTGATCATATCCCTGCCGGAAAGTACACGCTTTCCGGCGGGGATTTCTGTCTTCAGACAATATTTATGCCGTCTTCTTGCTGCTGTATCAAAAAGATTCCTTATCTTTGCCACGCAAAACCTTTTAAAACTTTCCTCACGATGAAAAAGATCCTCTTTAGTTTCCTCTTGCTCTGCGCTCCGCTCCTCCTGCACGCGCAGCGCGCCGACTACGGCATCATCCCGCAGCCCAAGAGCGTGACGGTCGATGACAGCCAGTTCTTCATTCTGCAATCGGGCATGGGCATCGCCTACGATGCCGGCAACCCGGAGGTCGCACGCAATGCGCAGTTCCTGCACCGCTGGGTGGAGGAGCTGACGGGTGTCCATCTCCAGATGACACCGCAGGACAAGAAGGCTGCCATTCGGCTGGTGCTGGGATTCCCGGCAGACAAGAAAGCCAAGAAGAACAAGAAGGGAACCCAGGCTCCCGCGCTCACGGAACAGCAGCAGGAAGCCTACGCTATCACCATCGACAAGAGCGGCATCCTCATTCAGGCCCGCCAGCCCATAGGCTTCTTCCGCGCAGCACAGACCCTGCGCAAGAGCCTGCCCATCAGACCCACCTCCTCCCGTCAGGGAGGGGAGGAGCTGCGTGCAGCAAACGAACGCAGTGAGGCTCTCTCCCTAACGGGGGAGCGGGAAGAGGGTCTATTCTTCCCCTACGTGCAGATCCAGGATGAGCCCCGCTTCGTCTATCGCGGCGCCCACCTCGACTGCGCGCGCCACTTCTTCTCCGTCGAGACCATCAAGACATATCTGGACCTGATGGCCCTGCACGGCTGCAACCAGTTCCACTGGCATTTCACCGAAGACCAGGGATGGCGCTTCGAGGTGAAGGCGCTGCCCGAGCTGGCCAAGAAGGGTAGTGTGAGAAACCAGACGGTGCTGGGGCGCAACAGCGGCATCTATGACGGTCAGCGCTACGGCGGCTACTACACCCAGGAGCAGTGTCGTGAGATCGTGAACTACGCTGCAGAACGCTACATCAACGTGATTCCCGAGATCGACATGCCGGGTCACATGATGGGGGCCCTGCACGTCTATCCGAACCTCGGTTGCACGGGCGGCCCCTATCCCGTATGGGAACAGTGGGGCGTGAGCCACGAGGTGCTCTGCGCGGGTAATCCCGAGACGATGACCTTCCTGAAGACTGTCTTCGGCGAGCTCTGCGATGTGTTCCCCTCCAAGTATATCCACATCGGTGGCGACGAGTGTCCCAAGTCGCGTTGGAAGAACTGCCCCAAGTGTCAGGCCAAGGCCCGGGAGCTGGGATTGAAGGACGACGGCAAGCACAGCATCGAGAACCAGCTGCAGACGTGGATCAACCACGAGATGGAGCAGTTCCTGAAGGAGCGCGGACGCGACATGATCGGATGGGACGAAGTGCTTGAGGGCGGACTCACCGAGGGTGGCATCGTCATGAGCTGGCGTGGCATCAACGGCGGCATCGAAGCGGCCCGGCAGCACCACCGTGTCATCATGACCCCCACGGACTACTGCTACATTGATTACTACCAGCTCAAGGACCAGTGGGGACAGCCCCTCGGCATCGGCGGCTACCTTCCTGTCTCGAAGGTCTATGGTTTCGAGCCCCTCATCCCCGACCAGCTTTCCGACGAGGAGCAGAAATACATCCTCGGCCCGCAGGTGAACCTCTGGTGCGAGTACGTCGGCTATCCTGAGCACGTGTTCTATATGCTCCTGCCGCGTCTGGACGCCATCAGCGAGGTGCAGTGGTGCCGTTCCGAGCAGAAGGACTTCGAGAACTTCAAGGCTCGCCTGCCCCGGATGCTCAAGCTGTACGACCGCCTCGGCGTCAACTACTGCCATCAGATAGAATAAGCGAGTAGCCCCTTCCGCCGTGGACATCCAGCTGCAACATCTCACCACCGGCTACCGCACCCGCCACGGGCTGCGGGTGGTAGCCCGCGACATCTCAGCCCATCTGCAGGCAGGTGACTTCACCTGCCTGCTGGGGCCTAATGGGGCGGGGAAGAGTACGCTGCTGCGCACCCTCTCTGCCTTCCAGCCGCCTTTGGCGGGTGACATCTTGTTGGATGGCCAGTCCCTGGCGACATTCTCTGCCCAGGAGCTGGCCACTCGCATCGGTGTCGTCCTCACGGAACGCCCTAATATAAGAGGTATGCGCGTGCGCGAGATGATTGCGATGGGGCGCAGTCCCTACACTGGCTTCTGGGGGAAACTGGAGGCGGCCGATGAAACAGCCATTGACGAGGCCATCAGCCAGGTGGGCATCGCACCACTGACCCACCGGATGATCCACACGCTCTCTGACGGCGAACGTCAGAAGGTGATGATCGCCAAGGCACTGGCACAGCAGACACCCGTCATCTTCCTCGATGAGCCCACGGCATTCCTGGACTTCCCCTCGAAGGTCGAGACGATGTTGTTGCTGCGGCGCCTGTCCCATGAGATGCAAAAGACCATCTTCCTCTCCACCCACGATGTGGAGCTGGCCTTGCAAACGGCTGACCGGCTCTGGCTGATGCGCAAGGAAGATGACAACGTCGCTCACGGGAGTCTCCTCATAGGCTCTCCCGCCGAGCTGGCCGCCAGCGGCGCCCTCCCTCATTTCTTCTCGGGGCCGGGCATCACCTTCGATGCCCGCGAGCTCCGCTTCAAGGTGAGCACGCCGGTGGGCGGAAATACGTGAGGAAAGTTCCTGTCATTAATCCAGGTGGAACACCTCCCGGATGGGGATGGTGACAGGACTGTTGTCGGGGTTGGTCTCCATGATATCCTTCATGTAAGCCCACCATTTCTTGGTCGTCTCGTCGGCACCCATGTCCTGTGAGCTCTGCTCACCCTCAATCTCCTGGTAGCCGAAGAGGATGTTCGTGTCGCGGTCCCAGTAGATGCTGTAGTTGCCTACGCCAGCCTCCTTGATTCCTTTTTTCAGCTCTGGCCACAGTGCGGCGTGACGCCGCTCGTATTCCTCCTCGCACCCCGGCTTGAGGAACATTTTAAAAGCAAAACGTTTCATAGACTTGAATTTATATCGTCTGTTTGCCCGCAAAGGTAATGATTTTCCGTGAAACAGTCCCTTTTCTTTGCCTTTTTTCTTTGTAAAATGTTTCCAAAAGCCCCTAAACTACACATTTTCATCATAAAAACGTGCCCAAACACAAAATTGACCCGTAAAACAAACGCGGGTGCTTTTGAATCGTGTATCTTTGCAGCGCAAGGTGAGACACTCCCCTCCTGTGTCACCCAATATTCATCAGAGACACCCGATCAATATGGCCGACTCAATGCTCAACCACCAATCCCAGAAAATCGACCTGCAGGACTTCATGGAGAAGAACTTCAGGTGCGATATGTCTATGAGTGAGTTCGCCAGTGCATCAGGGCGCAGCCTATCTACTTTTAAGCGAGATTTCAAGAAGATGAGCGAGCTGTCGCCTGAGCGCTGGCTGACGGACCGACGACTGCGCGCATCCGTGGAATTGCTCAAGCGGGGACGGCGTGTTTCAGATGTGTGCTTCGATGTGGGCTTTAAGAATGTCTCCCATTTCTCGGCCACCTTCAAGAAGAAATTTGGAATCACGCCTGGCGAGGCTCGCAGATCACGCGATTCCCAGTAAGTAAGAAAAAAGGAATCCGTGCAACCTCTGGTTGCACGGATTCCTTTTCTGTACTGCCTGCCGCTTACTTGACCTCCTCAAAATTCACCGCTGCTGTATATCAGTAAGTTACAAGGTTGTGGTACAAATAGGATACTATTTTTATGCTGATTTATAAGCGGGAAAACAGCAGATTGCCATTTACTTGTTGCTACCTTCTATGCTGATAAGTACCTCCCAGTGTCCGTCTTTACGTCCACCTATACGGATAATGATGCCTGCAGATTGCAGATATTCTAAGTCACGTTTGACGGTTCTTGTTACAACGCCTGTCTTTTGTGACATTTCATAAGTTGTCACATAAGCATCTTCTCTGATCATTTCGATAATAACTCTTTGCCTATCTGTAAGTTCTTTGGTGACATCTTTGGTGACATCTTTGGTGACATCACCGTCTTTTGCGCCACTTTTTACGCCATCTTTTACGCCAATCGTATCTATCGCTATTGCCTTATTGATGAAATAGGGGTGACATGGGATGTCGATAAGGAAGTAAGTTCTTTCCTCATCTGTTCCGATTGTAGCCTGAGGTGAACCGTTCGCCTCAAGTTCCTCCTGGATAGTGGGGATGCCAGTTGCTCGGCCTTCTGTAAGGTCTAACTCTTTCAAGAACTCGCCCAGTCTGCGGTTACGGTAGCGTCGTGAACGTAGCGACATACCCTTTTGTACCGCCTCCATAGGAATAGTGTGGTTGGGACCTGAGAAACTGAGAATGGATATGCGCTCAGGCTCAACTGTTATTTCAACTGGTTCACGAATCGTCCAGTCTCTGTGATATAGGCTATTGACAACTGCTTCTTCCAGAGCCTGATATGGATAGTTGAAGAACTTGTCTGACTTCTCCCGATCCTTGGGTTTCAGTATCTGTTTCTTGATG